>NZ_CBFHZT010000030.1:0-39651 GCF_965660385.1 Polaribacter sp.
TTGGAGTGCTTATTTAAATGAAATAAAATCTGAACGTTTAATTGTTTCTGAAATCTTAGAGGGCATCACTCAAAAAAGTAAAAACGGCACTTTTATCAATAAATATAAAAATGATCTATTAGCCATCACTGAGCCTACTAGAAAAGATATTTTAGCTACAGCAAGGAAATGTTTATGGTATTTAAAAGATGAATATTTTAGCGATAAAATAGAACTTCAAAACTTTATAAAATCTGCATTAAAAGATGCTCACTATAAATATTCTACGCATTTAACAAGTGAAACAGATTTAAGTAGCTTAGAAGTGTTAGAAAAAAAACCTACCTATGCTCAAGATAAAAATCTGGTAGATGCTCGAATTATTATGCGAGATAATTTTGATGCAATTTTAGAAAAACACAATGATGTTGTAATTTTTGGTGAAGATGCTGGTTATATTGGTGATGTAAATCAAGGGTTAGAAGGCTTGCAAGACAAATATGGAACGATAAGAATTTCTGATACCGGAATTCGTGAAGCCACTATTATTGGTCAGGGAATTGGCTTAGCCATGCGTGGTTTGAGACCAATTGCAGAAGTACAATATTTAGATTATTTATTGTACGCACTCCAAATTATGAGTGATGATTTGGCAACCTTGCGTTATAGAACATTTGGAAAACAAAAAGCACCACTAATTATTAGAACTCGTGGCCATAGACTGGAAGGAATTTGGCATGCAGGTTCGCCAATGGGCGGAATTATTAACAACCTAAGAGGTATTCATGTTTTAGTGCCTAGAAATATGACCAAAGCTGCTGGATTCTACAACACACTTTTAGATGGTGATGACCCAGCATTAGTAATAGAATGTCTAAATGGCTATCGACTAAAAGAAGAACTACCAACCAATTTGGGTGATTTTAAAACACCAATTGGAGTTGTAGAAACCGTGAAAGAAGGAAAAGACATTACTATTGTTTCTTATGGATCTACATTACGTTTGGTAGAAGATGCAGCAAAAGATTTAGCACAAGTTGGAATTGATATTGAAATTATAGATGCACAATCTTTATTGCCTTTTGATTTGTCTCATGATTGTGTAAAAAGTTTAGAAAAAACCAATAAATTATTAGTGGTTGATGAAGATGTTCCTGGAGGTGCTTCTGCTTATATTTTACAAGAAATTTTAGAAAAGCAAAATGGATATCAATATTTAGACAGCAAACCTTCTACTTTGACATCTAAAGCTCATAGACCTGCTTATGGTACTGATGGCGATTATTTCTCGAAACCTTCTACTGAAGATATTTTTGAAAAAGTGTACGAAATTATGCATGAGTTTAATCCAACAAAATTTAAGAGTTTGTATTAAACTTTTTTTGAAATAAACCATAAACCCTAATCAAAATTTGATTGGGGTTTTTATTTGCATTCGATTTTACCAAATTTAATTTCACTTAAATTATACTCATAATTCATAGAGATAATAATTTGATAACGATCTTTTTTCCAGTAATGATAAAAAGATTTTTTTCTATATACAATTGATAAAAATCGCGATCAACAAATATTTGAAAATTGACAGAAAATGACTGAACTAAGTTTTTACTATTTGTAACAATCACAACAATATTAAAGTAAAATTATGATAATATCAACCTTTATTTAAAGTAAGGTGATACAAGCTTTTATTCAAAATATTACTTTCAACTTCGCATTCACAAAGCTGGTTTATTCGTCCAAAAGCTTTTCAGAGGTTAAATTATTGGGGATTAAATTTATAAAATCAACAGGTACATTATCCGTTAACCACACACCATTTTCTGAGTGATAAAACGCGTAGCCTTCATTATGCATTTGCAACGCATTTATAGAAAGAATTATTGGTTTTCCTCTTCTAGAACCTACTTTTATTGCTGTTTCCTGATCTGGACTTAAATGTACATGTTGTCTATTCATTTTCTGCAAACCCTCTAATTTTATTGATGGAATAAATTTTTCTATAGTACCATGAAATAAAACCTTAGGTGGCACTTGTGTTTTTAGTTCTAAATTAATCGTCTTTAATGAATGCCCTTGATTTGCTCTAATCTTAGTTTTATCATCATTAAAACTAAATCTTTTTTTATCATTGGTCATTACAATTTCTTCTAATTCCTTTAAAGTGAATTTTAATTTGGATTTCTCTAAAATATCTATCACCCAAGCCCATCCATTTTTATCTAATTGTAACCCTATTTTTTCAGGTTGATGTCTTAATATCAAGCTCAAAAACTTACTGATTTGTTTTTTATCTTTTTCTTTCATTTTACTTTCTAATCAAAATCGTAAACAAAAACATCTATATTATTATCCAAAAGCGTTTTATTGATAATTGACTCAATTTCTTCCCATTTTCCTCCTGCTAAACCACAACCAATTCTTGGCATATGTATACTCGCATTAATTTCTTTCGCTTTAATTACCACTTTTTCTAAACAAGATTGCACAGCTTCATACCTTATTGGTGTGATGTTATTTCTTCTTTTTATTCCTTCTTGTCCAATCATATTTACCACAAAAACATCATCTTCAACTTGTACAATTTGAATAGCCCCCAAAGCAAAATCATTATTAGATCTATTCTTATACCAATCTTTGTAAAACTTTTCTGGCTCTCTCCATTTTTTTGAAATTGCTAAAACAAAACCTTTTCCCCAGCGTCCAATATCATTACAAATATGAACGATTATTTTATTCCCTCTTGTAGCTGGAGTTGTTGCATCTCCATTTAAATATGTAATCTTTTTCATTAAGTCCGTTTTATAATTTATTTAAATCACTTTATATTGTGTAACAAAATCATCTTCGATATCTTTATAACTATTGGTACAAAAAATATGATTAATAGTCTCCTTTAATTCCTTTAAACCATAATTAAATTGAGCGTGTGTAACATATAAAAAAACAGTATTTGCCCCTTGTTTTTTTAATTCGTGAGCTAATTGTGTAAACGTTCTTCCTCCATCTGCTAAATCATCAATAATTAAACAGTCTTTTTGCTTTACGTTTCCTTGAACCTTGATTTTAGGAGTTCCGTTAATTCTTACTTTATTAGATGGAATAATATCTGCATTCAGTTTTGTTGCAAAAGTATGTGTTGTTTTATATGCGCCTGCATCTGGACTAACCAAAATAGGATTTCCAATAGTATCAAAGGTTTTTTTCACATAATCAAAACAACTCATTTCTATGGAATTATCGATTAAAGCTAAAGATACTGAACTATGGGGGTGCAAAATTTCAACTTTATCAAAATTCATCATATTTATAAATTTTGAAATTATTTTTAAGTCGAAAGATTCATTTGGGTAAAACCTTCTGTCTGAACGTTGACCAATTAAACAATACAAAGTTAAAACTGCAATATTATTTTTATTTGTTACATCAGCATCCCAAGCTTCTTTGACTGAAGCTGCTTTGAATAAATCTTCATAGGTACTGCCTCTAAGTTTTACGTGTAAATTCCCTTTTCCTATAATTTTAGCAGCAATTTGATTGTCTTTAAATTTCTTTAGTTCATATTGCATATCATCTTAATTTTGTTGTTATTCAATCCTATATCATTTTCTATATTTAATTGAATCTGAGCTCTAATTTGTTTTAAATCCGTTTGATTAAAAAACATTCCATTTTCATAGATTATCTTTAATTCTCCCTGACTTTCTTGAGTTTCTGAGACCTGATCTTTTAACACATATTCGTTATTAACTATAGAAACCTTTAACAAACCTTTTGCAGATTTTTTAATGCCATCATCTGTAATTGGATCTTTAAAAATTTCTCTTCTTTGACCATTTACAACAACAGATGTAGCTTTCATTGCAAAGCCAAATGTATCTCTGGTGTTAAACTGATAGGTAAAAGAACCAATCCCTAAAACTACATTTGTAGATGCAAAACCTTTAATATACAATCGTTTGCAAATTTCTTCTGCTCTTTCTGTTGTAATGCTATCTCCATAAATTGCACCTACTTTTGGGTTTAAAATTTTAAAACCTTGTGTATTAATTGTTCCGCCAAAAACATCCCAAAGCAACTCAACTACACCTTTCTCTTTAGGTGTATTGCCTCCCAAATCGTTATTTTCTCCACAAATAATATCAACAGGATCTCCACTATCTGGACGAATGACTAATTTACCATCTCTTGCTAAGATAGTATTTTGTAATTTAGGTAAATATTCTGTGAGTACTTTCCATAAATCCCAAGTATCACTTACTACAGATAAAATACCAGTTGGATAAGTTTCCATAAGTTTTTTGAATGTACCAATTTCATCATCTTTAGTACCTGCACACATTACAGAATGTTCGGTTGCATTTACAGAGCCTACTACAAAGTCTTTAGCATTATAATATTTTCTTAAACTGCTGATTATAGGTAAAGTATCTGACCCTAAAAAAACACTAGCATGCCCCATTCCAGATGATAATACACTTTGCAAACCACCCATACCTCTCATAGAAAAATCATGACCTTGAAAATCTATAAAACCCAAATTTTCTTTATCTGTTTTTAGGGTCCATTTTTTAAAAATACGCTTATATAAGATTGCAATTGTTGCAGATGTCATAGGTTGCCATAACATTGTAGATAAAATAGTTTCTAAAAAATTAGTTATCCAGTAAAAATCTTTATGTGTATTTACGATAGTAAGCATAGGTATTTGAGCTGGAACCTCTACCCCTTCTTGTAAAGATTTTACTCTTATTGGCAAGTACTGTAAATCGTGTAAACTTTCATAATGCGAAACATCATAAGCTGTATTTAAGTACAAAGAAAGTTCTTGCTTTATTTCATTACAAACAGCTTTTTTATCTTTTGAAAAAAAATTCTCTTGAAAATAATTGTGCAACCATGTTATAACATATTGTTGCCCAAAAGAAACTACTTTATCACATCCTTTTGGAGCATATTTGTTGCTCCTTGGTGTCCAATTAGAATAAACCTCTTCAGTTCCTTTTGGATATTGTTGATGATGTCCTGTTTTGTAACCGTCAGTTAAAAATAATGCGTTCATAATATTTTATTTTGCGTAATTATGACACAAATATATATTGAAAATACAATTTAACAAAAATTTATTTGCGTTATTTTTACACAAAATATTTAATTAACTAAATTTCAGTAATTTAAATTTCAAAAATAATACCTTCTTTTTTGAGTTGGAAGTATCTTTTGGTATTGAATTGGAATAAATTGGCAGGTCTTCCAGAACCTTTAGACACTTTTTCTTCCAATTCATCGAGTACATTTAAGCCAATTATTTTTTTTCTGAAGTTTCGCCTGTCTACTTTTCTCCCTAAAAGGGTACTGTATAATTTCTCTAAATCAGAAAATGGAAACTTCTGATCTAACAACTCAAATCCAATAGGTTCATAAGTGATTTTACCTTGTAGCCTTTTAATTGCCATTTCTAAAATCGACTTATGATCAAAAGAAAGTTCTGGTAAATCATCAATAGCAAACCATTGGGCAGCTTCTGCGTCTGTAGATGCAAACAACCTAAAAGTATCTGGCCTTACCAAACCAAAATAAGCAATAGATACTATTCTACCTCTAGGATCTCTTTCAGGATTTCCAAAGGTATACAATTGTTCTAAATAATTAATTTTTACGCCAGTTTCTTCAAACAACTCTCTTTCTACTGCTTCTTCTAAAGATTCATCATCAAGAATAAAACCTCCAGGAATTGCCCATTTATTTTTAAATGGCTCGTATTTTCTTTTGATTAATAAAACCGTAATTTTACCTTCTTCATAACCAAATACTACTGCATCTACTGTTAATTTTATGGACTGCGTCATACCTATGTGTTTCTTTTACACAAAAATATAAAATCCCTTTTTCATTTTTGTTAACATTCTAAAATTTAAAATCGCTACTAATTATCGTAATTTAGTGTAATGATAAATTTTAGAACCATGCCACGAATGATTAACTTATACACTCCGATTATTTTTAGTTTTCTATTACTTTTCTGTACTAAACCAGATCAACAGACTACTAATAAAACCATACAAAAACCTTTAAAAACTTTTGAAAAACATCCTGATTTTAATAAATATTGGTATTCAGGTAAAGCAGAAATAACATCCTATAAAACATCGCAAGTGCGTTATGGAGAAATTCATGAAGGTAAAGCTGTACATATCTTTGTAACTGAAGATTTTTTACCACAAAAACAAGTGAAAGCCGATTATAAAAATGATAAAAATATTCCTGTTTTAAAATTGAATAGTACTAAAAAATATACTACAGGCATTTATCCTTATTCGTTGATGACAAGCACCCTCTCTCCTATTGATATCAATAAAGAAGCGATTAAAATTTCTTTTTCTGCACAAGAATGGTGTGGAAATACCTTTGTGCAATTGAATAATAGAGATAATTATGAGGTGCAATTTTATTCTTATTTTGAAAGTAATGCTGATCGAAAAATCAACCTAAAAAAAACTATTTTAGAAAATGAATTGTGGAATCAATTAAGAATATCACCAGAAAATTTACCAATAGGCAAACTAGAGATTATTCCGTCTTTTGAGTATTTAGGTTTGAATCATAAAAAATTCCAAGCGTATGAAGCAACAGCTAGTGTGAATGAGAAAGATGGTTTTATGATTTATGAAATAAATTACCCAACTTTACAGAGAACACTTAAAATTAGGGCTACAAAAACCTTTCCTAACTCAATTGCTTCTTGGGAAGAAACCATTGTTAGCCATGGAAAAACGTTGACCACAACAGCCAAAAAAATTAAAACGATACAATCGGCTTATTGGAATAAAAATGGTGTTACTGATGTTGATGAACGTAAAGAATTGGGATTAGATTAAAAAACACTAAATAGATGCTATAAATAAATTTCAATCCATTTATTATCAATACTTTTGCAGCCATTTTTAAAACAAGACATGAAACGAATAAAACAATATAAAAAGCTTTTTAATATAGAAGGTGCTATTGATTTGAAAGAACTAAAGAAAACCTATAGAAATTTGGTAAAAGAATGGCATCCAGATAAATTTCAAGACGAAGAAAAAAAAGCAGAAGCAGAAGAAGTAAGTACAGAAATTATAGATGGTTATCATTTTTTAGTAAGTATTGCTCCTGAAACGAAAGCAGCGAATTTAGAAGCCTACAAAACCACTATTACTGAATTTCAGGTATCAGACTGGCATCATAAAAGTATGTTGCTAGAAGTTACGTTTACAGATGGAAATACATATGAATATTTTGGCGTAAACAAAATTTTATTTGGAAAATTTATCAATGCAAAATCTATGAATAATTTTGGTAAACGAAATATCTTTAACAAATTCCTATATCGAAAATCAATGAAAGCTTCTGTGATGGCTTAAATAAATTACATTGCAGATTTTGATATTCATAAAAAAAGGTTAACTAAAAGCTGATACTGACTTTTAGTTAACCTCTTTTTTTAGACTGAATTGTTTGCTTTATTGCATAGGTACATCAATCACTAATAATTTACTATTTTTTGATGCTTTAACAGTTACTTTTTGGGTTTCTGAAATTCCCACTGCATCTCTATGTTCTAAAGTTTCATCTGCCACATCAACCTCTCCTTGAATTAAGAAAAAATAGGCTCCATTTTTTAATTCATATTCAGTTGTAAACCCTTCGTCTAAATCTATCATAGAAATATAACCTTGTTGATGTATTGGTAAAGAACCCTCTATTTGTTTATCTCTTGGAGAAACTAAGGTTTGAAATTTATTTTTTCTACCAAGTTCATCAAACTTTTTTTGATCATAATAAGGTTCAACTTCTTGCTTTTCTGGAATTATCCAAAGTTGTAAAAAATTACTTTCTTTCGTTTTACTGTCATTAAATTCTGAATGCGTAATACCAGTTCCTGCACTCATTACTTGCACCTCGCCTACTTCAATTGCACGTTTATTATTCATGCTATCTTTGTGAGATAATGGTCCTGTAATTGGTATCGAAATGATTTCCATATTTCTATGCGGATGCGTACCAAACCCCATATTAGGCTGAACAACATCGTCATTTAAAACCCTTAACATACCGAAATTCATTCTTTCTGGATTTTGATAACTAGCAAAACTAAAAGTGTGATAAGATCTTAACCACCCATGATTTGCGAATCCTCTAGAGCCTGCTTTGTGAATTATTTTTTTCATAATAAACATGTTTATTTCCTTGAAGCTGCTTCAAGGTTTTGTTAATATAAATACCCCATTTTTCCTTGTTGATAATCGCGCATTGCTTCTAAAATTTCAGTTTGCGTATTCATCACATAAGGTCCATATTGGGTTATTTTTTCGTTAATCGGTTCTCCTGATAAAATTAGTAAAGTACTTTTAGCTTTAGCTTCAAATTTTACGGTATTGCCATCTTGATTAAACGTTACCATTTGGTTTGCTGCTTTCTTTAAAATTGAAGTATCATTCACTAAAATTTCACCATCTAATAGATAAATTAATGATTGATGATGTTCTGGAATCTCAATTTCAATTTGTCCATTTTCAGCTGCATTTGCAGTAAATACATTGACCACTGTTTGTGTTTTAATATTACCATAAACACCTTTTTGATTTCCAGCAACAACATTTATTTGTACTTTTTTATCATCAGAAAATAATTTTGGTATTTGTTCATCCTCTAAATGTTGATAATTTGGTGTCATCATTTTATCCTTAGCAGGCAAATTTAACCACAATTGAATGCCTTCTAAATCACCTCCTCTTTTAACAAATTCTTTTGTTGGCGCTTCTGCATGAATAATTCCACGTCCTGCAGTCGTCCATTGCACACCTCCGCCTTTTACAACCATTTCGTTCCCTAAAGAATCTCTGTGAAATTGTTCGCCTTTAAACAAAAGGGTAATAGGTTCAAAACCTCTGTGTGGATGTGGTCCTAAATCAAAAGGATTGTTGAATTCGGAAATTGCATAAGGTCCATAATGATGAAGCAACAAAAATGGGTCTACATTTTCAATACCTTGAGTTGGCAAAGGCTGACGTAAACGAATTGGCCCCATATTTACTAAAGGACTTGGTACTATATTTTGAATTGTTTTATATGTTTTCATTTTTAGTTTTTATATTGATTCAACTCTTTTTTTACGTAAGAAAATCAATTAATCTTATTTTTTAAATTTTAGGTCACTAAAATAAAAACGCTTGGTACTTTTTGTCTTTTATATGTTGGTTTCATAAATTAAACTCATTTATAATATTTTCCAAGGAAAATATTTTTGTAAATTTTTTTATCGGATTTTATCTAATAAATCACTGAGTAATATTGCCTCTTCCTCAGTTAATTTTTCTAAGAATGATAAGTTTTTGTTGTCATCTATTGTTTTTAATAGTACTAACCCCTCATTTTTAATTTTTACATATACCACTCTCCTATCATGTTCACAACGTTCTCTTTCTATTAAAGATTTATCACATAATTTGTCCATTAAACGAGTGGCATTTGGTGCTCTTTCTATCATTCTATCTTTAACTACTTGCACCTTAATTTTATCTTTTGCACCTCGTAAAATTCTTAAAATATTGTATTGTTGAGGTGAGATACCATAAGGTTTAAAAAACTCATTTTCTTTGCTGCTTAACCAATTCGATGTATATTTTATGTTGATTAATGCCTTAAGCTTATTCGTTTTAAAAGTAGATTTTATGTCTTTAGAAATATCACCCATGTTCTGTGTTTAATGTTTGGTGTTTGGTTTTTGGTGTTTGGTGTTTGGTGTTTGGTGTTTTAAACTAAAATTTCAATTATTATTATCTGTACTTTAACAGATTTGAATTTTCAACTATTTATTTTCAAAACTCTCTTCTTATAGTTGCCAACTTCATTGTCAATTCTTCAAACTTTAAGCTTGAAACCATTATCACGCTCTTAACTTTAAATCTTGCATTATTTTATTAAATTTTTCTGTAGTTGGCGTTAAATACACTTTATCATCTACAAATAAAGTGGGATATTTTGCAACGCCTCCATATAACTTTTTGCTGTGCTCTCTGGCCTCCACGTCTTTTGAGATATCTTTATAAACATAAGGTTCATCTGTAGAATTTAAGAAATTTTTAAATGCAACTGTATAGGCATGGCCTTGCTTGCCGTATAAAATTATCTTCATATTACGAATTTACAAACTCTTCAAACTTGTTAACTTTTTGTATTAAAGCATCTAACAATTCTTTATTTACAACTTTACCTTCTTTAAAATTATCATAGAAATTAGGGAAAGAAAAACTAACCAATTCTTTAGCTCCCATTCTAGAAAAACGAGCAATACCAGATTCTAAAACAAATCTACCTCCTAAACCTCCAGGTGATGCTGCCATTAATAATAAAGGCTTATCTCTAAAAACATTTGCATTAACTCTAGAACTCCAATCGTAAATGTTTTTAAAAGCTGCAGCATAAGAACTATTGTGCTCTGCTAACGATAAAATAAAACCATCATACTCATCAAATAATGCTGAAAAACGTTTTGCATCATCTGGTAAACCGCGCTCTTTTTCTTCATCTTCACTATAGATAGGTAAAGAAAAGTCTCTTAAATCAATGACATTAAAATCAGTTTCCTTTAAGTTTTCTGCTGCAAAAGTTGCCAACTGCTTATTAATTGAAGTGGAACTTGTACTACCTGCAAATGCTAATATTTTTTTCATTATTTTGTTTTTATAGGCTAATTACTATACGATTTCTGCTATTTTTTTATTAGCGGCCTCAATTTTTGGCTCACTACCAAACATTAATTGGTCTAATTTAACAAATTCTACATTCGTAATTCCTAAAAAACCTAAAAAGTGTTTGATATAATTGCCAGCAAAATCTGCTTCACTTCCAATTTCTGTACCTCCACTAGACATTACAATGTATGCTTTTTTATTTTCTAATAAACCAATTGGTCCAGCTTCTCCATATTTAAAAGTTAAGCCTGCTCTTGCAATTAAATCGAAATATGCTTTTAATGATGCTGGTACAGAAAAATTATAAATTGGCGCTCCAATTACTAAAACATCTGCCTCAAATAATTCATCTACCAATTCATCAGATAATTGTAAAGCTTTTTTTTGAGCTTCTGTTCTTTCTCCTTGTGGAAACAATGCTCCTAAAATAGATTCATCAATGAATGGTATATTTGAATAAGTTGTATGTCTTTTTACAACTGTAGATCCTTCATTTTCTTTTAACAAATGTGCTACAACTTTATCTGCAAAATTTGTTGATGTTGAACCTGACTTGTTACTGCTTGAGTTGATATTTAAAATTTTCATTTTTAATTATTTAATACTGAATTAGTTAATTTTTAAATAGTCTATTGTTTTCATCTAAAATAAAAAGTAAAATAAAACCTTTAATACAGCGATTTTAACTTTTGCTTTATCGTCTTTAATAAATTAAGTAAAAAATGCATTAATTAATCTCATACTTGTATTGAAGCGTAATATCTAATGTTAGTTATTTTTTATGATATTATAATTTCATTACAAAGTTAGTAAATAAATTTTTATTTACCAAGGAAAATATATCCAAGGAAACATTTAAAAGAGGGTTTTATTTAACCACTATTAGATTGCAACAGAAAATTACAGGATAAATCATACATTTTTCACCTATTTAATGAGTTTAACGAAACTGTTTTAGGGGCTAAAACCAAAAAAATCCAAGTTTTAGAAAATGTCTAAACCTTGGATTTTTATAGAGAGAATTAAATCTCACCCTAAATTTAAATAGTTATGCAATTATTTCTTTAATGCTTTATCTCTATTCATTTCTACGATATCAACAAAATTAGTTTCTTCACCTAATAAGTGTTTGCTAAAATAATCTGCCTTTCTCCAAAACCAATATTCTCTGTCTTTAAAGCCATGTCTACTTCCAGGAAATAGCATAAAATCGAACCTCTTATTGGCATTTATAAATGCATTTACCATTCTAATAGTAGCTGACGGATGCACATTGTTATCAACATCACCAGTTGCCAACAAAATTTTACCCTTTAAATTATTTGCCAACGTTTGGTTTTTATCAATCATATATTTGTACTTAATTTTTCCGTCAGCATCCACTTCTTCTTTAATTCCATGATGTGTTTCACTCCACCATGAATTGTAAACAGTATTATCATGATTCCCTGCAGATGAAACCGCCACTTTAAAGAAATCTGGATAAACCAACATTGCTGCTGTAGACATAAATCCACCACCAGAATGACCAAAAATTCCTACTTTTTCAATATCGATAAAATCATATTTATCTGCCAATTGTTCAGCTACATATTTTTTATCTGCCAAACCATAATCTCGCAAATTTCCATATCCATAAGTATGATACCATTTAGAACGTGCAGGATGACCACCTCTGTTACCTAACGTAATTACCACAAAACCAACTTGTGCCAAACGATCTGTTCTATCCATATATTGAGAAAAAGATTTGTTTACAGCCTCTGTTTGAGGTCCAGGATATACATATTCAATTAATGGATATTTTTTTATAGAATCAAAATCATAAGGTTTATAAATTACTCCGTAAATATCTGTAATTCCGTCTGCCGCTTTTGCCTTAAAAGGTTCTGGAAATTGATATCCAGCAGCAAATAATTGAGATAAATCTGCTTCTTCTAAAGACATTACCAATTTTCCATTAGCATCTCTTAGTTCAGATTTAGGTATGGTATTAACTCTAGAAAAATTACTCACGAAATATTGATTAGAATCTGATAAACTAATACTTGTATTATAATCTCCAGGGTTTAACGATTTTAAGCCAGATCCGTTTAAGTTGATTTTATACAGATGTGCATAATAAGGATCTTGATTTTTGGCAATTCCGTTTGCAGTAAAAAAGACTTCTCTTGTTTTTTCGTTTATCCCTTCAAAACGATCTATGTGAAAAGGACCATTGGTAACTTGTCTTTTTAAATTTCCATCTGAATCATACAAATAATAATGTCCCCAACCATCTCTCTCTGACCAAAACAAAATTTCTTGTTCGTTATTAAACAATCGTATTGATTTTCCTCTATTTTCAATGTAAACGTTAGCATGTTCTTCGATTATTGTTTTAACCTCTCCAGTTGCCATATCTGCAACATGAATGTCTAATCTTTTACGATCTCTGCTAACCGTACTAAAATAAATTTTACCTTTTTTAGATAATAATTTCGTAGGGTGATGTTCATCATTTCTGTCAGATTTATTTCTTGGATAACTGTAAACACTTATTGATTGTTGAATTGTAGAATCTAATTCAATTTCTTTTTTAGATTTTGATGGGATATCGAAAACCAACATCTCATTCTTATAAAAATCTTGCTCACCAGCCATATGATATTTATAAGTCTCTAATTGAGGACGACCTTTTTTGGTGGAATGAATAACCCACAAATCTTCTATATGCCTTGCATCAGATCTGGTAAACACAAACTTTTTAGAATCGTGAGACCAATACCCGTAAATACTTTGTCTGTCTTTTTCTGCTTTCTTTTTTTCCTTATCTGTTTTTCCATAAGTTCTTCCTCCATAACTATAATCTCGCTCACCATCTTTTGTCCATTGATTTTCTACAATGGTTGTATCTTTTTCGTCTTTTACAGCTTTCAAAAAATTAGCCTTATCCATCCAATACAAATTGTAATTCTTTGAATACAAAACAATTGAACTATCTGGAGCTATATTTGCCCATTTTTTCCAAGGTTCTTTTTTCTTTTTTTCTGTATCTAAAATGGTAAGCCCATTCCCACCTAATCTATATTCTAAATGGTAGATTTTTTTCTCCATTTTAGGTTTGGTTTTCTTCTTCTTTTTGGTTGAAGTCGAATCTTTTTTTGCATCACCTTTATCCTCTTCTTTTACCTCTACTTCTTCATTAGATGTTACATAAAAACGAATTGCTTTTTCATCTTTTGTAAACGTAAAATTAAAACGAGGCAAATGCTTTGCTTCATAAGGGTCTTTGGTAATTTCCGATAACCATTTGGCCATTTTTACATTGTCAAATAATGGCTTTTTTGTTTTTTTATCAGCATCAACAATATAATATTTAGCACCTTCTGTAGCCGTTTTATATTGGTACCAAAATCGATTTCCTTTTTGCAACCAATTTGGACTTACAGAGGTAGAATGTACCATTTTTGCAATTTTGGTTGGTGAAAATCTTGCTGCTTGCCTGTAATTTGGTTCTGGAGTTTCTTGTGCTTTTATTGATAATAATGACAATAAAAACAAGAAAGTAAGTGATGTGTTTTTCATTGTAAAAGTTTGAATTAATCTTTAAAGTTACATGAAAAGACAAGCTCTTACAAAACTTTAACAAATCATTAATTCAAATTACGTTTTTCGATAAAAAAACGTTTTAATATTTGAGAACATTCTTGTTCTAAAATTCCAGAAACCACTTTTGTTTTTGGGTGTAAAGTTGTTTTTAAAATCATAAAACCCTTTTCTGGTTCAGAGGCACCAAAAACAATTTTACCAATTTGTGCCCAATAGCTTGCACCTGCACACATTTGGCATGGCTCTAAAGTAACGTACAAAATACAATCCTTTAAATACTTACCACCTAAATAATCAGCAGCTGCAGTATAAGCCTGCATTTCTGCATGGGCAGTAACATCATTTAATGTTTCTGTTAAATTATGAGCTCTTGCAATAATTTTGCCGTTTAAAACTATTACTGCACCTACAGGAATTTCGCCTTTGTTAAAAGCAATTTCAGCTTCTTGCAAAGCTTTTTTCATAAAATAAGTATCATCAAAAGGTTGTATCATTTTTAAGAATATAAAAATCAATATTACAAAAACTTAAATTGTATTTTTGTGGTAACGTGAAAAATTTATTAAACAACATCTCAAACCCTGAAGATTTAAGAAAATTAAATCCTGAACAACTGCCTCAATTAGCTAAAGAATTAAGGGAGTTTATTATTGATATTGTCTCTACTAAAGAAGGCCATTTAGGTGCAAGTTTGGGAGTTATTGAATTAACCATAGCAATTCATTATTTGTTTAACACTCCTAAAGATGTACTGGTTTGGGATGTTGGCCACCAAGCTTATGGACATAAAATTTTAACAGGTAGAAAAAATATTTTTCATACCAATAGACAATTTGGAGGCATTGCTGGTTTTCCGTCAAGAAATGAAAGTAACTATGATGCTTTTGGGGTTGGACATTCATCTACCTCAATATCTGCTGCTTTAGGCATGGCAATAGCCTCTAATTTAAAAGGCGCTACTGAAAAACATCATATTGCTGTAATTGGTGATGCTTCCATTGCAAGTGGAATGGCTTTTGAAGCCTTAAATCATGCTGGAGTTTCTAAAGCAAATTTATTAATTATTTTAAATGATAATGCCATTGGTATTGATCCTGCAGTTGGTGCTGTAAAAGAGTATTTGACTAAGGTTAAAAGTGATAAAAGGTTAGCCGCACAAAACAACATTATAAAAGCATTAAATTTTAATTACTCTGGCCCCATAGATGGGCATCACCTTCCAAAAATTTTATCAGAATTAAAACGATTACAAACTGTAAAAGGCCCCAAATTTCTGCATGTAATTACCACAAAAGGTAAAGGTTTACAAAAAGCAGAAGAAGATCAAGTAACGTATCATGCACCAGGAAAATTTGATAAAATTTCTGGTGAACGACAAAAAAACATCGAAAATCTTTACACCAAATATCAAGATGTTTTTGGCAAAACTATTGTTGAATTAGCAAAACAAAATAAAAAAATTGTAGCTATTACACCAGCCATGTTAACTGGTAGTTCTTTAAAATTGATGTTCGAAAAATTTCCTGAAAGAACTTTTGATGTTGGTATTGCAGAACAGCATGCTGTTACTTTAGCTGCTGGAATGGTTACGCAAGGATTAATGCCTATTTGCAATATTTATTCTAGCTTTTTACAACGTGCATACGATCAAATAATACATGATGTTGCTTTGCAAAATTTACCTGTTGTTTTTTGTTTAGATAGGGCAGGTTTGGTGGGTGAAGATGGGGCTACTCATCATGGAGTTTTTGATTTGGCCTATTTAAGATGCATACCTAATCTTATAATATGTGCTCCAAGAGACGAAATTGAACTTCGCAATATTTTATATACGGCTCAATTAGGGTTAGAAAATCCGATTGCAATTCGTTACCCAAGAGGATATGGAAATACGCTTTACTGGCAAAAACCTTTTCAGAAAATTCAAATAAGTACAGGAATTTGTTTAAAAGAAGGTGATAACCTTGCAGTTTTATCTATAGGTTCAATAGCTAAAAATGTTACAGAAGCGATTGGTTTATCTAAAAATAGAAATGATATTGCACATTTTGATATGCGTTTTGTAAAACCCCTAGACGAAAAACTACTCCATAAAATTTTTAAAAAGTACACTACTATTATAACCATTGAAGATGGTGTTGCAATAGGAGGATTTGGAACTGCTATTTTAGAATTTTCAGCTAAACATCATTATAAAAATAATATTGAAATTCTTGGAATTCCTGATAGGTTCATAGAACATGGAAATACAAATAGACTTTTACACAAACTGGGATTAGATGCTAATAGCTTAAAGAAGCTTTTTGAGTTTTATTCATAAAAAAAGACGTCAATTGACGTCTTTTTTTATGATGTTTTTTGAAAATTATTCAATAATTATTTTTTGTGTTGATATTTTACCATCTTCTGCTGTAAGTTTAACAAAATACACACCCGCATTTACATTTATAGAAAGTTTTTGTTTCTCTATGCTGTTAAAATTTAATTGTGTTTTATACACCTCTTTTCCGGCAATATCAAAAATATTCAATTTAGATTTACCTGTTTTACTTTTTGCAAAAACAGTAAAGTTACCATTTGATATGGTTGGATATACTGTAAAAGAAGTTAACCCCGTTAAAACATCATCTACAGATGATGTAGGAGCACTATTTATAGATTTTATTGCCCAGCCATAAGAATTTGCTGCAGGGTCTGTAATTAAAGAAAACCTAAAAACTACTGTATCTCCGTAAGAAAAACCTTTACTTGAAATAGCAATAGATTGTTCTTTAAATAAATTATCGGTAACACTTGTATTGACGTCTTTGTTATATTCTTCTATCCATTCAGGAAATCTTCTTGCATCATACTTATCTAATTCTACCCAGTTCTTTAAATCTGTTGATGCTTCAATAATTACATAATCAAAAAACTGACTCAAATCGGTTAAATCATCTGTAAAGGGTTCAACTATGGCAACATCTTCATAAATAAAGGTATCATTTTCTGCTGATAAAATTAAAGGTTGCCTTAAAATCATACTATATACACTGTTATCTTTATAAGGGTGATCAGCATTATTAATAACAGAATATAGGATGTTACTACCTAACTCATTTTTTACAGAACCATTATTTAAACGAAAGCTATTATTAAAAATATAAGCATCTGTTGACTGAAATTCACTTATTTCCATAGCTTCGCTAGGAATATTAAAATCTATCACTGAAAACTCTTTATTAACAACTGGCGTTTCAATATTATTTGTCTCATCAAATAATTTGATCCCTACCTTATGCTCGCCTTCTGTTAGGTCATTAGCTACATAAGTGTATTCAGTACCTAAAACAAAGTTTTGTATTATTTCTTCTTGCTCTACATCATCTATAAATATTTTGGCTTTACTAACATCATCACTTATGATTTTGTATGTTATTAATGTATTACCATTCTCTATATCTTGGCCAGTAGAGATTTCTGGCAAAGCAAGGTATTTTGCAGGTGTAAAGGAATTTAACTCTGGAATTGTAGCAGACCAAATACCTCTACCATAAGTGGCAATTACAATTTGGTCGTTAACTATCTTCATATCATAAGTTGCTACTGAAGGAAAATCTGAAATAATACTCCAATTAGCACCACCATTTTCTGTCTGAAAAATACCAATATCTGTTCCTGCCCAAATAATATCTTTGTTAAAAGGCATTTCTAAAACCGAATGTACTGCTACATTTGGAAAACCAGAAAGGTTTAAAAGACCTCCACTAGCAAAACCAGAAATATCTTCCCATGTTTTTCCTAAATCTTCAGTTTTTAAAATCTTTGGTGCTAAATTTGAAGAAAATAAAGCATAAGCTCTATTTCTTTCTGTATAAGATGTAGCTATGCCAGAGATAAAAAAATTATGATCTCCTCTTGGATTATCATAAGTACCTGCTGAGTTAAATGTTAACCCATTATCTTCTGACACTTTTAAAACAAATGAGCCAGACTCTGTCATAGCAGCACCAGCCCAAACAATGTTCGCATCCGCTTTAGATACTTTTACATTAAAAGCACTCGTAGAACCCGGAGAAAAATTTGACCCCATATTTATCGACTCCCAATTTTCACCAAAATCTTGAGATCTATGCACTCCACTTTCTGAAACAGAAAAAACTACATCTGGATTGCTATCTGAATTTGAAAGTTTAGTATAAAAAATTGGTGATTGTGATACTCTGGAAAAACCAGCATATGCATTATTAACATACCTTCCAATTACATTATTTTGCGAACTAACTAAAAAGTCTCCTGGCCTATCATAGTGCCAAATTACTTCAAATCCATCACCACCCCATACATCAATATACTCTTTATCTTTAGTTGCATCATTGTTTAAAGATATCCAACAACCATTATCTTGTGCACCTGCAAGGTAATTATCAAATCCATTTTGTTTTGTTGCTCCATAAAACTGCGTACTATTTTTTCCCTTCACAGCATCTGTCCAATCTCCTCTATTAACACCAGGATCAGTACTTAAATTACTCAAATTTACACCACCATCATTGGTTAATAATAATTGAAATTGATTATTTGCTCCTTTAATTGATTTTAAACCATGCTGATCTACATGTACATTTGTATTTAATTGATTTAAGTTGCTGTTTTGTTGTGTGGCAGCCATTTCAACTGCTTCAAATGTATTATTGTCACTTATAGTAACTTTAAATAATTCTACACCACCAACATAAAAAATATTTTCATTAAAAGGATGTGCTAAAACTATATTGTCATACCATCCTTGACCAGCTACTAAATCTAATCTATCATCTATGGCACTTGCAGTTGCTTTTAAATTTGTAAAGGTAGCTCCAGAATTTTTAGAAACATACAAATCTGTATTGGTACTTACTGTACCACCTGAGCCAGAATAAGCACATACGTATAAAATAGAAGGGTTAACTTCAGAAACATCCATTTCAAATCTTGCATGACTCGTATTAACATCTGCTGTATCAAATGCTAATGTCCAAGTTTCACCAGCGTCTGTACTTTTTACGATTCCAACTCCATTTACAGAACCATATTGATTGTTAAAATTTGTTGGGTCTACATCTAAATCTTGTACATTACCACCAGAATATGTTTGAATCCAACTAGTACCTCCATTTACAGTTTTATAAATTCCTTTAGTAGTACCAATCACTACACTATTATCATCACTTTGATTAATAATCATTCTACCTACATCACCATAAAAAGATGTTGCACTTAGACTTTGCCATGTAGTTCCACCATCTATAGTTTTAAAAACGCCAGAACCTCCAATAGCTCCTAAATTTCCAAAAGGTTCACCAGTACCAACATACAGAACATTTGGGTTAGTTTGACTAATTACAACTGTGGATGTTGCTAAATTTGGGATTTTGTTTTCGGTTATGCTTGCCCAAGTGCTACCAGCATCTTCTGTAAGCCATAAACCACCACCTACTGTTGCAATAAACCATCTATTTGAATTTGTTGGATCAATGGCTATACCTCTAGAACGTCCAGGAACATTATTTGGACCTCTTTCTGTAAAAATAGGATTTAATACACTTTTAGATTTTCTAGCTAACTTATTTACCTTAGCTTTGTTATACTCTTCTATAAGGTATCCTTCTTTATATGATGATTTTTCTTCATTAATACCTTTTCTGATTATTCTTTGATAGTCTGCAATTTTTTCAATTCCTTTTTTTCGATCAGCTTCTTTTTTAGTTTTTTTTGGTGTTTCTTTATACCCCTTAAAGTTCTTGTAGTTTTTATCAGTTTGATTTAGAATATTTTTCGTTTCATTTTGCTGACAACTCCAAAAAAATAATGCGAATAGACTTAAATACAATGCATTTGACCAATAGTTTTTTTTCATTTTCTAATTTATATTGAATTAATTTACTTTTATAGTTATAAAATTTACGTTATTCTTGGTAGTGTTTTCTAGTACTCGATCATCATCTTTTTTAACCATACCAACATAAGGAGTACATTTTAATGTATTATTATCTAGCCATTCTATTTTATCACCAGTAAAAACACCTTCTTTTAGTTCTTTCTGAGTTTTTACATCAATAACTTTATAATTGTATTTAATAATAGGATTTTTATCAACTATATATTTTAAAATCAATACTTTAGATTTATCGAAATTATAGACTTTATCTGTAGTTATTTTTTTGTTAGTAGTAGTTAGTTTGTTTTCTTGCATATTGGTTTCATTCACTTTTTTGGTTTTACAAAAAATAAATGAACAGCAAATAATTGTAAAAACTAACAATTTTTTTTTAGTATTCATATTCATTAATTTAAAAAACTAAAGATATTATATTAAAAAGATACTAAATAATATTCCCTGTTAATTTTTTATGTAATCGAATAGCATAACCATCTGACATTCTTGAAACATAACTACATACCTGCATAATTCGTTGATATAGATTGTTGGTTTCTATTTGATATTCTTTTGGCAGCAAATTCAATACCAAGTTATCGAAATTAGATTGTGAATCTGTAAACTTATTATTTAACGCGTTTACAAAAACATCTAGTAAATCTGCAATTATTCTATAACCAGCCACTTCTTTTTCAATTACTTCTTTACTATTGTATATCTTTTCAATGCTAATATTTATAATGTCGTTTATTTGTGCCTCATACTTACATTTGTCTAATAAAGATTTCTCAAAATCGCCTTCTAAAATTGCCTTTTCATTATTTAAAAATATATTTACAGCCTCATCAATCAGTGCACTAATGGCTATGGCTCTTAAATAAGCAGTTCTATCTTTAGTGTGTTGCAGTTCATAATATTTTTCTCTGTTGATGTTTTTAATCAATTTAGAAAGATACTCTAAAGCATAGTCTTCATCAATTAAACCCAAATTAATACCATCTTCAAAATCAATAATTGTGTAACAAATATCATCTGCGGCTTCTACCAAATATGCTAATGGATGCCTATAAAATGAACTGTTTTCTGAAGACTTAGATTTCATTCCTAACTCTTCTACAACATCCAAAAACTCTGATTTTTCTGACTGAAAGAATCCATATTTTTTATCGGCAATATGTGTTGTAGGTTTTTTTGGTAAACTTTCTTTTGGATATTTTAAAAAAGCTCCCAAAGTGGCATAACTTAAACGTAAACCGCCTAAAATTCCTTCTCTTGATTCTGTGAGGATTTTAAATCCGTTTGCATTTCCTTCAAAATCAACTAAATCTTGGTATTCTTTTGGTGTTAAATGCTCTTTGTATTTTAAACCATTGCCTGTTTTAAAATATTCTCCAATGGCTTTTTCTCCTGAATGTCCAAAAGGCGGATTTCCAATATCATGTGTAACTGATGCTGCAGCGACTATTGCTCCAAAATCATTAAAAGTATACCCAAGTTCTACTAATTTGGGATGACGTTCTAGTAATACTTTACCTACTCTTCTGCCTAAAGTTCTACCTACCACAGAAACCTCTAAACTATGCGTTAAACGTGTGTGTACAAAATCGGTTTCAGAAAGTGGAATTACTTGTGTTTTGTCTTGTAAACTTCTAAATGCTGATGAAAATATGATTCTATCAAAATCTACTTCAAAACCCAATCGTGTTTCGTCTTGAGCTATTCTTGGTCTTTTTTGGGTATCTCCAAAACGTTTTAAAGAAAGTAGTTGTTCCCAGTTCATGATATGCTTAATTTATTTATCAAACTTTATGTTTTTATTTTAAACTGAATTGAATTCAACAAGATAAAAGTTCGAAAATACAAAAAAGAACCTGTAGTTGATTGTTGTATTTTTTTTACTTATGATTTTTACGATATATCAGTAGAAAATATCTAGAGGAAATCAAACAAACAAAATAGAAGCTCCAAACTTAAAAAAATACAATTTTAAAAAATTTTAATTATGGTTAAATTCATAAAAACTATAATCAACTGATAAACATTAGGTTTTAGGTATAGCCTTGTAAAAAGGCTTGAAAAATCATCAAAAAATCTAAAATAAAATACCCAAAACAAAAATGTTATGGGTATTATCTTGAGGAAAACTTTGTATTTTTTTTAATTGTTAAAATGGTTGATATATTAATTATAAATACTCTATAAAATCTAAAAAACATCATACTAATAATACGTATACCTTCTCACTTTAGCGATGTGTTTTGCCAAACGCATTACTTGATGAGAATAACCATATTCATTATCATACCAAACATAAACCACAATGGTTTCTTTATCTGTAATTGTGGCTTTGCTATCGAAAATAGATGGTGCTGTTGAGCCAATAATGTCTGAAGAAACCATTTCGTTATCTAACGAATATTTTATTTGTTCTACCAAATCACCCTCTAAAGCATTGTGTTTTAAAATAGCATTTACTGCTTCAGTATTTACGGGTCTTCTTAATTGCAGACTTAAAATAGCTAAAGATCCATTAGGCACAGGAACTCGTATTGCATTAGAAGTTAATTTACCTTTTAAAACCGGAATTGCTTTAGCAACAGCCTCACCTGCACCTGTTTCTGTAATAACCATATTTAGTGCTGCAGCTCTACCTCTTCTGTATTTACTGTGCATATTATCTACCAAATTTTGGTCGTTTGTGTAGGCGTGAATCGTTTCTAAATGTCCTTTTTTAATACCAAAATTATCTTCTAAAACTTTTAAAACTGGAGTAATGGCGTTTGTTGTACAAGAAGCTGCCGAAAAAATATCAACATTATCTGGATTGTATTTTTTATGATTTACACCATGCACAATATTTGGCACTCCTTTACCTGGTGCTGTTAACAATACTTTACTTGCTCCTTTTGCTTTTAAGTGCCTGCTTAATGCAACATCATCTCTAAAAGCACCTGTATTATCTATAATTAAGGCATCTTTAATTCCATATTGTGTATAATCAATATCTTCAGGATTATTAGAGGAAATAATATGTACAGTTGTGCCGTTAATAATTAAAGCTTGGTTTTCAAGATCGGTTTGTACGGTTCCTAAAAAATCTCCATGAACCGAATCTACTCGTAAAAGTGATGCTCTTTTTTCTAAAACAGATTGGGTTATTTCTCCACGAGTAACAATGGCTCTTAATCGTAATTGAGCACCTTTACCCATTTTGGTCATTAACTCTCTTGCCAACAAGCGCCCAATTCTACCAAAACCATATAAAACTACATCTTTAGGAACAATGTTTTTAGCTTCTTTTGCATTTTTTAGTTGTTTTTTTACAAAAGCTACTTTGTCATGACATCCTTTAGGATTTAAATAACATTCATATGCCAATTTGCCAATGTCTAATTTAGAAGAGGGTAAATCGATTTGTTGTATGGCTTTTGCAATACTCAATACATCTTGAATAGAAATTTTTTTATTTACAAATTCTTTTGCATAACGAATTAAATTAAGCACTTCTCCTGCTCTTTTATCTACTAATGGATTTCTAAAAAGCACCAATTCTATAGATTTATCATACCATAAATCGTAAACAACATTAATAAATTCTACTGTATCTCTGCTAGTTTGCGCTTGAAAGACTACTTCTTTTTCGTAATTTGGGGTTGTTGACATAGCTACTAATTAATTTAAGGTTCGTGCAAAAGTATTCCTTTTTTTGAAAATACGAAATCGATTTCGTAAAAATTTTAAACATAAAAAAATCCTGATATTTCTATCAGGATTTTACAGTTGTTTGTTTTCTACTTTCTATTTTAAAGCATACCTTTCTATTTCTCCTTCTAAATTAATGACTTCTAAAAATAGTGGTCTTCCACTTCCGAAATCGCTTTCATCAATCATACTTTTTGCTTCTGATGCAGATAAAACTGGCTTTTTATTAACTTGAGTTATGATATATCCTTTTTCTACACCATAATAACTTAAATTTCTATTTGCATTTTCAATAATTTTTGCACCTCCTTTTAAGTCGTATTTCTTCTTTTCTTTGTCAGTTAAATCTTTTAAAGAAACCCCTAATATTCTTGAAATGAAAGTATCTCTTTTATTAAGCACAATTTTTTTATTGATTAATTCGCCATCTCTTTCAATAACAACATCTACATAATCTCCAGGTCTTTTTGCTGTTAATTGCCCTTTTAACTCAGAGAATTTAGAGATTTTTACATTGTTAATTTTTTTAATGATATCTCCTTTTTTTAATTGCGCATTATTTGCATTTTCATCATAATAAACTTCGCCAATTCTTACACCTTCATCATCATATTCTCTGTCTATACCAACTCCTAATATAGCCTCTTGTACAGCTCCAAACTCTAACAAATCATCTACAATTTTCTTGGCAATGTTAGAGGGTACAGCAAAAGAGTATCCAATAAAAGAACCTGTTTTAGAAGTAATTGCTGTGTTAATTCCAACTAACTCTCCTCTAGTATTTACTAATGCACCTCCACTATTACCAGGGTTTACAGCTGCATCTGTTTGTATAAAAGATTCAATATTTCTGTTACCTTCTAAATCCCTTCCTTTTGCACTTACAATTCCGGCAGTAACTGTAGAAGTTAAATTATAAGGGTTCCCAACCGCTAACACCCATTCTCCAATTTTAATGCTGTCTGAATTTGCAAAAGGTGTATATGGTAAATCTATGTCAGCATCGATTTTTAATAAAGCAATATCATTATTTTTGTCGGTTCCAATAATTTCTGCCTCATACTTTTTCTTATTATTTAAAGTGATTTCAATAGAGGTTGCATTATTAATCACGTGGTTGTTTGTTACAATATATCCATCTGCTGAAATAATAACACCACTACCTGTACCAACTTGTTCAAATTTTCTTTCAGCGTTTCCACTACCAAAAATAATGGCAAACGGATTGCTCTGCGTTCTAACTGAAGTGTTTTTAACGTGTACAACAGAATGCACTGTACGTTCTGCTGCAACAGTAAAATCAATTGAAGCTGCATCAATAGCAGCAGGCTTTGTATTAAAACCTGGATTATAATTTGTTTGAATAATTCCTGTTGTATCCGCAGTTTTATTTTTTAACACAACTGTTTCATTAAAAAGCAATTTATAGCCTCCTAAGGTAAGAGCACCTCCTAAAACTGCCATTCCTACTAAACCAAAAAATTTCTTCATAATTTTAATTTTTATTTAATCAAATATACAATTTTAACATTTTTAAAAAATCTGTTTAACTCGGTTTTAACGATTTTTAACCACGATTTAACAGACACTTTTTATTCGGCAAATCATTATCTTTGTTATATGAATTTAAGCTTTTATAAATATCAAGGAACTGGTAATGACTTTGTGATGATTGACAATAGAGCAAAAACCTTTCCAAAAGAAAAAACTGACATTTTTTCACAAATTTCTGACAGACACTTTGGTATTGGTGCAGATGGTATTATTTTAATTGAAGATGATAAAAATCTTGATTTTAAAATGATTTATTACAATGCAGATGGCAGCCAAACCTTTTGTGGCAATGGTGCTAGATGTGCTGTAGCTTTTGCTAAATATTTGGGTATTATTACAGAGAAAACAAATTTTTCAGCTGTTGATGGCCCTCATTTTGCTGAAATTAATAATGGTATTATTTCTTTACAAATGATAGATGTTGATGAAGTAATAGTAAATGAGAATTCCGTTTTTGCATATACAGGAACGCAACATCATGTGGAATTAGTTGACGAATTAAACGATTACCCTGTTTTTGAGAATGGTAAAAAGATTAGATATTCTTATGATAATCCTGGTGCGAACGTAAATTTTGTACAACAAATAAATGAAACTACTTTTAGGGTTAGAACCTATGAAAAAGGGGTTGAAAATGAGACTTTAGCTTGTGGAACTGGTGTAACTGCTGTGGCGATTGCTATGCATAAAACCAATAAAACGAAAAATAACTTGATTTCTTTACCTGTTGAAGGTGGAAAGCTAGAAGTTTCTTTCAACGAAAATAATGGTGTTTACACAAACGTATTTCTAAAGGGACCTGCAGAATTTGTTTTTAGTGGAGAAATTATTGTTTAGCTTTTTTTTTAAAACATCATCATCAAATGAAACCTCAATCACTTAAATAATATTACAAATCAACAAGTATTAATAACACATTAATATATTGTATGAAATATTGTTTTTAATATCTTTGCACCCTTAAAAAATAGTTTATACTAAATGATTAAAATTACTTTACCAGATGGCAGTGTTAAGGAGTTTGCTAAAAACAGTACTCCTATTGATGTCGCAAAAAGCATCAGCGAAGGTTTAGCTAGAAATATAATTTCTGCAAGTTTTAATGGTACAACCATAGAAACCAAAACACCTTTAACCACAGATGGCGCTTTAGTTTTACATACATTTAATGATGCTGCAGGTAAAAAAGCATTTTGGCATTCATCTGCCCATGTTTTAGCAGAAGCTATTTTAAGTTTTCACCCCAATGCAAAATTAACCATTGGGCCGGCTATTGATAATGGTTTTTATTATGATTTAGACTTAGGTGATGAAACCATTTCTGAAAAAGATTTTGCAGCCATAGAAAAAAGGTTTTTAGAAATTGCACGCGGAAAACACGAGTTTACAATGCGTGAAGTTTCTAAAGCGGATGCACTTGCAAAATATCAAAACGAAAATAACGAATACAAAGTTGAGTTAATTGAAAACTTAACAGATGGAGACATCACTTTTTGCGACCATAGTAATTTTACAGATTTATGTAGAGGAGGACACATTCCGAATACAGGAATCATAAAAGCTGTAAAGATTATGAACGTTGCTGGTGCCTATTGGAGAGGTGATGAAAAAAATAACCAATTAACGCGTGTTTACGGTATTTCTTTCCCAAAACAAAAAATGCTTAAAGAGTATTTAGAACTTTTAGAGGAAGCTAAAAAACGTGATCATCGAAAATTAGGTAAAGAGCTAGAACTTTTTACATTCTCTCAAAAAGTTGGTGCTGGTTTACCTTTATGGTTACCAAAAGGTGCTGCTTTACGTGCACGTTTAGAAAACTTTTTAAAAGCAGCACAGAAAAAAGCAGGTTACGAAATGGTGATGACACCTCATATTGGTCAGAAAGAATTGTATGTTACTTCTGGACATTATGAAAAATATGGAGAAGATAGTTTCCAAGCGATAAAAACTCCGAAAATGGATGAAGAGTTTTTATTAAAACCGATGAACTGTCCTCACCATTGTGAAGTGTATAATTTTAAACCATACTCCTATAAAGATTTGCCAAAGCGATTTGCAGAATTCGGAACAGTTTACAGATACGAGCAAAGTGGAGAATTGCATGGTTTAACCAGAGTTAGAGGCTTTACACAAGATGATGCTCATATTTTTTGTACACCAGAACAATTAGATCAAGAATTTAAAGAAGTTATCGATTTAGTTTTATACGTTTTTGGTTCTTTAGGATTTGAGGATTTCACAGCACAGGTATCTATTAGAGATAAAAGTAATCCTGAAAAATATATAGGTGATGTTGAAACTTGGGAAATTGCTGAAAATGCAATTATCTCTGCTGCTAAAGATAAAGGATTAGATTATGTAATTGAAGAAGGTGAGGCAGCTTTTTACGGACCAAAATTAGACTTTATGGTAAAAGATGCTTTAGGCAGAAGCTGGCAACTAGGTACCATTCAAGTAGATTATAACTTACCAAAACGTTTCGATTTAAGTTATACAGGTTCTGATAACCAATCTCACAGACCAGTAATGATTCACAGGGCACCATTTGGTTCTATGGAACGTTTTATTGCAGTTTTATTAGAACATACTGGAGGTAATTTCCCACTTTGGCTAACTCCAGATCAAGTTATCATACTGCCAATCAGTGAGAAATATCAAAAATATACCAAAAAAGTTTTAGAATCGTTAGAAAATTCCGAAATTCGCGCCCTCGTAGATGATAGAAGCGAAAAAACAGGACGTAAAATTCGTGATGCAGAAGTGAGTAAGATTCCATTTATGGTGATTGTTGGTGAAAAAGAAGAAGAAGATGGAACCGTTTCTGTTAGAAAACATGGAGAGGGAGATTTGGGAACTTTTACTATTGAAGAATTTAAATCTTTAATAAAAGAAGAAGAAAGTAAAACATTACAAAAATTTTAATTATATTAGAGTTCAAGAAAGTATAGGTAAAAAACCATTAAGTTAAATTTAAAATTCATTAGTCATAGCAATTAGAAGAAGTAGGTCTAGAAGACCATTAAGAGTAATCAAGGAAGATCAACACAGAATTAACGACAAAATAAAGTATGTTGATGAAGTTCGTGTAGTTGGCGATAACGTAGAAGTTGGTGTTTATCCTTTAGCGAAAGCTAAACAAATGGCCAAAGAACAAGAGTTAGATTTGGTAGAAATTTCACCGAAAGCCAAACCTCCTGTTTGTAAAATTATTGATTACAAGAAATTCTTGTATGAGCAGAAAAAACGAGAAAAAGCTTTAAAAGCAAAAGCAACGAAAGTTACTATTAAAGAAATTCGTTTTGGACCTCAAACCGATGAGCATGATTACGAATTCAAAAAGAAACATGCCATTAAGTTTTTACAAGATGGTGCTAAATTAAAAGCATTTGTATTCTTTAAAGGGCGTTCTATTATTTTTAAAGAACAAGGACAAATTTTATTATTAAAATTAGCCCAAGAATTAGAAGAATATGGTAAAGTTGAGCAATTACCAAAGTTAGAAGGTAAGCGTATGATTATGTTTATCGCTCCAAAAAAATCGAAATAAAATAAGCGTTCTTAAAGTTTAATTGTTCTTAAAGTTTATAAAGTTTAGTGTACGCTTAACTTTTAAATTTTACCAACTTTCTAACTTTTTTAACGAAACATATTAAGCAAGTTAAAACGAAGGAGAGATGCCTAAATTAAAAACAAAATCTAGTGCTAAAAAACGATTTAAAGTTACAGGTACTGGTAAATTAAAAAGAAAACACGCGTTTAAAAGCCACATTTTAACAAAGAAGTCTAAAAAACGTAAATTAAAGTTAACTCATCATACTTTAGTACACAAGTCTGATGAAGCGAACATTAAACAACAATTAAACTTAAAATAAGTTTAATAAGGGAATTTAATTATTAACCATGGAGTTAGGCAAAAAAAGAATTATAAATTATGAGTTTTCAATTAAGAATTATTCAATTCGTAATTAATTATTCGTAATTTCATAGTCGCCTACTACAAAAAACAATTTGAATTATGCCAAGATCAGTAAATTCAGTAGCCTCAAGAAATAGAAGAAAAAAAATCTTGAAGGCAGCAAAAGGTTACTTCGGACGTAGAAAAAACGTTTATACAGTAGCAAAAAATGCGGTTGAAAAAGGTATGCTTTATGCATATAGAGACCGAAAAAACAATAAGAGAAACTTCCGTTCTTTATGGATTACGCGTATTAACGCAGCAGCTCGTTTAAACGGAATGTCTTACTCTCAGTTTATGGGTAAAGTTAAAGCTAACAACATCGAATTAAACCGTAAGGTTTTAGCAGATTTAGCTGTAAATAACCCAGACGCTTTTAAGGCAGTTGTAGAGAAAATAAAATAAATATTAATACTTGCTTATATTTTAAAACCCAAACGTTTTCGTTTGGGTTTTTTTCTTAAATTTACATTGCAAAATTCAAAATAATGAAATTAAAACTTATATTCTTTCTTTTTTTATCCTTTAGCTTAACTCTGTTCTCTCAAGAAACACCTGAAACTGAAAAAGACACTTCGATTCAAGGTCAATTCGATGAAATTTACAGAATATCTACTACATATCAAGTTTACAAGGTTATTAGTAAAGATAAATATCAAGCGCTAAAGAATAATGTACTAGATTCTATAAAGAACCTCAAAACTCAAATTTCTGAAAAAGAAAATTTATTAAAATCCGAAAGAGAGAAAATAAAGACTACCAACGAACTACTGTCTAAAACCCAAGCAGATTTAGTTGCATCAAATAAAAAAGAAAATTCAATTTCTTTATTTGGTATTGAGTTGAGTAAAATAAAATACAATCTTTTACTTTGGAGTATCATTATCATATCACTTCTATTACTTTTTTACTTTATTTTTAAGTTTTTTAGAAGCAATACGCTTACTAAAGAAGCACAAAATAATTTGTTAGATGTTGAGCAGGAATTTGAACAACACAGAAAAAAATCATTAGAAAGAGAACAAAAATTAAGAAGACAACTACAAGACGAGATTAACAAATCAAGAAATAGTTAGTTCTAATAAACTTGGTGTTAAAATATTCATTACAAATTATAAATATGGGTGATAATTTTATAACAAAAAAATTGAATGCAAGTTTAATATTATCAGTTTCATAAATTTTATTATAAAAAAATAAAAAGTCTTTATTTTTTAAACTTTCAATAGGATTTTCTTATCTTTTAGTGCTCAAAAAAACAAGTAACCTAAACGTTAAAATTTTATGAAAGCCCTTTTTTATACGAGAGAATTCCCACCTTATGTTTATGGTGGTGCAGGAGTACATGTAGAATACCTCGCAGATGAATTATCTAAATTAATTGACATTGATGTTCGTTGTTTTGGAGATCAAGATTCAAAACAAGGCAACTTAAGTGTTAAGGGTTTTCCTTACGAAAATTCAACCTTTGACAATGCTGATGACCAATTAAAGGCGGTTTTTAAAACTTTGAGTACTGGGCTTCATATGAATGCTGATGTTATCGATGCAGATGTTGTGCATTGCCATACTTGGTATGCCCATTTTGCAGGGATTATTGCAAAATTATGTTATGGTACTCCACTAGTAATTACTACACATTCTTTAGAACCCCTAAGACCCTGGAAAAGAGAACAGTTAGGGCGTGGTTATGACGCTTCTTCTTGGGTTGAAAAAACAGCTATTGAAATGGCTGATGCTTTAATTGCGGTTTCAGAAGAAACCAAAGAAGATGTATTGAAACACTTTAATGTTGATGAAAATAAGGTACAAGTTATTTATAATGGTATCAACCTTCAACAGTATATTACCACACCAGAAACAGCTACTTTAGACGAATATGGCGTGGATAAAACCAAACCTTATGTGCTTTTTGTGGGTAGAATTACCAGACAAAAAGGAATCATTCATTTGGTAAATGCCATAAAATACATAGATTCAGAAACACAAATTGTGCTTTGTGCAGGTGCTCCAGATACCAAAGAAATTGGTATTGAAATGGAAACTGCGGTTAATGAAGTTAAAAAAACGCGTAAAAATATTATTTGGATTGATAAAATGGTTACCAAAAAAGAAATCATTCAATTATATTCTCATGCAGATGTGTTCTGTTGCCCATCAATCTACGAACCTTTTGGCATTATTAATATTGAGGCTATGGCTTGTGATACAGCTGTAGTTGCAAGTGCTGTTGGTGGAATTAAAGAAGTTGTTGTTGATGGCGAAACAGGAATCTTAGTTCCTGTAGAACAACAAAAAACAGCACCTTTTGAACCCGTGAATCCAGATAAATTCGCAAAAGATTTAGCTGAAGGCATCAACAAATTAATTAGCAATCCAACATTACGAAATAGTATGGCAAAAAAAGGTCGTAAGAGAGTTGAAGAATATTTCGATTGGATATCAATTGCAAAACAAACAAAAGAATTATACGAATCACTAATAAAGTAAAAATGATAAATAACAAAGTATTAGGAATAATTTTAGGAGGAGGTCAAGGATCTAGATTATACCCATTAACTAAAGACAGATCTAAACCTGCAGTGCCAATTGCAGGTAAATATAGGTTGGTGGACATCCCGATTTCTAATTGTATCAATTCTGATATTAAAAGAATGTATGTTTTAACACAGTTTAATTCTGCCTCTTTGAATGCACATATAAAAAATACTTATCATTTTAGTTTTTTTAGTTCTGCTTTTGTTGATGTCTTAGCTGCAGAACAAACCATTCATAGTGATAAATGGTTTCAAGGAACAGCTGATGCTGTAAGGCAAAGTATGCATCACTTTTTGCAAAATGATTTCGAATATGCATTAATTCTTTCTGGTGATCAATTGTATCAAATGGATTTTAATGATATGATTGATAAACATGAAAAAAGTGGTGCAGAAATATCTATAGCAACGTATCCAGTAAACGCAAAAGATGCCACATCTTTTGGGTTATTAAAAACAAATCAAGAAAATATTATCACTTCCTTTATAGAAAAACCTGCTGAAGATTTGTTACCAGATTGGACCTCTGATGTTGGAGACGAAATGAGATCTCAAGGCAGAGATTACTTAGCCTCTATGGGTATTTATATTTTTAATAGAGATTTGTTAAAAAAGCTGATGGATAACCCAGACACAAACGACTTTGGTGGAGAAATTATACCTCAAGCTATTGAAAACCATAAAACTTTAAGCTATCAATATGAAGGTTATTGGGAAGATATTGGAAATATAGATTCTTTCTTTGAAGCTAATTTAGGTTTAACAGATGATGTACCTCAATTTGATTTATACAATGAAAAAGGGGTGTACACAAGAGCACGTATTTTACCAACATCAAAAATATCGGGTTCCATTTTAAACAAAGCTGTTATTGGTGATGGTTGCATCATCCAAGCAGAAAAAATTGAAAGATCTGTAATTGGCATCCGTTCTAGAATAGGTAAAAACTCATTAATCTCCAACACGTATATGATGGGTAATGACTTTTATGAAACCTTAGAACAAGTGGCCAATGAAAACATAGAAATAATGATGGGTATTGGAGATCGATGCTATATTCATAATTGTATTGTAGATAAAAACTGTAGAATTGGTGATGATGTAAGAATTAATGGGGGCAGACATATAGAAGATACTGAAACAGATACTTATATGGTTAAAGATGGTATTGTAGTAATTAAAAAAGACGCAACCATTACAAACGGAACCAACATCGGATAAAATTAATACACAAATTTTCAAATAAAAATCAATGCTAAACCAAAGTAGAATTGTTATCGAAAATGTTGCTCCACAAATAAATAATGGAACTGTTTTTATAAAGCGAGTTGTAAATGAAATTGTAAATGTTACTGCAGATGTTTTAGTGGATGGGCATGATATTTTGCAAGCCAGTTTATTATACAAGCATGAATCTGAAAGAAAATGGTCGGAGGCAAGAATGCAACCTACCAATAATGATGAATACACTGCTAGCTTTGTAAGCTCTAAACAAGGTTTTTACTCTTATAAAATACAAGGTTGGGTAGATTATGCCTTAAACTGGCAACATGGAATTCACAGAAAAATAGATGACAATCAACATGTAAATTCTGAGCTTTTAGAAGGTGCTGAATTATTAGAGAAAATTATCAATAAAGTTAATAAGGAAGATAAGAAGTACTTACTTCATTTAATTTTTATCTTTAAAAATTCAGAAACATATCATGAAGCAATTAAGGAAGCTATTTCAGAAAAGCTTACAAATATATTAATTAATAATCCAGAAAAACTACTTACACAAACTACGCCTGAATTGAAGGTTTATGTAGATCGATTAAAAGCCCGTTTTTCTACTTGGTATGAATTTTTTCCTCGTTCAGCATCAGAAGAAGAAGGCAAACATGGTACTTTTAAAGATTGTCATAGATTATTACCAAGAGTAGCAAAAATGGGGTTTGATACTTTGTACTTCCCTCCTATTCATCCCATAGGTGAAGTGAATAGAAAAGGAAAAAACAATACTACAGTTGCACAAGATGGTGATGTAGGTTCAACTTGGGGTATTGGCTCAAAATATGGTGGTCATAAAGATATTCACCCAGAGTTAGGTACTATAGACGATTTTAAAAGTTTAGTTAAAGAGGCAAAAAACTTAGGTATTGAGGTAGCTATGGATTATGCTTTGCAGGCTGCTCCAGATCATCCTTGGGTTACAGACCATCCAGATTGGTTTAAATGGAGACCTGATGGTACTGTACAATATGCCGAAAATCCGCCTAAAAAATACCAAGACATTCTACCTATTTATTGGGAAAGTAAAGACTATAAAAATCTATGGCAAGAGTGTTTAGACACTTTATTATATTGGATTGATTGTGGTATAAATGTATTTAGAGTAGATAATCCGCATACAAAACCTTACTACTTTTGGGGGTGGATTATAGAAAAAGTTAAAAAACAACATCCAGATGTTTTATTTTTAGCTGAAGCATTTACCAAGCCTAAAGTTATGCAACAGTTGGCTAAACAAGGCTATACACAAAGTTACACCTACTTTACTTGGCGTGTTTCTAAATATGAGTTAATGGAATATATGACAGAATTAACTCAAACAGCACAAAAAGAGTACATGAAACCTAATTTTTGGCCTAACACACCAGATATTAACCCACATCACCTACAAGGTGCTCCAGAGAGCATGTACATTTTACGCTATGCTTTAGCAGCAACATTAAGTTCTAATATTGGTATTTATGGACCTGTTTATGAACAAAGAATAGATACACCTATTGCTGGCAAAGAAGAATATTACATGTCAGAAAAATTTCAAGTCTGTCATTACGATTGGTTTAAAGAAAATAAAATCACCACGTTAATTTCTAAAATCAATACGATTAGAAAAGAGCACGAATCTTATCAACAAACCAACAATATCAAATTTTTAGAAACGCAAAATGATCAATTAATTGCTTTTTATAAATGGAATCAAGACAAAACCAACGAAACACTAACTATAATTAGTTTAGATGCTTACAACTCTCAAGTAGGTTCTGTACAATTACCTCTTCATGAACTGGGTATACAGCATGGCCAAAAAATAGAAGTACTCGATTTAATTACCAGAAATTCTTATGACTGGTATCATGAATGGAATTATGTAGAATTGCACGCAACATTACCTTTCCATATTTTTAAAATTAATAAATAAAAAAAATGAGTGCAAAAACAAACATCAGTGCTAAATCTACGCTTTTTACCTCAGAAAATAAATGGGAAGAAATTTTAGAGGATAAAGAATTTATAAAAGTTTTTTTATCTGATGTTTTAGAAGATTATATATTAAAACAACGTTGGTATGGAGGAAAATCTAGTCACTTAAAATATATCGAATTAAGCGAATATTTTAGAATTCAACAAAAAGATGAAGTATATTTTGGCTTAATTTTAGAAGTAAATTTCAAAGAAGCTTTTTATCATCATTACTTTTTACCAATAGCTTTTGTAAGTGATGAGGCCTTTGCAAAAGAAAGTAAGATTTTACCTTTAAAGCTCAAAAATCAAGACGGTTTTATTATAGATGCAATGCATTTAGAGGCCTTTAGAAAAGTAGTTTATCAAAGAATTTGTACAGCTTTACCAATAGATAAAACACCTGTTCAGTATCATAAAACAGCTAATTTTGATTTCCCTAAATATGAATCATCAAGATTCATGGGGGTTGAGCAAAGTAACACCTCTATTGTTTATAATGATACTTTTATTTTAAAGTTTTTTAGAAGAATTTATGCGGATAAAAATCCAGACTATGAAATGAGTCATTTTTTATCTGATAAAAAAGATTTTAAAAATACACCACCGTATTTAGGAAGTATGAATATTATTGATTCTGAAAATACAAACATTACTATTGGTTTAATGCAAAAGTTAGTCCCTAATAAAGGGGATGCTTGGGAGTACTTTTTAAAAGAATTGAATGTTATTTATGCATCAATTGATAGCAAAAAAATAGACTTTAAAAATTTACCAGATATTGAAATATTTAAAAGAAAAAAAATAACTGAACTACCTCCTCAAATTGTAGATTGGATAGGTTTAAACCTTTTAAATAAAATTAAACTTTTAGCAAAAAGAACTGCAGAAATGCATATTGCCTTGGGCTCCAAATTTGAAGAAACTGCCTTTACGCCTACTCGTTTTAATGGCGATTATACAGTTTGGTTAAAAAACAGATTAACCTATCAATTTCAAAACAGATTAAATCTTACAGAAAATAATCTGCATAAATTAGAAGGCAATTCTTTACAATTGGCTCAAGAATTTTTAGACAATAAAAATGAAATTAGAAAACGATTGGTAAATTTTGATTGGACTAAATTAAAAGGAGAACGCATTCGAATTCATGGTGATTATCACTTAGGACAAATTTTAGTACAAGAAGATGATTTTTGTATACTCGATTTTGAAGGCGAACCAGAAAGCACCATTAGAGATCGTAAAGTAAAACAACCACCTTTAAAAGATGTAGCTGGCTTATTTCGATCATTTCACTATGCTATTTATTCTACCATTTTTAACAATCAAACCACTTATACTAAAACACAAGAAGAACTTTCTGAATATGGTGAGTTACTCTACAAATATATGGTAGCAGTATTTCTAGAAACCTACAGAAAAGTTACGCAAAATGCCAATTTATCTATTGGTTATACAAACGAAAGAATTTATTTATTAAAATATTGCTTATTAGAAAAAGCAATTTACGAGTTGGGCTACGAACTTAACTCAAGACCAAAATGGACAATCATTCCATTAAAAGGTATCGCAAATATTTTGAACTCATAAACTATGGCACAAACAAAAGTACACAGTCTTTTTACAGATTTTGATATCAACCTTTTCAAAGCAGGTAAACATTATCGATTATACGAAAAATTTGGTTCTCACATTATAAATGTTGATGGAGAAGAAGGAACCTATTTTGCAGTTTGGGCACCAAGTGCCAAATCTGTTTCTGTAGTGGGCGATTTTAACTTTTGGCTAGAAGGAGATCACAAATTAAACGTTCGTTGGGATGGAAGTGGTATTTGGGAAGGATTTATACCCAATGTTAAAAAAGGTAATATTTACAAATACAAAATACAAAGTACCAACAACAATATAATTACAGAAAAAGCAGACCCTTTTGCAAGAAGGTGTGAGCATCCACCAAAAACAGCCTCTGTGGTTTGGGAAGATGATTACCAATGGCAAGACAAAAATTGGATGAAAAACAGAAAAAAGAACAATGCTTTAGATGGTCCTTTTTCTGTGTATGAAGTGCATTTAGGTTCCTGGAAAAAACAAATTGAAGAAAATCGATTTTTAAGTTATCGAGAATTAGCAGAAGAGTTGGTAAATTATGTAGATGAAATGAATTTTACTCATGTAGAATTCATGCCTATTATGGAGTATCCTTACGACCCAAGTTGGGGATATCAATTAACAGGATATTTTGCACCAACAGCGCGCTTTGGATACCCTGATGAATTTAAATATTTGGTAGATAAATTTCATGAAAAAGGAATTGGTGTTTTGTTAGACTGGGTACCTTCTCATTTTCCTTCAGACGATCATGGTTTAGGTTTCTTTGATGGCTCTCATTTATATGAACATCCAGATCGTAGAAAAGGATATCATCAAGATTGGAAAAGTTTAATTTTTAATTATGGTAGAAACGAAATTAAAGCCTTTTTAATTAGTAATGCTATTTTTTGGTTAGATCAATTCCATGCAGATGGTTTACGAGTAGATGCTGTAGCTTCGATGCTATTCTTAGATTACTCTAGAGAAGAAGGTGAATGGGAACCAAATAAGTTTGGTGGTCGTGAATATTTAGAAGCTATCGACTTTATAAAAGATATGAATACTGAAGTGTACGCTTCTTTTCCTGATGTTCAAACCATTGCAGAAGAATCTACATCTTTTCCTAAAGTATCAAGACCAATTTACGATGGTGGTTTAGGTTTTGGTATGAAATGGATGATGGGTTGGATGCACGATACCTTAGATTATTTTGCCAAAGAACCTATTTACAGAAAACATCATCAAAACGATTTAACCTTTAGTTTAAATTATGCCTTTACCGAAAATTTTATGCTGCCACTTTCTCATGATGAAGTAGTATATGGTAAAAAGGCAATTGTAGACAAAATGCCTGGAGACGAATGGCAGAAATTTGGAAACCTAAGGGTAATGTACAGTTTAATGTACACACATCCTGGAGCTAAACTTTTATTTCAAGGTGGTGAATTTGGACAAACTAGCGAATGGAATTTTCAAGGAAGTTTAGACTGGCATTTATTACAATATGATGTTCACAAAGGCGCACAAGCTTTAGTAAAAGATTTAAATGCTTTTTATAAAAAAGAAAATGCACTATTTGAAAAACAATTCTCTTCGGAAGGTTTTGAATGGATTGATCATGGAGATCATGAAAACTCGGTAATGTCTTTTATAAGAAAAGGATATGAAGAAGTAGATAACCTCATTGTGGTATTAAACTTAACACCTATACCTAGAGAAAATTATAGAATTGGTTTACCCAAACCTGGCGCTTTAATTGAAGTTTTTAATAGCGATGCTACAAAATATCATGGTACAGGAAATTATCAAAATAAAAATCTAAACTCAGATCCAATAGCATGGAATCATAGACAAAATTCTATTGCCTTAAACTTGCCTCCATTAGGTATGGTTGCTTTTAAATTTAAACTATAAAACTACATTTTTAGAATAATAAGAATTTGATAAAAAAGGGTATTTATTTTTTTTTACTTCATAAAAAAAACACGTAATATTAAGACTTATAAAATTCTTAAAAATGTAATGGTATTCAGCTTATTTTTAAATAAATATGCAATATTTTAGCATTTATTCAGACGAACACGTTATCGTAAAAAAATCCTTTTTTAATATAAATTTAAGGCTAATTTCACGATTTTTATCAGCTTAAAACAGACTATAATAATGATTGTTAATACAGAATTAGAACAAAAAGGAAATTTATTTCCATCAGAAATTGTCGATTACAGAAAAGATGTAGATACACTTTACTTTACCACAAAGAACAATGTTATTTTACAACTTACTGTAGTAAGAGACAGTGTAATAAGATTTAGATACACTACAACTGGAAAATTTGAAAACGATTTTTCTTATGGAGTAACAATTCATGCTTCTAGAGGTTATAACTTTTTAGAAGTCTCAGAAGATGATACCCATTATATTGTTACCACATCAAAACTAATTTGTAAAGTAGAAAAATTGAGTTTACAAGTACGTTTATACGATGCACTAGACATGGTGTTAATTAATGAAGATGAGATTGGTTTTCATTGGGAAGAGAGTTACGAATTTGGTGGCGACATCGTTAAAATGAGTAAAGTTTCTCAAAAGGCTGAAAGTTATTATGGTTTAGGTGATAAACCTGTAGATGTAAATTTAAAAGGAAAACGTTTTGAGAATTGGGTAACAGATTCTTACGCTTTTGGTAAAAACACAGACCCTATTTATAAAGCCATTCCTTTTTATACCTCAATACAAAATAACAAATCTTATGGTATTTTCTTCGACAATACTTTTAAGACCCATTTTGATTTTGCGCAAGAACGTCGAAATGTTACTAGTTTTTGGGCTCAAGGTGGTGAAATGAATTACTACTTTATTTACGGACCA
>NZ_CBFHZT010000031.1:0-1459 GCF_965660385.1 Polaribacter sp.
GCCTTAGCTAAAATCACCAAAAGCTTGTTAGCTGTTGCAAGTACTGTTTTTGGTTTGTTTGCAAGTACTGTTATTAGTTGTTTGGGATTAAATATTATTGCTTCAGACCAGTATTTAGCCTTAGTAATACCTGGTAAAATGTTTAAAAAAGCCTACGAAGACAAAGGTTTAGCACCAGAAAATTTAAGTAGAACTCTAGAAGATTCAGGAACTGTAACTTCGGTTTTAATTCCTTGGAATACTTGTGGGGCTTATCAATCTGGAGTTTTGGGTGTTTCTGTAGCCGATTATTTTGTATATGCTATTTTTAATTATTTAAGTCCTTTTACCACCTTATTATTTGCTGCGCTTAATATTAAAATTAGACAATTGGTTAAGAAATAGCATGATTGTTAAAGCAAACGTTTCTGATGCAAAACGATTAACTGAAATTGCGTTACAAAGCAAAGCGTTTTGGGGATATTCTGAAGCGCTGATAGAAAGTTGGCGAGAAGACTTAACAGTTACTCCAACTATGTTTAAAGAATGGAATGTCTTTAAATTTATGATTGATTCTGAAATTGCAGGTTTCTATGTGCTCAACAGAGCCAATATCAGAACCAGTTTTCTAGAGTTTTTATTTGTTTCTCCAAAATTTATCAAAAAAGGGATAGGATCAGCATTGTTACATCATGCAATTGGCTATTGTAAAGATGGCAGTTCTGCAATTTTAAATGTGGTATCAGACCCGAATGCAAAGAGTTTTTATGCAAAGCACGGTTTTAAAATTATTGCAGAAACAGAGAGTTCAGTTTCTGGGCGATTTTTACCAGAAATGGAGTTTGAGATTGTTGAGAATATGTAATTTTTTCTTTTGATAAAAATAGATGTTTCAGAAAAAAAAGTATCGTTTAAATTTTGAACGATTACGTTTTGTTGTTCGTTTCTTTTTTTGAACCCAAAAGATTTAAAACTATTGAAATCAATAATAAAACCCAAGGTGTACCATGTAATACAACATCAAACCAATCTTGAGCTTGCATTCCTTTTTCTGGGTGAAATGCATTTCCGCCTAAAATCCATTGAATTTTGCCCCAAATATGTGGTGGATTAAAAGGCGCTAATCCTAAAGTTAAACTCGCTGCTAAAAAGAGTTTCCAATTTTCTTTGAGTTGATTTTTCATCTTTAGTTTGCTTAACTATGTTATTTATTTAAAATAACGTTTCTAAAATTTATAAATATTGCTTCTTAAAAAATTACTCTTTCTGGTAAATTCTAATAGGTAATTGGTATTTGGTCGTTACTTTGTAGCGTTGTTTGATAGCCGGAAAAACAGTGGGCAATTTGCTTACAGCAACTTGAATAATACTGTCTAATGCTGGTAATTCGGTTTTTATTTTTTCTGATGATTGCAGCGATTCAAAAATAATTTCTCCTTCAGTATTAATTATCAAATCTACCAAAACGGTTTCATCAATG
>NZ_CBFHZT010000031.1:1480-3922 GCF_965660385.1 Polaribacter sp.
TGTTTTTGCAATTGTGCTGCTATTTTTTGATGAATGGTACTTCGAAAACAAGCTGATTTTTTAGATTTCTCTACAATTGAATCACAACTAGCAAAAGACGGAGAAGTATCAACCGAAGAATAGTCAACAATGGTGTCTATAACCTGTAAAGGTTGTTTTTTAGTGAATGAAAATTTATCACACGAAGTGAAAACTATCATCATTAATACAAAATATAAAACACGCATAACCAAGGTACTATTATTGCGTGAAATTACTAAAAATTACCGACTTTTATTTTAAAGTTTCTCCTTTCATAAAATAGTCTTTTTTAATGTCTTTAATCCTTCGTTTTACAAAAGCATTGATCACATCATCTTTATCATAAAAAGTTTCTATATATGTAATATAATGTTGGTAAGCTATTTTTTTATCCTTATAATAATCGTCTGAAGTTTTTGCTAATTGATACAAAGCTTTGTAGTTTCTTCTGTTCTCTTTAAAAGCTTCTTCAAAAGATCTTAGCGCTTGTTTGGGTTTATTAGTGGCTAAAAACATGGTACCTAACCCCATATATTCTTCATCTCTTTTTTGTTTTCCTTTAGATGTAGCTATCATATAATTCATCCAAGCACTTCTATAATCTTCCTCTATCATTGCAATATGCCCTAAGTAGGTATTCGCTTTAAAATCTTCTCGGTCTTTAAAAGTTAATTTTTTAAAATAGGTTTTTGCTTTATCTAAGCTATCTAATTTAAAATACATTCTACCTAACATGGCAGTGCTGTAGGTATCTTTTTTATCAATGGTATCTAAATGCAACAAATAAGGTATTGCTTCTTTATAGTTTTTGTCGCGATACAATTGGTTAATTTTCAACTTGTTTAAATCAACATGGTTCTTATTTAACGCCAGCCCTTTTTCTACAAATATTTGAGTTGAATCTCTATCTTTCAAGGCGTTAAAACTTTTAGCCAATCTAGTAATGGCCTTAAAATGTGTGGTATCTTTTTTATATGTGGTGATAAAACTATTGATCATCGGATCTCTTTTACCTTGTAAAGCATACACTAAACCCAAATGATAACTGTAATTGGCATTGGTTGCATCTTGAGAAATTAAGTATTGAAATGTTTTCTGTGCTTTTATGGCTTTTTTGTTGATGATGTACAATTTACCCAACTGATATTGCAACACTAAATTCAAGGAATCTTTGGCTAAAATTTCTTCATAAATTGGAATGGCTTTTTTGGATTGTTTTAACGCTCGATAATTCTTGGCCAATTTCAATTTGGCTTTTTCATCGTTTTTAAAAGTGATGGCTTGCTCTAAAAAAAGGGCTGCCTTTTTATAATTATCAATCGATTCATAAATAACAGCGGTTTTGTAGTTTGATAAAAAAGTAGGTTCACTTTTATGCAACTCTTTCAAAGCCAATTTATACCTGCCTTTTGCAAATAAACTATCTGCAACCGCAAAAGTTGAAGTCTGCGCTTCAACTTTTACAATTATTAGTAATAATAGTATTAGAATATTCTTTTTCATAGGTTATATTTATTCTACAATAATAGTAAAAGGAATTGAGTATTTTACGCTCATCATTTTTCCTTCATTTTCACCAGGTGTCATTTTTGGTAATGCATTCATAACTGCAATCACCTCTTCTTGGATCTGTTTATGAGGTGCTCTTGCTTTTACATCAACAACATCTCCATTCTTATCGATTTTAAAAGCGATAAAAACTCTTTTTTTACCAGGTGCTAAACCCAGTGTTTTTGGCATTTCTGCATCAAAGTTTTTAGCAAAATGTTTTTGTATCATTTTAGAAAAGCAACTTTTGTCTCCTTCTTCACAACCAGGGAATGTTGGTGCTTTGTCTATTGCCATAAATGATATTTCTTCTGTTTCTGTAGTAACTTTTCTTTTTAAACTTTTCATTTTCTCAACATCAATAATACTTGCAAGAACCCTTCTACCATCTTTTCTTTGATAAACTTTAAGCGTTATTGAATTTGAAAAATTACTATCTATACTTTGTATTTTATTCATTTGATATTCAAATTCCTCTGCCTCTTCAAAAGTTAAATCGTCGTAAGTAATCTCAGTCCAATTTGGTGTGCTCGTTCCAATATAAACATCAAGATAACTTTCACTACTTGTAGTTCTACTCTTAATTTTGTGATCGCCTAATTTTGTATATCGAATAGTTTGTTGTTTTAAAGAAGTTCGCTTTTCTGAGATTGTAACTTCCTCAGTACATGAACTGTAAAAAAGCATGCTTACCAATACTGGAATCAACATTAAATATTTTAATTGATTCGTTTTTTTAGATTGTTTTCTAGTCATCATAGTAATTCTTTTTTTAATAAATGTTGGTTTGTAAAAGTGATTGATAAAAGTGATATTTTCCACTTGAAAAAAGCTGGATAATAAATTGTTGATATAGACTTCTTTCGTTGCTGT
>NZ_CBFHZT010000031.1:3932-6370 GCF_965660385.1 Polaribacter sp.
TGATTGATAAAAGTGATATTTTCCACTTGAAAAAAGCTGGATAATAAATTGTTGATATAGACTTCTTTCGTTGCTGTTTTTGCCACAACTGCATCAGAAATATATTCGTGTACTAATGTGATTCTTTTTTGATACAAATACAGCATTGGGTTAAACCACATGATGATTTTTAAAACCTCAAAAAACAATAAATCTAAAGAATGCCCTTGTTTGGAATGCACCAATTCGTGCTGAATTACGTTTTCTTTTTGAGGGGTTTGAATTGCAGTTCCTAAAAAAATATAGTTAAAAAATGAAAATGCTTTGGTTAATTGTGGTAATAAAATCAACTTAAAATCTTCGTTTTTTATCACTTCATTTGATTGTATCAAGGTGATGATTTTGAGCAATTTTATCAAAAATAAAACCGAGAAAAGAACAACGCCAACCCAAAAAAAGAGCGAAATATAATTGATAGAAGTCTCCAAATTTGAAGTTCCTAAAGTTTGCTGTATTACTTTATCTGGATTTAAAACAATTTCTGGCAATTGTATCACCAAATCTTGTGGAACCGCTTTTTGAAAACTTGGAATTTTTATCAAAGGCAATACAAACGATAAAACTGGGGTACTCAACAAATACCATCTATTTTTTGTAAAAAAGGTTTCTTTGCTTAAAAAGAAATCATAAATCGCCAAGAACAACACTTGGAATAGTATAACTTGGAGGATGTAATTTATCATAGCTTAAATTTTAATTAATTATTATTTTAAACGGAAGTGTGTATTTTGCTTCATGCTGTGCATCATAATTCTTTCCAGGTTTCATTTGTGGTAAGCTTTCAATTACTCTTTTAGCTTCTTCTGCAATAACAATATGAGATGCGTCAACTTTTACATCTGTCACTGCTACGTTTTCATCAATACTAAAATCAACAATTACTTTTTGAATTCCCGGACTTACAAATATGTCATCTACAATTTTTCGATTAAAATTTGATGTAAAATGCGCATCTAACTTTGCGAAAAAACAATCAAAATCTTGTGCTTCACAATCTGGAAAAACTGGAACACTATCCATTTTTAAGAAAGATATTTCACTTACATTAACATCAGTTTTATCAAATTCCATCCCTGGCATTCGTATTCCTATAGCATTTCTTCCATTTGGCATTTTTAAGAGTTTTACTTCTGTACCTAGTTCAAAAAATCCATTTTGCTTATAGCTTATAAATTCTTTTTGTTCATTTTTGGTTAAGTCATCAAATTGAACTTCAATTATTTTCTCTGGCCATTTGCCAACAAACAAATCATCTAAATAAGTAGTATTTCGTCCTTTAAACCCTTTTAATTCGCCTCTATAATATCTATATTGAGTTTGTATTTGTTTCTCAATAACTTGATCTGTATTAGAGTTACTTTTGGAACAACTAGTACAAAACAACATTGCAACCATAGCAGGAATAAATGTCAAATATTTAAATTGATTGCTGTTTTTGGAATGTGTTTTGTCAATCAATACTTGGAACGATATCACTCGAAAGATGTAATTTATCATAAAAATTCTTTTAAAGTATAATTGTAAAAGGTAGTTTATAATTGGCTTTTATTGGTTTACCATATTTTTCGCCACCTGTCATTTTAGGTAACGCAGCTATAACATTTCTAGCTTCATTCGCTATAACTTCATTTGGTGCTTTTACTTTAATATCTTCTACAAAACCTTTTGTGTTGATGTTAAAATCTATCAGAACTTTTACTTTTTTTGTATTCGGTTCTAAATTCGTTAAGATTGTTTTATCAAATTTAGTTAAGAAATGTTGCTCTAGTTTTTCTAAAAAACAATCTGAATTTCCTTCTTCACAACCTGGAAAAGTTGGTCGTTTTTCTAATCTTATAAATAATAATTCATCCCCTAATTTATCTGGGTGAATTGCACTAAAATTGTCTCCTATTGTACCACAAATTATTCTGCCATCAGGAGTTTTAAAAAACTTATTAAATTTAAAAAAGTTCGCAAACGATAAACCTCCTTTAAATTTTTCTCTAAATTTTTTAAATTTTCGATACTCTTCTTTTTTAATTTCTTCGGGTAATTCTTCGAAGGATATTTCTGCCAACAAACCTTGTGGATCTTGTCCAAAATAAGTATCCATTTTGGTTTCTTTGTCACCTTTATAACTAAATAGTTCTCCATCTGCCATTCTATAATGGGTAACAATTTGTTTTTCGATTTGATTTTTGATAGAAGTACAACTACTATAAAACAACATACCAACCAAAACTGGAATCAGTACCAAATATTTAAATTGATTGATGTTTTTAGATTGTGCTCTTGTAATCATTTCGATTCTCTTTTTTATCAACGATTTCTTGTAAAACTGATTGATAAAAGTGATATTTTCCACTTGAAAAAAGCTGGATAATAAATTGTTGATATAGACTTCTTTCGTTGCTGTT
>NZ_CBFHZT010000031.1:6466-35329 GCF_965660385.1 Polaribacter sp.
ACTTCAAAAAACAATAAATCTAAAGAATGCCCTTGTTTGCTGTGCACCAATTCATGCTGAATTACGTTTTCTTTTTGAGGAGGTTGAATTGCAGTTCCTAAAAAAATATAGTTAAAAAATGAAAATGCTTTGGTGAATTGTGGTAATAAAATCAACTTAAAATCTTCGTTTTTTATCACTTCATTTGATTGTATCAAGGTTATGATTTTTAGCAATTTTATCAAAAATAAAACCGAGAAAAGAACAACGCCAACCCAAAACAAGAGCGAAATATAATTGATAGAAGTCTCTAAATTTGAACCTTCTATAGTTTGCTGTATTACTTTATCTGGATTTAAAACAATTTCTGGCAATTGTATCACCAAATCTTGTGGAACCGCTTTTTGAAATGTTGGAATTTTTATCAACGGCAATACAAACGATAAAACTGGGGTACTTAACAAATACCATCTGTTTTTTGTAAAAAAGGTTTCTTTGCTTAAAAAGAAATCATAAATCGCCAAGAACAACACTTGAAATAATATAACTTGGAGGATGTAATTTATCATAGTTTATTAATTTAAATGTCACTTCGAGTGATTTTATTGAGATGGTAATCGAAATAAAATAGTATCGAGAAGTTAAATGTTCTCGATAAAATTTTGCAGAAAAAAATAAAATAACTCGAACTGACAATACTGAAGCGTATAGCTGCAAACTGCCTACTGTTTTTCTTTATTCACATCTTTTAAAATGGATTCTAATTCAGCCACATCCATATTATTTTCTTTTACAAAAAACGATACCATGCTTTTAAACGAACCATTAAAATAACCGTTCATTAACTTATGCAAACTTTGGTTGCTATAGGTTTCTTTATCAATAATTGGGTAATACACGTAGCCTCTACCTTCTGGCTTATGCCCAACAAATTCTTTATTCTCTAAAATTCGAATGATGGTAGAAACAGTATTGTATGCTGGTTTTGGTTTCGGTAATTTTTCAATAACTTCTTTGACAGATGCTTCTTGCAAATCCCACAAAATTTGCATTATTTGTTCTTCGGCTTTTGTTAATTGTTTTTGCATAATTTTTCAACTAATCTTTTAGTTTAATAAAACAAATATAACTAATTTTTTAGTTTAAACTAATTTTATAGTTGTAAAATTGTAACAAAGCGCCTTTTACATCGTCCAATTGATAAATTATACCATGGATATTTTTTTAGTAATTTTAGGTTTTTGCCTTACTTTATTGGGTATTGTAGGTTCTTTTTTACCCATTTTACCAGGCCCAATTACAGGTTGGTTTGGTTTATTGTTACTCTACTGCACAGAAACAATTCCAAATAATTGGACATTTTTAGGCATTACATTAGCAATAGCAGTATTTATTTGGATATTAGATTACATTATTCCAGCTCTTGGCACAAAACGTTTTGGGGGCAGTACATATGGAGTGTATGGCACCACTATTGGTTTAATAATCGGGTTACTTTCGCCTATACCTTTTGGAATATTAATTGGTGCTTTTTTTGGTGCTTTAATTGGCGAATTACTTTATGATAGCAAGGATACCAACAGAGCCATAAAAGCTTCTTTTGGTGCATTTATTGGTTTTTTAGCTTCAGCATCGCTCAAATTTTCTGTAGCAACTGTGTATGTAATTTTATTTTTGATGAAATTTTGGGAATACAAATCCAATTTCTTTTAAATCACTATTCTTTTTCTGCCATTTTCTTTACATAATCTGTAATAATAACAATTTGAGTAGCGCCAACTTTACCCTCAATATACTTGGCATTTTCATGATCTAACGAAATTCTACGTACAGCAGTACCCTGTTTAGCAACCATACTAGAGCCTTTTACTTTTAAATCTTTAATTAAAACTACAGAATCTCCTGCTTGTAAAATAGCGCCATTGGCATCTCTATGAATTATTTTTTCGCTTTCAGATAAATGATCTCCAGATTCTTTTGCATAACGCAACTCATCATCTTCCATGTACATCATTCCTAATAAATCTGTTGGCCAGCCTTCTTTTTTTAAACGATGTAACATTCTCCAAGCCACAACTTTTACAGGTGTATACTGGCTCCACATCGCATCATTTAAGCAGCGCCAATGATTGGCATCCACTTCTTCTGGATTTTCAATTTGGGTAATGCAGGTTTCACAAGCTAAAATTGAACCATCAAAACCTCCTGTAGAAACTGGTTTCACTTCGTAGATTGATAAATTATTGGTTGCTGTACACAATTCACATTGATTACCACTTCTGTTTTCTAGATCTTGTTGTAAACTCATTTTTTATGTTGATTGATTTTTGGCAAAAGTAACCATTTAATTATTATTATTTTTGAAGCTATTTCACGCTTTCACTACTCGCTTTTTTTAGTTTTGTTCTCGATACAAATCCCGATTTTATCGGGATTTACTCGAACTGACAACTAAAAAAGAGCTCAAACAGGTCGTTCAATCGTGGCTAAACTTGTTTGCTGGCTTTTTGATTTTATTTTAATGTATTCTTTTCTGTCATTCCCATGAAAATGGGAATCTATAATACTAAAAAATATTTTGAAACCAAGATTCTTATAAGGTTACTTTTACTAGACTCCCAATCAAATTGGGAATGACATGCTATTAAAGAAATCTAATTGTCATTCCCTTGAAAAAGGGAATCCAGAATAATAAAGTAATATAACAACAACCTTTAGGTTCTTTGAACTTTTACTAGATTCCCACTTTCGTGGGAATGACATCGCATTATTTAATTTCTAAAGAAGTAAATTTGAAGGTATTCCCATCAAATAAGCCTTTGTCAGACAATTTTAAAGACGGAATTACCAACAACGCCATAAATGACAAACTCATATAAGGTGCTTTTAATGTACTGCCCATTTCTTTTGCCATTATATCAAGTTCAGCATATTGTTTGCCAATTTTATCAGCAGATTTATCAGACATAATGCCTGCAACTGGTAACGAAACTATTTTTTCTTTGGATGCATTTACAGCGCAAACTCCACCTCTATTTTCAATAATTAAATTCACAGCTTTACAAATCATTTCATCAGAAACACCAAGAGCTATAATATTATGAGAATCGTGCCCAACTGAACTTGCAATGGCACCTTCTTTCAATCCAAAATTTTTAATAAAAGCAATTGCGGGTTGTTCATTTTTATAACGATTTACCACTGTCATTTTTAAAATATCAGTTGTTGTATTTGAAACTAAATTTCTATTTTCAATTAATGCCTCTGCTTCTATTTTATTAGTCACCAACTCACCATCTAAAGCTTCAATTACTTTTATTTTTTTAGCTGATGATTCAAATCGAAAATCCGCTACTTTCTTTTTATCAGTTTTAAAATTGTTTAACACTTCAAAGTCGACATCTTTCACAAAACTTTCTCCGTTTTTAGCAACCAATTCTCCATTAATATAGGTTTCTAAAACATTGAATTTTTCTAAATTATCAACTACAATAAAATCTGCAAAATCTCCTTTTTGTAATAAACCGACCTCTAAATTATAATGTTTTACAGGATTTACACAAGCTGCTTGTAATACTTTAAAAACATCAATTCCTTTGGCAACCGCTCTTTCACACAATCGATTGATATGCCCCAACAACAAATCATCTGGATGTTTATCATCAGAACAAAACATCATATTTTGGTAATTTTCTGGCAACAAATCAATTAAAGCATTAAAGTTTTTTGCTGCAGAACCTTCTCTAATAATCACCTTCATTCCCTTTTGCAACTTTTCTAAAGCTTCATCAAAAGAAAAACATTCGTGGTCTGTAGAAATTCCGGCATCAATATATTTTGTGGCATCTTTTCCTCGTAAACCTGGTGCATGCCCATCAATGGGTTTGTTATTGTTTTTAGCATGTTGAATTTTTGCTAAAACTTCTTCATCATCAAATAAAACGCCTGGATAATTCATCATTTCTGCCAAATATTTAATATCTGGATTCTCCATCATTTGTTTAATATCATCAGCATCTATAACAGCTCCTGCACTTTCAAACGAAGTGGCTGGCACACAACTTGGTGCTCCAAAATTAAATTTTAACGGAACTTTATTTCCATTTTCAATCATAAAATAAACTCCTTTAACCCCTAAAACATTGGCTATTTCATGCGGATCAGAAACTGTAGCTACTGTTCCGTGCGTTACAGCAATTTTTGCAAATTCACTTGGCACTAGCATTGAGCTTTCAATGTGAATATGGGCATCTACAAAACCTGGTAGAATAAAGTTTTGGTTATTATGATTTACTTCTCGGATTTCGATGATTTTATTGTCTTTCACAACAACTTCACCTTTAAAAATTCGCTTGTTTTGTATATCAACAATTTTTCCTTGTATAACCATAATTTAAATTTAACTTAATAAAAGAATTCGAACTAACAACTTATCTAAAACTCTCCATTTTAACCAACCAATTTTCAGTTCAGTATCGTCTTCTAAATACGTTTCACAGTTTACCGAAAATGAAACTTCTAACCACGATTCTCCATTTATTTCAATTACATCAAGAACTTTTAGAACTTCATTTTTACAGTTATTTAAAATAATAGCATTATCACTTTCTTTAAAACTATTTCTAATAAAATTCTGTTGATCAATTCTTTGAACTGAAGCTGATAATAAAATAGCATCCCAAGTTTTAAAAATATAGTTGCTATTATTTGGTAGGTATCCTATTTCTGAATCGTTAATTAATACTTTATAATAATCATTAGTTTTTTCGAGACATATAAAATGATAAAGTCCATAATCTGGTTTATAAAAAAAAGGATTTATTGCTTTAGTTTCAACTCTTTTTGTCAATTCACTATCTGTGAAAATAGTATTTGGATGAGACATATCTTCAAATAGATATGGATTTTCAGCAATTGCAAATCCAATTCCCAACTTTATGGGCTGATTATTTTGTCCGTAAATAACAGCGGTAATCAAACTAAAAAAAAATAATATCCAAATTCTCATTTAGGCCAGATAAAAAGTGAGGTGAACAAATTTACAAATAATAAAAAAGGATTTTATAAAATGTAAATAGAATATTCTATTTTTGATTATGGATGAAAAACTACTTTTTGAAAAATTTAAAAATTGGTCTGCAAACAATACATTTTCTTTAGCTGATTTATTTCCAGAAATCAATAAAACCGAAGCTTATCATATCGATTTAAGCATCAAAAACACAACTGTAAAGACTGAAGCTGAGTTTAATAACCCACATTTTTTTAGCAAGCAATTGCGAAAAATACAAAAGAAAAATCCCTCTAAAATTATTACTGGTGGTTATTTAGAAAAACGGGCTTTATATACTTCTGATATTTACAATGCTAAAAACTCATCAGAAAAAAGGAACATACATCTTGGGGTTGATTTTTGGTTGCCAGAAAGTACGCCTGTTCACGCTTTATTTCAGGGTGAAGTTGTTTGCGCTTTGCATCAAAAAGATTATAAAGGTTATGGAGGTTTTATCATTTTAAAACATCAACTTGATGCTATAGAATTTTATACTTTATATGGACATCTCTCAGAAAAAAGCACTTTAGAACATCACATTGGTGACACCGTAAAAAAAGGAACCAAAATTGGTATTTTAGGAAATTATGAAGAAAATGGAAAATGGGTACCTCATTTACATTTTCAAATTATGTTATCACTATTGGATTATAAAAATGATTTTCCTGGAGTAGCTCTAGAAGGTGAAATTGAGTTTTGGAAAGCGATTTGCCCTAACCCGAATTTGCTGTTTAAGAGTGCTGCTTTATAAAATAAGCTGAATTTTTGGGACGAACAAAGATGTAATTGACTAAATTATGGAAACCTATTTATCCTTGAAAATCTGTGTAATGCGAGTCAAAAGAAAATATTACCTTTATCAAATACAATTTTTAATCAACAAAAATTATGTCTAAAAATTTAATCTTACTATTTTTATTAAGCTGTACAATACACATAAATGCGCAAGAAAAAGAAGAAACCACAAAAAAATGGGACGTAAATAATCCGCATGAAAACTGGCGATACAATTCATTTCAATTAGATACTGATGAAGGTACTTGGATGAATTTAGATGTTTCTCCTGATGGAAAAACTATTGTTTTTGATTTATTGGGTGATATTTATAAAATGCCAATTTCTGGAGGAACAACTACTATTTTACGTTCTGGTTTGGCTTATGAAGTACAACCAAGATTTAGTCCAAATGGAAAATATATTTCGTTTACAAGTGATGCTGAAGGTGGTAATAATATTTGGGTAATGACTGCTGATGGAAAAGATGCAAAGTCAATTACCAAAGAAAAAATGAGATTACTAAACAATGCTGTTTGGACACCAGATGGAAAATCTTTGGTAGCAAGAAAACATTATACTTCGCAACGTTCTGTAGGCGCAGGAGAAATGTGGCAATATCCACTTTCTGGAGCTGCTGGTTTGCGTTTAACAAAACGTAAAAATGACCAACAAGATGTAAATGACCCAACTATTTCACCCGATGGAAAATACTTGTATTATGCAGAAGATATGTATCCTGGAGGAATGTTTTTATACAATAAAGACCCAAACAAACAGATTTATGTAATTAAACGTTATAATTTTGAAACTGGCGAAATTGAACAAGTTACAGGTGGTCCTGGAGGAGCTGCAAGACCTGTAATTTCTAAAGACGGTAAATTACTAGCTTTTGTAAAACGTGTAAGAACAAAATCGGTTTTATACATTCACGAATTAGCAACTGGAAAAGAATGGCCCATTTACGAGAATTTAAGTAAAGATCAGAGTGAGGCTTGGGCTGTTTTTGGTGTATATCCTCATTTTGCTTGGATGCCAAATAGCAAAGACATCGTTATTTGGGCACAGGGAAAAATCAATAGAATAAATATTGAGACGAAACAGATTGCTAATATTCCTTTTGATGTAAATCAAGAAATAAAATTGGCAAAAACACATCGTGTAAAGCGTAAAGTTTTTCAGGAAACATTTACGTCTAAAATGATTAAAGATGCAAAAACTTCGCCAAATGATTCTACTATTGTGTTTACAGCCTTAGGCCATATTTACCAAAAAAAGACACCTAATGGAATTCCGAAAAGAATAACAACCTTATCTGATTTTGAGGCTGAACCTCATTTTTCATCAGATGGAAAGTCGGTTTTATTTGTCACTTGGAATGATGAAAACTTAGGTGCCATTTATAAAGTAAATTTAGATGGTACAGGTTTAGTAAAAATTACCCAAGAAAAAGGAATTTATAGAACGCCTGCTTTTAATAGTGATGATTCTAAAATTGTATATAGAAAAGAGTCTGGTAATGGAGATCAAGGTTTTGACTACACTAAAAAAACTGGTATTTATATCGCCAATGCAGATGGAACTGATGCTAAAAGAATTTCAAAAAATGGCGAATTCCCATTGTTCTCTGCAGATGATGACCGTATTTTCTTTCAAACAGGAGGCTCTTTTTTTGGAGGATTAACTAAAAAACTAAAAAGTGTAGATTTAAATGGTAAAGAAGAACGCAGTCATTTTTCTTCTAAATTAGCCAACAGATTAGTACCAAGTCATGACAACAAGTTTATTGCTTTTATTCACCTACACAAATTGTATGTTGCACCTTTTGTAATGAATGGTAGTGAAATCAATTTAGACACAAATACTAACTCTTTTCATGTAGAAAGTCTATCAAACGATGCAGGAATTAACTTGCACTGGTCTGCAAATAATAAAAAAGTGTATTGGACTTTGGGTGATGAGTATGCATCAAAATCAATTGTAAATAACACCACAAATCCATTTGCAAAAACCAATCTTGCTAAAGATGAGGTTACCGCTATTAAAATTAATCTAACATCGAAATCAGATGTTCCTGAAGGGAGAATTGCATTTAAAAATGTAAGAATTATTACCATGAATGATAATGAAGTGATTGAAGATGGAACGATTATTATCCACAAAAATAAAATTGAACAAATTGGCAAAACAAGAGACATTACTATACCTTCTGATGCTAAGGTTTATAAAATGTTAGGCAAAACAATTATGCCTGGTATTGTTGATGTACATGCACACGTTGGTGCGTTTAGAAACGGATTAAGCACCCAAAAGCATTGGCAATTTTATGCAAATTTAGCATTCGGTGTTACAACTTCTCATGACCCGTCTGTACATACAGCAGCAGCGTTTACTTTAGAAGAATTGCAAAAAGCAGGTCATTTAGTTGGTCCAAGAATGTTTTCTACAGGTTTTATTTTATATGGTGCAGAAGGCGATTTTAAAGCAGTGGTTAACAATTTAGATGATGCTCGTTTTGCGATTGAACGAACGAAAGCTTTTGGGGCAAAATCGATTAAAAGTTACAATCAACCCAGAAGAGAACAACGTCAGCAAATTATGCAAGCTGCCATTGAATTAGGGGTTAATGTGGTTCCTGAAGGTGGCTCTAACTTTTACTCTAATATGTCTATGATTTTTGATGGACATACAGGAATTGAACATAACATTCCTGTAAACCCGGTATACAAAGATGTTTTATCGCTTTGGAAAAATAGCAAAACTGGCTATACACCTACATTAATTGTAAATTATGGAGGCATGAATGGCGAGTTTGAATGGTATCAAAAAAGTAATGTTTGGGAGAATAAAACCTTATTAAAATATACGCCTAGATATGTGGTGGATACACGTTCTAGACACAGAACTATGATACCTGAAGAAGAGTACAAAAACGGACATATATTAACTTCTGAAACTGTTACTGCCTTAGCGAATGAAGGTGTAAAAGTAAATTTAGGGGCGCATGGACAATTGCAAGGTTTAGGGGCGCATTGGGAATTGTGGATGCTACAACAAGGTGGTTTAAGCAATCACGATGCTTTAAAGGCAGCTACTATAAATGGTGCAGATTATATTGGAATGGCAGATGAAATTGGTTCTTTAGAAAAAGGTAAATTGGCAGATTTAATTATCTTAGAAAATAATCCTTTAGAAGATATTAAAAATTCAAACTCGGTAATTTACACCATGATTAATGGGCGTTTGTATGATGTTGATACGATGAATGAAATTGGAAATTACGACAAAAAAAGAAGTAAATTCTATTTTGAAATGGATGGATATAATCAAGGTGTTCCTGTGAATATGAAGACGAATAGTTTTATGACGCCTAGTTGTAGTTGTCATTAAAAAAAGTGCAACTGTCAATTCGAGTGAATTTTATGATTGAAATGAATAAAATTTGTATCGAGAATAATAAGTTATAATTAGTTCTCGATACAATTTTTCGTTCCTCAAAATTACTCGAACTGACAATCTGGATAAATAACCTTATCCAAAGCAATATCAAATTCATTAATATCAGAAATTTTAGCAATCGGTTTAAAGAAATTTAAACCGATTTTTTTGCAATCTGGTCTGCAATTATTTAAAAATCGATCGTAAAAACCTTTGCCATAACCAACTCTATAGTTTTTTTCATCAGAAATTAACAGAGGTATAAAAACTAAATCCAGATCTTTTTCTGAAGCTTGAACAGCATTTTTAGGCTCTGGAATTCCGTAGGTATTCAATGCTATTTGGGTATCTTCCTCTAAATAAAAATGCGTTAACGTGTTGTTGGTAAAATCACTTTTAGAAACCGCAATTTTAATATTTTTACTTCTAAAATAATTGATAATAGGATTTGTATCAATCTCTTTAAACTTTGCTAAAGTCAAAAAAATATGGATGGTTTTTATGTTAGCAATGTCTAAATCATAAATTTGTTGATAGATACTTTTCTGCAATCGCTGAATTTCTAAAAACGACAAATCTTGACGTTTTTGTTTGTATATTTTTCGGAGTTCAGCTTTCTTCATTTTATAGATTTGCTAATTCTTGCTGCACTTTTTTGGGTAAACCACTTACAACTAAATCGTATGAATGATTAATGAGTTCTTGTAGCATTTTGTCAGAAACATCACTTGTGTTTACTGTAATTGTGTTCCAATGTTTTTTATTCATGTGAAAACCAGGATTTATCCCTTCAAATGCTGCTCTTAATTCCAAAGCTTTTTCAGGATTACATTTTAAGTTGATGGTTTCTTCTCCTCTTTCCCATTTATCTAAACCAGATAAGGCAAACATTTTGTTCATCACTTTAAAAACCAAAGTAACCTCATCAAAAGGAAAATGTTCGGTGACTCCCTTTTTTGTAATACAAAAATCTCTAAGTTGTTCTATGTGCATTTTCGTTGTTGGTTTTTTAAAAAAATGAAAAAATAATAATTAAAATACAAATTATAAAAGAACTGAAAATCGAATTCAAATAGATTTTTAGGCCTGTTTTATATAGTTTCAGAATATTTGAAAAGATAAAATCAAAAAACAACCAAGAAACTGCAAGCATTAAAATAATGGTACTAATTGCAAAAGCTGGTAGTGGTGTATGTGTAAAATCTATAATACCATCTTTAAAGTAAAAATAAGCAACAACTGCAAACCCAATTAAATATATTACAATTTTAATTTTTCTATACATTATTGTCTTATTACAATGGGTTCTTCTTATAAAAAAGTATCTTTATACATCAAATCTACAATTATTTTTAAAATGGTAAGTGAATTTCTAAAAAACACTTCTTTAATAAGTTACTCAAAAAAAGATTTTGAAAAATCTTGTTATACGTCAATTTCTGATGTTGTATTAACCAATACAACCCCTTCTACTGAGTGGCTAAATACCTATGGATTAAATTTCAGAGAAATTTTTAAAAAAATTATTACTAATAATAAGTTGGATGATTTTTTGATAAAATTATTTATGGATGAAGAACATTCTAATAAAGTTATTTTATTAGATGATTTAGCATTTATAAGCACAAAAATTTTAAAAACTGAAAATAGTACTTTAGAAACTGAACAGTTATTTTTTATTATTTCTTCTGGTTTTTTATGGAGCATTCAAGAAAAACAAGGCGATTATTTTAATTGGATTCGTGAACGTCTGCAAAACAATATGGGAATTATAAGAAGAAAAAAAGCAGATTATTTATTATTTCTAATTTTAGAATCTATTATAGACAATTACGAAGAAGCTTATTTAAAAAACGCGGCTTTAAATTCTGATGAATTAAATGCTACAACCATAAAACCCACTCCCGAATTTACGGCTAAAGTTGAAGCTAGAAAGCAAGAATTATTCAATTTTAAGAAAGCTACTTTGAGTTTAAGAGATACCATAATTAAACTACAAAAGATAGAGATTAAAGAATTTGACACAAAATATTTTAGTGAGTTGAAAGAGCAAATTAATAATTTAACGTCTAATATTGATTTTGAATTGCAAGAATTAGAAAGTAAAATCAACTTAATTTTTAGTATTCAAGGTCATAGATTAAATGAAGTGATGAAAACTTTAACCATACTTTCGGTAATCTTTATTCCGCTTACTTTTTTAGCAGGTATTTATGGAATGAATTTTACAAATATACCCGAACTGAATTGGAAATACGGCTATTTTATTTTATTGGGCATTATGGTTTTGGTAACCATTGGAGCTGTTTGGTATTTTAAGCGTAAGAAATGGTTTTAAAACAGAATTAATGATCACCAAAATAGGCTTGTAGCATCCTATAACTAAACATTGCCAACCCAAGCACACCAAATAAAAATAAAAAATATTTACCAATAATTAAAAGAATGTAAACTCCCATAGCTTTATGCGAATTACTTTTTACCACCATTTGCAATGTTTGAGTAATGCTGTCTGAATTATCAACAAAAAAATACAATAGTAAAGACAATATGGAAAATGTTAATAGTTTACCATATTTACTCAATATCATCATCTTAAAAAATTTAAGAATAGCTATTACGTTATTTTAATATTTCGTACAACACTGGTTTGCTTGGTGTTGCATCATTCTCAAAAGGAGCAATCATTAAGTTTAATAAATATTCACCATCTTCTACATGATTTGGCACATAAATAAACTCAGTAATGGTTGCATCCATTCTAATTTCTCCTGCTGTATTCCAAAATGCATTGTGAGATAAAAGTTGACCTCCATCTTTTTCTTTATCTACAGAAGGTAAATCAACCAACAAATGTTTGATTCCTTTTTCTCTTAAATAAATTGCTGCTTTTTCAGATAAATAAGTAGGATTGGTATCTGAGTATCTCATGCTTTTTTTATCCTCTAAATTAGGCAAAGTACGAATTACAATAGCATCTCGTTTTTTATTTCTTAAAGCTGTTTTCAACTGTTTTACACCAATTAAAAAATCGCCATTATGAAACAAAGGAGCAATAGTAACCACTTCTGCCAAAAAAATAAAATACTTTAAGTTTTTATTTACAGAATGTACTTTTGGGGTTATGTGCCCAACACATTCTGTGTGCGTAATATGAGAATGTGGATTAAAATGAATGTGATTAAAATTCACTACAGCCCCATTTGCCACGCTTATTTCATAACCTTCATGTGTTTCTGCAGAAATCTTAGGATCATCTATATACCAAGCATTTACATTTTGTTTTGAGGCATCAATAGGAATTGAAATATCTATAGGATTTGATATATCTACCTCTATCTTTCTTGAATTGTATTCTATGGTTGCTTTCATTTATGCTGAACTTGTTTCAGTATCTTTTAATTGTTTCTAATTTATTTTGGTTACGCCAAATTTAACATAAATAAATCTGATGCAATTCCATCAGATAAAAATTTACCTTTTTTTGTGGTTTTTAAGGTTTGGTTATCAAGATACAATAATTCTTCAAAAATATATTTTTTAGCTTGTTTTCTTAAATACGCTTCATAAATAGCACCAAAATCTTGCTGTACTTTTTGCAAAGAAACGCCCCAAATGGTTCGTAAACCTGTCATAACATACTCATTATATCGATCTCTTTTTGATAAAGTTTCTCTTTCAATTGGCAATTTTTGTTGTTGAATTGCATTTATATATTTCGAATTATTGCTAACATTCCAACTTCGTTGATTCCCATCAAAAGAATGTGCAGAAGGGCCAATACCTAAATACGATTTACCCAACCAATAAGAAGAATTATTTTTACTAAAAAAACCTTTTTTACCAAAATTAGAGGTTTCATAATGTACAAAATTCGCTTTTTCTAATGCTGCGATCAACATTAAAAATTGCACTTCTGCTTTTTCATCATCTACATTTTTAATAATTCCTTTTTCTATAAAACTTGCCAAAGCTGTTTTCGGTTCAACAGTTAAGGCGTAACTTGAAATATGTGGAACACCATAACTCAATGTCATTTCTATATTTGCTAACCATTGTTCGTTGGTGCAATCTGGAATTCCGTAAATTAAATCTATTGAAATATTATCAAAATAGCGAATCGCCACAGATAGGCAATTTTTCGCTTCTTCAGCATTGTGTGCTCTATTCATCAATTTTAAATCGTGTTCAAAAAAAGATTGCACCCCAATACTTAATCTATTTACAGGCGATTTAGAAAGAGCTATAATTTTTTCTTCGGATAAATCATCTGGATTGGCTTCGAGCGTAATTTCAGGATTTTCAACAACTTGGTAGTTTTGATATACTGCATTTACTAGACTTTGAATTTCTTTCGTAGATAATAAACTTGGAGTGCCTCCACCAAAATAAATAGTTTCAATAACTGAATTTTGGAGCTCATTTTTTCTAAGGGCTAGTTCTTTAATCAAACAAGAAATTAATGCGTCTTTCTTTTTAAGTGATGTAGAAAAATGAAAATCGCAATAATAGCATGCTTGTTTGCAAAATGGGATGTGAATGTAGATTCCTGCAGCCCCATCTAACTTCCCAAAAGGGGAAGAACCCAAATCTGTATCAAAAAAACGATTAGACATTATTTTTTCTTTCTCAAATTTATAGTCAATGCGTTTTTTGAGCCTCCTTTGGGGGTTTGGGGATTATTCTGCTTTACAAAACTTGCCCAACCAGTATAATTCTTACCACCTACCACTTTTCCTGAATTGTAAAAATGACAAACTGCTGCTGCCAAACCATCTGTAGCATCTAAATTTTTAGGCAAAGTTTTTAAACTTAACAACGATTTTAACATCAAAGCTACTTGTTCTTTACTTGCACTACCATTGCCTGTAATTGCCATTTTTATTTTCTTTGGCAAGTATTCTGTAATTGGAATTTCTCTTGATAATCCTGCAGCCATTGCTACACCTTGGGCTCTTCCTAATTTTAACATACTTTGTACGTTTTTACCAAAAAAAGGAGCTTCAATGGCAATTTCATCTGGATGATAAGTATCTATCAATTCGATGGTTCTCTCAAAAATAAGTTTTAATTTTAGGTAATGATCATCATATTTTTTCAATTGTAATTCATTCATTTGAATAAATTGCATGTTTTTTCCAATCACCTTAATGATTCCAAAACCCATAATTGTAGTACCTGGGTCTATACCTAAAATAATTTTTTCTACTGCCAAAAAACTAAAATAAAGACTTTAAAATTGACTCTGCATTGTACCAAAGGTATAAAACCAACGCTAACAACAAAACCAAAAACAAACCTTTAGCAGGTTTTGATTTTTTTTGTTTCCCGAATTTCCTCTTAAACTCCATATTTTTAATTTTTATAAAACTTTAATCGTGCACTGTAAAGTACCTATTCTTTCTTTACCGCCCTTAACATTTCTCGTTTTCCTGGTGGGCCAGTCAATCTTTCTACAGCAAAACCAACGGCTTGCATTGCTCTTCGTACACTTCCTTTTGCTGAATACGTAACCAAAACACCATCACTCTTTAAGGCTGTGTACATTTTTTTAAAAATAGTTTCTGTCCATAATTCAGGTTGATTGGTTGCCCCAAAGGCATCAAAATAAATTAAATCAAAGACATTGTTATCTTTAATATTTTCAAAAAACTGTTTTCTTTTTTGTAATGAAAAATCTTCTGAAATTTGATGCTTTTCATTCCAAGATACTTGATGCATCTTATTAAAAATATCCCTAAAATTAGCTGCGTTCAACTCACCAACATAATTTAATTTTTGAATTTCTTTACCTTCCACAGGATATGCTTCAACACCAACGTAATCGATATAAAATGCATGCTTTTGCGCTTCTAAAAAAGTAATAAAAGCATTTAAACCCGTACCAAAACCAATTTCTAAAATTGATAAATTAGAATTAGTTGCGCTTAAAAGCGTTTCTTTAGCCTTGTCAAACCCTGCTTTTATAAAAACATGATAAGCTTCTTGAATCGCTCCGTGTTTGGAATGATATTGTTCATTCCAATCTGGCAAATGAATGGTTGTAGAACCATCAGAAGTAATCAAAATTTCTCTTTTCAACTTATTGAATTAGCAGTTTTTTAATTTTTGGTATTGGCCCAACACAAGTGGTTTTATGGCAAGCAATACAAGAATTTATAGTATTGTTATGTGCTTTTGGTAAAGAATCTTTATCAACTGTAAATAATTGCTGATAGGTTTCTAAATAAAAATCAGAAAAAGCATTGAAAGAAGCATCTCTATCATTAGCATCTGTTAATTTAGCACCATGAATTTTTTGAAACTCTTTAGAAAAATCGGTTAGATTTTCAGAAGATTCTCCTGCTAAAATCAACTTTTTATTTTCTAAGTTTACAGCATACATTTTAAGCATTAAAGCAGCCATTTCTGACTGCTTATAAAACTCATTAGTTGTTTTTTCAACGACCTCAGCTTCTTTTTTTGAATGGCAACTTAAAAGTGTTAAAATTATGAAAATATAAAACAGCCTTTTCATTATTTTTTCATCAAAACACCATTAGCTTCAAAAGCAAACTCTTTTTTTGGTTCTGTAATTTTTGCAATTTCTGCTGCAGTTTTCCCTGCATCTTCTGCATAATGTTGCAATTCTTCAACAGGTGTAATTTTAACAAACGCCTTACCTTCTACAATTACTTCTCTATCCTTAGAATTTAAAGGCATAAAAAAACCGTAGTCTTTAAAACGAACCATAGTTTCTTTTTCGCCAACTGGTAATTTCATCCAACATCCTTTTTTAGAACAAACCTCATTTATCTTAGAAGCAAATTTTACATTTACAGTATCACCAACTTGCATGGTATTAAACTTGGTTAACATTTCATCTGCAGTCATTGCTTTTTCTGTTGATATTTTATCACCAAAAGAATCGTAATTTGATGCTATGGTATTCACTTCTTTTTCGGTAGATTTTTCTACTTTCTCTTTTTTACAAGATGCAAATACTAATAGTGCAACTGCACAGAATTTTACTATATTTTTCATATTCTTAATTTTAAACGTAATATTTACAAATGTACTAAATTTAAGAAGAAAACAGCGAGTACACTTACATATTGAACAAATAAATTATGTACATTTGCAAGCACTAAATCATCATTAAAATGACAACAAACATAGCTATAGAACGCGTTAATGAATCGAAGATATCTTCAGTTGACTTTAACAACTTACCTTTTGGTAGCGTATATTCTGATCATATGTTAACTTGCGATTTTGTAGATGGCAAGTGGCAAGAACCAAAAATTGAGCCTTTTGCACCTATTTCTTTAGATCCTTCTGCTAAGATTTTTCATTATGGACAATCGATTTTCGAAGGTATGAAAGCCTATAAAGATGCAGATGAAAATATTATGCTTTTTAGACCTTTAGACAATTGCAAACGTTTAAACAAATCTGCTGCACGTTTGGTGATTCCTGAAATTCCTGAAGAAATTTTTATGGATGGCTTAAAAGCATTGTTAGAGGTTGATAGTGATTGGATTCCTACAAATGAGGGAAGTTCTTTATATATTAGACCTTTTATGTTTGCTTCTGGTAATGGTTTTCATGCATCGCCTGCAGATGCCTATAAATTTGTAATTTGTACAGCTCCTTCTGGCGCTTATTTTGCGGGTAAAGTAAAAGTATTGATTGAAGAAAAATATGCACGTGCTGCAAATGGTGGTGTTGGTTTTGCAAAAGCTGGTGGTAATTATGCAGCTCAGTTTTATCCAACGCAACTGGCCATTGAAAAAGGATATAACCAAGTAATTTGGACAGATGATAACTCTCATCAATTTATAGAGGAAGCTGGTGCCATGAACATTTTTATCAGAATTAATGACACCTTAATTACAAGCCCTACAAGTGACCGTATTTTAGATGGAATTACACGTAAAAGTATTTTACAAATTGCTGCTGATCATGGCATTGAAACTGAAGTAAGAAAAATTTCTGTAGGTGAAGTTGTAGAATCTGCCAAAAACGGAAGTTTAAAAGAAATGTTTGGAGCAGGAACAGCTGCTGTAATATCGCCAATTGCAGGATTTGGATACCAAGAAAACGATTTTGATTTGCCTGTTTTAGAAAATCCTTATGCCTCTAAATTAAAAAAATTAATCACTGACATTCAAACCAATAAAGCTGAAGACCCTTATGGTTGGAGAGTTTTTGTATAGTTTGGTAACTGCATAAATTTTAAAAAGCATCAATTAGTTTTGATGCTTTTTTGTTGTTTTAAATTTAGTATCTTTAAAAAAGATAAATTAATCCAATTTTTAAAACGTATCTAAAAAAAGATATACAAGCTTATTGGGAAACAGAAAATATACTCATTTTACTAAATTCCTTTTAAAATTTACAATTGATTTTTAACCAAAAAAACTTTGAAAAAAACAATGCATGCAAACAAGAAATAATAAATCAAGTAACCTGAATGTCTCTTCATAGCATTATCTATAATTTATTAAGTTGAATGAAAAACTACTTATTCTTTGCTACTTTTATTTGTCTTTTTTCCTGCAATAACATTGAACAGAAAAAAGATGTAGCTACGATTAACTCTAAATAATATATTACCATTTTAGGAGTTGCACAAGATGGAGGCTATCCACATATTGGTTGCCAAAAAGAATGTTGCAGCAATTATTATTCAGGTAAAAATAACAGAAAAAATGTAGTTTCTTTAGGTTTGGTTGATAAAGAGCATCACCAAAAATGGTTGTTTGAAGCTACTCCAAATATGCATACACAACTAGCAGCCTTAGAGAATAATCATTTGAAAACTACATCAATTATTGATGGTGTATTTTTAACTCATGCACATATTGGTCATTATACAGGTTTAATGTATTTTGGAAGAGAAGCTTATGGTAAAAAAGACATCTCTGTTTATGCAATGCCCAAAATGAGGACTTTTTTAACAACCAATGGGCCATGGAATCAATTAGTTGATTTAAAAAACATTACGCTTAAAAACTTACAACACGATTCTACAATTGTTTTAAATAACAATTTAAAAGTAACTCCTTTTTTAGTACCACACAGAGATGAGTTTTCAGAAACCGTGGGCTACAAAATTCAAGGACCTAAAAAGACAGCATTATTTATTCCTGATATTGATAAATGGCATAAATGGAAAAAAAACATTATTGAAGAAGTTAAAAAAGTTGATTATGCTTTTTTAGATGCAACATTTTTAAATCAGTTTGAGGTAAAAAGAGCCATGACTGAGGTTCCTCACCCTTTTATTGAAGAAACTATGAATTTATTTAAAAATGAAAACCTATTAACAAAACAAAAAGTAATTTTTATACACTTTAATCACACCAATCCTACACTTCAAAAAAACAGTAAAGAAAGAATTGAAATTAAAAAGCTTGGTTTTAAATTTGCGAATGAAAATGAAAATTATGAATTATAATATCCAACATATGAGAATTTCTACCACTACTAAAATTTCTTTATTCTTTTTTTGTATGCTACTTTTTAATCTATCTACCCATAGCCAAATTAGAAAAGTAATTCTTTTAGAGAATAATTGGAAATTCCAAAAAGGTAACTTCAAAAATGCAGAACAAATCAACTTTAACGATCATAGCTGGGAAAATGTGTCTATACCTCATGATTGGGCAATTTACGGGCCTTTTAACAAAAATATCGATTTGCAAAAAGTAGCTATTGTACAAAATGGAGAAAAAACAGCCACTGAAAAAACGGGCAGAACTGGAGCATTACCTCACATTGGTACTGCTTGGTATCGAAAAGATTTTTCCATTTCTAAAAATGATATCAATAAAAAAATACTCTTACAGTTTGATGGAGCCATGAGCGAACCTGAAGTTTTTTTAAACGGAAAAAAAATTGGGGAATGGAAATATGGTTACAGTTATTTTTATTTTGATATTTCTTCTCAAGTTCGCTTAGGTGAAAACACATTAGCAGTAAAGCTTAGAAACAAAGAATTTGCTTCACGTTGGTATCCAGGAGCTGGTTTATACAGAAAAGTTACTTTAACTATAAAAAACAATGAAAGCATTAAACATTGGGGTACATTTATTACTACTCCAATTGCAACTAAAGATTTAGCGAAAGTTACCATCAAAACAAAAGTTAATGTAGAACAAGGAAAGTTAGTTACCACAATATATGACCACGAAAACAAAGTTATTACTCAAAAAACCACATCTGAACTTTTTAACGGAGAATTTGATCAAAATTTAGCTGTTGACAATCCTAATTTATGGAGTCCAGAAAACCCATATTTATATACAGCCAAAACACAATTCTTTATAAACGATAGCTTAAAAGATGAAATATCAACAAAATTCGGAATTCGAGAAATAAAATTTGAACGTGAAAAAGGTTTTAGCTTAAATGGAAAAGTAACCAAATTTAAAGGGGTTTGTTTGCATCATGATTTAGGTCCTTTAGGAACAGCTATCAATAAAGCTGCTTTAAAAAGACAACTCACCATTTTAAAAGATATGGGTGTAAATGCCATTCGAAGTTCACACAATATGCCATCTTTAGAGCAATTGCAATTATGTGATGAAATGGGTTTTCTCTTCTTAGCAGAAAGTTTTGATGAATGGAAAAAACCAAAAGTAAAAAATGGTTACAATCGTTTTTTTGATGACTATGCAGAAAGAGATGTTGTAAATTTAGTAAGAGCTACAAGAAATCATCCTTGTATTGTAATGTGGAGTTCTGGAAACGAAGTACCTGATCAATGGGGAGCAGAAGGTGTAAAACGTGCAAAATGGTTGCAAGATATTTTTCATAGAGAAGACCCTACAAGGCCAGTAACTGTTGGTATGGATCAAGTTAAAGCAGTAATGGCTTCTGGTTTTGGAGCAATTATGGATATTCCTGGTTTAAATTACAGAGTGCATTTATATGAGGAAGCCAATGAGCGTTTTCCGCAAGGTTTTTTATTGGGCTCAGAAACTGCATCTACTGTAAGCTCTAGAGGTATTTATAAGTTTCCAGTTGAGAAGGGAGTTATGAAACAATATGATGATTTTCAATCTTCATCTTACGATTTAGAATATTGTAGTTGGTCTAATTTACCTGAAGATGATTTTATTTTACAAGATGATAAACCTTGGGTTATTGGAGAATTCGTATGGACAGGTTTTGACTATTTAGGAGAACCCACACCTTATGATGAAAAATGGCCTTCTAGAAGCTCTTATTTTGGAATGATTGATTTAGCAGGTATTCCTAAAGATCGTTATTATTTATATAAAAGTAGATGGAATACAACAGACGAAACCTTACATATTTTACCTCATTGGAATTGGAAAGGCAGAGAAGGAAAAAAAACACCCGTTTTTGTTTATACCAACTATGACAGTGCAGAATTGTTTGTAAACGGAAAAAGTATGGGCAAACAAACAAAAACCAAAACAGGAACTCCACAAGAACGTTATCGTTTAATGTGGAATGATGTGGTTTATGAACCAGGCACAGTTAAAGTTGTTGCTTTTGATAAAAAAGGAAAACCTGTTGCAGAAAAAGAAATAAAAACTGCTGGAAAACCTTATAAAGTAGTTTTAAATCCTGATAGAAAAACTATTAAAGCAAATGGTAAAGACATTAGTTTTGTAACAGTTTCTGTGGTAGACAAAAACGGGATTCCTTGCCCAACTGCAACAAATCAATTGAATTTTAAGGTATCTGGAAAAGGTAGTTTTAGAGCAGTTTGTAATGGTGATGCAACATCTTTAGAGCTATTCCACAAACCTACTATGAAATTATTTAGTGGTAAGCTAGTTGTTTTAGTGCAATCTACAAAAGAAGAAGGTGAAATTGAATTAGCCGTAAAAGGTAAAGGATTAAAAACAGGAAAACTTAAATTATCAGCTAAATAGTTATGCTAAAAAGATCACTTGTTGTTTGTTTTTTACTACTTGGTTTTATTACTAAAGCACAAAGCAATACTAATACTATAGAAGAAATTAGCAAAACCATTCGTAATTATTATGAAGGTTATATAGAAAGGGATATCAATAAATTAAACACTGCTTTTGATACTGAATATGGAACCATGAAAGTGCCTATTTTAAAAAATGATGAAATTGTTGGTTATCAAAACCATTATTTTAAAGCGTTAATGCCAAAATGGGGCAATAGAGCAAAATTATCAACCAAAGTTTTGCAAAATTGTGCCTTAGAAATTTTAAACATCGATGTTGTTGATAGTAAAATAGCTAGTGCAAAAATGAGTATGAAAGTAGATACAATAACTTATATTGATATTTTATCAATGCATAAAATTGATAATTTATGGAAAATTACCAATAAAATATATACCATTAAAAAATGATACGTTTAAGGCAGAAACTAATATACAAAATAAATTCTCGTACTTTTTAGTACCTTAATTTTTTAAAGTATTCGTTTAATAAACCTCATATAAATAAAAAAGAGCTTTCAATAAATCTTTGAAAGCTCTTTTTTTTTTACTTTACCAGTATATTATAAACTTAATACGCTGTTTTCTGCACCTGCATAATCATTCCAAGCAAGGCTATCAGCTTCTACTTCGTTTGTATATGAACCATCAATTAAATATCTGAATTCATAAGAATTTCCAGTTTCTAAATCAACAGTACCTTTAAAAGATCCATTTTTTAATTTTTTTAGTGGTGTAGCTTCTACATCCCATTCGTTAAAGCTTCCTACTACTGCAACATTTTTAGCTTCTTCAGCAGGTACAGTAAAAGTTACTTTACATACTGGTTTACTTTTTAAAAATTGTTTTTTAATTGCCATAATTATTTAATTAAATGATATGGTAAAAATATAAAGAAGATTGCAATCTTAAACATAATCTTTTGTCATCTATAAAGAATTATCAGTTTAATAAAATCTACAGTTAAAATATTCATATATCAAAATAAAAGCAGAGCAATATTATAGTTTTACAAAAAATATTAAGCTTGCTTTTCATTGATTTTCAGGCTTTTTAGTTCGAAATCGTATTCGCCAGCTTCTCTTTTGTGTTTAAAATTCACTCAAAACGTCAAGTTTGATGAACTTTTAAGTTATTTTTGTTTAAAATGAGGAATATACTATGGTTACAATTATTGCAGCAATTGCAAAAAACAATGCTCTCGGCTTAAATAACGACTTAATTTGGCACTTACCTGCAGACTTAAAACGATTCAAAAAAATTACAACAGGTCATCATATATTAATGGGCAGAAATACATTTGAATCTATTGGTAAACCATTGCCAAACAGAACTACCATTATCATCACCAGAAATAAAGAATATACACAACCAGGTTGTTTAATAGCAAATAGCTTAGAACAAGCCCTAGATATGGCTCAAGATGATGAAAAAATTTTTATAATTGGTGGTGCTCAAGTTTACAAATACGCCATCGAAAATAATTTTGCAGATGCCTTAGATATTACCTTAGTGCATGAAGAATTTGAGGCCGATGCTTTTTTTCCTGAAATTGATGAAAACATTTGGGATAGAGTAGAAAGAGAAGACTTTATTGCTGATGAAAATAATAAGTTCGATTATAGTTTTATTCGCTTTAAAAAAGTAGCTAATTAATCCTATTTGTTCTAAAACCACCACCTAAACTCATCTTATATTTCTTTTGGGCAAATAAAAAGTAGTTAAATAACTTATAGTTTACTTCATATCCATAATCTATATTTTGCTGATAATCAATTCGGTTCTCATAAATATTTTCATTAAACTGTTGCGGATTTTGAAATCTCTGATTCCAAGTAATTACCCAAGCCCTATTTCTGGCCTCTAAGTAACTTTGAGAGTAAAACCCTTCTGGTTGTGCAACTGAATTTAAAAAATAGGTAAAACCAGGGTCTATAATAATAATCTCATATTCTAAACTGTCATTAGCAATTACCACTGGCTCTTCCTTTTCTGTAACTTTTTTAGTTATGGGAGATGAACCACAAGCCCAGAAAAAAAGAGTTAGAATTATTAACGTAACTAGTGTTTTTAAATGTTTCATAATATTAAAGATAAAAAATTATTAATTTGTGATTAAAGCTTATCAAAAGTAGCAAGATCAAACACTTTTAAAAAACCATAATGAGTAAACAGCTGTTTCTGTTGAGTAAACCACTATTTACTTAAAATTCTTCAAAAAATATACCACTTTTTCATTCATTAATACTAATTTTAAGACTTAAATTTTTTCAAAATGAAATTCAAATTCGTTGTACTCTTTTTTTTGATAGCAATTATTTCTTGCAATACACCAAAAGCAGAAAAAAACACATATTCCATTTTATCAGAACAAGACAGAGCTATAAAAAAAGATGAGTTACTTGAAGATAGGCTTACCCATGTATTACCAGCTTTAATGGACAAAGCTAATATTGATATGTGGCTACTAATATCTAGAGAATATAATGAAGACCCTATTTTAAAAACCATGTTACCAGCAACTTGGTTAAATGCAAGAAGAAGAACCATAATCGTTTTCTATAGAGATACAGCAAAAAACACCTTAGAACGTTTAGCTGTTGCAAGATATGATATTGGTAAAAGCATTAAATCTGCTTGGGATAAAGAAAAAGAACCTAACCAATGGAAAGCTTTAACTGAAATCATTAAGAAAAGAAATCCTAAGAAAATTGGTATTAATACTTCTACCCATTTTGCCTTGGCAGATGGTTTGGTAAAAACTGATTATGATGAATTGGTTGAGAATTTACCAGAAGAATTATCCTCAAAACTAGTATCCGCAGAAAAATTGGGAATTTCTTGGATAGAAACCAGAACCGAAAAAGAGTTGGCTCTATTCAGGGAATTAGTAAAAATAACACACAACATTATTGATGAAACCTTTTCTGAAAACACGATCATTCCAGGCAAAACATCTACAGAAGATTTGGTTTGGTTTATGCGCCAAAAAGTAACAGATTTGGGTTTAGCAACTTGGTTTCATCCAACCATCGATGTTCAAAGAAATAAGGAGGCTTTAAAATCTCATATTGAATCGTTTTCTAAAACTAAGGATAAAAAAATCATCCAAAAAGGCGATTTGCTTCATTGCGATTTTGGAATTACGTATATTGGTTTAAACACTGATTGTCAGCAACATGCCTATGTTTTACAGGATGATGAAACCGAGGTTCCTCAATTTTTAAAAGACGCCTTTCAAAAAGGAAATCGTGTGCAAGATATTTTAACAAGTACCATGAAATCTGGCAAAACCGGAAATGAAATTTTGTTAACATCTTTAGCAAAAGGAAAAGAAGAAGGTTTGCGTCCATCAATTTATACGCATCCTTTAGGAAAATATGGCCATAGTGCTGGTACTACAATTGGTATGTGGGATTCTCAAAACGGCGTTCCTTTTAATGGCGATTATCCTTTGCAAAAAAATACAGCCTATGCTATTGAACTTAATACTACTGTTTTTATTAAAGAATGGAATAAAGATATTAGAATAATGTTAGAAGAAGCTGGGTTTTTTGGTGATGATACTTTTGAATATGTTAACAAAAGACAAACTGCAATTAAACCAATACATACCAATTAATTTTTTTGTTGATGTTCTCGTTAAAAATACCTAAAGAAGATTTAAAAAAGATATTAATCATTTTTTTTAGAGAAGCTGGCTTATTTATCGCTGCTGTTTTTTTACTTTTTATTGATGGTGTTTATTTTAACGAACACATTTTTAAATCGCAATTATTATTAAATATTCTCATGGGTTTGGCTTTTATTGCCATGTTGTACAGAGCCACACCTAGGGTTAGAGAACTTATGGTTATTGCTGTAATTTTAGGCTTTGTTGGTGAGCATTTTTTCTCAAAAGTTTTAGGCATGTACACCTACAGGCTAGAAAATGTACCTTTATACGTACCTTTTGGACATGGCGTTTTGTATGCCAGAATATTCAGATTTAGTAAAGCCAGTTTGGTAAAAAAGTACCATAAAGAAATTGAATCTTTTTTAATTCTAGTAATGGTAACTGTATCTACTATTTACTTGATACTTTTAAACGATGTTTTTGGGTTTGTAATGACCGTTTTTGTGTTTTTAATTTTGTGGAAAAGGCCAAAAGACCGTTTATTTTTCTTTTCAATGTATGTGTTGGTCGTTATTTTAGAGATTGGTGGCACAGCATTTGGCGCTTGGAAATGGCCAAATATTGGTTTTGGTGTGTTCGAATTTTTACCAAGTAACAATCCACCAAGTGGTATAAGTCTGTTTTATTTTTTATTAGATATCGGTTGTTTTGTAATTTACATACTCATTCACCAAAAAGCTTGGAAAAGATTAAAGAGCATTAAAAAACAGCAATTAAAATCAGTTTTATGAAACACAGATGTTTTTGGGTAACAGATAGTAAATTGTATCAAGATTATCATGATAACGAATGGGGAAATCCAGTTTATGACGATGCAACCTTATTTGAGTTTTTAATTTTAGAAACCTTTCAAGCAGGTGTAAGTTGGATAACCATTTTAAATAAAAGTGAAAATTTTAGAAAAGCTTTCGATAATTTCGATTATCAAAAAATAGCAAAATATTCAGAAAGTAAGTTCAACGAATTGATGCAAGATGAAGGTATTATTAGAAATAAATTAAAAATACGAAGCGCTATTACCAATGCGCAATTGTTTATGGAAATTCAGAAAGAGTTTGGTTCTTTTTCTGCATTTATTTGGCGTTATGTAAAAGATAAACCAATTGTGAATACATTTCATAAAAAAGAAGATGTACCAGCAACTACAGCCATTTCAGACAAACTATCAAAAGATTTAAAAAAACGTGGATTTAAATTTACAGGTTCTACAATTATGTATGCCTTTATGCAGGCAGTTGGTATGCTAAACGATCATACTACAGACTGTTTTCGATATCCAAATTAATAACAATAAAAAAAAAACAAAATTGACTTACCAAGAAGTTATAGAAGAATTATATGATTTAGAAGATCAAGAAAAAGTGATTTTTAAAGCGCGTAAGTTTGGTATAATTTCTAAAAATTCGCTTGGTGTTTATCATAAAGACTTAAAAGAACTCGCCAAAAATATTGGAAAAAATAGTGAACTAGGAATTCAATTGTTTGACAGTGGAATTTACGAAGCCAGAATTTTATGTAGTAAAATTTTTCATCCCAAGGACCTTAATGAAAATCTTATGGAAAAATGGGTTAGAACATTCGAAAACTGGGAAATATGTGATAGCTTTTGCATGGGCGTTTTTGCAAAAAGTAATTTGGCATTAACAAAGATTCTAGAGTGGTCTACTAGAGAGGAAGAGTTTCAGAAAAGAGCCGCTTTTGCAATTATGGCAGCCTATTGCATGGCAGATAAAACCTCTGATAATTTATTATTTCAGCAATTTTTTCCAATGATAATTGATGCTTCTAATGATGACCGATTTTATGTAAAAAAAGCAGTAAATTGGGCATTACGAAATATTGGAAAAAGAAATATAGATTTAAGACAAGATGCCATTAAAGTAGCAAATAAAATGATACAATTAGAGCATAAATCTGCAATTTGGATTGCTAAAAATGCCTTAAAAGAACTACAAAAAGAAAGCGTAAGAAGCTCAGATTACCCAAGAAATATATACAGAACACCTTAAACATGGCACAAAAAACTAAAGATCCAGGTTTTGGATATAATTCTAAAAAAAATGCACAAAGCGTTATTAATGATGATGGATCTAGCAATGTAAATCACATTAACAGAAAACGAAATGTAAATGACCTGTACACTTATTTTATAGATATTTCTTGGTTGTATTTTTTTGCACTTATTATTTTGGCATACACTCTATTAAATGTAATTTTTGGTATACTCTATGTTGCTATAGGCATTGAAGAAATTACAAAGCCAAAAGGTACTTTTTTTCAAGATTTTTTAAACGGATTTTTCTTTAGTGCTCAAACATTAACCACAGTAGGTTATGGTGGAATAGCTCCAAAAGGCATTACAGCAAACTTCATTGCCGCTTTTGAAGCAATGATTGGTTTGTTAAGTTTTTCTTTTATTACAGGTATGCTTTATGGTCGATTTTCCAAACCAAAAGCAAATCTAAGATTTAGTGAAAATTTAATTTTACGAGATTTTAAAGGCAAACAAGCAATAATGTTTCGTTTAATGAATAGCCGCAAAACGGTAATGATTGAACCGGAAATTACAGTTACATTATCAATAACCGAAGAAAATAAAAAGAAAGAATTTAAACGCAATTTTTATCAACTAAAACTAGAACGCAGTAAAATAATGTACCTGCCTACTATTTGGACCATTGTTCATGAAATTGATGAAAATAGTCCCCTGTACAAATACTCTAAAGACCAAATTAAAAATTTAGAAGCACACTTGTACATTTTAATTAATTATCACGAAGAATCGTTTTCACAAAAAGTATATCAAATAAATTCATATGATTTTGAAGATTTACTTATAGATGTTAAATACACATCAGCTTCAAGTTTTGATGTAGAAGGTTATACAGTTTTAGACCACGATAAATTAAGTGAAACAGAAAAAATGTAAGTGTATTAATTGCCAAAAATAATTCTTATCGCCACAAAAACAGCAATAATTAACAAACCATAAAGCAACACTTTTTTACCAGAATTTTTATAATGCCTTTGATGACTTTTAATATCTTTTTTATAGCTCCAAACAATTAATGCACCAAAAACCAACACAAAAAAAATGATAAAAATAACTCTACCTGTCGTAAAAAATGCGTTATAAATCATCGGAATCATTCTAAATTTGTTTTTAGTGGTTTTCTTTTAATACGATTTAAATAATAACTAAATTACTTATATTTAACTATACAAAATTACGAATAAATCGTAGACTTTAACGATTTCAAAATCATAAAAATGAAAGATAAAATAGCAGCAGTTCAGGCATTTCATAAAGCGTTTAGCTTAAATATTCAAAACACACCAACTGTTCAGATTTCTCAAGATAGGAAACAATTGCGTTTTGAGTTGATGAAAGAGGAAAATGAAGAATATTTAGAAGCCGCTAAAAACAACGATTTGGTAGAGGTAGCAGATGCTTTAGGCGATATGCTTTATATTTTATGTGGCACTATTATAGAACATGGTATGCAAGACACAATTGAAGAAATATTTAATGAAATTCAACGTTCTAATATGAGTAAATTGGGCGAAGATGACAATCCTATTTACAGAGAAGATGGCAAAGTTTTAAAAGGCCCTAATTACTTTAAACCTAATATTAAAGAAATATTAGAAAAATAATTTAATTATTTATGCCCTTTTTAACCAAATAATTTGTAAAATAAAAAAATGAGAGCTACAATTAAAAATAGTTAATACTTAGAAAAAAAGTAAGTTTTTTTTAAAAAAAAGAACTATATAAAATTATGACCAATAAAAATACTTTCGAAAACAAAGATGATAAATAACCATAATTAAAACTACAGGTATAGAAAATTCTAATAAGTTCCTACATAAATATAATTAAAAAAATGATAGAAAGTAAAAGCAGTAACAAATTAAGTTAAAAGCCTTTCATAAACAAAGAAATAAAGACAAAATATAATTCATAAAAAAACCTCATATCGATTGATATGAGGTTTTAAAAAG
>NZ_CBFHZT010000032.1:0-34872 GCF_965660385.1 Polaribacter sp.
AAAATCCTGCTCAATCTTACGAAAGATATTTTGGCTTGTGGCAAGATGTAGATTTATATGACAATCAAAAAGGTACTGATTGGCAAAAACAAATCTATGGCAATATGGGATTAGTTGAAAGTAGAGATTTAGCTATTAGAGGTGGTTCAGAAAAATTTAATTTTAATTTAAATTACGCTTTATTCGACCAGAAAGCAATTATGTTAGGTTCTAACTTTAGAAGAGACAACCTTTCTGTTTCCTTAAAAAGTAAAGCAAGTGAAAAAATAGATTTGTCATTCACACTACGTTACTCAAATACAGAGGTAAATGGTGGTGGTGCTAATGAACAAAATGAAGTTTCTTCTGCAGACGCACGTTTAAGACATAGTGTTGGGTATTCTCCAATACCATTGCCAGGTTTAACTACAGACGAAACAGATGAAGCTTTACAAAGTTATTTAATTGATCCATTTTTAGCGGTAGATGATAATCAACGTCAAAAAACAAGAAAAAACTTTAATATGGTAGGTAGTTTCTCTTGGAAAATGATTGATAATCTTAAATATCGAATGGATGTTGGTTTAGATAATAGAACTGATGGTGATAACCGTTTTTACGGAAGATCAACATATTATGCTAATAATAGACCTTCTGCTGTAAATCAAGGTTTACCTGCATTTGTTACTAACGACAGAACTCAAGTTCGTTTTAGAAATGCAAACACGTTAAATTATGATTTTAAAGATATTATTGAAAGTGAAGATCATGAAGTTAAATTACTTGTAGGTGAGGAGATGCTGATCACAAACAGGAATACTTTAACTACTGAAATTCATGGTTTTCCAAAGTTTTTTGATTTTACACAGGCTCAAAATCTGTTCTCACAAGGTATTCCTCAAGCTGTAAATAATTTCTACAGTCCAGATGATAAGTTACTTTCTTTCTTTGGTAGAGTAAATTACAGTTTTAAAAATAGATATTTATTAACTGCTACTTATAGAGCGGATGGTTCTAGTAAGTTTTTAGGAGACAATGCATGGGGTTATTTTCCATCGGCTGCTGTAGCTTGGAAAATTTCTGAAGAACCATTCTTAGAAAATCAGGATTGGATAGATTTATTAAAACTTAGAATTAGTTATGGTGAATCTGGTAATAATAATATTCCTACTGGTCAAACAGCAAGAAATTTTCAATCTAATAATACAACATACATAAATGGTGTAACTAATTATTGGGCACCTTCAACAGTTTTGGTTAACCCTGATTTGAAATGGGAAACCACAGTTACTCAAAATATTGGTTTAGATTTTGGTATATTTGGTAGTAAAATCACTGGTAGTTTAGAGGCTTATAAAAACATTACAGAAGATTTATTGTTCAGATTTAACATTCCAAACGATACAGGGTATGCTAGTCAATATCGAAACGTAGGAGAAGTTCAGAATTCTGGTGTTGAAGCATCTTTAAACTTTTCTATATTAGAAAAATCAGATTATGGTTTAAATATTTCTGTAAATGCAAGTGTTAATAGAAACGAAATCCTATCTATGGGTGAGCTAGAAAACTTTGGTGAAAATACAAACTGGGCATCATCACAAATTGGAGACGATTATTTAGTAACAGTTGGTCAACCTTTAGGTGTAATGGTTGGGTTTAGAAATGATGGACGTTATGAGGTTTCTGACTTTAATTATGACCCAGTAGCTGACGAATATACTTTAAAATCAGGTGTTGCAGATAATCAAGTTATAGGAAATGTTAGACCAGGTTCAATGAAATTAAAAGATATTAGTGGTCCAGATGGTATACCAGATGGTATTGTTGATATTAACGACCAAGAAATTATTGGAGATGCAAATCCTGATTTTATTGGGGGTGTTGTACTATCAGGTCGTGCTTATGGTTTTGACTTAACTGCTGCCTTTAACTTTAGTGTAGGGCAAGATGTATACAATGCTAATAAAATTGAGTTTTCAACGGCTAATGAAAATGGTCAATACAGAAACTTAAGTACAGTTATGGCTGATGGAGTAAGATGGACGAATTTAGACCCTTCAACAGGTCAGATTGTTAATGATCCTACACAACTAGAAGCGTTAAACAAAAACACAACATTGTGGTCACCTTACATGTCTAGATATGTTTTTAGTGATTGGGCAGTAGAAGATGCTTCGTTTTTAAGGTTAAATACCTTAACTATAGGATATTCACTTCCTGAAAAAGTAACTAAAAAATTAGGAGTATCTAATTTAAGATTTTATACAACAGCAAATAATGTATTTCTTTTAACCAATTATTCAGGTCCAGATCCAGAGGTATCAACAAGAAGAAGAACACCTTTAACACCAGGTGTTGATTATTCAGCATATCCTAGAAGTAGACAATATGTTTTTGGATTAAATTTAAACTTTTAACAAAATATTTTTTACAAGATGAAAAAAATAAAAGCAATATTAATTTTAGGAGTAATTATTATCACTTCTTTCAGTTCATGTAGAGAATTTGAAAATGATTTTCTTGAGGCACCTGTAAAATCTTCATTAGAAGAGTCTTTAATATTCTCTAATGCAGGTTTAGCAAGAAGTGCTATAGATGGTATTCTTGAGCCAATGGGTCAAACCAACTCATATAGGGGTAGACATATACCTTTTTACGGTTTTAATACAGATACAGAGTGGAATTATAATTCTTCATCTCCAGGAAATTCTACTGGAGAGTTGATGATTTACGATGCCAAACCAAACAATGCTCAAATGAATAGAGATAATAGTTCATGGGCAATGATTTATAGAGGTATAGAAAGAGCCAATATATGTATTGTAGGTATTCGTGAATATGGTAGCCCAGAACCAGGAAATGAATTGGGTCAATTATTAGGAGAAGCTTTAACGCTTAGAGCTTTGTACTATAGTGATTTGCTTAAAACTTGGGGTGATGTTCTTCCTCGTTTTGAACCAATAAATTCTGAAACAGTTTATATTGAAAAAGCTAACAGAGATATTATTTACAAACAAATCATTGCAGATTTAGGAGAAGCAGCTGAGTTGGTTGCTTGGCCAAATGAAACATCTGCAACAACAACAGTTGAAAAAGTAAACAAAGCCTTTGTTAAAGGATTAAGAGCACGTGTAGCATTAGCAGCTAGTGGTTTTCAACAGTATCCAAACGATGGTGTACGTAGAAGTAACGACCCTGAGTTATCTGTTGATAAAATGTACAAAATTGCTTTAGATGAATGTAGAGATGTTATCAATAGTGGTACAGCTTCATTAGAACCTTCATTTGAAACTTTATGGAGAAAATTAAATGAAGAAAACGTTTCAGCAGGAGGAGAATCTCTTTGGGAAATTCCGTTTGCAGATGGTCGTGGTCGTGTTAACTTTTCTTTTGCAGTTCGCCATAGAAGTGTAGACCAATATACAGGTCAACCAAGAGGTGGTATTGCAGGTCCTTTACCAACAGTTTTTTATGATTATGATGAGTCTGACTCACGTAGAGATATAACTTGTGTACCTTATCAATGGGGAACAGCCGTTGACGGATTTTCTCAACAAGAATTGGTTGGTTTAAATACTTGGTATTTTGGTAAATATCGTTATGAATGGATGAATAGATATGTAACCTCTTCAAATGATGATGGTGTTAATAAAATTTACATGCGTTATGCAGAAATTTTGTTAATGGCTGCAGAAACTGCAAATGAATTAGAAGGAGTTGAAGCTGCTAAACCATACTTAAAAGAATTAAGAATGAGAGCCTTTGATCCTGCTGATCATCCTACTAAAGTTGATGATTACTTGAATAATATCTCTAGTAAAGAAGAAATGTTTACTGCCATTGTTAACGAGCATAAATATGAGTTTACAGGAGAGATGGAGCGTAAACTTGCATTGATTCGTTGGAACTTGTTAGGTGAAAACTTAAGAGAAGCTAAACAAAAAATGATGGATTTAAGAGATAGAGCTGGAGATTATGCTGATGTTCCTACAACTTTATATTATAAATATGAAGCTGATGGTGAAACTTTAGATATTTACGGTCTTAATAGAGGCGAAGATGTAAGTCCAGGACCAGAGTATTCAGCTCAAGATTGGACCAATTTAGATGACAATAGAATCAATTCTTTATTTCAAGAAGGTATAGATCCAGACACCAGACAATTTTGGCCAATTTGGCAAGTGTTTATAGATAATAGTAATGGTAAATTATATAACGATTACGGATATTAATAAATTTAACAACAACGGATTATGAAATTAAAAAATATTATAAAAGTAATAGTTATAGCTGTACTATTAATCAATTTTTCTAGTTGTATCACTGATTATGATGAACCAGTTATAGAAGAACTCTCTCTTACCAGAGAATTCGCACCTATTGATTTAGATACAAGAATTAGAAATCAAACAACAGTAGAACTAGATTGGACTGTAAGACAAGGGCAAGAGTTGTCTAATTATCTTGTAGAGTTTAGTGCAGACGACCCAGATTTTAATACTATATTTTTGTCACAAGAAGTTACAGCAGAAGAACTTCCAGTACAAATAAGATTAGAAGGTGAAACTTTATATTCAATTAGAGTTAAAACTGTAAGTTCACGTGGTTTAGATGATTCAACTTGGGCTTTAACAGAAGCAACTACATTATCAGAACAAATTATGTTGCCATCGGAAGCAGGAGATATCCAAGCGCTTTCAGCTACTTTAAGATGGGAAGCAGGGCTTAATGTAACTCATTTTATACTCGAACCTGGTTCAATTAGATATGATATATCAGATCAAGAAAAAGCAGCAGGTGTTGCTACAATATCAGATTTAACGCCAGAAACGGAGTACACAGCAACGTTGTATAATAATGCTAAAGTAAGAGGAACAGCTGTATTTACCACAGGTATAGATATTGGTAATAACGTAGTATTAACTCCTGCAGATGATATTTTTCAAGCAATAGCTGATGCTGCTCCAGGAGCTATTATTCTTTTTGAAGAAGGAGACTACACTGCTCAAGTTGGTAGAATAACTTTAGATAAATCTATAACTTTAAGAGGATTAAAACGTGATTTTAAACCTGAGTTGAAAGTTAGTTTTTCTCCAGCAAATGGTGCTGCTGATATTAATTTAATAGATTTAGATTTAACTGGAGATTTACCAGCTGAATTGACTGACATGATAAGATATAGCGAAGCAGGTAGTTATAACACGCTTTTCATTAGTGGATGTAATGTGCACGATTACGATCGTTCATTTATAGCAGGTAGTACAACTGATGCAATTATTCAAAATGTTACTGTAGAAAACTCAGTGGTAACTAATATACTTACTAACGGAGGTGATTTCATAGATTTTAGAAACTCAGACGTATTTAATATAAACGTAAACACTAGTACATTTAACAATTGTGCTCCTGGTCGTGATTTCTTTAGAATAGACGATTCTGGTACATCTACGCAAAGCGGTTTTACTTGTAATATATTATTAGAAAGTTGTACTATCTATGCATGCTCTAACTCTTCTAGCAGAAGATTGATGTATGTAAGATTTCAAGATAATAAAATCACGGTTAATAATACTTTAATTACGGATACAGATTCAGAAGGGTATTCAGATCAAAGTAGAACAGATCCAAATCCTTCATTTTTTAACAATAATTATTGGAATGCTGATGGGTTTTTTGATGCTACTCAAACTGTATCAGATCAATCAGGTACCAATACTGTTTTAGATCCTGGTTATGTTGATGCTGCATCAGGTAATTTTACTTTAACAAATCAAGATTTAATTGACAACGCTGTTGGAGATCCACGTTGGAGAAGATAAAAGCCTCACGTTATAAACTAAAATAACGTAGCAATTTAATAAAAGCCTAAATACATTAATGTATTTAGGCTTTTTATTTTAAGATTCAATGCTGTTTTAAAGACCAATATTTTTTTACTAATACTAATATACTATTTCAATTTTGAATTTATAAATAACTATATTTTAAGGTTAATGGTAAGTTATTTTTGCTTAAAAACGACTTTACTATTAATCTGAGTTAGATTAATATCATTCTGAAAATTTTATAATAAATTTAATTGTATTTCGATTAAAGGACAACGAAATAAAAGAATTTCGAAGTTTATTTTTGCCAAAATTTAGATTTCTCCCCAAGGTCTAAATCACAATAATAGGATTCATAGTAATTTACCTATAAAATAATATTAGAACTCAAGTTAACAGTAAAATAGGATTGAGATTTCATAGGTATTATCCGATAAAGGATTTAATCTAAAAGGCTACTGGATCAGCTACTTACCAAATAAATTGATTTAAGAAAATATGAATTATTCTAAATATTCTTCAATACTATTTTTCCACAAATGATATCCTTCACCATTTAAATGCAAACCATCCAACGAATACAGGTCATCTAGTTCATTGTTTTTAGATAAAAATGAAGAGTGAAGGTCTATATAATTTGAGTTATATTTTTTTGAGATGTTTTGTAAACCAATATTAATATTTTTAATCTCTGTATTATTTAAATTCTTACGTTTTGCAGGTAATATACTTTGAATGTAGATTTTAGTTTTGGGTAAACTTACATTTAATTTATTGATCAAGGTATCGTATTTTTCTAATATTTGAACTGCATTATAGCCTTTACCTAAATCATTAATTCCAATCATTAAAAATATTTTTTTAGGTTTTCTTTTAATAATCTCATCAATTCGATATAAGACACCATCAAGAGTATCACCACTAATACCTCTATTTATAATTTTATCTTGCTTAAAAAGTTCACTCCAATTACAAAAAGCTGTTATACTATCACCTAAAAAAATAATACTTTCTTCTATAGTTGGCATATTGTTAAAAATACTCAACTTTGTTTGATAAAGATGAGAATTTAAAGGTGCTTGTAATGGGTGAAATATTTTGTTTTTTATATAATTTAATCCATCTCTTTTGATAAAAAAAAAGTATCCAAACAATAGTAAAAATAGGATATTTAAAAGTATTGAGTAGGATAACAATTTTTTCATTTTTTAAAATCTCCAACCAACATTTAAACCTATTCGCGGAACTAAAACAGGAGAATCTGATCCGAATAAATTACGTCCTAAACCACCATAAATATCAATAACCAAACCGCCTTTAGCAACATATTTTGTACCAACTGCAATACCTAAAGCAGCATCTGTATACTTTTCATAAGTAAAACTACTACCTCCTAAATTAGTGATTTCTTTTTTACCAGAATTAATGCCGAAAAAACCCTCTCCAAAAAAGTTCCAATTGTATTCAGAGGTAAAATAATGACGATAATAAGGCGTAATCATCAAGTTTTCATTATACCTAAAGCTAATATCTTGTTTGGCTAAATTAAATAGTGCAGAAACCCCGAAAGAAGATTCATCATTAATATAATTTTCATAAGAAAATTCTAAACTTCTAATTACTAAAGCATCTGCAATATCTAATTTTATTTCTTGTTGAGAAAATACCAATGAACTCGTAAAAAGTGTAAAAAGCAGTATTATTTTTTTCATTGAATTTATTTTTAGTCTTTTGAAACTGTAAAGAGTTTCAAAAATACTAAATTCTAATAACTAATTGTTTAAAAACGATATCCTAAAGAAATACCACCTCTAGCAACAGCTTCTGCAGCATAAGAATCACCACCTAAATTACGGCCAACACCTAAATAAATTTCTGTACTAAACCCAGTTTTAGATACAAATTTACCACCAATTGAAAATCCTACAGCAAACTCTGTATTGGTTTCAGATGAAGAATTGTCTCTAAAAATTCCTGAATTATCATAGTAATAGTCGTAATTACGATCTTCGTAGGAATGTAGCATACCAAATCCTTCCACAAAAAAACCTCTTGCATATTTATTTGAAAAATATCTTCTATAAAATGGCGTTATAGAAAACTTTCTATACTCATCTACATTGTCATCGTTATCAAAACCTACTAATACACCAACACCAAAAGATGATTCTTCGTTAATTAGGCGTTCATAAGAAAGGTCTATCCATTCAAAAGCAACAAGGCCAAAAGCATTAATTTTTAACTCCGTTTTTTTATCTACATCTTGTGGATAGGTTGTTTTCTCTTTTTCTTGAGCAATTGATAAAGCACTCACAAATACTAGAATAATTAAAGTGATTTTTTTCATAATGGTTGTTTAAATTTTAAGAAAAAATTATAACAAAAAGCATACCAATTTTTAATATGCACTTTTAATACAATATTACTTTTAATTGATGAGTAAAACCCAAAAAGGTTGCGTTAAATTTTAATTAATGTTGCATTTAATAAATATTACAATTCACTTAGCATAAAAACACCTTTGGTAAGAATTTTTTTATTTTCTAAATCTTTGTAATTCAATATTTCAACAAAGTCTTCGTTTTCTAAACCAATACGTAGTGCTGTTTTTTCCAAAAAGTAACTCCCATTTTCTTCTTTAACCACACTAAACACAAAAGAATCTGCTTCACTTTTTAAAACAGCACTTTTTGGTAAAGAAATTGCTTTTTTTGATGTTACAATTATATCTGCTTCAACAAACATACCAGCTATAAAATCTAAATGCGCTGCTTTTAAATGCCCATGAACTTTTATAGTTCTATTATTATTTATGGAAGTTCCCACTAAGTGAACTTCAGCTTCGTGTTTTTTGTTTGATGATTCTGGCACTTTAAAAAGTATTTCTTGATCTTTTTTAATGTTTAAAATATCCTTTTCAAATACATTCAATTCCAAATGAATATGGTCGGTATTTATAATTTCTAATAATTCACTTTCAGAAGAAACAAAAGAGCCATTACTAACATTTACTTTGGTAACATAACCATTTATGGGTGCATATAAATTTATAGTTGATGTAATTTTACCAGTTTCTACAGTTTTAGGGTTTATATTTAGCATTTTAAGTTTTTGATGCAAACCATTATATATAGCTAAATTACTTTTGTAAATACTTTCTGCTTGTAAATATTTTTTTTCTGATATGATATTTTCATCAAATAAGGTTTTTTGTCTTTTAAATTCATTTTTTAAATATTGTAACTGTGCTAAAACTTCTAAATAGTGTTGTTGAATTTCTACAATTTCAGGATTAGTTAGGCTTGCTACTAATTGCCCTTTTTTAACTTTATCTCCTATTAATAAAGGAATTTTCTTAACATAACCCCCAATAAACGTGCTTACACTAGCCCTGTTTTCTGGTGGAACATCAATAAAACCATTTGCTTTTACAACCGAGTTAAAAGAGCTTTCTTCGATTTGCCCAAATTGCATATTTTGACTTTCAAATTGCTGCTTGTTAATTTCTATTAGATTTGAGTTTTCTGAAAATTCAGTAGTGTTTTTTAATGTTTGTTCTTTGTTTCCGCAAGCTAAAAGTAGCATAGAAACTATTAAGATATATTGATTTTTCATTTTTAATATATTGTTAAAATAAGATGATTGATTTGGATAACTGTTTGGTTATAGTCGTTTAAATTGTTAAGGTAAGAGAGTTCAATGTCTTTGGCTGTTTCTACACTTTGTATGTACTGAAAAAAATCGATTTCACCTTCTTTAAACGTTCTATTGGCAGTTTTTATAATTTCATTTTTAAGATTTTTTCCTTCGTTTTCATAATAATCTATAGCGCTTTCATATTGCTTTAATGTTGCTAAAAGCGCGTTGTATTGGGCTCGTAATTTTGCTTTATAATCTTGTTGTTGCTCAGAAATAACTTTTTTTGCTATTTTTGATGCCTTTATTTTTGATGCGTTTCCAGAAAACAAAAACGGAATTTTTAATCCAAATTGATAACCCCTTATACTATTGTTTAACTGATTGTTGCTACCTTGAAAATATTCTAAACTAAGGCCTGGTAAAACGCTTTGTTTCTCTTTTTTATACAACAAGTTTTGATAGTTCTTAGCATTTTCAAAATATTGCATTCCTAAATTATCTTTGGTAGAAATAGGGTTAACTAACAATTGTTGTAAAGGTTCATCAATAGTTTCTAAACGCTCAACTTGTACTACACTTTTTAGTTTTTCTTTAGATAAAATAACATCTTGCACAGCTTTTTTATATAGGGTTTCTAACTGCTTTTGTTTTGATTTTGCAGTTATCATTTCTAAATAATTGCTTTCACCCAATTCAAATTTACGCTCAGATTTTCTTGCAAAATCTTGATATAAACTATCTAAAAATTGATAAGTTGCTGCCTTATTTTTAGCATAACTTAATTGGTAGTAATGGGCATAAACAGCTTTTTGAACTTGCTGAATTTGGATGTTGTAATTGTTTTTTTCAATAGTGGTTTTTACCTTGTTTATTTTTTTATCAGTAATATAAACAGTTGGAAATTTAAAATCTTGGGCAATACCAAATACCTTTAAAGGCAAGTTGTTTAAAGCCAAATTATTTTCATCATAACTATAATAAATAGCTGTTTTATCAAAAATAAAAGCGCTATTTACCAAAGCATTACTTTCATCAATCTTTAAATTTGCAGCTTTTAAGCCTGCATTATTTTTAAAAGCTAAAGCTAAAGTTTCATCAATAGTTAATTTAGATTGCGCATTGGTTTGCATAAATCCTAAAAAACCAATAAGCGTTATAAGTAGCGTTTTGTTCATTTTTAATTCTTTTTTTTCTTCAAACCAAGCGTATAAAACAGGTAAAACCACTAAGGTTAAAATGGTTGCTGTAATTAAACCTCCAATAACTACAGTAGCTAAAGGGCGTTGCACTTCTGCACCAGCATTGGTAGATACTGCCATGGGTAAAAAACCTAAAGCTGCTGCTGCTGCAGTTAATAATACTGGTCTTAAACGTTCTGAGGTTCCTCTTTTAATACGTTCTTCAATATCTAGAATACCTTCTTCTTTCAATTCTTTAAAATGTTCTATTAATACAATTCCGTTAAGTACTGCAATACCAAATAGTGCAATAAAACCTACACCAGCAGAAATACTAAAAGGTAAATCTCTTAACCATAAAAATAAAACGCCACCAACAGCCGATAAAGGAATTGCTGAGTATACCATTAAGGCTTCTTTTACGGAACCAAATGCAAAATGTAACAGAATAAAAATTAATACTAATGCTATAGGCACTGCAATCATTAATCGCGCTTTTGCGCTTTGTAAATTTTCAAACTGCCCACCATAAGTAATGGTGTAACCAACTGGTAATTTTAGTTTTGTATTGATAATATTTCTAACATCATTTACAACCGATTGTAAATCTCTATTTCTTACATTTATTCCTACAACAATTCTACGTTTTGTGTCGTCTCTAGAAATTTTAGCAGGACCAGTTGTGTACTTAATTTCAGCCAATTCACTCAACGGAATTTTATTTCCATGAGGTGTATCCACATATAAATTTTGTAAACTTGCTAAGTTTTTACGATTTTTTTTATCCAAACGAATTACTAAATCAAAACGCTTTTCGCCCTCAAAAACATTTCCTACAGTTCCACCTGCAAATCCTATGGAAATTAATTGATTGATATCTGAAATATTTAATCCATATCGTGCAATTTTACTTCGATTGTAGGTAACACTCATTTGTGGCAAGCCTTCAACCTTCTCGATAATAATGTCTGAAGCACCTGCAACATTTTTAATCAGTTCTTTAATTTCATCAGCTTTATGGGCTAAAATGGATAAATCTTCTCCAAAAATTTTAATGGCAACATCTGCTCTAACTCCTGTTATGAGTTCGTTAAATCGCATTTCTATTGGTTGGGTAAATTCCACTTCCATTCCAGGTATGATGGATAAAGCTTCTTTAAATTGATCTGCCAATTCGTCTTTACTTTCAGCAGATGTCCATTCACTTTTTGGTTTTAGTTTGATGATCACATCACTTTCTTCCATAGACATTGGGTCTGTAGGAACTTCTGCAGCACCAATTCTACTCACCACTTGGTCTACTTCTGGGAATTTTTCTAATAGGATTTGTTCAATTTGAGTGGTGATTTCAATGGTTTTCCCTAAAGAAGTTCCTGTTTTTAAAACAGGTTGAATTACAAAATCGCCTTCATCTAAAGTCGGCACAAATTCACCACCCATATTACTAAATAACCAAATGCTTGCAGCTAAAAGAAAGGCAGCAAAACCAACAACTATTTTTTTATGAAATAATGCCCAATGAATTACAGGTTTATAAAATGCGTTTAACACTTTCATTAAACGAACAGAAATGTTTTTTGGAGATTGCTTTTTAGGTTTTAAAAATAAAGATGAAACTACAGGGACATAGGTTAAACAAAAAAGCATGGCACCCACTAAAGCAAAACTAAACGTTAATGCCATAGGTTTAAACATTTTACCTTCAACACCGCTTAAAGACAAAATAGGAATAAAAACAATTAAGATAATGAGTTGACCAAAAATGGCAGAATTCATCATTTTTGAGGCACTTTTTAAAGTTATAGCATCTATTTCATCTTGTTTAGCTTCAGGTGTTAGGGCTTTTAATGTTTCACTTTTAGTAATAATTCTATAGGCAATAAACTCCACAATAATTACAGCTCCATCAATAATAATCCCAAAATCTATAGCTCCTAAACTCATTAAATTGGCATCAACACCAAAAATATTCATTAAAGAAATGGCAAAAAGTAAGCATAAAGGTATAACAGAGGCTACTACCAAACCAGAGCGTAAATTCCCTAACAATAACACTACTACAAAAATTACAATCAACGAACCTAGAATAAGGTTTTCTGCTACTGTAAAGGTTGTTTTTCCAATTAATTCACTTCGTTCTAGAAATCCATTAATAAAAACTCCTTCTGGTAACGAATTTTGAATGGATGCAACACGTTCTTTTACAGCATCTATAATTTCTTTAGAATTCCCGTTTTTTAGCATCATTATCTGCCCAAGCACTTTTTCTCCTTGACCATTTCCTGTAATCGCACCAAAACGAGTTGCGCTTCCAAAACCTATTTTTGCAACGTCTTTTATATAAATTAGCGAACCTTCATTTTTCACTACAATATTGCCAATATCCTCTAAGGTTTTTACCAGACCTTCTCCTCGAATAAAAAAAGTTTCGTTAGTTTTTTCGATATAACCACCACCTGCAACACTGTTATTTTTTTCTAAAGCAGTATATACTTCAGCTATAGAAATATCCATAGCATTTAATTTGTTTGGATTGATGGCAACTTCGTATTGCTTCAAAAATCCTCCCCAAGTATTCACTTCTACCACTCCTGGAATTCCAGATAATTGTCTTCTAACAATCCAATCTTGTATGGTTCTTAATTCGGTTGGCGAATACCGATTTTCGTAACCTGGTTGTACATCTAAAATATACTGATAAATTTCTCCTAAACCAGTAGTTATTGGTCCCATTTCTGGTGTGCCAAAACCCTGTGGAATTTTCTCGGAAGCAGATTTAATTTTTTCGGCAATAAGCTGTCTGGGAAGATAGGTACCCATCTCATCACTAAAAACAATAGTAACCACAGATAAACCAAATTTAGAAACCGATCTAATTTCTTCTACACCTGGTAAATTGGCCATTTCTAATTCTACAGGATAGGTTATAAACTGTTCTACATCTTGCGTAGAAAGATTACGAGATGTGGTAATTACTTGTACCTGATTGTTCGTAATATCGGGTACTGCACCAATAGGAATTTGAGTTAAGGAATAAATACCAAAACCAACTACGGATGCAATAAATAGAAAGATAATAAGCTTATTTTTTAAGCTAAATTTTATAATGTTCTCTAACATATTTCATAATAAAATAATAATTAATAAATACCTGTTTATAGTAAACAGGGTTAAAATTTAATATTAAATTATGCGAATTTGGGTGGTTGAAAAACAGCAGGTTTTTCAAATAGAGAATGCGACTCTTTGTAGAAATAATTTTGTTGAACTTGGATCGCAATATTTGTTTTCAATTCAAATACAGGTGTATTTAAAGTAAAAACTGAAGGTAAATGATTATGATTTTTACAATCTTGTTTAAAAGGTAAATCTTTGTGTTCTTTGTGTTTTGTCGTTTTGTATTCACTATCTCCATAATGTTCTACAAAAAAATCGACAATAGAATCTCCATAAGTTTTTTGATGAAATTGCGCGTGCTTTAACAATACATTGATTTTAGAAAAATCTTCTAAACCAATATTTAAACTCTGTAAAAGAATTAAATTTGATAAAAGTAGTGCAACTAACCTAGTCATAATTTTGCAAATTAAAGAAAAATAATTTACACATTACGTAATGAAATGTTAATTTACTATCAATAATTGTAATATTTCTTTAAAAATTTGCTCTTAATTGAATACTTCCTGTATGTATTGCTTTTGAGTTTTCACTTTTTCGCCCCAGATAACTTAAATTTAAATTTAAAAACGAATTTAGTTTTCTGTTAAAAATACAATTCCAAGTAAAATTTGTGCCAGCTTGTAAACCTTCTAGCATTTGATAAGCAACAGGTGTATTTGTAACACCCGTAAAATCATTTAAAAACACATTTACATTAGCGGAAATTTGGTTCTTTTTTTTACTGATAAAAAAATATTCTAAACCAAATTTTTGCTGTTGTAATTTTTCGAAATCTTGCAGTTGATTTTGTTTGTTTTTAAAGTGATAAAAAGCAGAAAATCGATTGTTTTGGCTGTACAAAAAACTAATTTTTGGCTGAAATTCATGGGCATCAATTTCAAAGTTTCTATTGATTAAATTCTCAGTTTCTAAACTGTTTTTTGAGGTTTTCACCATAAAATCTATCAACCAAAAATCTGCAAATTTATGCGCATAATCTACTTGATGAATTTTAATGTTGTTTTCTTGATTTCCAATAAAATATTGTTGTTTTATTTGAGAATTTCCATAGGTAAAAGTTACACTGTGCTTTTGCAAATCTTTATTAAAGTAAAGGCTGTTTCTAAGGTTTAAATTTAAACTAATTAAGGCATCTTCGTTAATGTTAAAAGGATTTAACTGAAACGAGTTTTCACCTCTTTCTTGTTCATTGTCTACAGTTAAAAAACTTTGATTGTAAAAGTGCGAGAATAACTTTTTAATTCCTTTTTTTTGTTGCCAACTTTTCGGATTTATGGTGATAGATTGATTCCATTTAGCACGTTGTGTAGCAATAAAGGTAAAGTTGGGTTTTGGGAGCCTTAAATAATTGGCTTGATCTTGAAAAAGGGCGATTTCAAATTCGTTAAAATCTTTAATTCCATCTTCGTTATAATCAATCCAAGTATAAAAACCCAAACCTGGTTCTGTTTGCACATATACAAAATCTTGTCTGGCAACATTTCCAGAAGATGTTTCGTAAACCGTATTAAAATTGATAAAATTATTGAATAATTTTTGATTGAACACAACCCTTGAGTTTAATGCTTTTTCATCAGTCGTAAAATTATTTTCGGTGATTCTATAATTTGCAAAAACAGCTAAATTGGTATTTTTGTTTTGAATAAGTTTACTGTTAAGGTATATTGTTTTACGATTATTGATTTCTTGAAATTGATTTGATTTTATACTATCGTTTGTGCGAAAGTTGAACCCAATTTTTGCAAAAATTTTGGTAGAATCGCCAACTCCAAAATAGCCTTCATAATCTTTAAAACGATGACTAGTGTTGATAAATTCTTCTGTAGTTGCATTTTTTCTGGAATTGGTTTCAAAATTGATTTGAGCGCCAAACCAAGATTTTTTTAAATAATGTTCTGCTTTGGTTTTGGCTCTAAAAAAGAAATTATCTTCAATTTCTGATACGTTAAAGAGGTAACTTCCATCAACAAAAAAGCTGGTGTTATTGGTGTTTATTTTTGTTTGTATTTCGTGTTTTGTGCCTCGAAAACTGTTGTTATAACTCAAATTATTAAATCTGTATAAAACAAAATCTTCTTTTTTATTAGTTAAATTCAATTCAGATTGAAAGAAATTTTTAGTAGCATCATTGGTAATGATATTCCAATCTCTATTAAATTCTACGGGTTCATAACCTTGTTCTGAAAAGAAGTTTTTTTGAGCATATTCATGGCTAAGTTTTGTGGACAATTTCCAGTCTTTATCAATAAAAATTTGCTGCCAATTTACTTTTGCAGCCAAAGCCACATTTTCATTGTCATCAATACTAGAAAATAGATTATTATCTCTATTACTCACAGCAATTTCAGTATCTAAAACTGTTTTTTTACTGGCATTTAAGGCAGATTTCACAATAAATAATTGAGATTTTGTGGGTGCAATTAAGCGAACTATTGGGCTGTAATCTCCTTGGTTATTTCCAACAAAAGCAAAAATATTACCAATAGCAATGGTATCCTCTAAAACATAGTCACCTTGGTTGGTTCCCACATTTGTAAAGGTTACACTGTACAATTCATCGTTTTCATTGGTAGTATATTCAAAAAATTCTTGAGAACCATTAGTTACTTTTTTGTATAAAATTTTATTGTCATCATAAGCGTCTAAAAACGCACTCTCAGAAAACATGGCGTTTGTGTTGTTGCCAGCATTGGCTAAAATTTCTTGCTGCTCTATAGATAAACTTTGCTGTAAAGGTGAATTTTTTGCATCATTTTCTGAATAAAAATAACCAGCCACGCTAAATTTATCACCATTATATTCAGCTTTATCGTATGTAATAAAACGCGTATAATTACGTTCTGCATACTGAAAATCAATCCAAATACGCATATCATTGGTTATTGGAAAGGTTGTGTTGAAAGTAATTTCACCTAAATTATAGTTGATGGTATAATCTTTATTTTCACCCCTTTGAATTAGAGTTCCATTTACAAATACCTGTTCTGCGCCTTCAATCATTAAAATTACAGCTTCGTTATTTGCGCCAAAAATTTTGTAAGGGCCTTGATTGCCTTCAACAGCAGTAAAAGTATAAGTGCTAAATTTACCACGAACCACAGCACCAGAAGCGGCTACTTTTAAATCCTCATTAATATTGGCTTCAACCTCTAAACCAGAAACTTGCTTGGCAAAAGGAAAGAAGAATGTTTCGTTATTTTTAAGTGATAAATCTCCTGCTTTCACTCGCCAATTTTTGGTGTACATTTCAATAAAAATTCGGTCAAAATCTGTTAAGTTTTGTGAAACTCCATTATCTTGAATGGGGATGTTGGTGTCAAAAATATTGGCTCTTAACGTTACATTTTTATTGAGTTTACCCGATATTTCTAAATCTAAAGCAGCATTTGTAACTGCATTTTGATTATTACCAGAAGTTAATCCTCTTGTAATAAAACCGCTGGTTTGTAGCCCGTTAAATAATTTTATTTCTGAAGCTTTTTTATTGGTGGTTAAGCTGTATAGAATACCATCAGAATTTCTGTTTTGTAAGATAAGTTTATCATCAAAAGGAGTATACGTTTTGGTTATAAAATTGGGTAATCTAAAATATTCAACTGTAATTTTTGGGTATCTTTTAGCGTTGATGATGAGTAGTGCTTTGCTAAAATTTACAGTATACTCTGATGAAGGAATTTCTGTGTTTTGTGCATTTAAAACTTTAAATTTTTGTGAATTGATAGCAACAGAATCTAGTTGAATGGAATCTTTTTGTACTTCAATATTTTTTTTTCTAAAATCTGTAGGTATTGTTTGCGATTGGATACAAAATCCAACAAAAAATAAGATTACAAAGAGATTCTTTTGAAGCATATAAAACAAAACGTACTTAACGTAAAAATATGTTTTTATGTATTAAAAAAGTTGAATATTAAAAAAGAGATTGTTGTTTTACAGGGTTTTCGTGAGCCAATAACCACTTTTTACGCCAAATTCCACCTGCATAACCTGTTGAAGAACCATCTGAACCAATTACTCTATGGCAAGGAATAATAATCCAAAGTGGGTTTTTACCATTTGCAGAAGCTACAGCTCTTATGGCTTTTACATCACCTAAAGCCTTACTTTGTTGTAAATATGTTCTTGTTTTTCCATAGGGAATTTGTAAAAGAGATTGCCAAACTTTCTTCTGAAAAGGTGTTCCTTTTGGGTTTACTGTTAAACCAAAACTAGCTCTTTTCCCATTAAAATATTCTTGTAATTGGATAACACAATCTCGTAAACAATCAGGAGTTTTTTGGTTTAGAATATCCTTAGAAACAGCATCATCATCTAAAACAGACACAGATTGAATTCCGTTTTTATCACCAATAATTTTAGCAATACCTATTGGCGTTTTGAGGTATGTTGTTTTTACTTCTTGCATTAAATACCAAAAACTTGTTTTGAATTCTGAGTGGTAATTTTTGCAATTTCTTGGAAAGTTAATCCATAAATATCAACTAACTTATCAATAACTTTAGTGATGTAAGCACTTTCATTACGTTTACCTCTAAAAGGCGTAGGAGCTAAATACGGAGCATCCGTTTCTAAAACAATATGCTTAATGTCAATTTCATTTAAAAATTGATTAATTTTTCCATTTTTAAAGGTGGCTACACCACCAATTCCCAATTTCATATTGTACGAAATGGCTTTTTTTGCTTGCTCTAATGTGCCTGTAAAACAGTGAAAAATTCCCCTTAAATCATCACTTTTTTCAGTTTCTAAAACTTCAAAAATTTCATCAAAAGCTTCTCTACAGTGAATAACTATGGGGAGTTTTTTTTCTTTTGCCCATTTTATTTGAGTTCTAAAGGCTTCCTGTTGTTGTGTTAAAAAGGATTTATCCCAATACAAATCAATTCCAATTTCGCCAATGGCATAAAAATTTCTTTGATTAATCCAATCTTTTACATGGGCTAATTCTTCTAAATAATTTTCGTTTACAGATGTTGGATGCAAACCCATCATTAAAAAAACATCATTAGGGTTTTCTTTTTCTAAAGAAAACATTTGTGTGGTGTAAGAAGAATCTATTGCAGGAATAAAAAAGCGAGTCACACCAGCGTCTTTCGCACGCTGAATCATCGCTTTTCTATCTTCATCAAATTGCTCTGAATATAAATGAGTATGTGTATCTGTAATCATTAGTTTTGCTGAAATTTTCAACAAAACTAATGATTTAAAATCCTATACTAAAACTCAGTTAAAAAATTAAAATATAATTTTTTGAGTGAGTTTACCACCATTATTTTCGGTAATGTTAAGGATGTAAACTCCAGAGTTTAAATTGGGGAAACTAAATGTTTGATTCGTTTGATTGATAGTAAGGTTCTTAATAATTTTTTTACCAGTAATATCATACAGATTTAAGATGCCATTTTTAACTCCATTTACTCTTAAGGTTGATGCATCTACTTTGTATGCTTTAATAGTATTATTTGCTATTGTTTCTGTGCTTAAAGTACTTTTTTGAATGTGAATATAAAACCTACCTAAGCCATTAGATTGCAAACTGTGGTTAAAGGCATATGGTTTTTGTAATGTAAGCTCTGTAAAATCATCTAACAATCGATCTTCTAAATATATGGTATAGCCGCTCTCTAAATTAGATTCTTTTAATTTTAAGTTTACCTTTTTCTCTTCGTTTAGCAAAATTCCCACTGGTATAACTACAGTTTCATCGTTTAGTTTTGGTAAATACTGTACTGCAAATTTGGTGTTTTCGTAGTTTTCCAATAATTGAGTATAGATTGAAAAATTAGTTGCTACTCCAGAAAAAACGGCTGCATCATAGCTTACATCTAAATCATTAGTCATACCCTCTTTAAAAGCAATTGTTGATCTTGAAATTTTTTCATCATCATTTATTTCTAAGACAATTTTTTGGGTAGGATTGCTTTTAAAGAATAAATTTTCTGATCTATGCGTCTGCATATTTTTAGTTACATTAATGTTACCACCACCAGCTTTCGATTTTATAAAAAACGCTTGTCCAGGAGCAATATATTTTGCTTCGTCTCCATTTCCTATAGTTTCGTAAGATGATAAAGTAGGATTCCAAACATAAAGATTAGCAGCAATAGGATCTAATTGATTCACATTGGTTGTTAAAAAGTTAGTTGCATTAGCGTTTGCATTGGCATGCAAAAATGAGGCATATGGATTGCCAACTAAATTCCAACCATTTCCATTAACAGTTATAGGATAGTTTTCTAGAATGCTGGCATTTAATAATCCTGTAAATTCAAGTGTTGTATTCTCAGAGGTATTTATGGCATATCCTTTTCCGTTAGGAAAATCTCCAGAACCAACAGCGCCAGCCTGATAATATTCCCAGGTTTCATTTACATTATTATACCAACTTAATCCTCTATTGTTTCCTTGACCATTAGTTAAGGGCTCATTTGATGCAAAATCATCGATATCAACCTCAGAAATTGGGCTACTTATAAGATGCCAGTGGTTGCTATTGCCTGAAACATATCTGTTATAGGTAGTATTTGATGGATTTGGATTGGTTTGGTTACCATTTACAATTAGACTTCCATTAGAATCAACAGCTGAATTTACAGTTATTTGTGCGCGTTGATCAATATTTCCCTGAATTGTTAAACTTGCATTGGTTTCAATATTTAAATTTTCGAATGTTGTTAAATTATTAATAGTGTGGTTTTGGCCATTAGCAATATTTGGTGCATTTGCAACATTATTTAAAATGACATCGTTTGTTTCGGTAGGAACTATATTTGGCGACCAATTAAGAGGATCGTTCCAATTTGAATCTGTATTACCTGTCCAAGAAATATCTTCAGCCAAAACATTAGAGATATCACCAGAAATATATGCTGTACCTGCTAAAAAATATGTATTTGCCCCAATTGTTCTTGGAGTTCTTTGAGAACCTAAAATAAATTGATTGTTATCGAGCGCAATTGCATTTTTACTTATATCTGAATTGTACTGCCCACTCCCAATATTGCTATTTGCAACAGCTTGAGAAGCTTGAATTGATTCTACCAAAATATAATTATCATTGTCATCTTTTTGAAATAAATAAGATATACCAACTCCAGAAACATTAGAACCATTTTCTTGTACTCTAGATTCTGGTGCAGAAACAAGTAATAGATTTTGATCTAAAGAAACTGCAGTTCCGAAATTTGATGCTGGGTAAGGAACTTTTACAATTTGAGATTCATTCCAAATATCATCACCATCTTTTTTAAATATATATACATGTCCATAATACCATTCATTATTATTAAATTGATCCAAATTTTTTGCGCCAACAGCAATATAATCTCCACTAATACTAACATCACCAAAGCCAAATTCTGAATATGAAATTCCATTTGTTGGTTTTAATTTTTGAACCTCAGACCAAACACCTGCTAAATTTTTTTTAAAAACGAATACTGATCCATTTCCAGCAATCCGATTTACGTTTGCAGCATCTGTATCACTTTCACTTGCTAAAACAATATAATCTCCACTAATACTTACAGAACTACCAACATTATCTGAGTAATCTCTATGAGAAGGTGTAAGTTTTTGAACCTCAACCCAAACATCATTTATGTTTTTTTGAAAAACATAAGCTGCTCCAGCACTTGTTTCTTGATTTAAATTATCTGCATCATAATCTTGTTGATATGCGCCAACGACTAAAAAATCTCCATCTACATCAATATCAGAACCAAAATAATCTCCATATCTAATATCGGAAGAACGTAATCTCTGAACTCCACTCCAAACATCATTTACATCTTTTTTGTAAATCATAACAGAACCAGCAGGACTTTGAAAAAGTTCTTCATTTAATCGGTCTGTTGGTGCGCTTACAAAAATATAATCTCCTTGTATGGCAACAATATATCCAAAATACTCATCATCATGTTGCCCTACAAAAGCTTCAATTTTTTGATGATAGTTCCAAACTCCATTAACATCTTTTTTGTAAATATGTGCAGAACCCGTCCTTTCATTTTCTCCAGGAGCACCAATTACAGCATAATTTCCATCTATGTCAACGCTATAACCAAAACTATAGTTAGTTCCTGTATTAGGTTGATTTAGTATTTGTTCTCCCCAATTTTGTGCAAAGAAAGTAACAGAACAAAGTAGCGTATAAATAAGTATTGTTTTTTTCATAATCATTAATTTTTTAGTGTTAAAAACCAGCTCCTGGTGCTTGAGGGCTAGCAGCTTGTGCTTGCTTTGGTTGTAAAATTAGATAAGTACCTAATGCAGTTAAAGCAAAGTATTTACCATGTTTTTCTATTTTTTTGAGTGCTTCTTTTCTTGTAATTTTTTTATTTTCCATGTTTTAAGTTTTGGATAAAATTAATGAGGTTGTACTTTTTTATATGGTGCCAATATATTTTTAGATGAATCTTTTGTATTTTTATTGATGGTGATTGTATATTTAGAAAACTGCTTTTTTATTTTCCAGATATACACTCGCTGTTGTTGAATATGAAATAGAAGTACTTATTATCAATTCTTAAACTAAATTTGCAATTAATTTGTGTACCTTATTATAAAAAAACAGCATGATAACCGCCATTATAATAGATGATGAACAAGATGCCATTGAAAGTTTGACGTGGGAAATTAATATGTTTTGTAAAGACATTAAAATTCTTGATTCATTTACTAACCCAGAAGAAGCAATATCTGCTGTAAACTATTTAAAGCCCGATTGTGTTTTTTTAGATATAGAAATGCCTAAAATTGATGGTTTTCAACTATTATCTCATTTAAAATTTCGTGATTTTGATTTGGTAATTACAACAGCTTACGATAGCTACGCCTTAAAAGCTTTTAAAGAAAATGCTATAGATTACCTTTTAAAACCAATAGATAATGACGATTTGGTAAAGGTGGTTCATAAAATAAAGAAAAATAAACTTAATAAAGAACTGGGTTTTTCTGTTAAGGATTTATTGCCTACCATTGAAAAAAAAAACAAAAAAATAGCTATACCTTTAAGTGGAAAGGTCGTTTTTTTAAATATTGATGAAATTGCGTATTGTAAATCTGATGGCAATTATACTACCCTTTTTCTTATTGATGGTACATCTTACTTGTATTCAAAAAAAATTAAAGATGTGTATGAGTTAATTACTTCTGAAGCAATCATTAGAGTTCATCAATCTTATTTAGTGAATATGAATTTTGTAAAAGAATATATAAAGAATGAAGGCTATTATTTAATTCTTGAAAATGCCAAAACCATACCCGTTTCTAAACCAAACAGAATGCTTATTTTAGAAGCAATGCAAAATTTATAATAGCTATGAAAGAGGCAATCAGTAAATATTTTGAAATAAATCCGTTAGGTATTTTTTCAGTGTTCATAATCGGATTTCTGATTGTTATTTTTTTGCAAAATATTTTTTTTTACTCAAGTTACAAGGATAAAGCATACATGTGGTATGCTATATATGTTTGTTTAATTTTATTAGATCAAACAATTATTAATATCTCTATTTTTAGTTCTGATGTTTTAAATAAAACCCCAGAGTATTACATACCAATTCACCCAGCATTAGAGTGGCTGTATAATAGTGCTTATTTGGTATTTGTTATAGAATTTGGTGGTCTATTTTTATTTGAAGAAAAAACGGCTAAAATAATGAAGAAAATTGTTAAGTATCTGGCTTATATTTTAGTTGTATTATTCATATTAGAATTATTTTTTCAAGGTTATTTGGTACGCAGGGGTTTTTTATTTTTGTTAGTACCAGCCTTAATTATTCTTAGTGTAATTTTATATTTTTACTTGTTTAAGATGAAAACCCCTGTAAAATATTATATAATTTTTGGGAGTTTAGCATTTTCTGTTTTTTCAATTTTAGGTTTAACGAATTCAGTTTTTTTTGGAAAAGAAAAATTTGATTCTTGGTGGCTTTTTTATATTGGAGTTTTTATTGAAAATATTTTTTTCTCTTTAGGATTGGTCGTAAAACAAGGTTTAATCTTAAAAGAACGTAATGAGTCACAAGAAAAATTAATCATTCAATATCGAGAAAATGAAAGACTTAAAAGCTCAATTAATGAGCATTTAGAAAGAGAAGTCTCTATAAAAACGAAAGAAATTATTGCTTTAAATAATGCTGCAGAGAAAGAGAAAATTAAACAATTAGAGCTAGCTTTTGAAAAAGAAATTGCAGAGTTAAAAGTATCGTCTTTACAGAGTCAAATGAACCCACATTTTATATTTAATTCATTAAACTCCATCAAACTAAATATCATTAAAAATAATAAAGAAAATGCAGTTTATTATTTGAATAAATTCTCGAAACTTATTCGTAAAATCTTAACTATTTCTAGAGAAAAAGAGGTGTCTTTACAAGACGAAATAGATACACTAGAACTTTATGTAAGTATAGAAAACTTACGATTTAAAAACGCTATTAATTTTTCGAAAAATATTGATAAAAATATTAATTTAGAAACCATTAAAATACCTCCCTTAATTTTACAACCATTTATAGAAAATGCCATTTGGCATGGGTTATCTCCTAAAGAAGGGAAAAAAGTATTACGATTATCTATCCTCAAAAATAAGGATAGTTTTTTGCAAATTTTAATTGAAGATAATGGAATTGGGAGAAAGAAAGCTTTAGAATTACAGCAACAAAAAATGATTCAAAAAAAATCGTTAGGGTTAAAATTAACAGCCGAAAGACTCACTATATTTGGCAATAAAAATAACCTTAAACACCAAATTACTTTTTCAGATGTAGATCCTATAAAACCTGAAACCGGTACAAAAGTTTTGATTAATTTGATTCCCAATTAAAAGTCTTCTAAAAAATGGAATCACTTACTTTACAGAAACTGTATCTTTGCAAAAAATGTAAAGGATGACTTTTAAGGATTTAGACTTATCTAATCAACTACAATATGCAATTGACGATTTGGGTTTTGAGAATCCAACACCTATTCAAGAACAAGCATTTTCTGTAGTAAGATCTGGTAAAGATGTTGTTGGAATTGCACAAACTGGTACTGGTAAAACGTTTGCGTATATGTTGCCAATTTTACGCGATTTAAAATTTTCTAAACAAAAACATCCTCGAATTTTGGTTTTAGTACCAACCCGAGAATTGGTAATTCAGGTAGTTGATGAAATCGAAAAACTTGCAAAATATATAAATACGCGTGTTTTAGGGGTATATGGTGGTGCAAATATCAATACCCAAAAACAGGCTATTTTACAAGGACAAGATATTATTGTGGCTACTCCTGGGCGTTTATATGATTTAGGATTAAGTAATGCCTTAAAACTAAAATCGATTCAAAAATTAGTCATTGATGAGGTAGATGTAATGTTAGATTTGGGTTTTCGTTTTCAGTTGATGAATATTTTTGATATTCTACCAGAAAGAAGACAAAATGTACTGTTTTCTGCAACTATGACTGAAGATGTAGATGCTTTAATTTACGATTTTTTTAAAAATCCGCAGAAAATATCTATTGCAGTTAGTGGAACTCCATTAGATAATATAGAGCAAGTTTCTTATAATATTCCTAACTTTTTTACGAAAGTAAATTTATTAAATCATCTTTTAAGTGATAAACAAACCTATAATAAAGTTTTAATTTTTGTTGGTTTTAAAAGAACTGCAGATTATTTATTTAAGCATTTAGAAGAAGTTTTTGGTAGTGAAACTTGTGTAATTCACTCAAATAAAACTCAGAATTATAGAATACGTTCTATTCGTCAGTTTGATGAAGGAAATAATAGAATTTTACTAGCTACAGACGTTATGGCTCGTGGGTTAGACTTTGATAAAGTAAGTCATGTTATTAATTTTGATACCCCAGATTTTCCTGAGAATTATATGCATAGAATAGGTAGGACTGGTCGTGCTGAAAAAGCAGGAAAAACCATTCTATTATCCACGGAAAGAGAACAAAAAGCGAAAGAAGAAATAGAAGCCTTAATGGATTATAAAATTCCTGTTATAGAAATACCTGAAGATGTTGAAATTTCGAAATTATTAACCGAAGATGAGCGTCCAAAAGAAGATGGAGAACAATCTAAAAACAGAACGGGTTTAGAATATGTGCCTGGACCTGCTTTTCATGAAAAGAGTGAAAAGAATAGCAAAGTAAATTTAGGAGGTTCTTACAGAAGAGAAATTGCAAAAAAATACAAAAAACCCAAAACTAGAGGAGATAAAAACTATAACAAACGCAACAAAAAGAAATAAAATAACATCTTAAAACATCATAGTTTGTCATTTCGACTTTGTGGAGAAATCTAACAATTGAGATTTTTCGGCCGCATTTTAGCTAGGCTAGCTACTTTCAATCAAAATAGATTTTTATTTCGGTAATACTCAAAATGACAACTATCAATAATAAAGTTTAAAAATGCAGATTTTAACAAAACAAGAATTGCATAATTTGGCAATGAATATTGTTGGAGAGAAGCTCACTAAAATGGGCTACGAGTTTCAGGCTATTAATAGTCAGTTAAAAAGACATCCTCAATTTGTATTGTTTAAAAAAGGAGAACCTACCATTTTCGTTTTAGTAAAAGCAACGAATAATTTACAGAATCCAAACGAATACGATACCATTTGGATGGAAACTTTTCTGAATCATGCCCGAAAGCAAAATGCTAAAGTTTGGTTTGCAGGTGTTGGTATTGCCAATGCTGAAAGTGTGGAAAGTCCTGTTTTTAAAGATCAACCTTATTATGTAGCTTTTGAGGATTTTATTAAGGTTTTGGAATAGTGGAGTTTTTTACCTGTTATAGAAAAAATGTCTTATAATTGTAATGAATTGAAAATTAGTTTTTAGAGTTACTTTTTGGTACTTTATTTCTTCCTGGTGTATATTTTGACTTTTTAGGTAAGTCATTGAATCTAGCATTAATTGATGAATATTTAATCATCTAATTCAGTAAAGTAGATCATGTTTTCGTACTATTTTGTTGTAATTAATAATTCTACAGATTCAATAGTATCAATATCTTTTACAGTTTTGTCTTTGCGCCAACGTTTTATTCTCGGAAAACGCAAAGCCACCCCACTTTTATGTCTTTTACTATAGGCAATGCCTTCAAAAGCAATTTCAAAAACTAATTCTGGTTTTACAGTTCTTACAGGGCCGAATTTTTCAATGGCATTTTTATTTACCCATCTCGAAATTTCTGTAATTTCTTTGTCAGTTAAACCAGAATATGCTTTTGCAATGGTAACCAATTGGTCTTTTTGTTGCACAGCAAATGTATAATCTGTGTATTTAGAGCTTCTTCTTCCACTTCCTTTTTGAGCGTAAATCATAACTACATCAATGGTTAACGGATCTACTTTCCATTTCCACCAATCACCTTTTTTTCTACCAACGTGATAAACAGATGATTTCTTTTTTAGCATTAACCCTTCTGAATTGAAACTTCTTGCAGCATTTCTTAAAGCATCTAATTCGTTCCAATTTTTAAAATTGATGACTTCTGAAAGTTGTAACATTTCACTTTTATGCTGTAGAAAAAGTAATTCTAGCTTTTCTCTTCTTTTAGCCATTGCATGTTCTCGTAAATCTACATCATTCAACTCTAAAATATCATAAATATACAATCCAACAGGAACTTCGTCTAACAATTTTTTGGTGACATTTTTACGGTTTAATCTTTTTTGTAAATCGTTGAATAACAATACTGCACTGTCTTTTATTGCTAAAATTTCTCCATCAATTACAAAATCATCTTTAAAGGTAGAGATGGCTTCTACAAGTTCTGGAAACTGTTGGGTAACCAATTCTTCTCCTCTAGACCATATAAATACTTCGTTTTTTCTTTTAATGATTTGGCCACGAATTCCATCCCACTTGTATTCCACTTGCCACTCGTTTTCATCACCCAAGTCTTGCAAATCTTTTTCTAAAGCATACGCTAAACAAAAAGGATAAGGTTTCGAATTATCATAATTAATATGTTTTCCATGCAGTAATTCTTCAAAAGTGATGGAATCTGGAGTCCAATTACCAATAATACTATGCATTAGTTGATTGGCATCAATACCAGATAATTTTGCTAAGGCATTTACCAAAGTTTTTTTAGAAACACCGATTCTAAAGCTACCACCAATTAATTTATTAAAAATTAAACGCTCTTGAACTTTTAATCCATTCCAAGCTTTTAAAACATAGGTTTTCTTTTCTTGGTCTGTTTTTGGTTTTAGATGGATGAGCTCCTCAATCCAAATATGTAAGGGTTTTTCTGTGTTATGTTCTGGGTTTGGCAATAATAAAGCTAAGGTTTCTCCTAAATCTCCAACTGTACTATAACTTTCTAAAAAGAGCCATTCTGGAAGTTGGGTAATTTCCCTACACCATGCTTTCATTAAGGATGATTTAATAGGTCTAGCAGGTCTTTTGCCTGTAAATAATGCTATTAACCAAAGCTTGTCTTTATCTGGTGCTGTTTTAAAATAATTGACCAAAGCATTAATTTTTGCACTGGTTTTATTGGTGATTTCAATAGCACTGATGAGATTAGAAAAGTCTTTCATAATTTAAGCATTTGCCTTTTTTTGTTCATCAGCATTTACAAGTTCATCTTCTCCAAATTTAGTTTTCAGTTCTTGAGCTTCAATTCCAATTTCATTTAAATATTTAGCAAAAACCGACTGAGAACCATGTGTAACATATACTTTTTCTGCTTCTGTTGCTTTTACAGCATCTAATAATCCATCCCAATCTGCATGATCGCTTACTGCAAAACCAGCATCAACGCCTTTCCAACGTCTGTTACCACGAATGTGCATCCAACCAGAGCAAATCGCTGTAGCCGCATTCGGAATTTTTTTTAGCATTTTAGAACCTAACAAGGCAGGAGGTAGAATTACAATTTTATTTTGAATATCCTTTTTATTAAAATCGCTTGTAATTAATGTGGATTCTGGAAGCTGAATTCCAGAATTTGAAATGGCATTGTTTAAATTATGAATCGCAGAATGCACGTAGATTTTGTCAATATTTTCTATCAATTTCATAATACGCTGTGCTTTTCCTAAACTGTATCCTAAAAAAACACTGGTTCTATTATTTTGTTGATTTTGTAAAATCCAATTTTGTAATTCAGTTTGTAAATCAACTTCACTTTTCCATTTATAAATAGGCAAACCAAAGGTGCTTTCTGTAATGAATTGATGACATTTTATGGGTTCAAAAGGAGTTGTGATAAAGTCGGGTTGTGTTTTATAGTCTCCCGAAAACACAACAACAAATCCTTTATAAGCTAATCTAATTTGAGCAGAACCAATGATATGGCCCGCAGGAAAAAAAGAAACTTGAACTCCGTTTATATTTTTAGGTTCATTATATGCTAAACTTTCAATAGAAATATTTTGCCCAATTCTGTGTTTTAAAATGGCCTTAGAATCGTTATGACATAAGTAATGTTTATTACCCCATCTTGCGTGGTCTGCATGTCCGTGAGAAATTATGGCGTAATCTACAGGAAACCATGGGTCTAGGTAGAATTTTCCAGGAATACAATAAATACCTTTTTTTGTAAATTTTACGAGTTTCACGCTTTAATTTTTATAAAAATAACAAATGGATTGCTTTTGGCAATCCATTTGTTTTAAATTTATATTGTTTTTAACAGTTACAATTTACCATCCAACTGATGCCATATTGGTCTGTACATCTTCCAAAATAACCCCATTCTCGTTCTCTAAATTTATGATGAACGACTCCTGAATTAGAAAGCTGCTTAAAAACATTTTCTGCTTTTGTATTGTCATTTAAATCTACGCTAATGCTTATATTGTTACCAGAGTTTAAGGGTGTATCTGGAGATGCATCATAAGCAAATAGGTGAATGTTTTTACCTTTTAATTCTGCATGTTGTAATTTTTTTCTGTAAGATGATGGAACATCCACTTTTTTATCCTCGTAAGTTTCTTTACTTTTTATTTCAGCATTAAAGAGTTCACTATAAAAACTCAATGCTTCATTACAGTTGCCATCAAATGTTAAATAGGGTTGTACTTTCATATCTTGTTTGTTTAAGGTTTTTAATTAATTTCTTCTAATATAAAAACTAAACAAATTTTATTTTTGCTGATATGATTTATTTGATAACTGTATCGAAATTATTCAGTTTACCCTTTTAAAAAAAACGTAGAAAAGCTTATTCTAATAAACGCTTTTGGTATTACAAAGATTTTACTCTTCCTTATACTCATAATACAAGAAGTCGTTATAAGGAAAACGCTGAATATGAATTTTCTTTACTTCTTCATAAGTTTTGTCCTTAAAATCATCTAAGTTTTGTTTGTTTAAGGCTGATATAAAAATAGCTTCAACATCATCTTTATTCATCCAGGTTTTTTGCCAATCTTGTAATGTATAGTGTTCTTTGCTTTTTTCGGTTTCTAAATCATCTTCGTCAATGGTTTCATACTGATACGCATCAATCTTGTTAAAAACCATTACAGTTGGTTTGTCTACACAATTAATATCATCTAAAATAGTATTTACAGAGGCAATGTGATCTTCGAAATTTGGGTGAGAAATATCTACAACATGCAATAACAAATCTGCTTCGCGAACTTCATCTAAAGTAGATTTAAATGATTCTACCAATTGTGTTGGTAATTTTCTTATAAAACCAACAGTATCTGTCATTAAAAAAGGAATGTTTTTAATTACCACTTTGCGCACTGTAGTGTCTAAAGTAGCAAATAGCTTGTTTTCTGCAAAAACCTCACTTTTACTAATAACATTCATTAAGGTAGATTTTCCAACATTGGTATACCCAACCAAAGCAACTCGAACCATTTTACCACGGTTTTTACGTTGCACAGCCATTTGTTTGTCAATGGTTTTTAAACGTTTTTTTAATAAAGTAATTTTATCGCGAATAATACGTCTGTCTGTTTCAATTTCAGTTTCTCCAGGTCCACGCATTCCAATTCCCCCTTTTTGTTTGTCAAGGTGAGTCCAAAGTCGTGTTAAACGTGGCAATAAATATTCATGTTGCGCTAATTCTACTTGTGTTTTTGCAGAGCTTGTTTGCGCTCTTTGAGCAAAAATATCTAAGATTAAATTGGTTCTATCTAAAATTTTGCAATCTAAAATTTTCTCAATATTTCTCAGTTGAGCTGGCGAAAGTTCATCATCAAAAATGGCAGTACCAATATTATTGGAGTGTATATAAGCTCTTACATCTTCTAATTTACCAGCACCTAAAAAAGTTTTAGGATTAGGTCTTTCCATTTTTTGCACAAATCGTTTTACAGCAATTCCACCTGCTGTAGAGGTTAAAAACTCTAATTCATCTAAATATTCTTCAGATTTTGTTTCGTCTTGCAGTTGTGTAATTACACCAATTAAAACGGCTTTTTCAGAAATGGCTTCTTTTGCATCTATCATAAGTTACAAAAATACAAACTATTTTGTACTAAAAATATAAAAGTTGACGCCAAAAAAAAATTTCGACGTCAACTTTATCAATCAACCAAACTAACTAATTTTAATGAAATTTAAACAAGTTTTAATACTTTAAAAAAAACTCGAAAATTACTTTAATATTACTTAATGCAAATATAAAAGTAATACTATTATAAAAGAATGTTAAGCTAATATTTAACAGAATTTTATCATTTCTATTTTTATGATTTTAAATCACAGAAAAAGCCTCAATATATATTGAGGCTTTAACTAATTAATTCAAATTTTTAATACTTTTACTTTCTGTTTTTCATAGATTCTGTATTTTAATGGAGTTTATTTTTTATTTCATAAATAATGATATGCAAATTTAAGAATTTAGTAAAGGTTATACGTTATAATAACGTTAATAAAACAAGTTTATATAGTTACTTCCTCTTTTTTATATTTCGTTATTTTTACAAAAAAATAAATTTATGTTGTCATCACTAGTAGCAAACAAACAGAAAAAAAATAATATTACTGTAGCCTTTTATAATGTAGAAAATTTGTTTGATACCATAGATGATCCTAGAACACTAGATGACGACTTTACACCAAAGGGAAAAAAGAATTGGACCTACAAGCGTTATCGAATTAAAATTAAAAAATTAGGTTCAGTGATTTCTCAATTAGGATTAAATAAGTCTAATAATCCACCAGCAATAGTAGGTTTGGTTGAAGTTGAGAATGCAAAAGTAGTTGCAGATTTAGCAAATTCTATGCATTTAAGAAAACACCATTACAATTTTGTACATCACGATTCACCAGATGAAAGAGGTATAGATGTAGCTTTGTTATATGATAAGGTTGCATTTGAATTGATTGCCTCTGAAACCTATCCTGTTTTTTTAGAAGATGAAAGAGGTGAGCGAGATTATACTAGAGATATTTTAAAAGTAAGTGGAAATTTGTACGGAGAATTGGTACATATTTTAGTGAACCATTGGTCTTCTAGAAGAGAAGGAGTTGAAGAAACTGAGCATAAAAGAATTTTAGCAGCAGAAACCTTACGAAGTATTGTAGCAGAGATTGAAAGTAAAGAAATGAACCCTAAAATTATTATTATGGGCGATTTTAATGATGACCCAAACAGTAAAAGTGTACAAAAATATATGGTGCAAGACGATTTTTACAACCCTATGAAAACCCTTTTAGATAAAGAGAACCATGGTACTTTAACTTATAATGGAAGTTGGAATTTATTTGATCAAATTATCTTTTCAAAAAACTTTTTAGAGCAAAAACCAGGTAAACTTTACTTTAAACATGCAGAGGTTTTTAATAAAGATTGGATGAAAATTTATAGAGGAAAATTTAAAGGAAGTCCATTTAGAACCTACATTGGTAAATGGTATCAAGGCGGTTTTTCAGACCATTTTCCTGTATATGCTTTTTTAAAAAAGAAAGATTAGTTTTTATCTTGCTTTTTAAACGCAGCTAAAATCTTTTCATCATTCAAAATATATTTTTTGTATTTGCCATCTTTATACCTGTAATAAATAAACATAGGCATAACAATAAATGATAAAAATAAAACACCTAAACCCATTACTACTTGGGCTTTTTCGTGTTCTGTTTTTACAAGAAAAACTCCTGTAATCATCCAGAGAATAAAAATTAAGAATAATATTTTTAACGCTAACTTCATATTACAAAATTACAAAAGTTATATCTTTAAATATAATTTGAAATCATTTTCATAAATTAAACTTTTAAAGATGTCTGCCAAAAATGTACTTTTATTGTTTGTAAGTGTATGGTGTTTATTAAGTTGTGAAGTTGTACCCAAAAAAGAATTAGAAATGAAGAAAAAAATAGTGATTGCACATAGGGGAGCTTCTGGATATTTACCAGAACATACTTTGGCAGCAAAAGCAATGGCACATGCTATGAATGTTGATTTTATTGAGCAAGATGTAGTGCTAAGTAAAGATGGTGTCCCAGTTGTTATTCATGATATTTATTTGGATGATGTAACTGATATTGCTATGAAATTTCCTGATAGAAAACGAAAAGATGATCGTTATTATGTGATAGATTTTACGTTTGATGAATTAAAAACCTTAAGAGTTACAGAACGATTTAAACCACAAACAGGAGAGCAAGTGTATAAAAATCGTTTTCCAAAGTGGAAAAGCAATTTTAAAATTCATTCGTTACAAGAAGAAATTGAATTGATTCAAGGTTTAAACTTGTCAACTGGTAAAACTGTTGGAATTTATCCAGAAATTAAAGCTCCAGAATTTCATCAAAAAGAAGGAAAAAAAATTGCTGAAATTGTACTGAAAGTTTTGTCTGATTACGGATATCAAAACAAAAAAGACAATTGCATTTTACAATGTTTTGATGCTAAAGAATTAGAGAGAATTAGAAAAGAACTAAAGTCTGAATTATTTTTGGTACAGTTAATAGAGTTTCCAGAAGAGGTAAAACAGCTGGCATATTTTGCAACTTATGCAGATGGTATTGGATCTTGGTATAAACAAATATTAGAAAAAAAAGTGAATGGTAAATGGCAATTTACTGCACTAGTTGCTAACGCCCATCAATTGGGTTTAAAGGTGCATCCTTATACCTTTAGAGCTGATGCTTTAAATGATTTTTCTTCTTTTCAAGAAATGATGCAAGCTTTATTAATAGAAGCCAATGTAGATGGTGCATTTACAGATTTCCCTGATTTGGTTGTACAATTTTTAAAGGATAAAAACTATTAATTTTAACTGGACTGTTAGCCTTTAAAAATTACAGGTATTTATTGTAATATTGGTAATTTTCATAAACACAATAATTATCTTTGCAAACACAATTATAAATATTTTGTTATGGAGCTGACATCGTTTTCAATGCAACACACAAATAATAAGCTAGAATTATTTTTTAATAAAGAAAGAAAATACAGTTCTGAGTGGTATATGGATTTTGGTAAATTAGGTTGCGAAATTTGTGATGCCAATACAAAAATCATCTATAAAATTATCAAACAGTTTCAATTTTGGAAATGGAAAATGGTGTATCATATTCAAAAAAATGAAGATGCATTATCCGATTTAATTTCACAAAATAATCGAAAAACAGTATATGCTGTAGATGTGAATCAGATTCATTACGAGATAAAAATTCATTACAAAAAGAAATTATCAATACATAAAAACGGAGTTAAAATTGCAGAAATTGACGAGTCTTATACTGATAAAAACCACCAAGAAAGTATTCAATTACTATTATTAGATGTTAAAGATTTAGAAATTTGTTTTTTGCTGTTTTCTTGCCTAAAAATTGGTGAAGTAGGAGGTAATAAAAAACCAACCTTTACAAGTCAGAAACAATTAGAAGTCAATGAAGATCCATGGAGCTAGATCTTTAAAAAGAAAATATTTCTAAAAAACACAAAACCCTGCAATTGAAAAATTACAGGGTTTTTTGATAAAAAATTATTGCCTTTATAACTATAGATTAATTTTCTTTTACAGTTGTAAATCTATAATATAAATAGGTGTAAGCATCTCTAGGTATAATTGTTATCCACTTTTTGTACTTTAAGTACCACTTAAAGCGTTTTGAATTTACTCCTTTTGTTAAATAGG
>NZ_CBFHZT010000033.1:0-34093 GCF_965660385.1 Polaribacter sp.
AAAAACAAAAACAGCACCTTTTAAAACTGTTTTCTTTGTTTTATGGTGTGTTCTTTTTTCTCATGCCTCTTTTTCGCAAGATAGTATTCCTGAAAAGGAAGATGTAAATGAAGCAGCAGCATTAAAATTCCAGCAATTTTTTTTTAAGGCTTTATCTCAAAAATCAATTGGTAATCATCAAAAAGCTATAGAATTTTTAGAAAATTGTAATCAAATAATAGCCAATGATGTTGCCGTTTTTTTTGAGTTCTCTAAAAATTATTTTTCGCTCAATAACAACTTATTAGCAAAAGAATACATTCAAAGAGCATTAGCAAAAGAGACAAATAATGTTTGGATGTTAAAACACTTGGTTAAAATTCATCAAAAAGAAAGAAATTATAAAAAAGCAATTGAAGTACAACTAAAAGTTATAGCTGAGAACCCTAAAGAAAGAGCATACTTAGTGCGATTGTATGTGTATAATAGGCAGTTTGATAAAGCAATTTCTTTAATGAATGTATTGGAAAATGAAAATGCACTATCAGCTAACTTAAAAAAATTACGAAAGAATTTAGAAAATCGAAAAAAAATCATAAAAAAACTTGATAAGCCTAATGATGTTGCAGGATTAATTAATCAATTTGAATCGGATAAATCTTATGTAATTTTAGAAAAGATTTTAAAAATCTCTGAGGATAATCCTTCTCAATTATTAAAATATGCAAATGAAGGAATCTCTCTTTTCCCTGCACAACCTTATGTGTATCTGGTAAAAGCAAAAGCATTAAATACTCAGAAAAATCATAAACAGGCATTAACTACGTTACAGAATGGTATTGATTTTGTAATAGAAGATAAAATGGAGGTTGATTTTTATAAAGAAATGGCAAAAGCCTATAAGGGTTTGGGCAATGCTAAAGAAGAACATAAATATCAACAAAAAGCTAACAAATTAAAAAGCTAAAATGAAGTTTTTAAAATACATTCTCTTTTTTACAGTACTTTTTACATCTTGTAAAACAACCAAAAATATGATTGATGCCAATGCTATAGCAAAAAATATTTCTGCAAGAAAAGTTGCCAAAAAACACGTTGCTGCTAATTTTGATAAAAAAACAGTAGATGCCAAACTCAAGGTAAATTTTGATAATGGTAAAACCTCACAAGGATTAACTGTTAATTTAAAAATTAAGAAAGATGAGGTAATTTGGTTAAAAGGATCAAAGTTTTTAACCGTTTTTAAAGCTGAAATTACACCAACAACTGTGCGTTACTACTCCACAGTTTTTAAAAATTCTTTTGAGGGCGATTTTTCAATGATAGAAAAACTATTAGGGGTTGCAATTAATTTTGAACAGTTACAAAACTTGTTTTTAGGACAATCTTTATTAAATGTAAAAGAAATAGATCAAGAAGTAGAAATAGTTAATAATCGGTACATTTTATCACCAGAAAAACAAGCTGAATTGTTTGATATTTTTTTTACCATAAACCCTGCTCATTTTAAATTAGATGAACAAAATATTGTGAATACTGAAAAAAACTTACGATTAGATGTAAATTATCCTTCGTATAATTTAATTCAAAATACCGTGTTTCCATCTGCTGTAAGTATTATGGCAAAAAACCCAAAATCTGTAACTAAAATCGATTTAGTGTATAAATCAGTTGTTTTCGATACTGAGGTTTTTATGTCTTTTAATATGCCTAATTCATTAAAAAAGTTAAGTTTTTAATGCAATCTTTTAAGTTTTATATCTTCTTTGTTTTATTCATTTTGATGCATTTTTCTGTATTGGGTCAAACCAAAGCACAGTTAGAAAATCAACGAAAAAAATACAAATCAGAGATTGCTCAATTAAACAGATTGTTATCTACAGAGGTTAAAAAAGAAAAAAATGCGTTGGAATATTTAAACGATATCAATCAAAAAATTGATGTTAGAAATAAATTAATTAACACTATAAATTTAGAGGCAAAATTATTACTGAATGCAATTTCAAAAAACGAAACAAAACTTAACAAACTCAATAAAAACCTAGAAGTACTTAAGGCAGATTATGCTGAGATGATTTACAAGTCTTACAAAAGTAAATCGCAACAAAGTAGGGCTATGTTTTTATTGTCTTCACAAAATTTTTATCAAGCTTACAAACGCTTAGAATATATGAAGCAATACACCAAGTTTCGAAAAAAGCAAGGTGAAGAAATTGAGGTTCAAAAACAAGTAATAGAGAAATTAAACGATTCTTTATTGTATCAAAAAAAAGTAAAAGACACTTTAGTTTTAGTAGAAAAAAATCAAAAAAAAGAAATAGAGTCTGACAAGAAAAAACAAGAGAGTTTAATTGCTACCATTAAAAAGAAAGAAGGCAAATACAAACGAGAACTTAGGAAAAAGGTTAAAGAAGATAAAATTATTGCAGCGAGAATCGATAAAATTATTAAAGAAGAAATCGCTAAAGCAAATAGAATTGCAAGGGCAAAAAATAAAGACAAAAAGACGGTTTCTAAAACAAACACTAAATTTATTTTAAGTCCTGAGGCAAAAGCCTTAGCAGCAAAGTTTGAACAAAATAAAGGAAAATTACCTTGGCCAGTAAATGAAGGGTTAATTGTAAGAAGGTTTGGGGTTCAGCCTCACCCAATATTTCCAGGAATTACAATTAGTAGTCCAGGTGTTCATTTTGCAACATCAGAAGGAAGTGATGCAAAAGCTATTTTTGATGGAGAAGTATTAAATGTTTTAGTGGGTTCTGGTGGTACTAAAAATGTAATGATAAGACATGGTAGTTACATAACATCGTATAATAATTTAGAAAGTGCTTATGTTAAGAAAGGTGATCCAATAGCAACTGGCCAAAAAATAGGCAGTATTTTTAAAGACAAAGTAAAAAATAAAACAATATTGATATTTGTATTGTTTAAAAACACAACTCGTTTAAATCCGGCTTCTTGGATGGCTAAAAAATAGCTTTATTACTTTTTACCCTATTTTTTACAATAACTAATAAAAATGCTTTTGATTTGGTATCTGTTGCAAATTATTTGGTTTTATAGCTTATGTTTTTTTGCAGTATAATACTATTAGGAATGGTAATCATATGATTTTCATCTGTTTTTAAAGTGATAAAAAAAGCACCAATATCAATGATTTCGCCAACAGTATCATTATCTTTTTCTAGAATGGTTATGGTATCTCCTATTTTTACAGGATAATTGATAAATAAAATTAAACCTGCAGTAATGTTAGAGAGTAAAGACCATTGCGCAAAAAATGCAATCCCTAAAATGGTTAAAAAAGAAGAGATATACACAATGAGTTGTTTTTCATCTACACCCCAAATAAAGGCGATTAAAACAATTATTGTACAATAAATTAAGAAAGTTATAATCTTATAAATTACAACCATTCTAGATTTTTGAAAATCGAAATTAACACGGATTTTACGTAAAGATTTAGACGTTAAAAAACGAATTAAAATACCAAAGATTATAACAATAATCGATCCTATAATTTTATAATTACTTAAAAATTCGTACATACTCTTTTATTTATTTAAACAAAGCTTTTAATTCTGTAGCTTTATCTGGTTGCATTTTTCCGGCCAATATTAAACTAAGTTGTTTACGACGCAAAGCACCTTCAAAACGTTCCTTTTCTAAATCAGATTCAGGTATAATTTGAGGTATTTGTACAGGTTTTCCTGTTTCATCTACAGCTACAAAAGTATAGATACCTTCGTTTACTTTTGTTTTTTGTCCAGATTGTCGGTCTTCTATCCAAACATCAACATAAATTTCCATAGAAGATTTAAAGGCTCTCGAAACTTTTGCTTCTAAGGTAACCACACTACCTACAGGTACAGATTTATTAAAAGCTACATGATTTACAGATGCAGTAACTACTATTCTTGCAGAATGTCTTCTTGCAGCTATACTACAAGCTCTATCCATTCTTGCTAATAACTCACCTCCAAAAAGGTTGTCTAAATAGTTGGTGTCTCCAGGTAAAACTAAATCTGTAAGTACCGTTAAAGATTCTTTAGGTGTTTTTGCTTCCATCTTGTAAATTTGTACAAAGATAAGGATAGCCATGTAAAAAAGGTTATTTTTTTGTCAATAACCAAGCATCTTTAGAAACCGTTTTTTGTATTCTATACAGGTTATTTATCGCATCATTTCTATCAGCAAAACTATTAAAAGCAACTTCTGTTAACCCCCATTTGTTTACTCCTAAAATACTAGCATTATATCCTTGCTTTTTAAGTTGTTGTACTTTCTTTTTGGCATTTTCTGCAAACTGAAAAGCACCTGCTACAACATGGTAAGGTTTTGCTATTTTTTTAGAAACATTTAATTCAATGGTTGGTAAAGGGTTAGAGATTACAAATGTAGCTGCCTGTATTTTTTTCTCTAAAGCCTTTTCTTGTTTGGCTAATACTTCTTCTTGTTGGTTTTGTTGATAAGCATTGTTTGCAGCAAAACCTAATGTAAGTAAAATGGCAGCAGTAGCCGCATATTTAATAAATGCAGGAATTCCTTTTTGATTTTCTTTGTCTACAACAGGAATCAAAGGTTTTACAATTTCTTTAGGCCTTTGTATTGCTGGCGATTGTACAGCAGATAAACCGAATGATTCTGATAAATAATTAACGTTTGTGGTTGGTTCAAAAATAATTTTACCATCATTATTTAAGGTTAAAACACCAATATTACCAATTTCTAAAGGTTTTTTTTGAATTTCATTTTGCCATTTTATAACAGACAAACTAATGGCTGTAGCCGCTTTTTCAAAAGAAATTTGCTCAGCAGAGGCAATGTAATTGGCAAGCAAACCATCACTAACCTTTAAATGACTATTGAATGTAATTTGCTTTGATGGAGGATAGAAAATATGTGTATCCTTATTTAAATTAGCACCTTTTCTGTTGGTTACAAAACCACCAAAATCAGGTACAATAACACAATCGTATCTGTATAATAAATCGTTAATGTAGTTGGCTAATATCATATTAACAAAATTATAATATTTAGCAATAAAAAGAAGCTTTTAAGGTGATTTTTATTAACAAAAATTCGATATCTTGGTTATCAAATTGTTAGCGTTTTGAAAGAAGAAAAATTACTGGCTATTTTACGATTGCAAAAAAGTAAGGCTATTGGCGATATTCTTGCAAAAAAACTCATTGTTAAAGTAGGTGATGTTGAGCAAGTTTTTAAAGAAAAATCGGCTATTTTAGAAAAAATTAATGGTATTGGGGCATATGCACTTAAACATTTGTTTGATAAAGAAAACCTTAAAGCAGCAGAAAAAGAGCTTAATTATATCAATACCAATAAAATAGCCTACACTTATTTTTTAGAAGATGCATATCCCAAAAATCTACAAAATTGTATTGATGGGCCTATTATCTTGTTTAAGGATGGTAATATCAACTTAAAGAATCGTAAAATTGTTTCAATTGTTGGTACAAGAAATATGAGTTCTTATGGTAGAGATTTTACCAACAATTTAATTAAAGAGTTGGCAGTATACAACCCTATAATTGTAAGTGGTTTTGCTTATGGAGTTGATATTTGTGCACACAAAGCTGCTGTAAAAAACAACTTACAAACCATTGCTGTTTTAGCACACGGATTCGAAATAATTTATCCTAAAGTACATAAAAAATACATCCATCAATTAAATGAAAATGGCGGTTTTTTTACCGAATTTTGGAGTGAAGAACAACCACTAAGAGAAAATTTTTTAAAACGTAATCGTATTGTTGCTGGTATTTCTCAAGCTACCATAGTAATAGAATCTGCAGAAAAAGGAGGCTCTTTAGTTACTGCAGATATTGCAAATTCTTATCATAGAGATGTGTTTGCTGTGCCAGGCAGAACAACAGATATTTATAGCAAAGGTTGTAACAATTTAATTAAAAACAACAAGGCAAATGTGTTAAGCACACCAAATGATGTTGTACAATTATTAAACTGGGATATTAAACCAAACGCAACGAAACCAATTCAAAAACAATTATTTATAGAGCTAAATACAGACGAACAAAAAATTTATGATTATCTTCAAAAAAATGGTAAACAATTATTAGATGTTATCGCTTTAGACTGCGCAATTCCATTATTTCAATTGTCTTCAATATTATTACAAATGGAGCTAAAAGGTGTTGTGAAACCTTTGCCAGGAAAGATGTTTGAAACCATTTAAATATTACTATTTTTGTAGCATATGTGTAGAAATTATGACTGAAAATCAAAAATTAATATCTAAAAAAAAACCAACTTTTCCTATTAGTGAAGATTTGAACGAGTTTCTTACCAAATATAAAAGAAGCACCAAAATTAGTATTTTATACAACGATTTATTAAGATTTCAAGGATCTGTAAATGTTTATGATAAAAATGATGAAGATACACTTTGGATACGAACCTATTATTCTGAATGGGATAGGATTGAAATTGATAGAAGTTTAAAAAAAATATATACCATTTTACATTCAGATGGTAATGAAAGTACCATTCCTTTTTTAAATGTGGATGCTATTGATTATTGTACGTTTGGTAATTCTAAACCCTTTCGAATTAAAATTAGAAATATTTTAAACGATAATTTTACTTATTTCTACGTAAAAAAAGCAGATGCCTCTCGTGTTTATGGTTTAGAATTAGAGCATTTGTTATCACCTTATAACATCAACTATTTAGTATATAAAGATACTTTAGTGGAGGAGCATATTTCTGGTATTCCTGGAGATGATTTTATCAGAGATATTTTACCCAAATGTTCAAGGTCAGAAACTGCACAGATTGCAAAAGAATTTGTAAAGTTTAAAGAACGATGTATGATTCGTTTGTTAGGTGATATGCGTTCTTACAACTATGTAATAACACCCATTCATGATTTTGATAAAATTATCTACAAAATTAGAGCCATAGATTTTGATCAACAATCCTATGAAGGAAGTTTAAAAGTCTACAATTTACAGTTTATGAAAGAAAACTTTAAAATGGTAGAAATGGCAGGTGGTAGATTGCAAAATAGCTCTATAGAACAGTACAAAATAGAAGAACGCTCTTTTATAGCAAAAAGAATGATAACTACACCCAATAGAACTGCAAGAATTATTGAGTGTATGAAAAACGACACCATTTCTAAACCAGAAAATGTAGAGCAACTCAAAAAAGATTTAATTGGTTATGTGGGAGATGTAGAATTTAAAAAGTGCAAAAATATGGGAGAAGTTTTAGAAACCATACTTGCATTTGTAAAGCGAAATTACTTAGATATTAGAAATAAAGATTTGTTTTAGAAGCTATTTCCAGCTTTCCATTATATCTTTTTATGCTGAATTAATTTTAGCATCTCTTTATATGTAAGCATTATTTTTATGACCGCTAGCAGATCCAGAATCTAGTTTAGCATAAAAAGGATGCCATTTCAATCTGGGCTATACTTGTTTGCCTAATTTTTGAAGTTTTTTAAGTAAAAGCTTTTTGAAGTGCTATTGTTAGAGCTGCTAATAAAATACTATTCCTCCACTAAAAATGAAATAGGTAAAGTATATTTTGTTTTTACAACTTTACCAGCTTGTTTTCCAGGAATAAATTGAGGTAATTTTTGAAGTATTTTTCTAACTTCTTTTTCTATGTTAGTGTGTGGTGCTTTAACTTTTATAGCTGTAGTATTTCCATCTTTATCTATGGTAAATTGGGTAAATATTTTGTATTTTCCATTTTGTAAACCTAAATTTTTCATCACTGTTATATCAAAATTTTCTTGAATTATACTTTGAATTCTTTTATCAAAATATTTTTTTGCTGCTTCTTTAGTTAGGTTTTTTGATTCTTTAAATCTTGGAGCGTCTTCAATAATATACCCCATAATAATATCATCTTCAATTTCCTCATTATAATCAATATCGCCTTCTATTGTTAATTCTCCAGTAGTTTCAATGACTTCAATAATATCTTTAGTATTTTTTAAATTGTTGGTACTATCTTCTTTAACACCTGTTTCATAAATTGTAATTCCGATTGTAGAAATAGGAGTAGGTGGTATGCGAGTTGTTTTATTTTTCTCTGTTATGATGGTATCCTTTTTTAGGGGTCTTTTCAAAGAATCAATATTTTCTTTAATATTTTTTAAAGAATCTATAATAACAACTTCCTCAATTTTTTGTTTTTTTCCATCAGCATATTGACAACTAAAAAGGCTTGTGCCCATTACAAAGAATAATGACAACACAAATAATTTTTGAAATGGTAATTGTTGTTGAAAAGAAATTTGTGGTACTTCAATAACAATAGTATCGAGTTGTTTTTTGTAAAAATGGCCACAAATTCTTTGGCTTTTATGTTTTGTTACATAATTTTCAATTTCTTCTGTAGTTTTTTTAGTAAAATCAACCACTGTTTTAGAACATGAACTACAAAACCGACCTTTTTCTTTAGGTGTCATTGTATTCCAGTTTTCGTGACAAGGTTTAGGAATTGTAATTTTAAATTTTGAACTCATTATAGATTTTTTTGCAAAATGAAATCAAATAAGATGCCAAAGTTAAAATTTTGTTAATGCTTTGTATTCTATCATAAAAAAGTCCCTTTAGGTTTTAAAACCTGAAGGGACTATAAAAATCGAATTTTAATATTATTTAGTGCATTAAAAAAGCCTTCAAATCTTCGTAAGAACTCGCTTTAATAGCCACTTTTTTATTATTCATTACTTTTTGTATTTGCTCAGGTATTTCAACTTTTACGGGTAAAGTTTCTTCTACAACATCTAAAAACTTTACAGGATGAGCCGTTTCTAAAAACACCCCAAATTCATTTTCTTGCAGTCCATATTTTTTTAAACCTAAATAACCAACAGCTCCATGAGGATCTGCAACATATCCAGAATTTTCATAAATTTTCACCATGGTTTCACGAGTAGCATCATCCGTAAAACTATAAGAAGAAAATGATTTTTTTAAGGTTTCTAAATCATTGTCAAACAATTCTTGAATTCTTATAAAATTACTTGGGTTTCCAACATCCATAGCGTTAGAAATCGTTGCTTTAGATGGTTTTGGAGTATAAACTCCGTCTTTTAAATAGTTAGGTACTGTATCATTTACATTGGTTGATGCTACAAAATGTTTAATTGGTAAACCTAATTTTTGTGCCATAATTCCTGCACAAATATTACCGAAATTTCCACTTGGTACAGAAAACACAAGGTCTTTATGTTGTTTGTGTAACTCTTTGTAAGCAAAGAAAAAGTAAAACATTTGTGGTAACCAACGTGCAACATTTATAGAATTTGCAGAGGTTAATGTTCTTTGAATATCTGTATCTAAAAACGCCGTTTTTACCATATCTTGGCAATCATCAAAAACGCCATCAACTTCTAAAGCTGTAATGTTTTGTCCTAAAGTTGTGAGTTGTTTTTCTTGAATATCGCTTACTTTTCCTGATGGATATAAAATTACCACATTCACACCTTTTGCACCTAAAAACCCATTGGCAACTGCTCCACCAGTATCGCCAGAAGTAGCTACCAAAACAGTTACTTCATCGTCATTATCTTTGTTGAAATATTCTAAACATTGTGCCATAAATTTGGCGCCAACATCTTTAAAAGCCATGGTTGGACCATGAAACAATTCTAAAGAAGCAATATTTTCATCAACCTTAACCACAGGAAAATCGAAAGAAACTGTTTTGGCAATAATCTCTTTTAGTTTTTCAACCGGAATTTCATCACCTACAAATTGTTTAATCGCTTCAAAAGCAATTTCGTGATTGGAGTAATCAGAAATATTTTCAATAAAATCTTTTGACAATGGCGTAATATTTTCTGGGAAATAAATGCCTCTGTCTTTTGCTAATCCTTCTACAACTGCGTTTTTAAAAGTTGTGTTGGGCGATTTATGGTTTAAACTGTAATAGTTCATTTTTTATATTATATGTCATTGAGAGTTTACGAAGTAATCTGTAAAAAAAAAAAGAGATTACCTCAATCGTTCCTCTTTCGTAATGACGGTTAATTAATAATCTTTATGCCTTCGTGATTAATTTTTGAAATAAATAATTCAAAATCTATTCCTTTATTTCTATAGCTTTTTTCGATGGCATTGTACACATTTTCTGCACTATGATCTCCTTTACATAAGGCAAAAATTGTTGGTCCAGAACCACTGATTCCTGCGCCTAAAGCACCTGCTTTTTCAGCTGCGTTTTTTACATCATCAAAAAAGGGAATTAAATTTTTACGATGAGGTTCTACAACAATATCTACTAAAGAATTACTAATTAAATGATAGTCATTAGAATGTAAACCGCTAATTAAACCGCCAACATTTGCCCATTGTGTAACAGCATCTTTTAAAGGAATATTTTCTGGTAAAACATCTCTTGCATCTTTTGTTTTTACCTCAATTTGTGGATGAATGGCTACAACTCTTAATTCGTTAGGAACAGGTAGTTTTATGATATCTAAAGGATCGTAACTTTTAATCAATACAAAACCACCATAAATGGCAGCAGCAACATTATCTGCAATCGGGCTTCCGCAAGCAACTTCTTCGCCAAACATGGCAAATTTTGTCAATTCAATAGTATTATAAACATCACCCAACAATTTATTGGCACCAAAAGCAGCACCAGCAGCACTTGCAGCAGAGCTTCCTAAACCACTTCCAGGAGAAAACCCTTTATGAATGGTTAAGTTAATTCCGAAATCTGCATTGACTTCTTGCAACATTTTTTGTACTACAGCACTTGCAGCGTTTTTGTTAACATCATATGTTAAATCGGCTCCTGTAATACTTGTAATTTCTACTCTTTTATGAGGTGTTTTTACAAAGGTCATTTCATCACCAATGTTGTCTACAGCAAATCCGAGAGAATCGAATCCGCAGGAAACATTAGCGACTGTAGCAGGAGAAAATATTTTTAAATAATCCATTTTTTGTTTATTAAAAAATTAAAAAATTCAAAGATTAAGAGAGTATTAAAATTTCAGTTTTGAATTCTTTAATCATTTCATTTTTTAATAATTTATTGATTAGCAATTCGTATTACATCTGCAAAAATACCAGACGCAGTTACATCTGCTCCAGCACCAGCGCCTTTTATAATTAAAGGATTTTGAGGATATCGTTCTGTAAAAAATAAAACAATATTATCACTACCTTCTAAATTATAAAAAGGGTGTGAAGCTGGTATATGTTGTAAACCAACATTGGCTTTACCATCTTTAAATTCAGCAACATATTTTAAACGACAATCTTTGTCATTCGCTTCTTTAAATATGTTCTGAAAATGCGCTTCATTTTTGGTTAGCGACAGATAAAAATCATCATTATTAGTAGTGTTTAAAGTTTCCTTAGGCAAAAAGGCATTGTTTTTAATATCTTCTAACTCTAACGTGTACCCACTTTCTCTGGCTAAAATTAAGATTTTTCGAGCTACATCAACACCACTTAAATCAATTTTTGGGTCAGGTTCAGTAAATCCTTCTGCTTGTGCTTGGGCAACCACATCATGAAAGGTGATGTTTTCATTAAAATTATTGAATACAAAATTTAAACTTCCAGATAAAACCGCTTGAATCTTATGAATTTGATCTCCAGAATTTACTAAATTTTTAAGTGTATCTATTATAGGTAAACCTGCACCAACATTAGTTTCAAATAAAAACGAAGCATTGTATTTTTTTGAAACTTCTTTTAACTTTTTATAGTTATCAAATTTAGAAGCACAAGCAATTTTATTACAGGTAACTACAGAAATGCTATCTCTTAAATACTTTTCATAAACCTCAGAAACTTGTTGATTTGCAGTATTGTCTATAAAAACACTATTTCTTTGATTGCTTTCTTTTACTTTTTTGTGGAAATTATCTAGGCTTGTTGGTTCTCCATTTTCTAAAAGTTCTTTCCATTTTTTTAGATTGATGCCAGAATTGTCAAAAACCATTTTTCGAGAATTTGAAATTCCGATTACCCTAATATTTAATTTTAAATTTTCTTTTAAAAATTTCTTCTGTTGATGAATTTGTGCTAAAAAGCGTTCGCCAACATTACCAACACCAGTTACAAAAAGATTTAGTTGTTTGGTTTTTTCTTCAAAAAACTGTTCGTGTAAAGTGTTCAGTGCTTTTTTTGCATCGCTTTTATTAATAACAGCAGATATATTTTTTTCTGATGAACCCTGTGCAATGGCTCTTACATTTACGTTGTTTTTACCTAAAGCGCTAAACATTTGTCCACTCAAGCCTTGGTAGTTTTTCATGCTCTCACCAACTACAGCAATAATCGCCAAATCATTTTCTACAATTACTGGTTTAATCTTTTTACGTGCAATTTCTACACTAAAAGTGTCATCTAAAAGCGTTTTTGCTTTTTGGGCATCATTTTCATAAACGCCAACACAAATAGAGTGTTCTGAAGAAGCTTGGGTAATAAATATTACATTAATTTTTGCAACAGAAAGGGTTTCAAACAAACGTTTAGAAAAACCAGGAATTCCAATCATTCCTCCACCTTCTAAGGTAATTAAACTAATATCGTCTATATGAGAAATTCCTTTTACTTCATGTGCATTTTCAGGATCGTTAGAAATTAAAGTTCCAGGATTTTCAGGATCAAATGTGTTTTTAATTCTGATTGGAATGTTTTTACGTAAGGCTGGTTGAATTGTTGGTGGATATAAAACTTTTGCTCCAAAATGAGACAATTCCATGGCTTCTTCATACGAAATTTCTGAAATAGGAAAAGCTTGTTTTACCACTCTCGGATTTGCAGTATACATTCCAGAAACATCTGTCCAGATTTGTAATTCATTAGCATCTAAAGCTGCAGCAAAAATTGCAGCTGAAAAATCAGAACCACCTCTTCCTAAAGTGGTCGTTTCTTCTGCGGTATTAGAAGAAATAAATCCGCCTAAAAGGGTAACTTTATGTTGGTTATCGTGAAAAAATATAGCAATATTTTTATTTGTAACTTCAAAATTTACTTGTGCATTTAAATACTCATCATTAGTAATAATTAAATCTCTACTTTCTTTATGAGTTGCATCTAGAGTTTCTTTAGCAGCATTAGCAATAATATAAGACGATAATCTTTCGCCAAAACTAGAAACTTTTGCTAATGTTTTGTTTGATAATTCTTGCAATAAAAAAACACCTTCGTAAATAGATTGTAACCTATTAAAAAGTAAAGTTACTTCTTCAGAAACTTCTTTTGTATTGGTGCTAATTAAATCATTGATAACTTGAAAATGAAGCTCATGAATACCTTTTAAAATTTCTTTTGCCTCGTTGATATCTTGTAAGGCAGCATTTGCGCCTGCTAATAATTGATCTGTAGTTTTACCAAATGCAGAAACTACAACTGCTACTTTTTGTTCTTCTGATGTTTTGGCTATAATGCTTAAAACTTGTTTTATTTTTTCTGAATTGGCTACTGACGAGCCTCCGAATTTTAGTACTTTCATCTTTAAAATGATAAATAGTTTGTAATGTTTTTATAAAGATATTTCGATTTGTACGAAACAATAATTAACCTTGATGATATGAATATAGCAGAACCCCTAAAGGGTAATAGTTGTGCGAATTATAGTGTTCATAGAAATACATACTACAGGCGTAGTTTTAGAAGAATCTGTATTTAATTTAAGTAAATTCACCTCACAAAAATAGAAGTATTATTTATTTTGATGGGTTTAGATGCTAATTATTTTAAATAAATATTCAATTTATATGGAATTCTTAAAAATAAATTAAATAAATTAAAATAATTTATTATTTAACTAAATTTCTTGATTTTTCTTTAATAATTAAAGCAATTGGTTTGTTTTGTATTTTACTTTCTAACCAAGATAAGATATCTAGGTATAAAAAAGCTCTTTTTTCATAAGGATGATCTTCAAACTGTTTTAGTTTTGCATGTATTTTTTTGAATTCGTTCTTAATTTCATGAGGAAAAACATCACTTAAATCTCGAATAGAAGTTAAGAATATTTTTTGTACCTCTTGCAAGTTTTCCATTTTTAAAAGAAACTTATAGGTGTCTAAAAACTGCCTTTCTAAGTCGTAATCTAAGCCACATTCATAGTGTGCAATCAAATTTAAAATACGTGCAAAACATTGCAGATCTTCTGCCGAACTTAAGTTTTTAGAACGTATAATTTTTTGCAAATAGGCAATACAAAGCTTGTTTTTACCCATGCCAAAATATAAGCAAGCAATTTTGTAATAAAGCATTACAATGTAATGATTATCTAACCTGTTTTTATATTCTTCTATTTTTTGGTTGATGATTTCAACTAAATATTCGCCTTCAGAAAAAGTAGCCTCTAAAAAATGTAAATGCAGTTTATTAGCATACAAATATTCGAAAATTAGGAGTTCTGTATTGGCATTTGAAGGAATTATTTTCTGCTCTATTTCATTTTCAAAAGCAATTAATTCTTTTTTAAAAGTAGATCGTTTTTTAACAAAAAAAGACGCCTCTAGTAAATAATTAATCCCTTTTAGGTAAAATACAGGATGTTGTGTCACGTGTCTTTTATCCTCTTTAAATAAATCTACCCATTTTCTTGCATATTTGTAACTCTGTAAAAAATCTTGAGTTAAAAAACTATACCATAAGTGCGATTTGTAGAGCCATAATTTTTCTCTAAAACCCAAATCTTCGAAATTATACTTTGGTAATCTTTTATGAAAATATTGATTAATAAACTCTAACTCTTCGTTGTTTTTTACATAACCATTTTGTAATAAATGGCTGTATAATTGTAAAGATAAATTTGATAGTTTGCTTGCAATTACGTTTTGCTGACTTAGTGTTTTTGCTTGCACTGAAAGTTGATCAGCTCTATTGCTTAAACTTCTGGTAATATATTGAGTTTCAATTACTTTTTCAAGTTCAACAATTTCGTAAGCAATATTTTTTTCTTCGTTTTCAAGAGCTAAATTTTTAGCTTTATCTAATAATTTTAAGCTTTGTTTGTATAATCCTTTTTGATATAAAACTGTGGCAAAATCTAATTGTTCTCGAACCTGAATTCTGATGTTTTTATGAGCAGGATTTAGTCTTAAACTAATCAAAATCTGTTTATACAAATGTGCCTTTAAGTTCGATAATTGTTGTTTAGAAACAATGCCACTATTAATGATCACTTTTTCATCATAAGCTTTTAATTTTTCTAAAAACTTGAAAAGCGAGAAAAATTTAGCATCAATATTACCACCTAATCTACCAACATAAAGGTTAAATTGTCGCTTTTCAGACTTCGTTAAAGACTTGATAAGCACAAATAGAGCATCGTTTTGATTATTGACTGATGTAGTATTTTTAGTCATATATTGTTGATAGTAAAATACTTATGATTTTATGCAGTGCATTAGAAATCGTATAGGACTGTAAAAATAACCATTTTTTATCCTTCAATTATATACATTTGATTAAATATAAAGATAATCTTTACAAATTATGCAAGATAATAAAGTTCAAATTTTTGATACAACCCTAAGAGATGGAGAGCAAGTGCCAGGTTGTAAGTTAGATACCAAACAAAAATTAGTAATTGCTGAAAGATTAGATTTGCTAGGTGTAAATGTTATTGAGGCAGGTTTTCCTGTTTCTAGTCCTGGAGATTTTAATTCGGTAACAGAAATAGCGAAGATTGTAAAAAATGCAACAGTTTGTGGATTAACCAGAGCTGTTGAAAATGATATAAAAGTAGCAGCAGAAGCTTTGAAATTTGCAAAGCATCCAAGAATTCATACTGGTATTGGTACAAGTGATTCTCACATTAAATTTAAGTTTAAATCATCAAGAGAAAAGGTGATTGAAAGAGCTGTAAAAGCAGTTTCATATGCAAAATCTTTTGTAGAAGATATAGAGTTTTATGCAGAAGATGCTGGTAGAACAGATAATGAATATTTAGCAAGAGTTTGTGAAGAAGTAATTAAAGCAGGCGCTACAGTTTTAAATATTCCAGATACTACAGGATATTGTTTGCCAGAAGAATATGGTGCCAAAATGAAATATTTAAGAGAAAATGTAAAAGGAATCGAAAACGTAATTCTTTCTTGCCACTGTCATAACGATTTGGGTATGGCAACTGCAAATTCTATTGCAGGTGTTATTAATGGTGCACGTCAAATTGAATGTACTATTAATGGAATTGGAGAACGCGCAGGAAATACAGCTCTAGAAGAAGTTGTAATGGTGCTAAAGCAACATCCATATTTAAATTTAGAAACTAGCATCAATACAAAATTATTGTACGATACTTCTATCATGGTTCGTGAAAGTATGGGAATGCCTGTACAACCCAATAAAGCTATTGTTGGGGCTAATGCGTTTGCACACAGTTCTGGAATTCATCAAGATGGTGTCATAAAAAATAGGGAAACCTACGAAATTATGGATCCAGAAGATGTAGGTGTTACAGAAAGTGCTATAGTTTTAACAGCTAGAAGTGGTAGAGCAGCTTTAGCATATAGAGCTAAAAAAATTGGCTATGAATTAACCAAATTACAATTAGATGCAGCCTATACCTCTTTTTTAGATATGGCAGATCAGCAAAAAGAAATTAAAGATAACGATATTCATGCCATTATGAAAGAGGTTAATAAGACCTCTAAAATTGCAATGGCATAAAAGCATAATTAGTTATGAAACACACAATTGCAGTAATATCAGGAGATGGAATAGGTCCAGAGGTGGTTGCGCAGGCAAAAAAAGCATTAGATGCAGTTGCAGAAGCTTATGACCATATTTTTTTATACAAAGAAGCTAAAATCGGAGCTTGTGCAATAGAAGCAACTGGAGATCCTTTACCAAAGGAAACTTTAGAAATTTGCGAAAATGCAGATGCTATTTTATTTGGGGCTGTGGGTGATATTAAATATGATAATGATCCTAGTGCTAAAATACGTCCAGAACAGGGTTTACTGCGTTTAAGAAAAGAGTTGGATTTGTACTGTAATGTTAAGCCAGTAAAAGCTTATGACAATTTAATTTACAATTCACCTTTAAAAAGAGAAGTGGTTAAAGGAACCGACTTTATGATTTTTAGAGAGTTAAGTGGTGGAATATATTTTGGGAATAAAGAGTTAAGTAAAGATGAAAAACATGCTTTTGATACCTGTGTTTATTCAGTTGAAGAGATTTCCAGAACTGCTCATTTAGCATTTAAAGCGGCACAGAATAGAAATAAAAAAGTAACATTAGTTGATAAAGCAAATGTTATGGAAACCTCTCGTTTGTGGCGTAAAACTGTAGCTAAAATAGCTGAGGAATACAAAGACGTTACCTTAGAATATTTGTTTATTGATAACGCAACAATGCAGTTAATTTTAAACCCAAAACAATTTGATGTAATTTTAACAGAGAATCTTTTTGGTGATATTATTTCTGATGAAGCCAGTGTAATTTCAGGTTCCATTGGGTTGCTAGCATCCTCTTCTGTAGGAGAAAGAAATGCGTTGTTCGAACCAATTCATGGTACTTATTACGAAGCAAAAGGTAAAAATATTGCAAATCCATTAGCATCAATTTTATCTGCAGCAATGTTGTTGTATCATTTAGGATTAAATGAAGAAGCAGATGCTATTGAAAGAGCTGTGGAAAAATCAATTGCTTTAGGCATTACAACAAAAGATATTAAACGCAAAACGCAAAAATCTACAACTACCTCAAAAGTAGGAGATTTTATTGCGGATTATATCACAAATCAAGATGATAGCAATATGAATTTTCAAAATATTCATATGGGGCAAAGCACTATCATTTAAAATGATATTATTTTTAACTCGAATGAAAACTAAAATAGTTAATAGTGTTTTAATTTTAAAAGTCATCGTAATTCGCACGAGTTGATTAGGAAGAGTATGTAAAATATCAATTTAAATTCAACCTTCCTTTAAAAAGTGGAAGGTTTTTTATTGCATTTATTTCAATACTTGAATGTCATAATTAAAATATATTAAAAATTTGTATATCAAAGTATTAAGTGTATTTTTTAACATCTGAAATTAAAGAATGGTATTGAATTAAATACATCAAAACATCAGAAATAGAATAATTTAGTCAATAAATAGAATAAAATAGTAAATGAAACTCAACAAACACAGTAGCAGATTAACGCAAGACGAATCACAGCCAGCATCACAAGCTATGTTGTATGCTGTAGGTTTATCAGAAGAAGATATGCATAAAGCGCAAATTGGTATTGCTAGTACTGGTTATGATGGTAATCCTTGCAATATGCACTTAAACCGATTGAAAGATGAGGTCAAGGTAGAGTGTAAAATTGCTGATATGGTTGGTTTAGGATTCAATACAATTGGAGTTTCAGATGGTATTTCTATGGGGACTTCAGGTATGAATTACTCATTAGTTTCAAGAGATATTATTGCAGATTCTATAGAAACTGTAATGAACGCACAAAGTTACGATGGCTTAATTGCAATTGTTGGTTGTGACAAAAATATGCCTGGAGCTGTAATTTCAATGTTGCGTTTAAATCGTCCATCAATAATGATGTATGGTGGTACTATCGCTTCTGGAAATTACAAAGGAAAAAAATTAAATATTGTTTCTGCTTTTGAAGCTTTAGGGCAAAAAGTAGCTGGAGAAATTGAAGAAGATGAGTACAAAGAAATCATTAAAAGAGCAATTCCAGGTGCTGGTGCTTGTGGTGGTATGTACACTGCAAATACAATGGCTTCTGCTATAGAATGTATGGGGTTTGCATTGCCTTACAATTCATCAATTCCTGCAGAAAATCCTAATAAATTATCAGAATCAGAAAGACACGCAATAGCCATTAAAAACTTGTTAGAGAAAGATTTAAAACCTTTGGATATTATCTCTAAAAAATCTATAGAAAATGCAATTGCCTTGGTAAACGCTTTAGGTGGTTCTACAAATGCTGTATTACATTTCTTAGCGATTGCACACGCTGCTGATATTGATTTTACCTTAGAAGATTTTCAAAGAGTTTCAGACAGAACACCCTTAATTGCTGATTTAAAACCATCTGGTAAATATTTAATGGAAGATGTACATGGAGTTGGTGGTACACCTGCAATTATGAAGTATTTATTAGATAATGGATATTTACATGGAGATTGCATGACAGTTACTGGAAATACTTTAGCCGAGAATTTAGCGGATGTTGAAGCAATGGAATTTGAAGATCAAGACGTAATTTTTCCTACGGATAAAGCACTGAAATCCTCAGGAAACTTGCAAATTTTGTACGGAAACTTAGCTGAAGAAGGAGCAGTTGCAAAAATATCAGGTAAAGAAGGTTTGTTGTTTGAAGGAAAAGCAGTGGTGTATGATGGTGAACAAGCAGCAAACACAGGAATTTCAAATGGTGAAGTAGAAAGAGGTGATGTAGTCGTCATTAGGTATGTAGGTCCAAAAGGAGGTCCAGGAATGCCAGAAATGTTAAAACCAACTTCGTTAATTATGGGAGCAGGTTTAGGTAAATCTGTAGCATTAATTACAGATGGACGTTTTTCTGGAGGTACTCACGGTTTTGTGGTAGGTCATATTACACCAGAAGCGCAAACTGGAGGTGCAATTGGATTGATTGAAACCGGAGATAAAATCAGAATTAGTGCAGAAGACAACTCTATAAACGTTTTAATTTCTGATGAAGAATTGGCAGAAAGAAGAGCAAAATGGACAGCTCCAGAACCAAAGCATAAAAAAGGAATTTTATACAAATACGCAAAATATGTAGCATCTGCATCTAAAGGATGTGTTACAGATTTGTAAAAAGAATAAAGAAACAAGAGAAAAGAAAATAGAAATTAATAGACTAAAGTCTTTCTTTTCTTTCTTCTCTAATCTAAAATAAGAAATATGGAAACACAAACCATAAATAAACAACAGCAAACTACCAAAACTACAGAGCGTATTTCTGGTAGCGAGGCAATTGTAAGATGTTTAATAGAAGAAGGAGTAGACATTTTATACGGATATCCAGGTGGAGCAATTATGCCTGTTTATGACGAATTGTACAAATATCAAGGCAAAATTCACCATGTGTTAACACGTCATGAGCAAGGAGCAACACATTCTGCTCAAGGATATGCAAGAATTTCTGGAAAAGTAGGGGTTGCAATAGCTACGTCTGGTCCAGGTGCTACCAACTTAATTACTGGTATTGCAGATGCACAAATAGATTCTACACCAATGGTTTGTATCACTGGTCAAGTTGCGTCTCATTTATTAGGGAGTGATGCGTTTCAAGAAACAGATATTGTTGGTATTTCAACACCAGTTACAAAATGGAATATACAAGTTACAAAAGCAGAAGATATACCAGCAGCAATTGCAAAAGCATTTTACATTGCAAAAAGCGGAAGACCAGGTCCTGTTTTAGTTGATATTACTAAGGATGCTCAATTTGATGAGTTTGATTTCTCATATGAAAAATGTACACAAATAAGAAGTTATAAACCAGTTCCAGAAACTGATATTTCTAAAGTAGAGGAAGCTGCTGCAATAATTAATAGTGCTAAAAAACCATTAATTGTTTGGGGACAAGGAGTAATTTTAAGTGAAGCAGAAGAGCAGTTAAAAGCAGTTGTTGAAAAAGCAGGAATTCCTGCAGCTTGGACTATTTTAGGTGCTTCAGCAATTCCAACTTCTCATCCGTTAAATGTGGGGATGGTTGGTATGCATGGAAATTATGCACCAAATATGTTAACCAATGAGTGTGATGTTTTAATTGCCATTGGGATGCGTTTTGACGATCGTGTAACAGGTAGTTTAGATACGTATGCAAAACAAGCAAAAGTTATTCATTTTGAAATTGATCCTGCAGAAGTAGACAAAAATGTAAAAACGGATGTTGCAGTTTTAGGTGATGCTAAAGTAAGTTTAGAAATGTTGTTACCATTATTAAATGAAAATAAACATTCAGATTGGCATCAAAAATTCAAAGATTTATATCAAATAGAATACGATAAAGTTATTAAAAACGATCTATATCCAACAAAAGAAGGTTTAACCATGGCTGAGGTGTTGAAAGAAATCAACATACAAAGTGAAGGAAAAGCTGCTATTGTAACAGATGTTGGTCAACATCAAATGGTAGCTTGTAGATATGCAGATTTTAATGTATCTAAAAGTAATATCACCTCTGGTGGATTAGGAACCATGGGCTTTGGTTTGCCAGCAGCAATTGGTGCAAAAATGGCGGCTCCAGAACGTGAAGTAGTTTCTATTTCTGGTGATGGTGGTTACCAAATGACCATTCAAGAATTGGGTACTATTTTTCAACAAAAAGCAGCTGTAAAAGTTGTGGTGTTAAACAATGATTTCTTAGGGATGGTTCGTCAATGGCAACAGTTATTTTTTGACAAACGATATGCATCTACAGAAATGGTAAATCCTAATTTTGTGGCAATTGCAGAAGGATATTACATCAAAGCCAAAAAAGTGACAAAACGAGAAGAATTAGCGCCAGCAGTAAAAGAAATGATGGAAAGCAAAGAAGCGTATTTCTTAGAAGTTTGTGTAGAAAAAGAAGATAATGTATTTCCTATGATTCCATCAGGAGCAAGTGTTTCTGATATCAGATTGGAGTAGATGTGGTTTTTAGTTTTTGGTTGTTAGTTCTTGGTTATTGAACTTTTCAACTTTAAACTTTATAACTTTAAACAGTAAAGAAATGAGTACAGAAGAAAAACAATTATATACAGTATCTATTTATACTGAAAATAATATTGGATTGTTGAACAGAATTTCAGCAATTTTCCAAAGAAGACACATCAATATAGAGAGTTTAAATACCTCTCCTTCAGAGATAGAAGGTGTTTCAAAATTTACCATTGTTGTGAATATTGATGAGGTAAACATTAAAAAAATTATTGGTCAGATAGAAAAACAAGTAGAAGTAATTAAAGCGTATTACCATCGTCTTGATGAAATTATTTATCAAATAGCTGGTTTGTTTAAAATTAAATCTGAATTATTATTCGAAGAACGCCAAATTCAAAATATCATTAAAGAAAGTAATTCGAGAATCGTAACTGTAAATAGAGAATTTTTTGTGCTAGAAAAATCAGGAAAAAAAGAGGAAATTGTTGAGTTATACAATCAATTAGCTCCTTTTGGAATCATGCAGTACACACGATCTGGTTTAATTGCAGTGACCAAAGAAGAAATGAAAATATCATCATTATTAGCATCATACAACAACTAAAAATTAAAATTCGAGAATAGAATACAGACTAAAGAATATTGAGATAAATCAATTGCTTCTTTTTTCTTTTCTCTTCTCAAAAAACAATCAAAAAATGTCAAATTATTTTAACACATTAACATTAAGACAAAAATTAGAGCAATTAGGGAAATGTCGTTTTATGGATTCTTCAGAATTTGAAGATGGTGTAAACGCACTAAAAGGCAAGAAAATTGTTATTGTGGGCTGTGGAGCACAAGGTTTAAATCAAGGTTTAAACATGAGAGATTCTGGTTTAGATATTTCTTATACACTAAGACAAGCTGCTATCGACCAAAAAAGAGAATCTTATGTAAATGCAACTTCTAATGATTTTGCAGTAGGTACTTATGAAGAGTTGCTACCAACAGCAGATTTGGTTATCAACTTAACACCAGACAAACAACACACCAATGTTGTAAAAACAGTAATGCCTTTAATGAAAAAAGGAGCAACATTATCGTATTCTCATGGTTTTAATATTGTAGAAGAAGGGATGCAAATTCGTGAGGATTTAACCGTAATTATGGTGGCTCCAAAATGTCCAGGTTCTGAAGTTAGAGAAGAATATAAAAGAGGATTTGGTGTACCAACGTTAATTGCTGTGCATCCAGAAAACGATCCAGAAAATAAAGGATGGGATCAAGCAAAAGCCTATGCAGTTGCCACTGGTGGTCATAGAGCAGGTGTTTTAGCATCTTCGTTTGTGGCTGAGGTAAAGTCAGATTTAATGGGAGAGCAAACTATTTTATGTGGTTTGTTACAAACAGGTGCAATTTTATCTTTTGATAAAATGGTAGCAGAAGGAATTGATGCTGGCTATGCAGCAAAATTAATTCAATATGGTTGGGAAACTGTAACAGAAGCTTTAAAGCACGGAGGAATTACAAATATGATGGACAGATTGTCTAATCCTGCAAAAGTAGAAGCATTCCGTTTATCAGAAGAATTAAAAGACATTATGCGTCCATTGTTCCAAAAACATATGGATGATATTATGACAGGTCATTTCTCTAAAACAATGATGGAAGATTGGGCAAATGACGATAAAAACCTATTAACTTGGAGAGCTGCTACTGGTGAAACTGCTTTCGAAAAACAAGAGATAACTACAGATGAAATTTCTGAACAAGAATATTTTGATCACGGAACTTTATTAGTTGCTTTTGTAAGAGCTGGTGTAGAATTGGCTTTTGAGGCAATGACAGAATCAGGCATTATAGATGCTTCTGCATACTACGAATCATTGCACGAAACGCCATTAATTGCAAACACCATTGCTCGTAAAAAGTTATTTGAAATGAATCGTGTAATTTCTGATACAGCAGAATATGGATGTTATTTATTTGATCATGCTTGTAAACCTTTATTAGCAGACTTTATGAAAACAGTTTCTACAAATGTAATTGGTAAAAAATTCTCAGATTCTAATGATGTAGATAATCAAGAATTAATTAGAATTAATAAAATTATTAGAAATCATCCTGTTGAAAAAGTAGGTGAAACATTAAGAGCTTCTATGACAGCAATGAAAGTGATAAAATCTGCTTAAAAATAATTTCCCCCAATTTTATATAAAACCTGTTAAATTGAAAAGTTTGACAGGTTTTCTTTTATAAATTTGCCTTATGCAAACAAAACAAACCTATCTTCCTAATTTAAAAAATATTGAACAAGCTGCTAAGAATTTAGAAGGTGTTGCTTTAAAAACTCCGCTAAGCTTAAATACAAACCTTTCAAAAGAATTTGGTGCAAATATTTTTTTTAAAAGAGAGGATTTACAAGTTGTGCGTTCGTATAAAATTAGAGGGGCTTACAACAAAATGTCTTCTTTAAATGAAGACGAAAAACAAAGAGGTATTGTTTGTGCAAGTGCAGGAAATCATGCACAAGGTGTGGCTATGTCCTGTAAGTTGTTAAAGATTCATGGTACCATTTTTATGCCATCACCAACACCTAATCAAAAAATAAATCAAGTAAAAATGTTTGGTGATTCGTTTATCAATATTGTAATTGAAGGCGATACTTTTGATGATGCGTATAATGCAGCTAAACAAGAATGCGATTTAAAAAAGAAAACCTTTATTCATCCTTTTGATGATGAAAAAGTTATTGAAGGTCAAGCAACTGTTGGGTTAGAAATTATAAATCAAACTGATCAAAAAATAGATTATGTTTTTGTTCCCATTGGAGGTGGAGGATTATCATCAGGATTATCATCCGTATTTAGAAACCTATCACCAGAAACAAAAATTATTGGTGTAGAACCAGAGGGTGCACCATCAATGTTAACGTCAATCAATAATAAAAGAAACACTGCTTTACATACCATAGATCCTTTTGTTGATGGTGCTGCAGTTAAAAAAGTGGGCGACTTAAATTTTGCCATTTGTCTACAAAATTTAGAAAAAGTAATTACAGTTCCAGAAGGTAAAATATGTCAGACTATTTTAGATTTGTATAATAAAGACGCTATTGTTGTGGAACCAGCAGGCGCTTTAAGTATTGCTGCTTTACATCTTTTTGCTGATGATATTAAAGGTAAAAATGTGGTTTGTGTAGTAAGTGGTAGTAATAATGATATTACAAGAACTGCAGAAATTAAAGAAAGAGCGCTATTGTATGCCAATTTAAAACACTATTTTATTGTAAAATTTCCACAAAGAGCAGGAGCTTTAAAAGAGTTTGTGGCAGAAATTCTGGGGCCTAATGATGATATAACTCATTTTCAATATACTAAGAAAAATAATAGAGCTAATGGCTCTGCTGTAGTGGGCTTAGAATTAACATCATCTAAAGATTTAGCACCTTTAATAAAAAGAATGAAAGCAAATAATTTTTTTGGTGATTACTTAAATGATAAACCAGATTTATTTCAGTTTTTGGTTTAAGCGACAAATTTTTAATTAATATAGCGAAAAACTTACGCAATGCTTTTCGTGATTAATTGATAGATTTGACAGAAAATTCTCGTATTTTTTGTTAATTTGATACAAGTAATTTAATTCTTTTCAAAAGAATTGATAAATAATAATTTATGAAAGTAAAGTTTACAGAAATACCAGATAAATATCAAATTAAAGAATTAAAACACCAAACTTCTTATCTAGTTGCAGGTGAATTGAAAGTATGGAAAGGAGAAATGTCTGAGGTGTATTCCTCAATTTCATCAACTAAAGAATATCAACCAACTCTGCTAGGTACAGTTCCTAATTTAACAGCATATGAAGCAATTGAAGCATTAAATTCTGCTTATAGAGCTTATGATAAAGGTCAAGGATTATGGCCAACAATGCGAGTTGCAGACAGAATTGAATGTATGGAAGAGTTTGCAGAGCAAATGAAAACCAAACGTGATGAGGTTGTTAAACTATTGATGTGGGAAATTGGAAAATCTTTACCAGATTCAGAAAAAGAGTTTGATAGAACTGTAGAATATATTTACGATACTATTGAGGATTACAAGCAGATGGATAGAAATTCTGCAAAGTTTGAAAAAAATAGCGGAGTTCATGCACATATTAGACGTGGTCCTTTAGGAGTTGTATTGTGTTTAGGGCCTTACAATTATCCTTTAAATGAAACTTTTGCATTGCTAATTCCTGCATTAATTATGGGGAATACTGCTGTTTTTAAACCTGCAAAACATGGAGTTTTATTGTTATCTCCTTTAATGGAGGCTTTCCAAAATTCTTTTCCTGAAGGAGTGGTAAATATCATTTATGGTAGAGGTAGAGTATTGGCAACACCAATTATGAAAACAGGTAAGGTTGATGTGTTGGCATTGATTGGAAATAGTAAATCAGCTAATGCTATTCAGGCAAATCATCCTTATAAAAACAGGTTGCGTTTGGTTTTAGGCTTAGAAGCTAAAAACCCAGGTATTGTTTTACCAGATGCAGATTTAGATTTAGCGATTAACGAATGTATTACAGGTTCAACATCTTTTAATGGACAACGTTGTACAGCTTTAAAAGTATTGTATGTTCACGAGCATATTGTAGATAAATTTAATAAACAATTTGCAGAAAGAGTAGATGCTTTAAAGTTTGGAAATCCGTGGGAAGATGGCGTAAAATTAACACCACTTCCAGAACCTGGGAAACCTGCTTATATTCAAGAGTTGATAGATGATGCCAAAGAAAAAGGTGCAGAAATCATGAATAAAAACGGTGGTAAAACAACTGAGAACTATATTTTTCCAGCAGTTTTGTATCCTGTTTCTAAAGATATGAGAGTTTATCAAGAAGAACAGTTTGGCCCTGTAATTCCTGTAGTTTCTTTTAAAAATATTCAAGAGCCATTAGATGATATGGCTGAATCGAATTACGGACAACAAGTGAGTGTTTTTGGAAGTGAAGTAAAAACGTTGGCGCCTTTAATTGATACTTTGGTAAACTTAGTATGTAGAGTAAATTTAAATAGTGCAGCACAAAGGGGACCAGATGTATATCCGTTTACGGGTAGAAAAGATTCAGCAGTGGGTACGTTAAGTGTACATGATGCTTTACGTTCTTTCTCGATTAGAACGTTTGTAGCCTCAAAAGACACAGAATATAATAATGCTATTTTAGAAGAATTGTTAGATAAAAAAGCTTCTAATTTTATCAGTACAGATTATTTGTTGTAACCCAATTATTGTGTTGTTCATTTCAAATTAAGATAAAAAACGCTATATTTTTAAATGTAGCGTTTTTTATCTTAATCCTTTTTGAAAATGAACAAAAAAAGGTTTTATAAAACCAAAAAACCGTTGAAAATCAAAAGATTAACAACGGTTATTGTACTGAAGATGGGACTTGAACCCATACGAGCATTACTGCTCACTGGATTTTAAGTCCAGCGTGTCTACCAATTCCACCACTTCAGCATTGGTATAATAAAATAGAGCGAAAGACGGGATTTGAACCCGCGACCCTCACCTTGGCAAGGTGATGCTCTACCCCTGAGCTACTTTCGCAGTCATAATTTTAAGAACTTTACTTACTTTTAAAAAATTAAAAAAATCTCTATTCCTGTAAGCGGTTGCAAATATAATAAGTTTTATCTGTTTGGCAAATAGTTTTTACTTTTTTTACTGATTTTTTCAAATAATTTTTCAAAAAAAATAGATTTCCATTTTTTATGGAGCAGGGTTTGGTATTGCTGTATGAACATTTTCAATTTCCTTTAAAATGTCTTCAGATAAATGAACATTTATAGAATTAATATTTTCTTTTAACTGACTAATTTTAGTAGCGCCAATAATGTTGCTGGTTACAAATGGTAATTGATTTATAAAAGCTAATGACATTTCAGATAATGTAATACCGTGTTTTTTTGCAATAGCCTCATATCTTTTAACAGCTTCTAAAGAACCATCTCCCATATAACGAGCAATAAATCTTGGAAATAATGTTCCTCTTGCACCCTCAGGCTTGTTGCCATTTAAGTATTTTCCAGACAATACACCTTGTGCTAGTGGAGAATATGCAAGTAAACCAATGTTTTCTCTCAGCGAAACTTCACTCATACCCACTTCAAACCCTCTGTGAATTAAAGAATATGAATTTTGAATGGTTACTGGTCTTGGTAAATTATGTTCTGCTGCAGTTTGTAAATATTTCATTGTTCCCCAAGGAGTTTCATTGGATAAACCAATATGTTTAATTTTTCCAAGTTTAATCAATTCTTGTAAGCCTTCTAAAATTTCCAAATAATTTTCAACCTCACTATTTGCAGCTTTTAGCGGAAAATCACGAACACCAAAACAATTTACACCGCGATTTGGCCAGTGTAATTGATATAAATCGATATAATCTGTTTGCAAGCGCGCTAAACTTTTATCAACAGCATCAAATACATTTGCTTTGGTTAAACCACCATTTCTTATATGCGCTGTATAATCTCCTCCGCCTGCAATTTTACTTGCTAAAACTACTTTATCTCTATTGCCTGTTTTTTTGAACCAAGTTCCGATAATTCGCTCTGTATCTCCATAGGTTTCTGCATTTGCAGGTACAGGGTATAATTCTGCAGCATCAAAAAAGTTAACTCCATTATCTAAAGCATAATCCATTTGTTCATGTCCTTCTGCTTCTGTATTTTGGTTACCCCAGGTCATGGTTCCTAAACAAATTTTAGAAATCTTTAGCTCTGTATTTGGTAATTTAGTGTATTTCATATTTTAATGATGTATTATACTTTAATTGTTGAATTGTTTAATTAAATACAAGTTTAGGCTAAATTAAAAACTTAAAGAGCAATACGAAATACATCTTTTCGATTTTAATATAACTTTCATTTATCAATAAAAAAAGCGTGCAATTTCTAATAAAATTACACGCTTAAATTTATAAACTAATAAACTCTAAATAAGTTTATTTTAAAATTGCTTCAATTCCAGGTAAAGATTTTCCTTCTAACATTTCTAGCATTGCGCCACCACCTGTAGAAACATAACTTACTTTATCTGCAAAACCAAATTGTTTTACTGCTGCTACAGAATCTCCACCACCAACTAAAGAAAACGCTCCGTTTTTAGTTGCTTTATCAATAGAATGTCCTAAAGCAATTGTTCCGCCAGCAAAAGATTCCATTTCAAAAACACCTAATGGCCCATTCCATAAAATGGTTTTACATTGGTTTACAACTATATCAAATTTTTCTCTAGATTTTGGTCCAGCGTCTAAACCTTGCCATCCATCAGGAATTGTTGTGATGTCTAAAACTTGAGTATTTGCATCGTTGCTAAAATCATCTGCAGCAATTACATCCACAGGAATATGAACTTGAACACCTTTTGCTTCGGCTTGTTTTAAAATTTCTAAGGCCAACTCTTGTTTGTCATCTTCACAAATAGAGTTTCCAATTTTGCCTCCTTGTGCCTTAATAAAAGTAAAACTCATTCCACCTCCAATAATTAGGTGATCTACTTTGTCCAGAATATTTTCAATTACTGTAATTTTTGACGATACTTTTGCACCCCCTAAAATTGCTAAAACAGGTTTTTCAGAATTGTTTAGTACTTTGTCTATACTTTCAATTTCTCTTGCTAATAAGCTACCAAAGCATTTATTTTCTTCAAAAAATTGTGCAATAATTGTTGTTGATGCATGTGCTCTGTGTGCAGTACCAAAAGCATCGTTTACATAAATATCACCAAGTTTTGATAATTGTTCAGCAAAAGAAACATCTCCTTTTTTCTCTTCATCATAAAAACGAAGGTTTTCTAAAAGCAAAATCTCTCCACTTTCTAAATTAGCAACAGCTTCTTCAACTTTCTCACCTACACAGTCATCAACAAATTTTACATTGCAGCCAATGATATCAATGACAGATTTTACAATATGACGTAAAGAAAACTCATCTTGCTTTCCTTTAGGTCTTCCTAAATGAGACATTAAAATACAGCTTCCACCATCTTCTAATACTTTAATTATAGTAGGTTTTGCAGCTTGAATTCGCGTAGCGTCTGTTACTTCAAATTTATCATTTAAAGGCACATTAAAATCTACTCGAATAATGGCTTTTTTATCTTGGAAATTAAAATCGTTTAATGTTTTCATTTTATTGGAAATATTTTTAACAAAAATACTTTTTTATTTACGGATTGTAAAGTGCAAAAGGTAAAAGTTAAGTTATCGTTTTCGCTGTTTTTTTATTGTTGATAAAGTATGCAATAGTGCTTGTAATTAACAGGGTAGATGCTACAAAGGCAAAGGTATCGATTGTGTTTTCCTTATTTAAGTTAGCTATACCAATGGCAATTAATGCCCATGCACCAACCAAAGTAAAACCATACATTTTTCTTGTGTATAGTATAAAAGTGTTTATGATTACTGCAATAACTATCATAATTATGGTCCAAAATTCAGTAGAAATACCAAATCCATTCCAGCCAATTTTCACCAAATAAGAAGATACATTTGCAACGCTTGCCACAGTTACCCAGCCACTATAAATGATGAAAGGAAGGTGTAAAAAAACGAATTTTAAGGTTTTTACTTTATGCTTGTTTATATTTAGATTGATGATGATTTTTAATAATGAAATTAATAAAAGGAAAATAAAAAAACAAGACAACCCTGTATAGCCATAAACCCAGCTAAATACCCAGCAACAATTGGCAATACATGAAATAATAAACCAAAAACCGATGTTGAATACAAAATTGTCTTCTTTTCCTTTTTTAAACAAACTTCTTCCTTGATATATGGCAAAACCCAAAAGCAATAAATAAATGAGTCCCCAAATAGAAAACGCATATCCAGCAGGGGTGAAAAGTGATTTTATGTTATCTGAAATACTACCTATAGTTTTACCATTCATAATGCCAGTATTAGATAAATAATTGATAAAAACTGTAGACCCCAAAGCGATTCCGTTAAAAATTTGAAGTGATTTTTTCATAGTTGAATGCTATAATTTTAGAATATTAAAAATACAAAATCTAAATTTAAAGGTTCTAAAATTATATATTTGCCTATGCTTTTCAATCAAATTGTAGGTCAAGAACATATTAAAAAACATTTGATAAAATCTGCTGAAAATGGCAGAATTCCACATGCGCAATTATTTGTTGGCAAAGAAGGTTGTGGAACTTTACCGATGGCAATTGCCTATGCGCAATTTTTGCTGTGTAATTTTTCTGAGGATGCTGATGCCTGTAATTTAAAATGTGATAAACTGCAACATCCAGATTTGCATTTTGCATTTCCAGTAACTACAAACGATACTGTAAAAAAACATCCGGTTAGTAATTTGTTTTTAGAAGATTGGCGCCAATTTATTAGCGAACAACCATATGGAAGTTTGTTTAATTGGTTGCAACATATTGGCGTTGAAAATAAGCAAGGACTTATTGGGGTTGATGAAGCCGAAGACGTGGTTAAAAAATTAAAACTAAAAAGTTACGAAGGCGGTTTTAAGGTGATGATTATTTGGATGGCAGAAAAAATGAATATTGCTGCTGCCAACAAGTTATTAAAATTGATTGAAGAGCCACCTGAAAAAACGGTTTTTTTATTGATTACCGAAAATGAAGAGCAAATTATAAATACCATTAAATCTCGTTGTCAAGCCTTACATTTCCCTGTTTTATCCGAGCAAGATATTGCAAACATTTTGGTTGTAAATCATCAGGTTGAGGACAATAAAGCCGCTAATATTGCACATCAAGCAGAAGGGAATTTAAATAAAGCCATACATCTTTTACATAATGATGCAGCTGATTTGGTTTTTGAAGAATGGTTTATAACCTGGATTAGAACCGCATTTAAGGCGAAAGGAAATGCAGCAGTGGTGCAACAATTAATCGCTTGGTCAGAAACGATTGCAAAATCGGGTAGAGAAACGCAAAAACGATTTTTAGAATACTGTTTACAGTTTTTTAGACAAGCCCTTTTATTGAACTATAAGTCTGATCAGTTGGTTTTTATGGAGTCGAAAACAGGTTTTAACTTGTCTAAATTTGCACCTTTTGTACATTCTGGAAACATCCTAGAAATAGAAAAAGAAATTAGTGTAGCCATGTATCACATTGAAAGAAATGGAAACGCAAAAATTATTTTGCTTGATTTGTCTATGAAATTAACCCGTTTTTTACACAAAAAAGAAGCAAAAGTGTAATTTACTTTTTCCAGGTGCCACCATAAACATAATTAGGGTTATCCTTTTTTACATCAAGCAAACACTCTTTACAAGTAAACACCCATTTTTTAGGCAATTTATATTGAATTCTATACATCGTAGAGAAATCTTTTTTACAAATTTCGCAGTATTTTATCCTGGTTGATGGCATTATTACATTTTGTAGCGATTACAAATTCGTTAAACGTGCTACATATTTACCAATCACATCAAATTCTAAATTTACAGCATCGCCAACTTGTAAAGTTTTAAAGGTAGTATTGTCCCAAGTGTAAGGAATAATGGCAACAGAAAATCCGTTTTTAGTAGAATTTACCACAGTTAAACTCACACCATTTATAGTAATTGAGCCTTTTTCTATAGTCACATTATTTTTATCAGAATTATAGGTAAAAGTGTATGCTGTACTTCCGTTTTCGTCTTTAATAAAGGTACATGTTCCTGTTTCATCAACATGTCCTTGCACAATATGGCCATCTAACCTATCGCCTAATTTCATGGCACGTTCTAGGTTTACTATATCATTAACTTTTAATTTGCCAATATTGGTTTTATCTATAGTTTCTTTAATGGCAGTAACTTTATATTCATCATTGTTTATAGCAACAACAGTTAAACAAACGCCATTATGAGCCACGCTTTGATCTACTTTTAACTCGTTTGTAATACTACTTTTAATAGTTAAATGTACATTTTCTTGCTCTTTTACCACATTTGTTACTGTGCCAAGTGTTTCTATGATTCCTGTAAACATATCGTTAAAAATTGGTTACTTTTGTACTCACAAAAATACGGATATTACAAAGGTTATTATGGATAAATCTAATAAAATAGTTGTAGGAATTTCTATAGGAGATTTAAATGGAATTGGAATTGAGGTAATTTTGAAAACCTTTCAAGATAAAAGAATGTTAGATTTCTGTACACCAGTTTTATTTGGTGCAACAAAAACCATCTCTTATCATAAAAAAGCTCTGGGAATTGAGGTTCCTGTACAAGGAATTAATTCGATAAAACAAATTAACCATTCTAAAATAAATGTACTGAATCTTTGGAAAGAGGATGTTAAAATAGAACTAGGCAAGGCAACAGAAGTATCTGGTCAATACGCTGCAAAATCATTAGCTGCTGCTATAGAGCATTTAAAAGATACCACTATAGATGTTTTATTAACAGCACCTATTAATAAAGAAAACATTCAATCAGATGCATTTAACTTTCCTGGACATACCGAATATTTAGAAGCCAATTTAGCAGGCGATAGTTTAATGATATTAATGACAGATGAATTACGAATTGGTTTAATAACCGGTCACATTCCAATATCAAAAGTAGCTGAAACCATCACTCCAGAACTGATAAAAAATAAAGTGGAAACAATGCATGCCTCTTTAATTCAAGATTTTGGTATTAGTAAGCCAAAAATAGCAGTATTAGGATTAAATCCACATTGTGGAGATCATGGTGTTATTGGTAAAGAAGATGATGAAATTATAAAACCAACCGTAAATGAAATTGCAGCAACAGGTAAGTTGGTATTTGGCCCTTATGCAGCTGATGGATTTTTTGGTTCTGAAACTTACAAGCAATTTGATGGTGTTTTAGCAACTTATCACGATCAAGGTTTAGCACCTTTTAAAGCATTGTCTTTTGGTAAAGGTGTTAATTTTACTGCAGGTTTAAGTCATATTAGAACTTCGCCCGATCATGGAACAGGCTATGATATTGCAGGGAAAAATCAAGCAAATCCTTCTTCATTTCAAGAGGCTTTGTTTACTGCTCTTCAAGTTTTTAAAGCAAGAACCGAGTATAAATCACTAACAGAAAAACCGCTAGTTGTTAAATAATTACTTTTTTTGATAAAAATATTGCAGAAATACATTTTTTTGTATCTTTGCACGCTCAATTGATGTTTGGTTATGAGAGAATTGAAAGATTACAATATCCAATTTGTAGGATTAAAAGAAGGGAAACACCAGTTCGATTATTCAATTGATAATAAGTTCTTTGAAGCTTTTACTTATGATGAGTTTAATAGTTCATCAATAAAAGTTTCGCTAACATTCGTAAAAAAGAGTACATTATTCGAGCTTATTTTTGTGGCTGAAGGTACTGTGGAAGTTCCTTGTGATGTAACAAACGAGTTGTATCATCAAGAAATAGATTCAGAACTACCCTTAGTTGTTAAATTTGGTCCAGAATATAATGATGATAATGAGGAAATTTTAATTTT
>NZ_CBFHZT010000034.1:0-30198 GCF_965660385.1 Polaribacter sp.
GCCGATTTAATTGACAAAGGTGCTGAAAACGATAGAATTCATAATAATGTATATGATGCGAATTCGTATAATAGATTGTTATTATTAGGGCAAGCATTAAGTAATTTGCAAATTTTACCATCTTACAAAACGGCATATATTACTCTAACAGATGATGAAAAAAAACGATTCGATTTTCAAAAAGGAGATACAGAAGGTGTTGTAAATTACGCTTTATCTTTAAAAGGTATTATTTTTGCAGCCATTTTTATTGAAGATAAAGAGCAAGAAATTATAAAAATTTCTTTTAGATCTAAAGGAAAATTTTCTGTAAACCAGTTTGCAAGAAATCATTTTGATGGCGGAGGACACGATAACGCAGCAGGAGGAAGGTCTGATTTATCAATGCCAAAAACAGTAACCAAATTCACAAGTTTGTTAAACCAATATCAACAAGAATTAGAAACCTCTTATGAAATATAGTTTTTTAGTTTTATGGATGTTTATAGGATACTCTTGTACTAAAATACAACCAAGAAAACCTGTCAACCCCAAACCTTCTACTACTTTGTATTTTGAAGCGATGCAGCAAAACAAAAGATTGAATAAAATAGAAGATGACAAAATTTTGGCATTAATAGAAAAAGATTCAACAAATAGGTATATACAATCATCAAGTGGTTTTTGGTACACTTATATTAACAAAATAGAAGAAGATTTACCAACACCAAAAAAAGGAGATGAAGTAGTTTTAGAATATGAAATTACCGATTTAAATGATTCAATTATTTATAGTAAAGAAGCTTTAGGAATTAAAAATTACATAGTAGATAAAGAAGATTTTATTTCTGGATTACAAAAAGGAATAAAGTTGATGAAAATAGGAGAAACCATTACATTTGTGCTACCATCTTACAGTGCTTATGGTATTGCAGGTGATAATAATAAAATTGGACTCAACCAATCAATTAAAAGTACAGTAACATTAATAAATATAAATAAATAGAAAAATGAGGGTATTAAAAAGTTTAGCAATTATTGCAGTTTTAACAATAATGGTTTCTTGTGGAAATCAAAAACCAGATGTAAGTTCTTTAGAAACTGAAATAGATTCAGCTAGTTATGCTTTGGGTATGGATATGGCTATAAAAGTAAAAGCCAACTTTAATGAAGCAGACACCGATTTATTTTTACAAGGATATAGAAACGGAATGGACTCTACCAACTTGTTAATAGAGCAAAAAGAGTTAAATAATTTCCTAAGAGCATTTTTTCAAAAGCAACAAGCAGAAAAAATGAAAGAAGCTCAAGAAAAAGCAGCTAAAGAAGCAGAAGAAAAATACGGGCACGTTAAAAAAGCTGGTGAAGAATTCTTAGCCTTAAATAAAGTAAAAGAAAATGTACAAAGTACAGAAAGTGGGTTGCAATATATTGTTTTAAAGGAAGGTAAAGGAGAAAATGTACAACCAACCGATAAAGTAAAAATACATTATCATGGAACTACTATCGATGGTAAAGTTTTTGATAGTACAGTAGATAGAAATCAACCTTACGAATCTGCAGCAAATATTTTTGTACCAGGTTTTAATGAGGCATTGGCTTTAATGAAAAAAGGATCTAAATACAAAGTATTTATTCCTCAAGAATTGGCTTATGGAGCACAACAAAGAGGTCAATTAATTCTGCCTTTTTCTGCTTTAATTTTCGAAATAGAAATTTTAGATATTACCAAATCATAAATGAAGAAAGCGTTATACATTTTTATTTTTTCTTTAATTCTTGTAGGTTGCACATCTGCTAAATATAAAGATTTGAGCGATGGTTTGTATGCAGAAATACAAACCAATAAAGGTGATATTTTAGTGGAATTATACGCTGATGCAGCACCAATGACTGTCGCAAATTTTGTGTCTTTAGCAGACGGTACCAATACCAAAGTACCAGACTCTATTAGAACCAATAAATTTTATGATGGAATTCGTTTTCATAGGGTTGTGAATAATTTTGTAATTCAAGCAGGTGATCCTACAGAAACAGGTAGAGGAACGCCTGGTTATAGATTTGGCGATGAATTTACCAGAGATAAAAACGGTAACTTATTGTACAAACATGATGATGCAGGTATTTTATCAATGGCAAATGGAGGACCAGAATCAAATGGAAGTCAGTTTTTTATTACGTACAGACCAATACCCAATTTAGATGGTAAACATACCGTTTTTGGAAAAACGGTACTAAACTCTAAACAATTAGAAAGTTTAAAAATGAATATCAAAGATTCTGTAGCTCTTGCCAAAGCAATTGATTCTACAAGAATGGCAGTTGTAAATAGTATTGCGCAGTTTGATACCATAAAAACGATTAAAATTATAAGATTAGGTAATGCCGCAAAATCATTTAAAGCAGACGAAGTTTTTAACGATGAGTTGATAAAATATGCTGCTAGCAAAGAAGATAGAAAAAAAGAGGAAGCTAAAGCAGAAGCCTTAAGATATGAAAAATATTTAATGGATAAAGCTGAGTTTTTAGCGAAAATGGATGAAGAAAAAGCTTTAAAAACAGACAAAGGCTTAAGTATTTTAATGTTAAAAAGCAACCCTTCTGGTAAAAAAGTAGTAAGCAATAAACCTATAAAAGCGCATTTTACTTTATATATTGCAGATGGTAAAAAAATTCAATCTACTGAAGAAACAGGACAACCTTTTGTGTTTCAATTAGATGATGAACAAAGACCAATGATTACCGGTTTTAAAGAAGGAGTTAAAGACATGAGAGTTGGCGAAAAAGCAAGATTATTTATTCCTTATCATATTGGTTTTGGACCAGATAAATACGGACCTTTTCCTGCAAAGTCTGATTTAGTTTTTGAAGTAGAAATTTTAGAAATAGGAAAATAATTTGTTCGATTCTATCATACAAAAAGACAAAGAACTATTAGTTTTCTTAAATAATTTAGGAAGCGAACAATGGGACCCATTTTGGTTGGCAATTACCAATCAATTGCATTGGGCCCCGTTGTTTGTTTTAATCTTTTATTTAATTATAAAATCTTTTGGTTGGAAAAGAGGTGGTTTTATGATTTTGGCCATGATTTTACTTGTTGCTTTTTCAGACCAATTTGTTAACTTAATTAAAGATTACACTGCACGATTGCGCCCAAATAACGATCCGCAAATTAAAGATTCTCTGAGAACTTTAATTAGGCCACAGAGTTATAGTTTTATCTCAGGTCATGCAACAACATCTACTTTTTTTTCAGTATTTGTGGTTTTATTGTTAAGAAAAAAGTACAAACGTATTTACTTAATCTTACTTTTTCCTTTACTATTTGCCTATAGTAGATTGTATTTAGGGGTTCATTTTCCTATTGATATTTTATTAGGAATTTTAACAGGAGTAGTGCTAGCAAATATTTATTATTTTTTCTTTAAAAAATTAGACCAAAAATTATTTGCCTGATTTTTTATTGTTAAAATACAAATACTTTGTAGCATGATAGTAAGCATTTAAAAGACTATCCATCTGAAAAGTTTTATACGGATATTTTTCTTTTAGATTTACCATCTTTTCACTTTTTAAATTGAACAAACCTTTAGTTTTAGAAATGTTTGTTTTATAGTAATACAAGCTATCTTGAAGAATTCCAACTGTTGGTTCTCCTTTCATTCTTAAATACACAAAAGAAGAAGGGTTTTTATAAGAAACGGTATCTAAAAGATTTCTACCTAAAGTATAATTTGTATGGTTTATTTTTAAAATACTCATTACTGTAGGAAAAAGATCTACTAATTTCGCATTTTTAGTATATACCTTTGGCTCTACAAATTTTGGTGCGTGAATAAAAAGCAAAGCATGTTGCAAGTTGATATTTAAATCATGCTCGTTAGTGTATTGTTTATTTCTGTTCATCATAGTATTATGATCTCCAAAAAACACAAAAACAGTATCATCATAATAGCCAGAAGTTTTAGCTCTTTCTAAAAAACGACCAATATTAAAATCTAAATAACGTAACGCATTTAATTGAGCAACAGATTTAAATCCAGATTTTTTCAATAAATTACTAGAAATTTCATCATCTGTAAGTGGAGTAAAACTTTCTTTTTGATCAGGAACTGTAAAAGGAATATGATTAGAAGCTGTTTGTATATAGGCAACAAAAGGTTTTTTTTGTTGGTGTAATTTTCTAAGTTCCTTATCAGATTCTTTAAATAAATCGTAGTCATCAATTCCCCAAACATCTGCTCTGTTTTCTGTGCTGTAACTACCTTCTTCAAAAATTTTAAGCCCTTTTATATTTGCTTGAAAAACGCCTCTAATATTAGCCCAATTTGCACTTCCTCCTAAAAAATACAATTTTTCATATCCTTTAAATTGATCAAATAAAATACGTTGGTCTATAATTAAAGGGTTTCTAGAAGCAGTTTTTACATCATTAATATCTGGTAAACCAGTAACACTTGCAAACACGCTAGCGGCTGTGCCAGATCTATGCACATAAAATTTGTTAAAACTTAAACTTTTCGGAATTAAAGAATCAATTTTTGGCGATGAATTAATGGGGTTTCCGTAGTAACTTAATGGTTTTACACCCACAGATTCTAACATTACAAAAACAACATTGGGTTTCGTTGGTAAAGTATCTTTAAAAATAACTTTACGTGTAAAGGAAACACTATCTTTTTTTAAATTTAAATCTTTGGCAATAACAGGATAATATTTTTTAAATTCCTCCATATTTACACCTTCGCTTCTAAATTTAAAGCTATCAAAAAAATACAACACAGGGTTCAAGGCAAACTGATTCACCTTACTGTTTTTAGAGAAAAAAGCTTCACTCCAACGTAATGGATAATGAGTAAAACTGTTATAAATACTAAAAGCTAACACTAAAAATGTAGCTATAAAATAAACAGTTTTTATTTTTTTATTCAGGTTAATTTGATTGTTGTTGTATTTTTGATATAGGTATTTAGAGGTTTTATAGATTAACAAACCCAAAATCAATAGTCCCAAAAGCCCTTTAAAAACAGGGTAACTTTCTAACAATACTTGTGATGAAATTTGTAAATCTTCAAGAAAACGTAAAGAGGCTGCATCTAATCTAACAGACAAATAATCATAATAGCCAAAATCGGTTAGATAAAAGAGTGCAAGAATTGTATAAACGAGTACAAGATAAATGTTGGCTAGTTTTTTGTAAAATGCACACTTAAAAAAGCGGTTGTTTACAATTAAAATTAAAATAGCCAAAGGAAATATAGCAATTGAAGCAAGTTTAATGTCAAAGCGTATGCCCAACAAAAATGCAGTTTGTTTTTGAAAAATACTTGCAGTTTCTAATTCTGCAAAAAAATAATAAAAAATAATTCTAAAAATAACGCTGAATACGAGCAACAACAAAAAATTACTGAAAATATACTTGATGTAATTAGGAATTTTTCTCAACATTGGTTTTAATTTAAAGCAAAGGTATTTATTATCGTTGAAAAGAATTAAAACGGATTCATTTATTTTATTTCAGATATTCTAATAGTAATGAATTTTGTAAAATCAACTTTTAGAGTAAATTTTATTAACCAAATTAGTCTTCATTTAGTAACGAATCCACAAAATGTTCAAAATCATCTGTAAATTCAGTATATTTTTCTCCTGTTGCTGGTCCATTAAAACCAGTATGAATTTTACGTACTTTTTTGTTTTTATCTAAAAAAATTGTGGTGGGATAAGAAATTACACGATTTAACATTGGCAATTTTTTAGCCGCTAAATTTTTATTTGCCTCATTACCAAACTGAGCTAATAAAATGGGGTATTCAATACCAACTCTTTCTTTAAAACGATTAATTCTTTGATAAGCAGTAGATCTCGTTTTTGCAACCTCAAATGCTAAAGCAATAATTTGTAAGTTATTATTCGGATTTTCTTTTAAATAATTTACCAAATATTTACTTTCGTCCAAACAATTTGGGCACCAAGTTCCCATAATTTGAATGATAATCACCTTGTCTTTAAACTCAGTATCACTTAAAGAAATCACCCTTCCTCTAGTATCAGGAAAAGAGAAATCAAAATATTCATATCCTTCTTTAATAAAGGTTAAATCGTCTTCTTTTGGCAATTTGTAGTCGTTATTTAGTTTTGCAGTAAAGGGCTCTTTCCAGTGATTATCAGAATAGAAGAATCCGTTTAAGGTAGAATCCGTAGCTTTTGCAGTAAATAAAAAAGCATGGGCACCATCAAAAGTAGATATTTTTAAAGAGTCTCCATCCATAATCCCTTCTAGATATCTATAATCTCCTGTAGTGGTTCTAAAGGTGCCTGTTACTTTATTTTCTTTTTGATTAAAAATACCTTTTGCTATATAGCTATCAGTCTCCGAATTTGCACTAAAAACGGTTTCCCAATTTCCTGTTATATTCACATTTGCATTTTCATTAGACAAAAAACGAACACTATTTTTTGTAGCTTTAAAAGGTACAACTCTATCTAAACTAGGTTTAATAAAACTACCTAGCAAGCCACTTTTGTTAATTTTTGCAACAAGATAACCTTCAAAAGCAGGCAGTTTAATGGTAACAGAATCATTTTTATACGTTATTTCGTCAACTATAATTTGTTCATCAGCATTAAAAATTGTGATCAAAGAATCATTTTTTACTTCAAAAATACAAGGTAACTTTTGTTGGTCTTGTACTTCTAAAACTGCCCTCTAAATTCCTTTTTCTAGCGTATTTTTAGTTGCAGTTTGGCAAGAAAAAAACATTAAAATACTGATTACCAGTATATAAATCCTCATGATAGTATCTTTTAATCAACATCGAATTTACAATAATTTAAGAACTTAATTTAGAATTAATTTCTAAGAATAAGTGTAACAAAATATTTAAAATTGGTTAAATTTGCCCCACTAAATTGATTAGAAAAAAATATGAAAATATCATACAATTGGTTAAAACAATTTTTACAGGTAGATTGGGAAGTTACTAAAACTGGTGAATTATTAACAGATTTAGGTTTAGAAGTTGAAGGAATTGAAACCAAAGAATCAATAAAAGGAAGTTTAAAAGGTGTAGTTACAGGTAAAGTTTTAACTTGTGTACAACACTCAAACGCAGACAGGTTAAAGGTTACCACTGTAGATTTGGGTGATGAAAAACCTGTACAAATAGTTTGTGGTGCACCTAATGTTGCAGCAGGTCAAAAAGTGTTAGTAGCTACTGTTGGTACAACCTTATATGATGATAAAGGCGAAGGCTTTAAAATTAAGAAAGGAAAAATTAGAGGAGAAGAAAGTCTTGGCATGATTTGCGCTGAAGATGAACTTGGCCTTGGCACTAGTCATGATGGGATTTTAGTTTTAGACGAAAACATTCAACCAGGTATTCCTGCAGCTGAAGTTTTTAAAATAGAAACAGATTTTGTTTTCGAAATTGGTTTAACACCAAACAGATCTGATGCTATGAGTCATTATGGAGTAGCTAGAGATCTAAGAGCAGGTTTAATTCAAAAAGACTTAAAACTAGAGTTGATTTCACCTTCTGTAAGTGATTTTCATGTAGATGAGAGAACCTTACGTTTTGATGTTGAAATTGAAGATAAAGATTTAGTACCTCGTTATTGTGGTATAACTATTACTGATATCGAAGTTAAAGAATCTCCAGAATGGATTAAAAATCGATTAAAAGCAATTGGTCTTACACCTAAAAATAATATTGTAGATATTACAAATTATGTTTTGCATGAATTGGGGCAGCCATTACATGCTTTTGATGCTCAAAAAATAAAAGGCAATAAGATAATCGTAAAAACTTTAGAAGAAGGTACAAAATTTACCACTTTAGATGAAGTAGAAAGATCTTTGTCTTCAGATGATATTATGATTTGCGATGCTGATGAAAATCCGCTTTGTATAGGAGGCGTTTTTGGCGGATTAAAATCTGGAGTTACAGAAAACACATCATCTATCTTTTTAGAAAGTGCTTATTTTAACCCAGTTTCTGTTAGAAAAACAGCTAAAAGACATGGTTTAAATACAGATGCATCTTTTCGTTTTGAAAGAGGTATTGATATCAATTGCACCAAATATGCGTTAAAAAGAGCAGCTTTATTGATTGAACAATATGCTGGTGGAAAATTGGCTTCAGATATTTCTGATTTTTATCCTATTAAAATGGAGGATTTTCAAGTATTTCTTTCCTATGAAAATGCCTATCGATTAATTGGTCAAGAAATTCCGAAAGAAACGATTAAAAATATTTTGGCTTCATTAGAAATTAAAATAAATAGTGAAACTGCTGGTGGTTTAGGGTTAACCATACCTTCTTACAGAACTGATGTTCAAAGAGAAGCAGATATTATTGAAGAAATTTTAAGAGTCTATGGTTACAATAATATTGAATTTTCGAATAAATTAAATGCTTCCATTACTTTTAATGATAATAAAGAAACAAAAATAGAAAATATTGTTGCCAATCAATTAAGTGCCTTGGGTTTTAATGAAACTATGGCAAATTCATTGACAAAACCAGAATATATTTCGCTTTCAGAGCATGTTAATAGCGATGCAAATGTGGAAATGTTAAATCCGTTAAGTAACGATTTGGCTGTGATGCGTCAATCGATGTTGTTTAGTGGCTTAGAATCTGTTGCATACAATATCAACAGAAAAAATACGGCATTAAAATTTTATGAATTTGGTAAAACTTATCATAAATACAATGATAAATACCAAGAAGATAAGCATTTAACGCTTTTTGTAACAGGGAATAGAACCAAAGATAGTTGGAATTCAAATTCAAATCCTTCTGATTTTTTCTACCTAAAAGGAATAATTATTACGGTTTTAGAAAGACTGGGCATACAAAAGGTAAAAGCTACGCCTGTTAAGAATGATGTTTTTTCTGAAGGAATTGCATTAAGTTTAGGGAAAATTAAGTTGGTAGAATTTGGTGTGGTTAAACGTTCGGTTTTAAAAGAATTCGGAATTAAGCAAGAAGTTTTATTTGCAGATTTTAGCTGGGACACTGTTTTAAAATTCTCAGGTAAAAAGAATATTAAAGTTGCTAATTTGCCTAAATTTCCATCAGTTAAAAGAGATTTAGCCTTATTGTTACCTTCATCAGCGCAATTTAAAGAAGTGTATAACTTGGCATTTCAATCAGAAAGAAAACTTTTAAAAGAAGTAGATTTGTTTGATGTTTATGAAGGTAATAATTTACCAGAAGGTAAAAAATCGTACGCAGTTAGTTTTGTTTTACAAGATGAAACTAAAACTTTAGAAGACAAACAAATAGATAAAATAATGCAAAAATTACAGCAAAGTTTTGAGAAAAACTTAGAGGCTGTTTTAAGATAATTTAGAAGCTCCAATTTTGGAGCTTTTTTTATATTTTTAGATCATGTATAAATCAATTATAAGACCTATATTTTTTCTTTTCGATCCAGAAAAGATACATTATTTTACGTTTTCTTTAATTCGAATTTTATGTAAAATTCCTTTTATACCTAGCATTTTTAGAGGAATTTATCAAGTAAATGATAAAAAACTAGAACGCACTTTATTCGGTTTAACCTTTAAGAACCCTGTAGGTTTGGCTGCTGGTTTTGATAAAAATGCAGTGCTTTACAACGAACTTGCAAACTTTGGTTTTGGTTTTATAGAAATTGGTACAGTTACACCAAAAGGTCAAGCTGGGAATCCTAAAAAAAGGTTATTTCGTTTAAAAGACGATCAAGGAATTATTAATAGAATGGGGTTTAATAATGACGGTTTAGAAGCTGCTATAGTAAAATTAAAAGAAAATAAAGGTAAGGTACTTATTGGTGGAAATATTGGTAAAAATACACTAACTAATCCTGAAAATTATACAGAGGATTATTTGGAGTGTTTTAATGGTTTACACCCTTACGTAGATTATTTTGTACTAAATGTAAGTTGTCCAAATGTTGGGAGTCATGCAAAATTAAACGATAAAGAATATTTGGTTGAATTAATTAGCGAATGTCAAAAATTGAATCATCAAAAAGAAACACAAAAACCAATTCTTTTAAAAATTGCACCCGATTTAAATACGATTCAGTTAGATGAAATTATTGATTTGGTTGCAGAAACGAAGATTGATGGTGTAATAGCCTCAAACACTTCTACTACAAGAGATCAATTAAAAGCAAGTCCACAGCGATTGCAAGAAATTGGTAATGGAGGTGTAAGTGGGCAACCTATAAAAAATCAGAGTACAAAAGTAATTCAATATTTATCAGAAAAATCAAATAAATCATTTCCAATTATTGGAGTAGGAGGTATTCATTCAGAACAAGATGCTTTAGAAAAACTAGAGGCAGGTGCAGATTTGGTGCAAATTTACACAGGTTTTATTTACGAAGGACCAGGTTTGGTAAAAAGAATTAACAAAGCCATTCTAAACAACAATTAAAATCAATTTTGCTAAAAACCCATTGAGAATGTATAAAAGCTTGATTTGAAATGCACTATAAATTACCTAAAATCCATTTAAAAGTGGATTCATTGCATTTAAAAATAAGAAACGTAATGTTAAAAAACGTCAGTTTGGTGGATGGTTGTGTGGTTGTCTGCTAAACCACAAGATTGTGAAGTGCTTCTACAAGACGAAAAACACATAATTCCTAAAATGCAAATTGCAATAAATACTAGTTTTTTCATTGATTTCTTTTAAGATTTAAATGTACATATTTTTTATGAATTCTCCCGAATTTATCTTCTTTTCAATAACGTTAAAACGTATCATTTTATTTTGAATACGTGTTATTAAATTTTTTGTAATTGGATTTCCATCATTCCATTCTGTGATTTTTAACCACTCTTGAATATCTTCAAGTTGTTGTTCGTATCGTTTTGAAAGAATTTTATCAATATTTTTAATTTTTTTGAAGTTTTTAGTTTCATTATTTATGATATTTAATACCTTTTTTACCTCATCAAAATTATTTTCTAAAACTTCATTTCTTACAGCAATTACAAAACAGGGCCAAGGAGTGGTGCAGTCGTCAATTCTTCTAAATGTTCCATCATCTACTAATGGTTTTGTAGTAAAGTGTTCCCACATAAAATAGTCAGCTTCACCATTAGTAAGTGCATCAATTCCTCCCTGCAGATTTTTAATCACTTTAAATTTTAATTTAGAGATATCCCAACCTTGATTATAGGCGTTTACAATTGCCATTAAATGAGATCCAGAGCCAAACCTACTAATTGCAATTGTTGCGTTTTCGAGATCTTCAATTTTTTTGAACCTTGATTTTGCACCAACATGAATGCCCCAAATTAAAGGTGTTTTTACAAAAGTTTGTACAATTTTTGAGGGATTACCAGCTGCAATATCTTTAATAATACCTTCTGTTAAAACAATAGCAATATCTACAGAACCATTCCTTAAGGCTTTACACATTTGTCCTGTACCACCAGGATAATCTTGCCAGCGTAAATTGATATTGTGTTTTGCGTATTCTTTATTTTTTAGTGTAATATACCATGGATAATTAAAATGTTCAGGTACACCACCAATTTTTAGATTTGTCATTTATTCAACTAATTTCTGAAGTGTATATGCAATTAAATCTGCTACTACTTTTTTAGGATTTTCGCTAAATGTGCCATTTGCTCTATTGGCTATTATAGCATTCATAGAAACTGCTTTATGGCCTAACAGTTTAGACATGGCATAAATTGCAGAAGTTTCCATTTCTAAATTGGTAATTCTATTGCCTTGAAAGTTAAAGCTGTCTATTTTCTGGTTCAAAGTTTCATCTTGGATGGCTAATCTTAAAATACGACCTTGTGGACCATAAAAACCGCCTGCTGTAGCAGTTATTCCTTGATATATCTTTGGTGATGCCAATTTATTTGCTAAAAAAGAATCATTAGAAATTAGTAAAGGATATGCCTTTTTACTACTCCAATTGGTGTGTTTTATAAAAGCATCCTCAATTTCTGGAAAACCAATACCATCAACTTTATAAAATTGCAGCATACCACTCAAATCAATGCCATGTGAACTTAATAAAAAGGAATTTACAGGAATATCACTTTGCAAAGATCCAGAGGTCCCAATTCTAACAATGGTTAATGGTGTAAGTTCTTTTTTTACAATTCTGGTTTGTAAATCAATATTTAATAAAGCATCCAATTCATTAAGTACAATATCTATATTGTCTGGCCCAATTCCGGTAGAAATAACAGAAATTCGATTTCCTTTAAAAGTACCAGTGGTAGTTTTGAATTCTCTTTTTTGGGTAGTAAATTCAATCGAGTCGAAATGTTGGGTTACTTTATCAACCCTATCTTGATCTCCAACCAAAATTATCGTGGTTGCAATATGTTCTGGTTTTAAATTTAGATGATAAATACTACCATCAGGATTTAAAATAAGTTCAGATTGTTTTATAGGCATTTATGAGGTTATTTGAAACAGCTTTTCCGATTTATTGTGATATAAAAAGCTGTATTTTTTTGAACCTCCAAGATAAGAAATATCATTTCTTATTTGGCCATAAAAATTAAGTTGATTTTCTAAAACATTTTTGCCTATTTTAGATAATTTAACTGGGTTAAAAGAATGGAATAATTTTCCTAATTCGTTTAATTTATTTTCATATTGCAAATCACCATAACCATAAACGTCTTCATCTTTTAATAATTGACCAATAAATTGATTTTTAGTTTTGGGTTTTTCTTGAACTGCAGTTCTCAATATTGAATTTTCAACACTATTTAAACCATTTTCAATAGATGGATATCTTTTTAAATGTGCTTCAACAGCAGAAGCTAAATAGGTGAAGGTTGAATTGGTTTTAGTTTTATAAACTCTTTCTAATTGAAGTGGAGAATCTGAACAATACAATTGCCAAATATAATCTGCATATTCAATATCATCTTGAGAAAGTTCTATTCTATTTTTAAAATGACTGTGAATTTGATTTTCATTTAATTCTGGTAATGCATACATTAATTTAGAATTACCAACTTTACCACTGCATACTAAAGAAATATGGTAACCTTTTCTGTAACGTTTTAACCAACTTATTACAGCTATCATGTTTATTTGACAGAACAAATCGTACTCAAACCATAATACAATTTCTTTTTGGTTCTTTTTGTTACATAAACTTCTGTATTCCTTTAAAGTATAATCAATAAATTTTTGTTTACTTACTTTATAAGACGATTTAAAAAAATCAAACCTATTTTTCCAAAAAGCTTCACTTCCAACATCAGTGGTAGTTTTACCTTCGCAAAGCATTTCTCTCCAAGTAATAAATTCTCCAGAAAACTTTAATTTTTTTAAATAATTGGTTGTACTATCTCCATTGGTAATGTGTAAAATTGATGCCCCCATAATTTAATTCTACAATTCGTTTTAATTGTTATCGTTTAGTTGATTACTGTGTTTAAAGTGTTAACCTCCAACACGTTTTACTTGAAATCCTTTGTCTTTTAGCATCTTCATTATTGTATCTCTAAAATCACCTTGAATAATGATTTTATCATCTTTAAAACTACCACCAACAGAAAGTTTGGTTTTAATTTCTTTGGCTAAAATTTTAAAATCTGATGTTGCTCCTGTATATCCTTCTAATATGGTTATTGGTTTACCTTTTCTTTTTTCGTATTTACAAAGTATAGGAGCATCTTGTAACCAAATATTAGATTTCTCTTTTACAGGTTCTGGAGTTTCCTTATGCTCTGGAAATAAGTTTTTTAGCTGATCTTTTAAATCCATTCTTTCAGTTTGCAGTCAGCAGTTTTCAGTATTCAGTCAGCTTATTACTGCCAACTGAAGACTGAAAAACTGCCAACTATTTTTTTAATCCTAATTCTTTTAAACGTTCTTCTAAAAACTGTCCAGCTGTAATATCTTCAAATTGTTTAGGGTTATTTTCGTCAATGCAGTTTTCTAGTACGTCTAATTTCATATCAGAAACAGGATGCATAAAAAACGGTATGGAATAACGAGAAGTACCCCACATTTCTTTTGGAGGATTCGTAACTCTATGTATTGTTGATTTGAGTTTGTTATTACTATGTCTCGATAACATATCACCAACATTAATCATTAATTCATCAGGTTCAGCCATGGCATCAATCCATTCTCCTTCATGATTTTGAACTTGCAACCCTTTTCCTTGAGCACCCATTAATAGGGTAATTAAATTAATATCTCCATGAGCAGCTGCTCTTTCTGCTCCTTTAGGTTCTGTTTTTATTGGTGGATAGTGAATTGGTCTTAAAATACTATTCCCGTTTTTAATATAATTGTCAAAATAAGTTTCTTCTAAGCCTAGATGTAAAGCCAAAGAACGCAAAACATATTTTGCCGTTTTTTCTAACATTTTATAGGTTTCTTTACCTACTTCATTAAATTTAGGAAGTTCTTCAACAATTACGTTTTTAGGGTATTCGTTAGCATATTTAGAATCTTCATCTACATATTGGCCAAAGTGCCAAAACTCTTTTAAATCTCCTTCTTTTTTTCCTTTTGCAGATTCTTTGCCAAACGAAACATAACCTCTTTGACCACCTATACCAGGAATTTCATATTTTTCTTTTACATCAGTAGGTAAATCGAAAAAATTCTTTATTTCTTTATATAAATTATCAACTAAAGTATCGTCTAAAAAATGACCTTTTAAGGCTACAAACCCTATGTTTTCATAAGCGTGACCAATATCATTAATGAATTGTTGTTTTTTGTTGACGTCATCTGACAAAAAATCAGCCAGATTTACACTAGGTATTTTGTTCATTTTTAGTTTATTGTTATCTAAACGAGCGTTTAAAGTTACAAAAAAAAGGTTTTAGAAATTCGTAAAAATAGCAACCTAATTTTCTAATATTTATTTTATTTAGACCTGAAAAGTACTAAATTCTTATTAAATTTATTTTTTTGAGAACGGAATTAGGTAAGATATTGTGTAATTAAACCCAAAACCAGTGCTACTATCAAAGATTCTATTAAAACCTGGAGCGTACAAAGTCTTGAAATTTTCGGGTTCTTTTACTCTTATTGCTATCTTATAAGAAAGGCTTGCACTAATAAAAACATTTGTAAATGTTTCTACTTTAAAGCCTAGCATAAATTCAGACCAATGCGCATTTAAACTTGTTGTTGTGTTTGGAAAAGTAGTATTACTTGTAAAGTAAGGTTCGCCTTTGTCTTCTCCGTTTACAACATTGGGTGTAAAGCTATTTAAGGTTTGATCAAAAATACTTAAGCCATATCTAAAACCAAAAAATACTTCATTATTCATGTCTAACCAGTTTTCATATAAATTATAGTTTATACCTAACCTAACATAAGTTCCACTAGCTGTTGAATTTGTAAAATCTTCTTTTGTAGTTACGTCTTCGTACCCTAGCTCAGCAGCTAAATAAAGCCGTTTTTTAATTCTATAATCTGCGACTACTTCAAAACCATTATTGTAATTACTATGTACAGCAGCTAAAATGGGTTTACTGATATCAACCCCAAACCGAATTCCATAAGGTGTTGTATAAACTATAGAATCTTGAACAGTTGATACACTGTCTTTAGGCTGAACTTGCGAAAATGCATCAACAACAATAAAAAATAAAAAAAAGTTAATGAAATACTTGAACATGTGCTGCATCTTGATTTTCTAATGTTGTTTCTATGCTATTCAAATCTGTAATCCAGTTGTTTGAAGGTGAAAATGATACATCAAAAAAATTTATTTTGAAACCGCAAGAACGCGAAACATATTCATTTTCTATATTGTAATTAATAGTAAACTTTTCTATCACACCATCTTTTGAAAAATTGTAAATGGTTTGTCTTGTATTACCATTTAAGGGTAATACTAAAGAATCTGTGGCAATATTTACAAAAATACTATCTTTATTTTCTGCCCAAACATAAAGTGATTCTGCAGATTTAGGTAATGTTCTATCAACATCATCATAAAAACGAAGAATCAGTTTAGGTGTTACTGGGTTTTGCGTACAAAAGTCGTCTTTTTCACATGCAGTAATGATTACTGCACACAATACAAGAAAACCAATTGTTTTTTTCATAAAGTTATTCTTCAACTTCTACTATTTGATTGATAGCCTTGGCTAATTTAAAATCTAATTCTGTTACGCCACCAGCATCGTGTGTAGTTAAGGAAATATCTAAAGTATTGTACACATTTGTCCATTCTGGATGATGGTTTAGTGCCTCACACTCAAAAGCAATTCTGTTCATGGCAGACATACAATCTTTAAAATTATCGAATTCAAAATCGGTATGTAAAGCGTCATCATAAAAATCCCAATCTGTTAGGTTTTCTAATTTTGCGTCAATTTCTGTGTTTGTAAGTTTTTTCATTTTTGGAGGTTTTATTTGTTGCTAAAATAGTTTCATTTTAAGAAATAAGCTTAAAACTTCACAAATAATTAACTGATTTAACATTTCTCAAACAAAACAACTGTTTCTATATGTGAGGTATGAGGAAACTGATCTACCAAACTCATTTTTTTTATCTGATAACCAGCTTGCGCTAATAATTCTGTATCTCTAGCTTGTGTAGCAGGGTTACAAGAAACATACACCATTCTGTCTGCATTTAGGTTGATGATTTTCTGTAAGGTTTTAGGAACAATGCCTGCTCTAGCAGGATCTAAAATAATGGTTTTTATTTTATTTTGATATTCTGGATGATGAGTTAAAAATTTACCCACATCTGCAGCATAAAATTTTAGTCCTTCTATTTTATTTCTTTTCGCATTTTTTTTCGCGTCTTCTATGGCAGAAGCTACAATATCTACACCAACAATTTTTGCATTTTTACTTTTGGATGCTACAATTTGCCCAATGGTTCCTGTGCCACAAAATAAATCCATAACTACAGTATTGTCTACTTTTGTTTTATCTTCCAAAACATAATCAACTACTTTTGAGTATAATTTTTCTGCGGATTTAGGATTGGTTTGAAAAAAGCTTTTCATACTAATTTCAAAATTTAAGCCTAATAATTCTTCTACAATTTTGTCTTTTCCGTATATTAAATTGATACTTCCTGAAGTAGCAATAGTTCTATCTCCAATTTCATCGTTAATGGTGTGCAATAAACCTGCAACTCTATCACCAAAAAGTGATACAAGAAATTCTGCAAATTTTTGTAGGTTGAACTTAGGCAAATCATAAGAAGTAGTTACCAAATTGAATAATAATTCGTTGGTTTTGTATGATTTCCGAACTACAAAATATCTAAAAAAACCTTCTTTTCTAGGACCATGCCAAGGTTGTAAACCCGTATCAAAACAATATTTTCTGATGTTCTTTAAATTATCTTCAAATTCTTTGTCAAACAAACCAGAATCCTTCTCTAGATTATCTCCCATCCACCAAACTCCACGTCTTTTAAAACCAAGCGTAAATTCGTCTTTGTCAGTTTTATTAACTCTATCATAACCAATGGCAGAAAACCCATATTCCATTTTATTACGATAATGGAATACGTTTGGTGACGAAATAAATTCATCAAATAAATCATCGATATTCTCAACTTTACCAATTCTTTTAAAAAGAGATAAGGTGCTTTCTTTTTTATATTGATGTTGCAACTCAATAGGCAATTGAATATAAGGCGCACCAGGAATATCTTGAAAAGGAACTTCAACTTCATCAGGTGATGCTTGTAAAACATCAATTAATTTGGCTTCAGCATATTTTTTGCTAGTCTTTTTTATTTGTGCTTTTACCAATTGACCTGGTAAAGTATTGGGAACAAAAACTACAAAACTGCCTTCATCTGAATGGATTCTTGCAATTCCTTTTCCGCCAAAAGCGTAATCTTCAATTTTTAACTCTAAAACTTGATTTCTTTTTACAAATTTATTGTGTTCTCTACGTGGCATTTTGTCTTGTTTATTGGTTTGCGAAATTAAGAAAAGTTATTGATTAAGTCCTCAAAGGTTTTTAAAACCTGTGAGGTCTGCGCTACTTAAAGAGCAATTTGTATTTCTATGGAATTATTATTTTTAAACAGGCATTTTGCGTAAGGGATTGAAGTGGCATCCCCTGAACTTGTTTCAGGGATATAACGTAAAGCCCGACTTTAATCCTGAATGCTTTCAGGATAAAGGAACGCCCTAAATTTTGGCAAGCTCGGTTTTAGGATGAACCTAAAATTTTCACTATTTTTGCAATACTTCAGGGATGATTTCTTTCCCACGCTGAATTTTCGGTACCAACTGAAAGGATAAAGGTAGAACAGGAATGTTTTTAGTATAAACATTTAAATAAATAGAATGACTGTTTTAGACAAGTTAAGTTCGCAAGAAGCGATAGCATTAGAAAATGAATATGGGGCACACAATTATCATCCACTTCCTGTGGTATTAAGTAAAGGTGAAGGTGTGTATGTTTGGGATGCAGAAGGGAAAAAGTATTATGATTTTTTGTCTGCATATTCTGCTGTAAATCAAGGACATTGCCATCCTAAAATTGTAGATGCAATGGTAAATCAAGCAAAAACATTGAGTTTAACTTCTCGTGCTTTTTACAATGATATGCTAGGCAAATATGAGAAATTTGCGACTGAACTTTTTGGGTTTGATAAACTTTTGCCAATGAATACTGGTGCTGAAGCTGTTGAAACAGCTTTAAAAATAGCCAGAAAATGGGCGTATGAAGTAAAAGGAATTAAAGAAAATAAAGCAGAAATTATTGTTTGTGAAAATAATTTTCATGGAAGAACAACTACTATTATATCGTTTTCTAATGATCCTGTAGCACGTAAAAATTTTGGACCTTATACCAAAGGTTTTTTAAAAATTGAATACGATAATTTACAAGAATTGCAAGAGGCTTTAGAAAACAACCCGAATGTCGCTGCTTTTTTGGTAGAACCAATTCAAGGTGAAGCTGGTGTATATGTGCCTTCTGAAGGCTATTTAGCTGCTGCAAAACAATTGTGCGAAGATTATAAGGTGTTATTTATTGCTGATGAAGTACAAACAGGAATTGCAAGAACTGGACGTTTATTGGCTACTTGTGGAAATTGTACTTGTGCTGATAAAAATTGTTCTGGAACACCAGAAGTAAAACCAGATATTCTAATTTTAGGAAAAGCACTTTCTGGTGGTGCCTATCCTGTTTCTGCAGTTTTGGCAAATGACAATATTATGAATGTTATTCGTCCAGGAAATCATGGGTCTACTTTTGGCGGAAACCCAATTGCAGCAGCTGTAGCTATTGCTGCCTTAACTGTTGTGGCTGACGAAAAATTGGCAGAAAATGCAGAAAGATTAGGAGAAATATTTAGAGCAGAGTTAACCGAATTTTGTAAAGAAAATGATTTGGTAGAATCTGTTCGAGGAAAAGGATTGTTAAACGCAATTTTAATTAACGATTCTGAAGAAAGTTCTACGGCTTGGGATATTTGCATACAATTAAGAGATAATGGTTTATTGGCAAAACCAACACATGGCAATATCATTCGTTTTGCACCACCTTTGGTGATGAATGAAGCGCAGTTAAGAGATTGTATTGCAATTATAAAAAAGACTATTACTGAGTTCAATACGTAAAACTTAGTAAGTTTATAATACGAACCACAAATTCACAGAATTTTAACTGTGATTTTGTGGTTTCTTTTTTTTACTTTTGATAGCAGATCAATTTAAATTAGAATACCCCATGAAAAGTCCGTTAACGCAATTAGAACAATTAACAGTTACCTCTAAGTCAAAAAGTTTTTTAAAAGAGATTAGCAGTTGGTGTTTTTTCTTTTCTATTCTAGGCTTTATAAGTATTTTACTTTTTGTAGTAGTTGCTGTATTAATGGGTACTGTTTATGCACCAATGCTTGATTTACTTACACAACAACAAGGAGTCTCTAACATGGGTACGTACTTAATGGTGGTGTATTTAATAGTTGCTATACTGTATTTTTTTCCTGTGTTGTATTTATTTAAATTTTCAAGAAAAATGAAAGCGGCGTTAGCCACTAAAAATGATGATACTCTAGCTGATGCTTTTGAGAACTTAAAATCTCATTTTAAGTTTATTGGTGTTATGACCATTATTTTTATCTCTTTGTATGCGCTTTTATTTGTGTTTTCAATTTTTGCGGGTTCTCTAATCTAACAAAAGTTTTTACAGTTTCTTAATTATTAAGAAGATAATTTATAGGATTAATTTTTAACTGTATCTTTTTTCTTTTTGCCAAAAAGATTTCCTAAAACGCCTTTAATTTTATCTTTTGTATCCTCTTTTTTTGTGGAGTCTTTTTTAACACCCAATAAATCAATCAATTTGTTTTTTCCTTTATCTAGCAAACTTTTCTTTTGTTTTTCAATCAAATCTTTGACTAGGTTAGCAGTTGCATCTTTAAGATTTGTAGAAAAATTTGGACTTGTAAAACTACCTTTGATATTGGCTTTTACAGGAATGTTTTTGATATTGGCTGCATCTTTTGGTGATAATTTTGATAGTAAGCTCGTTACTTCTGTACCTAAATATTTTACAGGAACATCAAAAACAATATCGTAATTCATCACATTATCAAAAGTATGATTTCCAGAGATTTCCATGTTAATATCTTTATAGCTAACAGGAATTGGTTTTACATTTACTTGTCCATCTTTAAAGGCGAAATATGCATTAATTCCGTCTAAATTTAGCTTGCTCATATCCAAGAAATTTACTTTGTTATCTAACAAAGACAAAGCTTTTGAATTGCTAGCATTTAGTTTTGGATCTAATAATTTACCAAATAAATTTCCAGAAATGGTTCTTAAATTCGGAGTCATATTATCATTTAAATTTCCAGAAACCTCAATTTTAGAATTTATTTTACCACCAATGGTTTTGGCAATAGGCGCAATAGCTTTTAGCATTTCTAAATTGGTAAAAGACTCAGAAATATTCAATTTATCTAAATTCAAATCCATTTTAAAACTAGCTGTTTTTCCTTTAGTAGATACATTTCCATCAAACCCAATCTTACCTCCAAATACATCTGTTTTTAAATTCTGTAAGTTTACAGCTTCATCTTTTACATAGATGGTTCCTGAAACATTTTTTAAGTTAATATTGTCATAAGTAACATTTTTTGCATTTGCTACAAATTTACAATTCAAAAAAGCAGGAATTTTAAGTTGCGCATTTTCAGTAGTAGTTTCGGTAGTTGTTGTTTCTTGGGTTAAAAAATCATCAACTTTAAAATTATTAGAATTTAAGGTGAAATTTCCCTTTAACTCTTCGTTGTTGAATAAAAATCCATAGAAATTAGCTAAACCACCTTTTATGGAAATGTCAGAATTTCCTGTTTTTGCATCAAAATCTTTCAATTCTATGGATTTTGTAGTAAACCCAATTTCGGTTTTTTTGATATAAAAAGCATTCGCAACCTCTTTGCTATCGTATTTAAAATCGGTAACACTTACAGTTCCTGAGTTTTTTACATTTTGATATAATCCTTTTTCAATCGCATTCATATCAAAACTAGAAGAAACATTGGCATTTAAAATTCCGGCTAATTCTTGTTGCATTGGTGCAGGGTATACTTTGCCAATATTAGCCAAATTCATTTTACCTTTTGCCGTTAATTGAATTTTAGGATTGGTCGTTAAATTTTCAATTGTTGCATTTGTTGCAAATACATCATCATCAATTTTAAATGTTAAATTATTTACATTGATATAAGTGTCTTTTGTGTTTCCTGTTTTGTTGATGATTTTAGTGTCAATAGTAATGTTTTCAACCGCTTTTGGTAAATCATCATATTTAAACATAGCGTTATTAGAAGAAAATGTAATATCAAAACTAGGAATGGTTTTTTCTGATAAAGTGCCTTTTACAGAACCTTTTAAATCGAAATTTCCTTGAGTTTTTATTGCGTTTAAATTTCCAGAATATTGCTTTGGTAACAAAGCGAGTAGGTTTTTAAAATCTGAAGTTGGTGTTTTAAAATTGATATTATACAACTGATTTTCCTCTACCAATTGAATAAAACCATCAAACTGTAATGGCAATTGATTTATAAATCCTGTGTTTTCTTTAAATGAATATTTGCTGTTTTTTAAGTCGATGCCCAAAACCGCATCTAAAGTAATCGCAACATCGTGTATGTAGTTTACGTTATCATAATCATAAGATAAAATAGCTTCAGATTTGGTATCTAAATCTAAAACATCTGCTGCAAAATTTCCTTTTCCTGTATGGTTTATGTTGTTTAAATGCAGTTGCATGTTAGCACCTCTGTCTATATAATTAAAGTTCATGTTTTCTAAACCATAATCTTGAATGTCTAAAGAAAAAGAATTTTCTGTTGTTTTGGTTTCTGAATTTTCTGTTGATTTTTTAGCGATATCATAATTCCCAGCTCCATTTTCATCAAAAATAATATTTACAACTCCTGTTGAAGTATTGATGCTTTTTAATTGCAAAGGTTCATCTGCATTTTTAAAAAGCTCTGTAATTTTCATACTCAGGTTTAGTGTTTTTGCTTGGTATAAAGTATCTCCTAAAAAAGGCGCTTTGTTGGCAATAACAATATCACTAATTGAAATACTTGCCAGCGGAAAATCACTAAAAAAACTCAAATTGGTTTCAGAAAAAGAAAAAGTTGCGTTGATATTGCTATTGATTGTTTGCGTTATCAACTGCTCAATTTTATTTTTAAACAAAAAAGGTGCAGAAAATAATGCAATGAGTACAACAAGTACCGTAATTAAACTCCATTTTAAAATTCTTTTTCCAATGGGCTTTTTTTTCTTTTGATTCATAATATGAAAGGATATTTTGGTATAATTACAAAGTTAATTTATTTACAAAACCATCTTAGTTTATTTGATGTTAAATGTAACGCAAATCAGCTCAAAAAAAATATCCAAATAATTTCTAATTGAAAGTATTTGGATATTTAAACTAAATATATTGGAAATTTTATTGTTGATATTGTTCCATTCTGGTTTTAATTTCTTCCATATAAGTGTCCCAATCTGTAGTGCTAAAGAAATAAATATTGTAAAGAAAATATGCACCATTTATACCCAGAGCAACCAATGCAAAAGTTTTGGCTGTTTTCATAGCTTTTATATCATCTGCTTCATAATCTTCTGGCGATGTTTCTGCTTCTTTTAATTTTTTATTGGCTATAATAAAAGAAGGAATTGCTAATAAAATACCTAGGCCTGCTAAACAGCAGCAAAGTAGACTAATAGAAGATAATACGTAAATTAAAGTTGTGTTTAGTTTTTTCATATTTTTTTTAAATATTAATTTTTAGTAGATAATTGATGACCATTATAAATAAATTCAGATATGCTAATCTAGCAATTATTTTTTTTGAATGTTTATACTTTACTTTAAAATTTATTAAAATAAAGATAAAAAGGCCTAAAAGAGTATAAACTGCAGGATACATTTTAAAGGCATCTATAAAATCACCATGAATTAACAAAATAAATGAACGCTGAAAACCACAGCCTAAACACTCCAAACCAAAAAGCGTTTTACTTAAGCAGGGCAACATATAATCTTTTAAATCTAAAAGCATTCTATTTAATTGATGTGATATAGGATAAAAAAAACGTTACATTTTAAACAGAAATCTTAAACATCTTGTTTCAAATTACCTAGGTTCATTTTAGTCAATTTATAAACTATTTAAAAGGGTTCATTCCAGGAATGTTTGGCATACCACTTTTAGCAGCAGCAGCCATTTCTGTTTCGTTAATTTTAGACGCCTTTTCTATGGCTTTGTTTAAAGTGATGATTAAATAGTCTTCTAATTCTTCAGCATCACTTAACAAACTATCATCTATAGCAATTTTTTTAATTTGTCTATTTGCGGTTAAGGTTACATTTATTTTTCCATCAGCAGAAGATGCATCAACTAATACAGAATTTAAACGTTCTTTTGTTTTTTCTACTTCTTCTTGAGCCTTTTTTAATTTGTCCATCATTCCAGATAAGTCTCCAAACATAATTTCTTTTTTTAAATTTTACACAAATTTACAAATTTCAAAATAATAAAAGTGGATTAAAAACCATATTGATAATCAGTTTCGAATCAAAATTATATGCTATTTTTGCACCCGCTTATAAAATGATATTCTTATGATGAAAAGTAGTGCTGCAAAACCACCAATTGCAGAAAAAATTCCTACCCAATTAGAAAAACATAATGATGTAAGAATCGATAATTATTTTTGGATGCGTTTGTCTGATGATCAAAAATTAGCCCCTGTTAAAGACGAACAAACCCAAAAAGTAGTCGATTATTTAGAAGCAGAAAATGATTATTACAACCAAATAACAGACTATATCAAAGATTTTCAAGAACATTTGTTTCAGGAAATGAAAGGTAGAATTAAAGAAGATGATGCTTCTGTACCTTATAAAAGCAATGGATATTTTTACATAACCCGTTTTGAAATTGGCAAGCAATATCCAATTTATAGTCGTAAAAAAGAAACTTTAGCAGCAGATGAAGAAATTTTGTTTGATGTTAATGAACTTGCTAAAGGTTTCGATTATTTTAAATTAGGTGGTTTAAGCATTTCGCCCAACAATAAGTTAGCCGTTTTTGCTACAGATACTGTAAGTAGAAGACAGTATTTTTTGCGATTCAAAAATTTAGAAACCGGAGAAATTTATAAGGATATTATTGATAATACCACTGGAGGTGCTGTTTGGGCAAACGATAATAAAACCATTTTTTATACTAAAAAAGATCCTACCACTTTACGAAGTTCTAAAATATTTAGACATGTTTTAGGTACATCAACTGCAGAAGATGTAGAAGTATATCACGAACAAGACGAAACTTTTGGTACGTACGTAACCAAATCAAAATCTAAAAAATACATATTAATTGGTTCTTATAGCACACTTTCAACAGAAGCACAATTTTTAGATGCCAATAATCCAACAGGTAAATTTACCATGCTTCAAGAAAGGCAACCCAACTTGGAGTTTAATGTAGCGCATTATAAAAATCATTTTTATTTGCTTACCAATAAAGACAATGCTACCAATTTTAAGTTGATGAAAACTTCCGTTGATAAAACAACTAAAGAAAATTGGGTAGATGTAATTCCACATAGAGAAGATACCCTATTAGAAGATTTTTCAATTTTTAAAGACTATTTGGTTTTGGAAGAACGAACCAATGGTTTGAATAAAATTAGAATAAAAAGATGGGACGAAACCGAAGATTACTATTTACCTTTTGATGAAGAAACGTATTCAGCGGGTGTACATGGTAATCCTGAATTTGATACCAATTGTATTCGTTATTCTTACAACTCATTCACAACACCCAGTTCTGTGATTGATTTTAATATGAGTGATAAATCGAAAGAAATAAAAAAAGAACAAGAAGTTTTAGGAGGTACATTCAAAAAAGAAAATTATAAGAGTAAAAGAGTTTGGGCAACTGCCAGAGATGGAAAAAAAGTAGCCATTTCGTTAGTTTATCATAAAGACACAAAATTAGATAAAAACACACCTTTGTTGCAATATGCTTATGGTTCTTATGGATATACCATACCAGATAGCTTTTCTACAACACGTTTAAGTTTGTTAGATAGGGGTTTTGTGTATGCATTGGCACATATTAGAGGTAGTGAATATTTAGGTAGAGACTGGTATGATGATGGTAAAATGCTACACAAAAAAAATACATTTTACGATTTTATAGATTGTTCAAAATTTTTAATTGAGAATAAGTATACTTCTGCAAAACATTTATATGCCATGGGCGGTTCTGCGGGTGGTTTGTTAATGGGCGCAATTGTAAATATGAACCCAGAATTGTATCATGGTATTATTGCTGCTGTACCTTTTGTTGATGTAATTTCTACCATGTTAGATGATAGTATTCCTTTAACCACAGGTGAATATGATGAATGGGGAAACCCTAATGAAAAGGAATATTATGACTATATAAAATCATACTCTCCTTATGATCAAGTGGAAGCAAAAGCGTATCCAAATATGTTAGTAACTACAGGTTATCATGATAGTCAAGTACAATATTGGGAACCAGCAAAATGGGTGGCAAAACTAAGAGAACTAAAAACAGATGAAAATGTTTTATTACTGCACACCAATATGGAGGCAGGTCATGGAGGTGCTTCAGGTAGATTTGAATCTTTAAAAGAAACTGCCAAAGATTACGCATTCCTTTTAGCTTTAGAGAATAAATTACGCTAACATTTTAATTCATTGAAATCAATTTTGTAATTCAAATAGGTTGTGTACTTTTGCATCTGATTAAAAATAAAAAAATAGACGTCATTTTAAGCTTTTTGAAGCAATCCAATACTAAAAGATTTCTTCGACGTTTTAAAACTTAAAGATGTTTTACTTTTTAGAATCTTAGAATGACAAGAAACCAAGGAATTAACAATACTATTTTAGATTTAGTAGGAGAAACACCAATGGTAAAACTCCAAAGAGTTACTAAGAAATTAAAAGGTAACTACTTTGCAAAACTAGAAGCTTTTAACCCTGGTTTGTCTCAAAAAGATAGAATCGCCTTACATATTGTTGAAAATGCCGAAAAAAAAGGGATTCTAAAAAAAGGGGCAACAATTGTAGAAACTACTTCAGGAAATACAGGCTACAGTTTAGCAATGATTGGCTTGGTAAAAGGCTACAGATGTATTTTAGCAGTTTCCGATAAATCATCTCAAGACAAAATCGATTTATTAAAAACAATGGGAGCAGAAGTACATGTTTGCCCAGCAAATGTGCCTGCAGATGACCCCAGATCGTATTATGAGGTTGCTAAAAGAATTCACAAAGAAACTAAAAACTCAGTTTATATTAACCAATATTTTAATGAGTTAAATACAGAAGCACATTACAGAACTACAGGCCCAGAAATTTGGAAACAAACCAATGGTAAAGTTACCCACATAGTTGTTGCTAGTGGAACTGGAGGTACCATTTCTGGAACAGGTAAATACTTGAAAGAGCAAAATCCAAATATAAAAGTTCTAGGGGTAGATGCTATAGGATCTGTTTTAAAAAAATACCATGAAACAGGCGAATTAGATTTAAATGAAGTATCACCTTACAAAATTGAGGGATTAGGTAAAAATTTAATTCCAACTGCTACAGATTTTGATGTTATCGATATTTATGAAAAAGTAAGTGATAAAGAAGCGGCTTTTGCATCAAGAGAAATTGTAAAAAAAGAAGGTATTTTTTGTGGCTATACTTGTGGTGCAGTTCTACAAGCTGCAAGGCAATATGAAAAACAAGATTATTTTAATGAAGATAGTTTTGTAGTACTTATTTTTCCAGATCACGGTTCTAGATATATGAACAAAATTTATAATGATTCTTGGATGAAGCAGCAAGGCTTTCTTTAAAAACTAAAACTACTTTACAATTTGATAAACTGCAAAAAAAGCGGTTAATTTGCAACTCTAAACAAAATCAAAAATAACGATTATGGTGAATGATTTATTTGATAGAATAATTGCAGATAAAGGACCATTAGGAAAATGGGCAGATAAAGCAGAAGGATATTATGTTTTTCCTAAATTAGAAGGCCCAATTTCTAACAGAATGTCGTTTAATGGTAAAAAAGTAGTTACTTGGAGTATCAACGATTATTTAGGGTTAGCAAATCATCCTGAAGTTTTAAAAGTTGATGGAGAAGCAGCTTTAGAACATGGAATGGCTTATCCAATGGGTGCAAGAATGATGTCTGGTCATACACCTTTACACGAACAATTAGAGCGCGAATGTGCAGAATTTGTAAATAAAGAAAAAGCATACTTATTAAATTTTGGCTATCAAGGTATCATGTCTGCTATAGATGCTTTAGTTAGTAAAAATGATGTTATTGTGTACGATATTGATACACACGCATGTATTATAGATGGTGTACGCTTGCATGCAGGTAAACGTTTTGTTTACAAACATAATGACATGGAAAGCTTTGAGAAAAACATCAAGCGCGCTAAAAGAATGGCAGAGAAAACAGGAGGTGGAATTTTAGTGATTTCTGAGGGTGTTTTTGGAATGCGAGGAGAGCAAGGCCGTTTAAAAGAAATTGTAGCTTTTAAAAAAGAGTATAATTTTAGACTTTTGGTAGATGATGCTCACGGATTTGGAACCTTAGGTGAAGGTGGTAGAGGTACAGGTTTTGAACAAGGTGTACAAGATGACATTGATGTTTATTTTGCAACTTTTGCTAAGTCTATGGCAGGAATTGGAGCTTTTTTAGCAGGTGATAAAGATGTAATTCAGTTTTTACAATACAATTTACGTTCTCAAATGTTTGCAAAATCTTTACCAATGGCAATGGTTAAAGGTGCTTTAAAACGTTTGGATATGATTCGTACAATGCCAGAATTAAAAGAAAAGTTATGGAAAAACACCAATGCTTTACAATCTGGTTTACGAGAGGCTGGTTTCGATTTAGGAACTACGCAAACTTGTATTACTCCTGTATTTTTAAAAGGTGATATACCAGAAGCCATGGCAATGGTTAACGATTTGCGTGAAAATCATGGAATTTTCTGTTCAATTGTCGTTTATCCTGTAATACCAAAAGGATTAATCATTTTAAGATTAATACCAACTGCAACGCATACTCAAGAAGATATTGATGAAACCATTACTGCATTTTCAGCAATTAGAGAAAAATTAGAAAATGGTACTTATAAAAAAATCGCTGCAAGCATTGCTTAAGCTATTTTATATAAAACAAAAAAAACCGAGCAAATTGCTCGGTTTTTTTGTGGGTAAATTTTAAGTAGACTTTCGTAACTTATTTTGCAGGTAAAACCTTACCAACACATTCACCAAAACCAATACGTACTTTATCATTTTTACAATGTGCACGCATAATTACAGTATCGTTATCATTTATAAACTTACGTGTAGTACCGTCTTTTAATGTAATTGGTTTAGATCCTTTCCATGTTAGCTCTAGCATAGAACCAAAACTATCTTCAGTGGGTCCAGAAATCGTACCAGAACCCATCATATCTCCAGCTTCAACAGGACAACCATTTACTGTGTGGTGCGCCAATTGTTGTGCCATTGTCCAATACATATATTTAAAATTAGAATTCGCAACAATGGTTTCTTCTCCATTTTCTGGTTTAATTCCTACTTGTAATTTAATATCATAACTTCCTTTGCCTTCTTGTTTTAAATAAGGTAAAGGTTCATAAACTTGCTCAGGGTTGTCAACTCTAAAAGGTTCTAAAGCATCTAAAGTAACAATCCAAGGAGAAATTGTAGAAGCAAAACTTTTTCCTAAAAATGGTCCTAAAGGTACATATTCCCAAGCTTGAATATCTCTAGCAGACCAATCGTTAAATTGTACCAATCCAAAAATATACTCTTCAGTTTCTTCTATCGAAATTCTATCGCCTATAACATTAGCATCTGTAGTGATGAATGCCATTTCTAATTCAAAATCTAAGAGTTTTGATGGTCCAAATCCAGGTTTATTACTTCCTTCTGCAGGTTTTGTTTGTCCATAAGGCCTTCTAATTGGGGTTCCTGAGGGCACAATAGAAGAGCTTCTTCCATGATACCCAATGGGTATATGCAGCCAGTTTGGTAGTAATGCATTCTCAGGATCTCTAAATAAAGAACCCACATTAGTTGCATGTTCTTTACTTGCATAAAAATCTGTATAATCCCCAACTGCAACTGGTAGCAACATTTCTACTTCATCCATTCTAAAGATAATTTTATCTTTATGATTGGCATTATCTCTTAACTTACCATTGGTAACGTCAAAAACTTCTGCAATTCTGTTACGCACCAAACGCCATGTTTTACGACCATCTGCAATAAAATCATTCAAATTATCTTGTAAAAACATGTCATCTGTTAAAGGAATACCTTCAAAATACCCTAATTGATGAAAAGCACCTAAATCAATAGCGTAATCGCCAATTCTACTTCCAATAGTAATAATATCATCTCTAGTGATAAAAACGCCAAAAGGGATATTTTGAATTGGGAAATCGGAATTTTCTTTTACTTTTAACCAAGATTTTCTTTTAGGATTATTTGCTGTTATGATCATTATAAGGATTTTTATTTTTCTCAAACCTACATAATTTTTTATCAAAAAAAAACAAATGTTGTATGAAAAATTCAATTTTAAGATTACTTTAATCTATTCAAATGGATTCTTCATAAAATGTTGAAAACATCAACAAAATACTTTCAATAAGAACAC
>NZ_CBFHZT010000035.1:0-29651 GCF_965660385.1 Polaribacter sp.
AAACAATAATGCAAAGGCACAAATGCAATTGTATAATTTGTATTGTAAAGGCATGTTTGTAGTGGCTTTACGATATGTTAAAGATACAGTTGTGGCAGAAGATGTTATGCAAGAAGCATTTATAAAAGCCTTTAAAAATATAGATTCTTATAAAAACGAGGTAGCTTTTGGGGCTTGGTTAAAACGTATAGTAATCAACCAAAGTATAGATTATTTAAAGAAAAAGAAATTAGAATTAGTGGCTATTAATGAGGAAATAACGACTAAAATTGATGATGAAGATTGGAGTGTAGAACAACATATTTCTGTAGATGCCATTGTTGATAAAATAAAAACATTAAAAGAAAAATATAGATTGGTGTTGTCTTTATACTTACTAGAGGGTTATGACCATCAAGAAATAGCACAAATATTAAATATAACAGAAAATACATCTAGAACCCATTTACTAAGAGGAAAAAAACTATTGAAAGAACAATTAAAAAACACGAGTTATGCAGCAGGATATTAGAGAAAAGTTAAAAGGATATAAAAATGACAAGGCAACTTTATCTGCAAATCATACCAATAAATTTGAGGCATTATTGCAAAAAGAATTGCATCCACAAAAATCAAAAAAGAATACTTTTAAATGGTTTTCAATTGCGGCTTCTATTGTTTTGTTAGTGAGTATTGGGGTTCAGTTTTATCCTTCAGAAAACAGTATTGAAAATCCAAAAAAAGAAACTGAAACACGTTCAGCATTCATAACCTTAGGAAATATATCACCAGAATTTCAAACCATAGAAACGTATTATACAAATAGTATTAATTTAGAAATTAGTCAATTAGATTTATCTGATAAAAATAAGGAAATTGTTGATGGTTATTTATTAAAAATAGCAGAACTCACTAAAGAATACAAATTATTAACCCAAGAGCTCAATACAAATGGGGTTAATGACGCAACTATAGATGCATTAATTAGTAATTTACAATTACGCTTACAGCTGTTACAACGTTTGAAAAAACAATTAAAACAACTTAAAAATTTAAACACAAAACAAAATGAAACACAGATTATATAAACAAATTTTAACCTTTATTGCTATTGGTTTTTTAGGCACTGCGTTTGCGCAAAAGTTCGATAAAAAGTTTACAGAAAACTTTAAAACAAATAAAGATGTTGAGGTTGCTATACACGCATCAAACACAGATATAAATGTGACCACTTGGAACAAGAATGAAGTTCAGGTTGAGGCCTTTATAGAAATTGAAGGTATTGAAAAAACAGCAGCAGAAAAATATTTTAAAGATTGGAATTTTGAAGCACTAGGAAATAAGAAAAAAGTTCAAATTACTTCTAAAGGAAATAAGGGATTTAATTTTAAGAATGATTTTGTTTTTTTTGATGATATGAATTTTGAGTTCAAAATGCCAGATATCGATTTTTCTAAAATGGAAACGATTGTGTTACCAGATATGAATTTTGATTTCGACTTTGATGGGGATTTTGAATTTGATGATATTTTTGAAGATTTAGAAGAAAATATGGGTAAAGATGGTAAATATGAATTTCGGTGGAAAGATGATGATCATGATATAGAAATTAACTCTAAAGAAGAGTGGGAAGCTTTTAAGAAAACAAAAGAATATCAAGAGCTTAAAAAGAAATTGACTTTAGATAAAGAAAAAATGCGCAAAGAATTAAAGGAGTCTAAAGAAAAAATGAAAATTGAATTAAAAAGAGCGCAAGAACAAATTAAAAAAATAGACAAAGAAGAAATTCGTAAACAATTAGAAAAAGCTAAAAAAGAACTTAAAAAATTAAAAATAGATTTCAAGTTTGATTCTAACTCTAATGATGTCATTATTAATGGTAAGAAAATAAACATTAAAAAAAGGTTAGAAATTAAAGTTCCAAAAGGAGCAACTTTCGATTTAAATACACGTCATTGTAAAGTAAAATTACCAAATACAGTTGCATTTGGGAATGTAAAATATGGCACTTTTGATATAAACAATTTAATAGGAGGTAAATTAAAAGTAGACTATTCTAAAGTAAATATTAATGACCTAAATGCCTGTAACTTATTTTTAAACAATGTAACTGATGCTAAGATAGCATCAGTTACAAATTCAAATTTATCTAATAACTCTTCAGGAGTTCATATCCTTAAAATTAATGAAAATGTTATGCTTTCAGATAAGTTTGGAGAGTTAATTATAGATAGTTTTAATCCAAATTTTGGAGAGTTTATTTTAAATTTAAGTCAGTCTGATGCTACAATTTTGCTAGGAAATATTCCAAGTAAATTTAAATATCAAGTAAATAGAGTTAAGTTAAATAATAAAAGAACAACAAAATCAAGTTCAAATACATCTACAAAAAACCTTATAAAAGTAAATGGAGATTACAGTACTATAGTAATCAAATAGTTTTCTTTTATTTTACAAAACTTCTAACAAATTCCATTTCTTTATTCTTCTTAAAGTGCCTATCTTTATCCGCTGTAAATAGTCACTTATTTAATGGAACGCTACAAAGAAAATCAACTTAAAATATACAATTCCCTAACAAAATCTAAAGAAGATTTTAAACCAATTACAGAAGGTTATGTAGGGATGTACGTCTGTGGACCAACAGTTTATAGCAATGCACACTTAGGAAACGTAAGAACCTTTATGTTTTTTGACGTGGTTTATAGATACCTTTTACATTTAGGCTATAAAGTACGTTATGTGCGCAATATTACAGATGCAGGGCATTTAGAAAACGATGCTGATGAAGGTGAAGATAGAATTTCTAAAAAAGCTCGCTTGGAACAAATTGAACCAATGGAAGTGGTTCAAATGTACACTGTAGATTTTCATAATGTTTTAAAAAATTACAACTTTTTACCACCAAGTATCGAGCCAACAGCAACAGGTCATATTGTAGAGCAGATTGAAATGATTAAAGAAATCTTAGACAAAGGTTTTGCTTATGAAGTAAATGGCTCTGTATATTTTGATGTTTTAGCTTTTAATGAAAGCAATCATTACGGAATTTTATCTGGCAGAAAAGTTGAAGATTTAATACATAATACACGTGCTTTAGATGGGCAATCTGATAAGAAAAATCCACAAGATTTTGCACTTTGGAAAAAAGCAGATGACAGACATATAATGCGTTGGCCTTCTCCTTGGTCTGATGGTTTTCCTGGTTGGCATTTAGAATGTTCTGTGATGAGTACCAAATATTTAGGCGAAAGTTTTGATATTCATGGTGGAGGAATGGATTTAAAATTTCCACATCACGAGTGCGAAATAGCACAATCTCATACTTGTTCTGGTGTACAACCCGTAAATTATTGGATGCATACCAATATGTTATTGTTAAACAGTCAAAAAATGGCAAAATCAACAGGTAATTTTATTTTACCAAATGAAATTTTGTCTGGTGATAATGATATATTGCCAAAAGCATTTTCGGCATCTGTTGTTCGTTTTTTTAATATGCAAGCCAATTACAGAAGTATTTTAGATTTTTCTGGTGATGCATTAGAAGCATCTGAAAAAGGGCATGCTAAATTAATGGAAGCCATAGCGCTTTTAGATAAAATTTCAGCAGGCAATGCTTCTACTTTTGATGTTCAAAAATGGAAATCTGATTGTTATGCTGCCATGAATGATGATTTTAATACGCCTATTTTAATATCACATTTATTTGAAGGGGTAAAGTTGATCAATCAAATTAAAGACAACAAAGCAAGTTTGTCAGAAGAAGATTTTAATGATTTTAAAACTACCTTATCTGCCTTTGTTTTTGATGTTTTAGGCTTGATGAATGAAAGCGCGCAAGACAATTCTGAAAAAGTAAAAGGTGTTGTAGAGTTGTTGATTAAGCTGAGAAATGAAGCGAGAGAAAATAAAGATTGGGCATTATCAGACCAAATTAGAGATGAATTAATTGCATTGGGAATTCAATTAAAAGATGGTAAAGAAGGTACAACTTTTTCAATGAATTAAAGATGAATTACCAATTTTAAATTATGAATTATAAATATGTCAGTTCGAGTGATTTCGGTTTTTTATCCAAATTGTATAGAGAACTAATTTGTAACTCCCTAATTCTTTAATCATTGAAAAAAATACTTTCATATCCATTTGTAATAATTGTTCGTTTTTATCAAGTAGCCATATCACCTTATACACCATCAACTTGTAGGTATTCACCAACATGTTCTCATTACACCATAGAAGCTTTGCAAAAACACGGTTTGTTTTCTGGAGGTTGGTTATCTTTGAAGCGAATTTTTAGTTGTCATCCTTGGGGAGGAAGTGGGTATGATCCAGTACCAGAGGAAAAAAAGAATAAATAACAGTTAAAGATTAAAAAATATTAAAAGATTCAGAAAAAGAATCATTTAATCATTTAATCTTTTAATTTTTAATAAAAAATATGAATTTTTTAGCAATCACTTGGGATCCATCATTAGGAATAGATTTAGGTTTTTTTACAGTTAGATGGTACAGTTTAATGTTTGTTGCTGCTTTTTTATTGGGTTTACACTTAATGAAAAAAATATTTGCGGAAGATAAAATTCCTGCAGAAAAATTAGATACACTTTTTATGTACGTTTTTATATCAATGTTAATTGGTATGCGTTTGGGTGATGTTTTCTTTTATAGTTGGGATTATTATCAGAATCATTTATTAGAAATTATATTGCCATTTAAGAAAATAAATGGAGCATGGAAATTTACTGGATTTACTGGTTTTGCTAGCCATGGAGCAGCCATAGGAATTCCGATTGCCATGTATTTTTATGCCAAAAAACATTTACAAAAACCTTGGTTATTTATTTTAGATCGATTGGCAATAATGGTTGCTTTGGCTGGATTTTTTATCAGATTTGGTAATTTTTTCAACTCAGAAATTTACGGTAAAGAAACAGGTAGTGATTTTGGTGTAATTTTTAAAGCGGCTGGAGAAACAGTGGCAAGGCATCCTACACAATTATATGAAGCTTTTAGCTATCTAACACTATTTTTTACAATGTGGTATTTGTATTGGAAAACAGATAAAAAGCAACAAATTGGTTTTCTTTTTGGTTTATTTACGGTAGTACTTTGGTCGCTTCGATTTTTTATAGAATTTTTAAAAGAACCTCAAGTAGATGGTAGAGAAGATTGGGTTTTTAACGCCTTGAATACAGGACAAGTATTAAGTATTCCTTTAGTAATGTTAGGTTTGTGGTTAATGTTTAGAAAAACAAAAACAACTGAAGAAGTAGCGTAATGGAAAAATTAAAAGAACGATGGGACATAAATAGCAATTGGGCTCTAGTAGCCATTTTACTAGTTTTTGCAATAAATGGCTCTTTTGCAGCTTGGGTAGCAAAACCGATTACTGCTTTTTTAGGATTGAGTCCTGATACAGTTTCAGGTTGGCTTTATTATCCATTAAGAATTTTATTAATATTTCCAATTTATCAATTAACCTTACCAATTGTGGGTTGGTGTTTTGGGCAATTTAAATTCTTTTGGGCTTTCGAGAAAAAGTTTTTAACGAGGTTGGGTTTAGGATTTTTATTTAAAGAAAATAATTAAACCTCAATTGTTATTTTCTTGTTTTCATCTTTTATAAGATTTTTATCTTCTTTATTGATGAGATACGTATAAATCCACATTAAAGTAAAGGTAGGCACAACATCAGCAAAAGGTACAATCTCTTCAAAAAAACTAACAACACCAGCCACTTTACCTTTTGTACCCGAATACATTCGGGTCATTAAAAATCCAGAAATAGGTGCCCATGCAAAATCGATTGGCGTAATTGTGAAAAATCCGATAGCATCTAAAACAATGCTATATACTAATTTTTTATATTTTTTATTCATGCTAATATCATTTCAAAATTCTTGCCAAAAAATAATTTAATGCCATTGAAAACCCTAAGTTTGTTAAAAGTAAAGAATCAAAATGAATTTTAAGAACTTTCTTTCAAAAATCGATGGTTATAAAAAAGTACAATTAGGAGGTTTAGAGGCACAATTTAAAATGGCACCAAAATTACGGTTGAAATATGATAAAGATAAAATTGCTAAAAACAACCCTAGAAAAGCAGCGGTTTTGGCACTTTTTTATCCTGATAAACAAAATACAACCACTTTATTACTAACTAAAAGAGCAAGTTATAAAGGTACACACTCAGCACAAATTAGTTTTCCTGGAGGAAAAACAGAAAAAAATGATAGTAGTTTACAAGAAACAGCCTTAAGAGAAACTTTTGAGGAAGTAGGGGTAAAACCTACTGACATACACATTATACGTGAATTGACAGCAGTTTACATTCCGCCAAGTAATTTTTTAGCAACACCCTTTATTGCTTTAACGCATCAAAGACCCGTTTTTAAAATAAATCATGAAGTAGCAGAAATTATAGAGATTTCTTTATCTGATTTATTAAATGATCAACATTTAACTACTGTTAATTTATCAACATCTTACATGAAAAATATTGATGTTCCTTGTTTTAAAATTAAAGATCACATCATTTGGGGAGCAACAGGAATGATGTTATCTGAAATTAAAGAACTGTTAAAATAGTAAGTTGTTAAATTGTTTTGTAATTTTGTTAGCTAAACCAAATAAAAATTAACTTAAATGCCTTTATTTAAAAGGAATCCCTTTGGACATTATTTATTTATAAAAAAGTTTATAATCCGTCTTTTTGGTATTATATCTCATGGGCGATATAGAAAATTCAATAATTTACAAATAGAAGGCTCTGAAATTTTAAGAAATTTACCAGAAAAGAATGTATTATTCATTTCTAATCATCAAACGTATTTTGCGGATGTTGCTGCCATGTTTCATGTATTTAACGCAGCTTTGAGTGGTAGAGATGATACAATTAAAAATATTGGTTATATCTGGAACCCGAAATTAAATATTTATTTTGTGGCTGCTGGCGAAACAATGCGAGCTGGTTTATTACCCAAAATATTTGCTTACGCAGGCTCTGTTTCTATTGATAGAACTTGGAGAAGTGCAGGTAAAAATGTAAACAGGCAAGTAAAAAACTCTGACATTTCTAATATAGGTAAGGCTATTAAAGATGGTTGGGTAATTACTTTTCCTCAAGGTACTACTACACCTTTTAAACCTATTAGAAGAGGTACTGCCCACATTATAAAAACCTACAAGCCTGTTGTTGTGCCCATTGTTATTGATGGTTTTAGAAGATCTTTTGATAAAAAAGGATTAAATATTAAGAGAAAAAACGTGTTGCAATCTATGGTTATTAAAGAACCTTTAGAAATAGATTATGAAAATGAAGAAATTGCAGATATTGTAACTAAAATTGAATATGCTATTGAACAGCATCCATCTTTCTTAAAAGTACTTTCACCAAAAGAAGCAGAAGAATATATTAAAATGGAAGAAGAGTTGAATAAAAAGAGAGAGTTTTGGAGTTCTTAATTTATAAAGCAACACTGTTAATTCATAATAATTTTTTCAATAGTTGCTGTAGAATCACAACGCGTTACGTACAAACTAACATTTTCTAATTCTCTTTTGCCAGTAATATAGTAAGATGCACAAGGCTTTTGTCTTGGTTTACTTTTTCCGAAATCAACATCACCTGTATGTAAAATTGTGGCTATTTTTAAGGTGTCTATAGCAGAATTTTGCAAAACTTTTTTAGCGTCTTCAGAAAATATTCGTTTCTTTATTCTAATAGTTTTTAAGGTTCTTGCGTCCATACCATAATCAAATGTTGCATTTTTTTTCTGCCAAAAAAAATACACTCCAATTGAACTGATAGAAACTCCAATTAAAAAATATCCAATTCTTTTAAGTAACATAGTTATATTATGAAATGCAAAAATAATTATTTCCTATGATAACATCTCAAAAAATAAATTTCTTTTGATATAATTTAAGATTTAAAAATCACTTGATACATTTTAAAGAATGGCAATTGTGTTGAAGAAACCAACAAATAGCGTTTTTACAGGAATTTGATATATTACTGGTTACGATTTTTAATAATTTCAACACTAAAGTATCAATAAATTAATATCTCTGTAAGGAATATCAAACCAATCTGCTACAGTTTTATTGGTTAAAATACCATGATAAAAATACATACCATTGCGTAAACTTTTATCAAAACGTGCTGCATTTTCAAAACCACCTTCATCTGCAATATTTAACAAATAAGGCGTAAAAATATTACTGATTGATACAGAAGCTGTTCTAGAATATCGAGAAGGTATATTAGGCACACAATAATGTATAACTCCATGTTTTACAAATGTTGGACTGCTATGAGAGGTTACGTTTGAAGTCTCAAAACATCCACCTCTATCAATACTTACATCAACAATAATAGCACCTTCTTTCATGGTTTCAATCATGGTTTCAGTTGCGCAAATAGGCGATCTGTTTTTACCTCTAATGGCTCCAACAGCAACATCGCAACGCATTAATGCTTTTGCAACTGATTTTGGTTGAATTGTAGAAGTATATATGGGAGAATTTAAACAATCTTGTAGTTTTCTTAATTTAGAAATTGAGTTGTCGAAAACTTTTACTCTAGCACCAAGGCCTAGAGCTGTTTTTGCAGCATATTCACCAACTGTTCCTGCTCCAAAAATAACAACGCTAGAGGGTGGTACACCACCAATATTACCTAATAACAAACCATTACCTTGATGTACACCACTCATCAATTCTCCTGCAATTAAAATTGATGCAATACCTGCTATTTCACTTAACGATTTCACAACAGGGTAGGTATTGTGTTCATCTTTAATGTAATCAAAAGCAACAGCCGTAATTCTTTTTTTAGCTAAAGCTTCAAAATAATTTTTAGATTGTGTTTTTAATTGCAGTGATGAGATCAGTATAGTTTGTGGATTTAAGTACCCTATTTCTTTTTCACTAGGTGGTGCAACCTTTAATACAATATTACATTTAAAAGCCTCTTCCACATCATAAGAAATTTTTGCACCAGCTTCTGAGTATTCATTATCAGTAAAGTTGGCACCATTTCCAGCACCAGTTTCAACTACAATTCTATGACCATGTGCAATTAAGGCTGCAACAGCATCTGGGGTTAAACATACTCTTTTTTCACCAAGATAAGTTTCTTTTGGTAGCCCAATAAAAAGCTCCCCTTTTTTCTTTTTAACCTCTAACATTTCTGTTTGGGGTAACAACTCTTCTTTACTAAAAGGAGAAAATTGACTCATTGGTACTTCTATTTTATTTTAATATTACGTGTGTAGTCATCAACAATAGAAAGATGAATTTCAACAGCATCTAAAGGTAGTAAATTTTTGATGTTTTCTGGCCATTCTATCAAACACCAGTCATTATTGTATAAGTATTCTTCTACGCCCATATCTAAAGCCTCTTCTTCGCTGTTGATTCTATAGAAATCAAAGTGATACACTTTTTCATCATTTATGGTTTGGTATTCGTTAACCAACGAAAAAGTAGGAGAAGATATGGTATCCTGTACTTTTAAAACCTTACAGATTGCTTTTATTAAAGTGGTTTTACCTACTCCCATTTCTCCATAGAATAAAAGTATTTTATGCTCCGCTTCAATAATCACCTTCGAAGAGATATCGTTTAGACTTTCAAGGGAATAATTTAAATTCATATTACAAAAGTAGCAAAGTTAATTCAGTTTTTTGTAAATTGAATAATTATTAATATATTGTTAAAATACCTACAAATAAGTATTGTGAATGTGGTACTAAAACGACATATTTGCAATACAAACAAAATAGGACTATTTAATTATGAAAAAACAAAATCAAATTAATTTCAAACAACTATGAAAAAAATTATTACAACAATTATGTTGAGTATGTTGATTTATGGAAATCAATACGCACAAGAAGAAATGAATGAAGATGCTCCTAAAGTTAGAAAAAACGCAATAGGGGTTTCTTTTGGTACAGGTTTAGGATTTGATTATTCTAGAGCTTTAAAGAAAGACAAACTTTATGTTACTGCTAGTTATAATACGCTTGTATATTCTATAGATGGAATAGAACAAGAAGTTAGTGGAGAAGATTTGTTAGTTGACACCAGTTTAGATTTTAATAATATAGATCTTAAGTTAAGCTATCATCCTTTTTCTAATGCGTTTAAAATTGTTGGAGGAATAGGTTTCTTTTCATCTAACAACTTAAATATTTTTACAACATTTAAAGAAAATATTACTGTAGGTGAAGTTGAATTCACAGCTGAAGACTCTGGAAATTTAGATATTGATTTTAATTGGTCTAAGACTGCACCTTATATAGGTTTAGGATTTGGTAGAGCTGTGCCTATTAAAAGACTAGGTTTTGCATTCGATTTTGGAACTTATGTTTCTAGTTCTCCAGAAATTACTTTAGATGCAACTGGTGTAATAGAACAAACAGCAGACCAACAAAGTTTACTGAACGAAAGTTTTGAGAGTTTTAAGTTTATACCATATGGATCTTTTAGATTATCATACTCATTTTAAAAAAAAAACACATGAAAAAATTAGTACAATTATTCGCAATATGCTTAGTTATCATATCATGCGATTTTCAAAAAGTAACAGATTTACAAGACGATTTTGAAATCAAGGTTTCAGCAGATCCTGTATTTAGCATCGTAAACTTAAAAGTTTTTAATGCTAAAGATGGTTCTGATATTTCAGAAAATTTAAACCTAAGCTTTTCTGGAGAAGGAGCAGACAAAATTTATACAGTTAATGGAACTAGAGATTACAAAATTGAAAATGGATTTGTTACTCTAGGAGTTAATAGAAATGCCAATGTTAGTGCAGAAAACCCAATAAGTGTTACTGCATCTATAAGTGCAAGTGGTTATGTAGCCAAAAGTCAAGTTGTTAATTTTGATGGAAGTGACATACAAGAAGTGCAAATCTCTATGTTGAAAGAATCAGACTTGCCACAATCTATTGCAATTGAAACTGTAACTGAGACTTTAACGGATAACAAAACAACTAAAGAAATTTTACTTGAAGTTCCTCCTGCAAACGACGAAGATGATGTTGTAGAAGTTTCTATACCAGCAGATACTGAGTTTTATGATGAAAATGGTAATACAATTACGGGTAGTGATGTAAGAGTTGAATTACAGGCTTTTGATACCTCTGTGCCAACCTTAGATGAACTTTCTGAAACTATTACAAACCCAGAAACTTTGGCAGGTGGTTTTAACGAATTTCCAGGTAGTTTAGAAATAGATGCGCCAGCTAAAAGTAATAGTTCTAATAAGGTAGTAGGTTCCTATTTGTCACCAATTGGATCTTTATATTGTATTTACTATTATGTAAATGGTAGAAGAGTTTCTGGGGTTTCTAGACCAACAACTTATTCTTTTAGTGTAAGCAACAGTACGATTAACCCAAATACTGGGCAACGTGTTAAAGCAGGCGATATTATTTCTTTTTACAGAACCGTAAACAATACCAATACAAAGATTGCAGATGTTCCGTTAACTAGTAGAACTTCTTGGTGGGGGCGTACTTACCTTTCTTTTACGGTTACTATACCTGCTGGTCCTGGTATATATCCTTATGGATTTGAATTAACACCTTCTTGTAATACATTATCAAGTGGAGGTGGAGTAACCTTTAAAAATGATGGGAAAAGAACATTTTACTATTATTATGTAGCCAATAAATACAATCCACGAAGAGCTTTAAGATGGGGTTATATGAATTTTGATAAAACTTATAACGTAAATGCTAATAATGTTAGATACTATAGAAATAGAGCCTTAGATATGTTGAAAGATGATATGATTTTAACAATTTATTATTATAGCTATCAAGATAGACGATATAAAGAAATTTATAGTGAAGAAGTTAGTAAGTGTGATTTGGATGGACAAACGGTTGATATATCAAATCCAGATTGTTATCAAGAAAGAGACTTAGATTTAAGTTTAGAGTGTCCTGATGCTACATATTTACTGAATAACTTATATGTTTATTATAAAAAAGAAGGAGATAGAAATTGGTCTTATTTTGATAGAGTTTCTAATTCTAGATTAAATGGAAAATCACCTTGTTTAGAGGCAGGTGTAAAATATCAATTTGGTTTTTGGTACGGTAATTGGAAAGTTACACCTCCATTAACAGAGCAAGAAATGTTGAATCTTTATCAGAATTTCGATTTGCCTACAATATGTAATGCAATTAGAGATTTATAATTATTTAGTTTTTTATTAAGTTTGTTAAACGAGTTAATTTTTAATTAACTCGTTTTTTTAAAATTTAATTTTAAAATATTAGCTGATAGATATTCTTAGTTTTACTCAAAAATAAATAGTTAAATTTTGTTCTATAATTTTTATCATTGATGTTAAAATTTCTTCCAACATAGATGAATAGAATTCAAATTGTTACTTTTATTATTTATGAATCACATAAATGTTAATTAATTTATTGAAGCACTTTATTTATTCATGATACTTAAATTTTGCTGAATTGTTATGAAATATTTCCTCTTTTGTCTTTTCCTATTTTTCCAATATAATAATCCTATATACGCTCAAACTTTCCAGCAAATTCAAGATGTTTCTGGTTTAAGTGTTTTAGAACAAAATAATGGCATTGCAGTTGCTGATTATGATGGCGATTTAGATTTAGATATTTTTGTTGTTGGCGCTAGAAAAGATGTAAATGGTGAAGAAAAAACACATAGTAAATTGTTCAGAAATAATAATAACGGTTCATTTACTGATGTTACAAGCGAATCTGGTATTCTAAATCTTTTTCCTTCAATAAGTTATACACCCTCAAATCCTTCTTTAGAGGGCGTTAAATATGGTGCTTCTTGGGGTGATTATGATAATGATGGCTTTCCTGATATATTTTTTACACATCAATATAAAGTACAACTCTTTCATAATAATGGTGATGGAACTTTTACAGAAAAAACAACGGAATCTGGAATTGTTAAAACCAATAATTGTTTAAATACTTGTGCTACTTGGTTTGATTTTAATAATGATGGATATTTAGATCTGTATATTGCAGATTGGGGAGAATGTGATTACAATAGTTTCTATATCAATAATGGAGATGGAACGTTTAAAAACGAATCGATAAAATTTGCGAGCTCCAAAAAAAACAGTCCTTCTTTTTTGGCTTTTCCATATGATTTTAATCAAGATGGTTGGTTAGATATTTATATATCGAATGATTTAGATGAACCGAACGAATTATTAATCAACGTAAATGGTGTAGATAGTTTTGAGGATGCAGCAAGTTTTGGCCTAGATCATGCAAAAGATGATATGGGAATCTCTATAAACGATTACAATAATGATGGTAATTTTGATTTTTTTATCACCAATATTAACGAAAATGCACTACTTAAAAATAATGGAAACAATACCTACACAAATGTAGCTCAAGAAAAAAATGTAAAAGAAACAGGTTGGGCTTGGGATAATATTTTTGCAGATTTTGATTTAGATGGAGATGAAGATTTATTTATTGTCAACGGATTTAAATTAACTGATCCTCAACAAAATTTTTATTTTAAAAACTTGCATAATCAAGGTCAAGATACTTTTCAAGATATCTCTTCTGAAATAAAATTAAACGATATTTCAAAAGGATATAGTGCTTGTTCCTTTGATTTTGATAATGATGGCGATTTAGACTTATTTGTATCTAATTTTGATCGAGCATCTTATTTTTACAGCAATCAAACTATAGAGTCCAATGAAACCAATAACTACAGTTGGTTTAAATTATCTTTAGAAGGAACAAAATCCAATCGAGATGCTATTGGAACTTCAATTTCAATAGAAACAGACCAAGGTACTATTCATCGGTATTATACAGGTATAGGCTTTTTATCGCAAAGTTTAAAATCGGTTCATTTTGGTTTAGGGAATGCAACAGAAATTAAAAAGCTTACTATTAAATGGCCTTTAGGTCTGGTAGAAACTTACCATAATCTAAAAGTTAATGAATATTCAAAAGCTACTGAGGGTAATGGTTTAAAAACGCTCAATGTACAGCCAGCGAACTATATTTATGGATGCACGGATCCAGAATCGTGTAATTATAATCCATTAGCAACTAAAGATGATGGGAGTTGTGAGTATTTGTTGGCTACAGAAATTACAGGAGTAACAGAATCGGGTTTTAACAATACAGATACCTATACTTATAATCTTACAGAAAATAATCAAATAATTTGGACGGTAGAAGGTGGGCATATTGTTGATGGTCAAGGTACAAATTCAATATCAGTAACCTGGGGTTTAGAGAGTTTGGGTGTAATTACTGTTCAAGTTTTTAACGAAAATTGTATTAGCGATATCATAAATCTTAATGTAACGCTTAACCTAAAAAAGGCTCCAGAAAATGTTTCAATTGCAAGAATTTGGAATGAAGCACTTTTAGAAGCTATTCGTAAAGATTTTGCAAGACCCACTGTACATGCACGTAATTTATTCCACACTTCAGTTGCTTTATTTGATAGCTGGGCCATTTATAATAATACAGCAAGACCCTATTTTATAGGAAATACACTTCATGGTTTTACCAGTAATTTAAATGAATTTACACCATTAGAAAGTGAAGATATTTCTCAAAAAAAGGCCATGAGTTATGCTGCTTACAGGTTATTAATGCATCGTTTTAAGAATTCACCAGGATCCGAAAAAAGTTTAGAACGTTTTAATTTAATAATGAACCAGTTGGGTTATGATACCTCTTTTACTTCTGTGGATTACAATACAGGAAATGCAGCAGCCTTAGGAAATTACATAGCTCAAACGCTTATTGAATATGGTGAGAATGACGGTTCAAATGAACGTAATGATTATGAAAATATTTTTTATGACCCTACAAATCCTGCTCTGAATTTAAGTCTTTATAATCAACCAACAGGCTTAGTAAATCCAAATCGTTGGCAACCTTTATCCTTTAATACTTTTATTGATCAAAGTGGAAATCTTTTTCCTGGTTCAGTACCGAGCTTTTTGGGTGCAGAATGGGGTAATGTATTTCCTTTTTCTTTAACTGAAGCTGATAGTGAACTATTTGAAAGAAATGGTGAAACTTATCGCGTTTATCATAATCCTGGACAGCCTCCACAGTTGGATATTACAAACCAAACCATTTTAAATGAAGATTATAAATGGAATTTTTCATTGGTTTCAGTTTGGAGTTCACATCTAGACCCTTCTGATGGTGTAATGTTAGATATTTCACCAAATACTATTGGAAATATTGATATTGAGGACATTCCAGAAAAGTTTTCTGATTTTTCTGATTTTTATAATTTAATAGATGGTGGTGATATTAGTAAAGGCCACCCTATAAATCCATCAACGGGTCAACCTTATGATGTGCAAATGGTACCAAGAGGCGATTATGGAAGAGTACTAGCTGAGTTTTGGGCAGATGGGCCAGATTCTGAAACTCCACCTGGTCACTGGTTTACTATTTTAAATTATGTAAGTGATCATACAGAATTAGAAAAAAGATTTAATGGTAAAGGAGCGATTTTAAATTCGTTAGAATGGGATGTGAAAACTTATTTTATTTTAGCAGGTGCCATGCACGATGCTGCTATTGCTGCTTGGGGTATTAAAGGTTGGTATGATTATATAAGACCAATTTCAGCAATAAGGTATATGAGTGAATTGGGGCAAAGTACAAATCCTAATTTAGATAATTACCATGTAGGAGGTATTCCATTAATTGAAGGTTTTATTGAAACAGTAGAGGTTGGTGATCCTTTAAGTGGATCAAATAATCAAAATGTTGGAAAGATTAAACTTTACTCTTGGAAAGGTCATGATTTTATTTCAAATGCTCAAACAGATGTGGCTGGAGTAGGTTGGATTTTAGCTGAAAACTGGTGGCCATATCAAAGACCATCGTTTGTAACTCCGCCTTTTGCGGGTTATATATCTGGTCACTCTACATTTTCTAGAGCAGCTGCAGAAGTAATGACACTTGTTACCGGTGATGAATTTTTTCCTGGAGGAATGGGACAATTTGTAGCTAAAAAAGATGAGTTTCTAGTATTTGAAAAAGGTCCATCAATGGATGTTGTGCTACAATGGGCAACCTATAGGGATGCCTCTGATCAAACAAGTTTGTCTAGGATTTGGGGTGGAATTCATCCACCTGCAGATGATCTTCCAGGTAGATTTATAGGAGAAAAAGTAGGGATTGAAGCTTATAATTTTGCGATTCCATATTTTAATCCTGAGATTCCTACTGTAGAAAAGGAAAAAGATATTTCACTATATCCAAATCCCGCAGAAGCAACTTTATCAATTTCTGTATTTAATAATTTAGAATTTATAAATGTAGAAATATTTAATTTACAGGGTAAGAAGGTTATAAGTTCAAAAAGTAAAAGCGTTAGTATAGAATCTTTATCAAGTGGTGTATATTTAGCTAAAGTGCTTACAAATAATGGAATAAGTAATCAAAAATTTATAAAACAATAATTTTAGTTGTTGTTTTAAGCGATAATAAATTACTCATTATAAAACTCCATACTTTCAGTAACTAATTCTAAAGGTATTTTACAATCTAATTTAAAATCTTCAAAATCGTTTAACAATACAAAATTTACTTGTCCGTTTACATTTTTCTTATCGTGTTTAAGTAACTCTAAAATGGCTGAAAAATCTTGCTCTAACAAATTTGTTTTTGCGTAGATAGACAGCACTAAATCTTTCACCTCCATAACCTTTTTTAAAGAAAAACCTAAAAGTTTGTAAGACATATAACTTTCGCAAACCATACCAATAGCAATAGCTTCTCCGTGCGTTAAATTCTCTTTATCTTCAGATTCTAAGTAAAAAGATTCAATAGCATGCCCTAAAGTATGTCCGAAATTTAAAATTTTACGCAAGTTTTTTTCTTTGGGGTCTTGTAAAACTACTTCATTTTTAATTTCAACAGACCTAAAAATCAAGTCGCTAATTTTTAAATCTGTATTGTTTTTAATCTGATTAAAAAGATTAATATCGTAAGTTAGTCCATATTTTATAATTTCTGCAGTACCAGATTTAATTTCTCGAGGAGCTACAGTAGTCAAATAATCAGCATCAACAATAACCATTTCAGGATTGGCAAATAAGCCAATTTGGTTTTTTAAAACGCCCAAATCTACACCAGTTTTGCCACCTACAGACGCATCAACCATAGAAAGTAGGGTAGTTGGTATGTTTACAAAATCGATTCCACGTTTAAAGCAAGAAGCCACAAAACCACCTAAATCTGTAATTACACCACCACCTAAGGTAATCAATATACTTTTACGATCGCCACCTAGGTCTGTAATTGCGTTCCAAACCCCAATGCAAGTTTCTAAGTTTTTGTTGATTTCTCCAGATTCAATCTCAATGAGTTCAATTGTTTTATTTGTTTTTAAATTCGGAATAAATTTTGGGTAACAATGCTCTAAAGTATTTTCATCAACCAAAATAAAAATTGTTGAATAATTGTTTTTATCAATTAAATTAGATAAAGCAGTATAGCTTTCTTTTTGAAAATGAACAGGATAAGAAACGGCTTGAATGGTTTTCATATGTATTGTTATTGAGAGCGCAAATTAACTAGAAATTCTAAAATAATTACTATTCTAGTGGTATATTTGTAATAGCTAAATCGATGTAGTATGAAACTATTTGATAACACAAAAGTTGCTTTTGCCTTAAAAACAGATTCACAGTTAGAACGTGCCTATTTTTTATTTAGGATCATTCAATATCAAAATTTAGTAAAAATAGGGAGTGCTGTTACAAACTTTGCTTTAAAAGCTTATCTACCTGTAGAAGGTTTAATTCGAAATACAGTTTTTGATCATTTTTGTGGTGGAGTTTCTGAAGATGATTGTTTGCCAATTATAGACAATATGTACACTAATGGAAATGTGCATAGTGTATTAGATTATTCTGTTGAAGGTAAAGATCAAGAAAAAAGTTTTGATGGTGCCTTAGAAAAGATATTACGTATTATTAATTTTTGTGAAGAAAGAAAATCGATACCATATGCTGTTTTTAAACCCACTGGCTTTGGTCGGTTTGAATTGTATCAAAAAATATCTGAAGGAAAAGAATTATCATCAAATGAGCAAGAGGAGTGGAGTAGAGTGGTAGAGCGTTTTCATAAAGTGTGCAAAATAGCACAGCAAAAAGATGTACCTCTTTTAATTGATGCTGAAGAAAGTTGGATGCAAAGTGCCGCAGATGAATTGATTGAGGAATTGATGGAAATTTATAATAAAGAGAAGGCTATTGTGTTTAATACGTTACAGATGTATAGACATGATCGAATGGAATATTTGAAATCATTACATAAAAAGGCGCAAGAAAAAGGTTTTTATATAGGCATGAAAGTGGTAAGAGGTGCGTATATGGAAAAAGAAAGGGAAAGAGCTAAAGAAAAGGGGTATTCTTCCCCAATTTGTACAGACAAAAAAGCTACTGATGAAAATTATGATACAGCGCTAAAATACATGATGGAGCATAAAAAAATGGCAATTTTCGCAGGCACACATAATGAAGAAAGTTCTTATTTGTTAATGGAATTGGCTAATGAATACAATATCAAAGAAAATGATAAACGACTTTGGTTTGGTCAATTATTTGGAATGAGCGATCATATTAGCTATAATTTGGCAAACCAAGGGTACAATGTTGCAAAATACTTACCTTTTGGCCCTGTTAGAGATGTTATGCCATATTTAATTCGTAGGGCACAAGAAAACACCTCTGTAGCTGGGCAAACAAGTAGAGAATTAAGCCTCTTAAAAACTGAGCGAAAGCGTAGAAAATCGTTATGAAAACCGTTGACGAGATTAAGGAATTATTGCAAAGAAACAAATTGAGATTGTATCAAGAATTGTCTCAAAGTAAAGAGGCAATGCAGTTAATTCGTAAGTCTACGCACACAAAATTATCAGAAAACGAAAAAGAAAAAGTAAAAGTACAATTGTTAGATATTTGTAAATCTATACCAGCATTAGCCGTTTTTTTATTGCCAGGAGGTGCATTACTACTGCCACTTTTAATTAAATTAATTCCAGATATTTTACCATCTGCTTTTAGAGAAGATCCGCCTAAAAATTAATTTTTAGTGAATTTAATTTAAAAACTTCTGTTATTTGTAAATTGCGTTATAATACCTTAAATTAATTTAGTTTTTATCTTTTGAGGAAGCTATTTTTTAAAAATTTGTTAGAAAAAGGCAGGATTTGCTCTTCATTTTCTGAATGAATAAGTCTTCATTTTTAAGCAAATACCTATAAATTTTACTTTTCTGATAATGTTAATTTAATAAAGATTCAATTTTTGGTAATGCTTATTTAACCAAATGTGCGTACATCAAAGAATCTACTTTTTATTTTAATAGCAAAACTTTTTTCTAGTAGTTATTATATTTATCTAGATAAAAGAAAGTGATTTTTAATTAAAAACAAAAAAAGGACTAATAATAAAATTAGCCCTTTTTACAAAAGTATCTATATGTTTTTAATTACTTTAAACTACCAGTCATTTTTTCTGGTTTTACCCATTCATCATATTCTTCTGGAGTTACATAACCTAAGTTTACAGCCTCTTCTTTTAAAGTTGTTCCGTTTTTATGTGCTGTATTAGCTATTTCAGCAGCTTTATAGTACCCAATTTTAGTATTTAAGGCAGTTACCAACATTAGCGAGTTATTTACTAATTCAGTAATTCTTGTATGATTAGGTTCAATTCCAGCAGCACAATTTACATCAAAAGAAACACAAGCATCACCAATAAGTTGTGCAGATTGTAATACGTTTGCAGCCATCATTGGTTTAAAAACATTTAGTTCGTAATGTCCTTGAGTGCCACCAATAGTTACTGCAACATCATTACCCATAACTTGCGCACAAACCATTGTCATAGCTTCACATTGTGTGGGATTTACTTTTCCAGGCATAATAGAAGATCCAGGTTCGTTAGCAGGAATGATGATTTCTCCTATACCAGATCTTGGACCAGATGCCATTAATCGAATATCGTTGGCAATTTTATTTAACGAAACTGCTATTTGTTTTAAAGCACCATGCGTTTCAACAAGTGCATCGTGTGCAGCTAATGCTTCAAATTTATTTTCTGCAGTAATAAAAGGCATTCCTGTAAATTCAGCAATATATTTTGCCACCAAAACATCATAGCCATTTGGTGTATTTAAGCCTGTACCCACAGCAGTTCCGCCCAAAGCCAATTGAGATAAATGTGCTAAAGTATTTTGTAATGCTTTTAAACCAAAATTTAATTGTGCTACATAACCAGAAAATTCTTGTCCTAAGGTTAAAGGCGTAGCATCCATTAAATGTGTGCGCCCAATTTTTACAACATCAGCAAACGTTTCTGATTTTTTTTGTAAAGTATCTCTTAATTGTGTAATTCCAGGAATGGTAGTTTCTACAATTTTTTTATAAGCTGCAATGTGCATACCTGTTGGAAACGTATCATTTGAGGATTGCGATTTGTTAACATCATCATTAGGTTGTATGGTTTTTTCACCTTCACCAATTACTTTACCAACAATTTCATGAGCTCTATTTGCAATTACTTCGTTTACATTCATATTAGATTGCGTACCAGAACCCGTTTGCCAAATTACCAAAGGAAATTGATTGTTGTGTTTGCCCTCTAAAATTTCATCGCAAACTTGTGCTATTAAATCTCTTTTTTCTGATGACAAAACACCCAATTCACAATTGGTAAATGCAGCTGCTTTTTTTAAATAAGCAAAACCATAAACAACTTCTAAAGGCATAGAAGCTGATGGACCAATTTTAAAATTATTTCTTGAACGCTCAGTTTGTGCTCCCCAGTATTTATCTGCAGGCACATTTACTTTACCCATGGTGTCTTTTTCTACTCTATATTTTGTCATTTTTACTATAAATTTTTAGATGTAACAAATTTACAAAAAACAATTAGCAGTTAAAGTTGATAAATATCATTTTTAAGTGCTAAAAAAAAGTTTTTTTGATATGAATTTTTAAAAATAAATATTATTTTTGCTAAAAATAATTTTCAAAGCACACAAATGTTAGATTTTTCAGAATTTTCAGGATTAGTTTTATTTATGTTTATTTTTACAGCTGGTTTTTGGTTGTTGATATTTTTATTGACGTTTGTAGTACCTTATTGGATTGGTGGTACGATTTTGGAAAACTTAAAGTTAAAGAAAGAAGCTAAAAAAGCTGCTGAAGGTAAATAATTTTACTTTTAAAAATATTAAAAAACTCGTAATGCTTTTGCTTTACGAGTTTTTTTATGGTTATAAAATTTGCGTTAGGGATTGAAATGGAAATCCTTTTGTGAAGCATGAGCAAAAGATTGGAGTGTAAAGCCCGCTCGAACGCCCAAAAAATTATCCTTCAAAATCTTCGCCACCATTTTCTTGTCTTTCTGGAGTAAATTTCTTTTTCTTTTGATTAAATCTATAAACTAAACTTACTCTAAATTGTGGTTCTCTCCATTGAAATTCTGAGTATTGATTTAAAAACCCTGGAATATTTGTTGTTCTTTGGCTTATTCTGCTATTAAAAACATCACTAAAGTTAACACTTAAAGATGCTTTTTCGTTGAATAAATCTTTACTGGCAGCCAAATTCATACTAAAAACACCTTGACTTTCGGTTTGTGCATTTTGTGAAGGACCTCTATAGTTTGTATTTATTTGTAAATCGGTTTTACCAGGTAAAGTTATTTTTTGGTTGATTCTTATAAAATACGAAGTGTTTTCAAAATCGAAACTTTGAGTAAGGTTTGTGGTTGGGTTTGTATAATCTCCATCACTTGTTACTCTAAATAAGTTAAAATCGCTGTTAATATTCCATACTTTAAATGGTCTATAATTTAAGGTAAACTCAAATCCTAATCTTTCTTCTGTTGATAAGTTAATTGGAAATCTTCTTGTAATTGGGTCTCCATTATCAGTAATTTCTCCTGTTGCTTCTTGAATCCTTTCCCAATTATCGTTGCTAATATTATAATATAATGAAGTGCTTAGTGTAAATTTTTCCCATCTTTTTAAATAACCAACATCTACAGCATCAGTAATTACTGGATTTAAATCTACATTACCTGTGTAAATATTTGCTTCACTAGATCTGCTAGGAAAAGGGTTTAAACTTCTTCCTCTTGGTCTTCTAATTCTTCTGTTATATCCTAAAGTAATATTTTCACCATCTTTAAATTCATATCCTAAATTTAAAGTCGGGAATAAATTTCCATAACTTCTTTCATCTCTAGTAGTACTGGTTTGTTGCACAATTTCTATGGCTGTATACTCGTAACGTAAACCTGCCAATAATGAAATTTTATTAAACTTTTGTCCATATTGAAAATATGCTGCATTTACAAATTCTTCATAATTAAATGAATTGTTTAAACCTGCATCTGGCACTAAAGGACCATTTGGAAATACTAATCTTTCTTCTAAATAAAAACTATTAAAAATATCTCTGTAATTCCCTCTATAACCAGCTTCATATTGAATATCTTCTCCAACAGGATGCACGTAATCAATTTGTAGTAAAGCACGGTTTTCGTCTTGATCTTCTAAAACTTGTTCTAAGTCATTTAAAAGATTTGCTTGTGTATCAAATTCTGTTATATTATTTAATTTGTCTTCAACTTCAGTTGAATACTGTAAGTTTATAGATAATTTTTTTCCTTTATCATCAAAATTATTTACGTAATCTAAAGTATACTGAATTCTTTCTTCGTCTTCGGCTTCGTTTTCTGTTCTAGATGTAGCTTCTTTTATATTACCGTCATTAAAATATCTAAGGATATCATTTGAATTTACATCATCATCATTTCCGCCATTAAAAACGATATTTCCAATAATACTTGTATTATCTGAAATGTAATACTCGGCTCCAAAACTTGTAAATAAAGATCTCCCTAATCTATCAAAATTTCTGCTCTCTACTGTTCTAGCTACTTCTGTATTAGATCTATTTAAGTAATTTGCATCACTAAATGCATTTCCTGGAGTTTCATTATAACGAAATCCTGTATTTGTGAATAAGTTCCATTTTTCTGTTCTCCAGTTGGCATTAAATGCAGTACCTACTCTTGCAGGATATCCTAAATCTAATTGAAGCGAACCATTAAAACCAGTTAGTTTATTTTTTCTTAAAATGATGTTTAAAATTCCGGCTGTTCCTTCTGCATCATATCTTGCTGAAGGAGACGTGATAACCTCTACTTTTTCAATAGCTTCTGCAGGGATTTGTCTTAAGGCTTCTGCACCATTTAAACCAACTAATGCACTTGGTCTACCGTCAATTAAAATAGTAACATTTTCATTACCTCTTAAACTCACAGCACCTTCAACATCTACTTGTACAGAGGGTACATTGCCTAAAACATCACTTGCATTACCACCTCTAATAGATAAATCTTTACCGATATTGAAAACTTTTTTATCAAGCCTGATGTCAACAGTTGTTTTTTCTGCAACGATAACAACTTCTTCTAAAGAACTGGTATCTTCGGATAATTTTATTGTACCCAGGTTTAAGTCAGAATTTATCACTTGTTTAGGAAACTTTTTAGAAGCAAAAGAAATAAACTCAACCCTTATTTCATAGGTTCCTTTAGGTGATTTGATATCAAATTTACCATCAGCATCTGTTATACCTCCAGAAATTTTTTGTGAAATAACATCTTTTAAAACTATGGTAGCGTACTCTAAAGGTTGGTTAGAAATGGCATCAACTACAGTACCTGAAATAGATATTTCGTTTGGATTGTTTTGTTTTTGAGAAAATAAAGTATTACTTAAAAATATAGAAAATAATAGAATTGTAATTTTTTTAGTCAAAACGAGTTGGGTTTTTTTAGTTTTAGACTGCAAATTTCTATTTAAGTTTAGTTTAATTCAGTTAAAAAAAAGTTAAACAAAATTTTAATCTATTATTTAGAGTATTTCTAAAATAGTTGATGCTGGTCTGCCAATAACTCCCTTGTTATTTTTGATGACAATTGGACGTTCAATTAGCTTTGGGTTTGTTGTCATTGCTGTTATAAGTTCTGCATCAGACAAATCTTTTCCTTTGTAATTTTCTTTCCAAATTTTTTCTGTTTTACGAATCAGTTGAATAGGAGAGATGCCTAGAATATTAATAATTTCAGATAATTCAGCTTCACTTGGTACTTTATCTAAATATTTAATAATTTCAAATTCTTTACCAGATGCTTCTAAAATGGCTAAGCCTTCTCTCGATTTTCTACAACGTGGATTGTGGTATACTTTTATCATTTTTTAAAGTTTTTAAGGTTGGAAGTTGGAAGTGTGAAGTTGGAAATAAGTTTTATGATTATCTTCATTTTTATATAGCAACTAATCACTATTTTGTCCATTTAGCATTAAGTAAGCTTTTAGAAATGCATTAATATTTCCATCCATTACAGCATCAACATTACCAGTTTCGTGGGCTGTTCTAACGTCTTTTACTAGCTTGTAAGGATGCATCACATAATTACGAATTTGACTTCCCCATTCATTTTTCATTTTATTAGCTTCAATGTTGTCTCTAGCAGCTTGTTGTTTTTTTAATTCAATTTCATACAATTGCGATTTTAACATTTGCATAGCTGTAGCTCTATTGTCATGTTGAGAACGCGAATTTGAACACTGAATTTGTATGCCTGTGGGTTTGTGCGTTAATTGTACTTTAGTTTCTACTTTATTAACGTTTTGACCTCCTGCACCACTTGAACGAGCTGTGGTAATTTCTATATCAGCAGGATTAATATCTATCTCAATAGATTCATCTGCAACAGGATATACATATACAGAAGCAAAACTTGTGTGACGTTTGGCATTACTATCAAAAGGAGAAATACGCACAAGTCTATGTACGCCATTTTCGCCTTTTAACCAACCAAAAGCATAATCGCCATCAACCTCAAAGGTAACTGTTTTAATTCCGGCTGCATCTCCAGCTTGGTAATTGAGTGTTTTAAGTTTATACCCTTGTTTTTCGGCCCACATCGTGTACATTCTAAAAAGCATTTCTGCCCAATCGCAACTTTCTGTACCACCTGCACCAGCCGTAATTTGAATGGTTGCTGCAAGTGAATCTCCTTCGTCAGACAGCATGTTTTTAAACTCAATATCTTCTAAAAAAGTACTTACTTTTTCAAATTGTTCTGTTAACTCAGCTTCCTCAGCTTCACCTTCTTTAAAAAATTCATAAAGCACGTTTACATCTTCGTTTAAAGCAATGGCCTTATGGTAATCTTCTACCCATTTTTTTTTGAAACGCAATTCTTTCATCACTTTTTCAGCTTCTTTTGGGTCGTTCCAAAAGTTAGGATTTGCTGTTTTTTCTTCTTCATTAGAGATTTCAATCAATTTTTTATCAATCTCTAAATAATCCTTTAGTTTCTCGATTCTTGTTGATATATCTTTAAGTTGGTCTTGTGTAATCATAAGCATCACAAAAATAAATGAATTTTTAAGATTTATGGTTTTAAAAGGTGATAGTTATTTTATAGATTTATAGAAAATATTTTATAATGAAAAAATCACTACTACTTTTATTTTTTTTATCAACTTTTTTTAACGGATTCTCTCAATTTTTTATGGAAAAATCTGGTAAAAATTTGCAAAAAGGCATTACCAAATACAAAGGTTACTTTACTTTTTATTATGATGAAAATACTGATAAACTTTTTTTACAAATAGATAAAATTGATGACGAATTTTTATATGTACGTTCACTTTCAGAGGGAATTGGCTCTAATGATATTGGTTTAGATAGAGGGCAATTAGGTGATGGAGTCGTTGTTTATTTTAAAAAAGCGGGTAATAAAATTTTATTGGTACAACCTAATCAAGATTATAGAGCGATTACTGAAAACGAAGAAGAAAAAAATTCGGTAAAAGAAGCGTTTGCGAAATCGGTTTTGCATGGTTTTGTAATTAAAGAAACTAAGAAAAATACTTATTTGGTAGATGCAACCTCATTTTTTATGAGAGATGCTCATGGAGTTGCCTCAAGGTTGGCAAGAAATAATCAAGGAAATTATAGTTTAGATAAAAGTAGAAGTGCTTTTAATTTATTGCGAACAAAGGCATTTCCAAAAAATGTTGAATTCGATGTGTTATTAACGTTTAAAGGATCGCCAAAAAGTTATACGATTCGAAGCGTAACTCCAGATGCAAGTGCTGTAACCGTAAATCAACATCATTCTTTTGTAGAATTACCAGATAATAACTACAAACCTAGAAAGTACGATCCACGTTCTGGTTCTTGGCAAATGAGTTATTTAGATTATTCAACTCCTGTTAACCAGTCGATTACAAAACGATTTATTTATCGCCATCGATTAGTAAAAAAGAATCCTGATGCAGCCATTTCAGAAGCTGTAGAACCAATTATTTATTATTTGGATAGAGGTACTCCAGAACCTGTAAGAAGCGCTTTGTTGGATGGTGGACGTTGGTGGAATCAAGCCTTTGAAGCAGCTGGTTACAAAAATGCTTTTCAGTTTAAAATGTTACCAGAAGGCGCAGATATGTTAGATGTGAGATATAATGTGGTACAATGGGTTCACAGATCAACTCGTGGTTGGAGTTATGGTTCAAATATTTCGGATCCACGAACTGGCGAGATTCTTAAAGGCCATGTAAGTTTAGGAAGTTTACGTATTCGTCAAGATTTTCTTATTGCGCAAGCCTTGCAAGCTCCTTACGCAAATAATACAGCTGATGATGATTTTGCTTTGCAGATGGCGATTGCACGAATTAGACAGTTAGCTGCCCATGAAATTGGCCATACCTTAGGATTCTCACATAATTTTGCAGCGAGTACAAATGGAAGGACTTCTGTAATGGATTATCCGCATCCAAAATTTACATTGAAAGATGGTAAAATTGATTTTTCTGATGCTTATGATGATAAAATTGGTGCTTGGGATAAAGTAACAGTGGCGTATTCTTACCAAGATTTCCCTAAAGGGACAAATGAAAATGAAGCTTTAGATAAAATTCTAGTTGATGCTTATGCAAGTGGTTTAAAATACTTATCTGATGCTGATGCACGACCTCAAGGAAGTGCAAGTGCAACAGCTCATTTATGGGATAATGGAGGTAATATTCACGACGAATTGTACAATCTTTTAAAAGTTAGAAAAACTGCCATCGAAAATTTTTCTACAGATAATATTAAAACTGGAGAACCTTATTCAGTTTTAGAAGATGTTTTTGTTCCTTTATATTTTTTACATCGTTTTCAAACAGAAGCCACCACAAAATTGATTGGTGGTTTAGAATACAGCTATGCTGTTAAGGGTGGAAATCAAACTGTGGTAAAACGTGTTACTGGCATAACAGAACGTATTGCTTTACAAGCTGTTTTAAAAACAATTGATGTTAATGAAATTGCAATTCCGAAAGAAAAATTGGCATTATTTCCACCAAGAGCTATTGGTTATGGACGATCAAGAGAATCTTTTCAAAGTAAATTAGGTGTGGCTTTTGATGCGTTTTCTGCAGTTGAAACAGCTTCTGAAATGACTTTGAATTTATTATTAAATCCGCAAAGAATGTCTAGACTTATTTCTCATAAAAGTTTAGATAAAAAACAACTTGGTTTAGTTGAATTAATTGATGAATTGATTGCGAAATCATTTAAAAATAATCATAAGGATTCTTATCATCAAGAATTACAAAATGTGATCAATACAAAAGTATTGGAGCAATTGTTTTATTTAGGAGCATATAAAAATCAGTACAAGCAAGTTAATGCTATTGTGTTATCTAAATTAGATGAAATCAAAAAAATAATTACTGATAAAAAATCAGAAGGTGTTCAAAAAATGTATGATGAAGCAATGATGAAAAGTATTACAGGGTATTTAAAAAATCCAAAATCCTATAAAAAATCTTCAGCACCAAAAATTCCTGATGGTTCACCAATTGGTAGTAATTATTAATAGAAATTAAAATAATTGTAATAAAAAAGTTCTTGATAATTTTTTTAATGGTTATGATGCCAAAAATAATTGTTAAGAACTTTAATTTTTTATGGTTGTAACTATGCTAATTTAAATAAAGTTAGCCTATGGAATTCTTATCCAAGCTATACAAAATTGAGCAACTTTAATACATCATCTTTAAAAATTGTTAGAAATCTATGCTAGTCAAAATATACAAAACTGCTGTAAATTATTTTTGAACCTCAAATGTAGTTTCTTCAAAAATTGGAGATCCATCCTTTAAAATACCTTGAATTGTTATGGTGTACTTTCCTGTAACATCAGACGTGTAAAATGTAAAATTTTTATTATTACTGTTTTTAAGAGTTTCCCAGTACAACTGTGTTCTTAAATCAGGTATTCTTATGCTTTTGTTCTTTTCGTAGTTAGGTTTAAAATATGGTTTGGCTTTTAACGGCTTTAATACATTAAAACTTTGGTTTGTGGAAGGTGCATAATCTTTTTCTTTAGTAGTAACATTAAGAATGCCTTGATAGGTTAATGCGCCATACATATACTTTTCTCTAACTACATCTATCGATTTTATTTGTAAAGCATCAAAATTCATAAAATCAGTGTGATTATCAACAATATATCCATCAACAATTAATAGCGTTTTTACATTAGTATCTGCAATTAAATTAGCATCTCTTACATGAAATGAGTAGGTGTCTTCATTTTTTGAAATCCATACATTTTGTAAAATCTCCACAGCAACTTCTTTTATCGTTTTAAAACGGGTATAATCGTCTAATACGTAGGTTTCTTTATTTGGATTTTTTGCAAAAGAAAATGTGTTTATTTTTTGAGATTTTATCGCTGTTTTTTTAACTTCGGAATAAGCGTTTTCAATTTGAATATTTCTATTGTTTGTTTTTATATAATTTCTTAACGCTTCAGTTAAAAACAACTCTTTAAAATTGGAAAAATTTGTTTTTATTTTTGTTTGTTTTTCTAACGTAACTTTATATCCTTTTTCGTTTAAAACTTCTAAAATTACTTTATCAGCACTAAACGACTTATTGATTGTAAAAAAGAACTTTCCTTCTTTATTAGTGTTTACAATTTTTGATATCTTATTTTCTCCAATAAAAGAAACTCCAATTGCAATATTTTCTAATCCTTTATCTTCTTTAGAACTAATAGAGCCCGTGTATAATTCTCCTCTTAATTCGGGTAAATAATTATATTTTGAAACAGAACTCTTATTTTGTGTTGCCTTAAAAATTGAAGTAATCCTCTTTTTGGGGATAAATTGTAGGTTATTTTCTTTTTGTACAGAAACTAAAACTGTTTTAATAAGATGGGTATTAAAGTTAACATTTACCTTTTCTCTTTGTGAAAAAGTAGGCTTATTGGTTTTAATCTCTAATAAGTTTGTATTTTTCATTTCAGAAGAAATCACCATATTTTTATGTAACGAATCTTCTAGTTGTAATTTATTTGCAAAAGGATTAATAATAAATAAATCTTCTTCAAAAAAATTAGTTTCATTTTTCATCCATTGGGTATAAACAATCAGTTTATAACCTCCCGTTTTTAATGAGGTATTTATAAAAAAATCGCCAATAGCTTCACCATCAACAAGTTTTATTTTTTGAATTGAAACACTTTCGTTA
>NZ_CBFHZT010000036.1:0-29040 GCF_965660385.1 Polaribacter sp.
CTATGCTTGCCATTGGTAATGGTGCTGAAAAAGAAATTTTAGCACAATTAGAGTTGGTTGGTGTTAATAATATTGTAATAACTCCAATACCTGATGAAAAAGAAAATAACAATGAAGAAGAAGGTGCTGAAGATGGAGCATTAGAGTCTATTCGTTTTTCAAAAGGTTTAGATATGTTAGATGTAAACAGCATCAAAGAAAACATCCCTTCTGTAAAATCAGTAAGTCCAGAAGTAGTTTTAGAAACTTATGTTATAAAAAAGGGAAGACAAAACCCTGTGAAATTAATTGGGGTATCTCCTAACTATTTTGAAACATCAAATATTACCATAGAAAGCGGAAAAAACTTTTCTAAAAAACAAGTAGAAAACTCTATGCCTGTTTGTATTATTGGTAAAAAAATTGAAAAGAAACTTTTTACTGGCGAAAGTGCTATAGGAAAACAAGTTAAAGTAAAAGATGTTTGGTTACAAGTAATAGGTGTCATTGAAGAAAAATTTATTTCTGATAATGCACAAGAAAACTTAGGGATTAGAGATATGAATTTAGATATTTATATCCCCATTAAAACATTTTTAGTACGTTACAAAGATCGTAAAACCATCACAGACAAACCCATAAATATGGGTGGTGGTAATTTTATGATAATTAGTGGTGGCTCTCAACAAGGTCCTAAAAAAAGAATTCCAAGAGGAAATTATCATCAATTAGATAAATTAATTGTACAAGTAGATAATTCATCACAATTAAATGCTACAGCAGATGTGTTGAGTAGAATGTTAAAAAGAAGGCATAATGACATGTTAGATTTTGAAATTTCTATCCCCATTCAACTTTTAAAGCAACAACAAAAAACCAAACAAATTTTTAACATCGTATTAAGTATTATTGCTGGTATTTCTTTGTTGATAGGTGGTATTGGAATTATGAATATAATGTTGGCTTCTGTTTTAGAAAGAACAAAAGAAATAGGAATTATAAGAGCAATTGGAGCTACACAAGAAGATGTAATTTTACAATTTTTAACAGAATCTGTTTTAGTTAGTATTGGTGGTGGTATAATTGGTATTATACTGGGTGTGTTATCCTCCTATATTCTAGAAATTTCTACGGGAATCGAAACCATACTATCATTAAGTTCCATTTTATTATCCTTTTTTGTGGCAACCCTTATTGGATTAATTTTTGGTATTGCACCTGCAAGATCTGCTGCAAATAAAAGCCCTATTGAAGCAATTAGACACGAATAACTATGAAAAATTTAATTATATATTTTTGCTTTTTACTAACCATAACCATTTATGGCCAACAGCAAATTACCTTAGAGCAAGCCATAAGCATTGCTCAAAAAAACTCTCCAGAATACAAAGCTTTATTAAATCAAAATCAAGCAAGTTATTGGAGGTACAGAAGATTTAAAGCCGGTTTTTTACCGCAATTACGATTAGATGCTACATTACCATCGTATTCTAATTCTATAAACAGACTTACAAATGATGAAGGTGTAGATATCTTTGTACAATCCAATCAATCTATAGTAGAAGGTAATTTATCGTTAAATCAAAACTTAGCTTTTACAGGTGGTACACTATCTTTAAGCTCTCAGTTGCAAAGGGTAGACTATTTTACAGATAATTCTAAAGGTTTTTCTGTGGTTCCTTTCTCTATAAATTATAGGCAAAATTCTCTTTTTTACAATCAGTTTAAATGGGATAAAAAAATTGAACCTTTAATTTATGAAGAAGCCAAAAGAGAGTTTATTGAAAGAATGGAACAAATTTCCTTAAATACAAGCAGACGTTATTTTGCTTTATTAAAAGCTCAAGTACAATCTAGAATTGCAAAATCAAACTTTTCTAATCAAGATACTTTGTTTCAAATTTCTAAAGGACGATATAAAATGGGGAAAATTGCAGAAAACGATTTGTTACAAATCGAATTGTCTGTTTTAAATTCTGAAAATGAAGTTATCTCTAATGAAATCAACTTTAAAAGAACTTCACAAAACTTGTCAAGATTTTTGGTCTTAGACACCGAAAACATTTTACTATCAACACCCAAAGAATTAACAACCTTTACAGTTACTGTAAAAAAAGCTTTAGAAGAAGCTAAAGCTAACAGAAAAGCGGTTATTGAGTTTAGACGAAGACGCTTACAAGCAGAACAAGATGTTGCAGAAGTAAAAGGAAATAACAGACTGCAAATGAGTTTAAGAGCAAATTTTGGTATATCACAACAAGGAAATACATTTGATAATTTATTTCAAGACTTTAATCAACAACAAAACATAGTAGTCTCTGTTGGTATCCCAATTTTAGATTGGGGGGTATCTAAATCTAGAAGAAAATTAGTAGAAGCTAATAAAGATTTAGAATTCACAAATATAGAAATTGAACAACAAGAATTTGAACAAGAAATTTACTTGCATGTCTTAAACTGGCAAAATCAAAGAAATTTTTTAGAAACTGCAAAAAAGGCTCAAGAAATTGCTATAAAGAGATATGAAATCACCAAAAAAAGATTTATTTTAGGAAAAATAACCATCACCGATTTAAACTTAGCACTACAAGAAAAAGACCGATCTATCTTGAGTTATTTAAATTCTCTTGAAAAATTTTGGACCGATTATTATACCTTAAGAAGACTTACCTTGTTTGATTTTATTAAAAATGAAAAAATAAAAACAGAAGATATCATCTATGATTAAGAATTCTTTTTAACGTTTTTTTATCTTTTTGCTGAAATTTATAATATTACTTTTGTTTAGGTATATTTTAAATTAATCAAACAAAAAAAACAAACTTGAAAAAGATTTATATTCTTTTTTTCTTATGGTCTATTACTGCTTTTAGCCAAGAAAAATATACAGTTAGCGGAACTGTTTACGACAACTCTAGCAATGAAACTTTAATCGGTGTTTCCATCTATTTTCCAGAAATTAACACAGGTACAACTACCAACGAATATGGTTTTTATTCAATTACCATTCCTGAAGGTACTTATAAAGTACAAGTAAGTTATTTGGGTTTTACGACTATTTTAGAAGATATAGAGTTAACCGAAAAAATAACCAAGAACTTTAAATTAAAGGAAGAAGCAGAAAGTTTAGACGAAATTGTTATTGCAACAGACATTGAGAAACTAAATGTAAAATCACCTCAAATGAGTGTGAATAAACTAACCTCTGCAACCATTAAACAAATTCCTGTAGTTTTAGGTGAAGCAGATATTATAAAGTCTATCATTTTATTACCTGGTGTAACTAGCGCTGGTGAAGGAGCCTCTGGTTTTAATGTAAGAGGAGGTGCTGCCGATCAAAATTTAATTCTCTTAGATGAAGCTGTTGTTTTTAATTCATCCCACTTGTTTGGTTTTTTCTCTGTTTTTAATCCTGATGTTATTAAAGATGTAAAGTTATATAAAGGTGGAATCCCTGCAAAATATGGTGGTAGATTATCCTCTGTATTAGACATTTATCAAAAAGAAGGAAACAGTAAAGATTTTAATGTAACTGGTGGTATAGGTTTAATTTCGTCTCGATTACTTATAGAAGGCCCTATAAAAGAAGAAAAAATATCTTTTTTAATTGGTGGTAGATCGTCTTATGCACATTTATTTTTACCACTTTTTGATAATGATAATAAAGCTTATTTTTATGATTTAAACACAAAAATAAACTACAGAATAGATGACAGAAATAACGTGTTTTTTTCTGGATATTTTGGTGAAGATGTGTTCGGAATTCAAAGTAGCTTTATCAATACCTATGGTAATCAAGTGGCAAATTTGCGCTGGAATCATCTTTTTTCTGATAAACTATTCTCAAATTTATCCTTAATTTATTCTGATTATTTTTACAGCTTAACCTTAGATTTTGTTGGTTTTGAGTGGGATTCAGGTATTACAAACTACAATTTAAAATACGATTTTAACCATTATTTGAGTGATAAAATCAAATTAAGTTATGGTATTAATAATATTTACACCAAATTTAATCCAGGAGAAATTATTCCAAGTAGAGACGATTCTGGTATTGTCGCTGAAAAATTAATTGATAAATATGCCAATGAATTTGGTGCATATATAGATGCTGAACATAAAATAAACAATAAATTAACGTTGCAATATGGTATGCGTTTTAGCAACTTTACGCGTTTAGGACAAGACGAGTTAAATGTTTATGCGAATGACAATCCCGTCATTTACAATGAGGAGTTTAAAAAATACGAATCTGCTGAAGCTATTGGAACAGAATCATTTAAAAGAAGTGATGCTATTGCCTCATTCAGTAATTTTGAACCTCGTTTTTCATTATCCTATTTATTAAATGATGAAACATCTTTAAAAATGAGCTATAATAGAATGGTTCAATATTTACACTTGCTCTCTAACACTGCCTCTCCTACTCCATTAGATATTTGGACTCCTAGTGGCAAATATGTGCAACCTCAATTGTTAGATCAATTTGCTGTTGGTTACTTTAAATCCATAAAAGATGGTGACTATTCTTTGGAAACTGAGGCATTTTATAAAGACATTCAAAATAGGATAGATTATATAAATGGTGCAAATTTGGTGGCCAACAACGAAATAGAAACTGTTATTTTAAACGGCAAAGCAAGGGCATATGGTTTAGAGGTTTTATTCAAAAAAAATAAGGGCGATTTTACAGGTTGGTTAGCCTATACTTTATCAAGATCAGAACAACAAACATTGGGTAGAACCGCCATTGAACCAGGTATTAATAATGGTGAATGGTACAGCACACCTTTTGATAAAACCCACGATATTTCTATCAATGCGAGTTATAAAATCTCAAAAAAATGGACTTTAAACAGCAACTTTTTGTTGCAAACAGGGCAACCCACCAACTACCCAGTTGGTCAATACGAAGTACAAGGAATAAACGTACCAATTTATGATGATAATAGGAGAAACGCAGACAGATTACCTGCTTATCATAGGTTAGATATCTCTGCAACTCTAACACCTGATAAAAATAAAAACAGAAAATGGCAAGGAGAATGGGTTTTCGGGATTTATAATGTATATGGTAGACAAAATGCTGCTTCCATTAACTTTAGTAGAAACCCAGAAACAATGCGAAATGAAGCTGTACAAACTTCTATTTTTGGTTTAGTGCCTTCTGTTACCTATAATTTTAATTTTTAAAGTGATGAAAAAGACCTATATACTACCAATTTTATTCGTATTTCTATTTTCTAAATGTGAAAAAGTAATCGAAGTTGATGTTCCTTCAATTGAACCAAAATTAATTATTGATGCCACTTTTCAAGTGTATTTTGATGAAAATCCTGTAAGCGCAAAAACAACAGTAAAGCTTAGTGAATCTGCAGATTATTTTGCTGAAACTATTCCAACAGTCACAAATGCTACCGTTTTTTTAACCAATTTGTCCGATAATTCTGTAATTGATTTTACAGATAATGATGCAGATGGTGAATATGAACCTATAAATAGTTTTATCCCTGCTGACGGTATTGAATACGAGTTAACCGTAATTCATAACAATGAAACGTATAAAGGGAAAGCAACCAAGGTAAAATCTACGCGAATTATCGAGGTAAATCGTGGTGATGGAACATTGTTTTCTGGCAATGAAGTTGAAATCAATGTAAAAATACAAGATGAATTGGGCATTGACAATTACTATTATTTCGATTTCTCTAATAACAACTATTCTGTACTAGAAGATCGTTTTTTTGATGGACAAGAGTATGAAGTCCCTAATTTTTATTCTGAAGATGATATTATCTTACCAACTGCGGTTAATATAAGAATGTTAGGCATATCTAAAGATTATTTCACTTATTTACAAATTTTAGTTGATCAAAGTGGACAAGATGGTGGTGGTCCTTTCGAAACTGTACCTACTTCATTATTAGGCAATGTGGTGAACACAACCAATACTAATAACTTTCCTTTAGGCTATTTTCATATTTCTGAAACCGATACTTTTACTATTTTTTTAGATAAAGAAGAAGAATAATTTTACTTGTTTTATTTGACATCGCATTGTAAATATTTATAGGTTTGGCCTTACATATTTAAGTTTATTAAACTCAATAATGAATTGAACAAATATAAATGAATGATAGGAAAAAAATTACATCACTTGCTGCTTTGCTAAAAACTGATGGTATAATCATCTAAAAGTACGGTGCTTTAGCTACAATCAATTGTGTTATAATTTGTACCAATACCCTTTTTTAAATTTTATAAAGTACAAGAAAGATTAACCTCAAAATCATAACTAAATATTGGAGAAAATAATTCATATTTTTAGTAGATGTCGTGAAAACAAAACACAAAACTATTAAAGAAATACACAAAATTTAGTGTCAAATTATAAATAATTCTTAAAATTAAAAGCAAATAAATATCTATTTGTGAAATAACGCAATTTTTAGTAATTTGGCATACAACAAAACATAACAGATGCCAACAGAAGTTAATAGGTTATTCGATTTTCCATATTATCAATTAGAAACCTACAATCTAAAAGATGCTTTTTCCACTAAATATCATGGAAAATGGGAAACATTATCAACCCAACAATACATAGACAAAGCCAATCAACTTAGTAGAGGCTTGCTTAAAATGGGAATACAACCAAATGATAAAGTTGCTATAATTTCTACAAATAACAGAAGCGAATGGAATATTTGCGACATTGGTGTTTTACAAACTGGAGCGCAAACTGTACCCATTTATCCCACAATTTGCAAAGAAGATTATCAATATGTAATCAACCATTCAGAAGCGATTTATTGTATTGTTTCTGATGAAACAATACTCGAAAAACTTAATCAAATTAAAGGAGATACAAAACTTAAAGAAGTATTTACTTTTGATAATATTAAAGGCGAAAAAAGTTGGAAAGAAATTTTAAAACTTGGCGAAGATAATTCCAACCAAAATGAAGTAGAAGCAAGAAAAGATGCTGTGAAACCTAATGATTTGGCTACGCTAATCTATACTTCTGGAACTACAGGAAAACCAAAAGGAGTAATGCTTTCCCATAGTAATGTTGTTACCAATGTAATTGCATCAAAAAATAGAGTTCCTCTTGAATACGGAAACTCTAAAGGTTTAAGTTTTTTACCCGTTTGTCATATTTTTGAAAGAATGATTCTCTACCTCTACCAATATTGTGGTGTATCTGTATATTTTGCTGAATCTATAGAAAAATTGACTGAAAATGCGCAGGAGGTAAAACCTGATGTGATGACTGCAGTACCGCGTTTGTATGAGAAAATTTACGATAAAATTATTTTAAAAGGTGAAGACTTAACAGGTATAAAAAAGAAATTATTTTTCTGGGCTGTAAACCTCGGCTTAAATTACAAACCTTATGGAGCAAATGGCTGGTGGTATGAAAAGCAATTAGGTTTAGCAAGAAAATTAATTTTCTCTAAATGGCAAGCGGCTTTGGGTGGCGAATTAAAATTAATGGTTTCTGGTAGTGCTGCTTTACAACCTAGATTAACAAGAATTTTTGCTGCAGCAAATATGCCTATTATGGAAGGTTATGGCCTTACAGAAACCTCACCAGTTATTAGTGTTAATGATCAATTAAATGGCAATTTTAGAGTAGGTACTGTGGGCAAAGTAATTGATGATGTTGAAGTAAAAATTGCAGAAAGTGGTGAAATATTAGTTAAAGGACCAAATGTAATGCAAGGATATTACAAAGATCCTAAAAAAACAGCAGAAGTACTGCAGAATGGTTGGTTTCATACAGGTGATAAAGGTGAATTTGATGAAGATGGCTTCTTAAAGATTACAGGTAGAACCAAAGAAATGTTTAAAACCTCTGGTGGTAAATATGTAATTCCGCCTTTATTAGAAGGTGAGCTAAAGCAGTCTTTATTTATTGAACAAGTAATGGTTGTTGGTGAAAATGAAAAAATGCCTGCGGCTATTATTCAACCTAATTTTGAATATCTTAAAGATTGGGCAAAAGATCATAAAATACCTTTTAATTCTAATGAAGAAATTATAGCAAATACAAAAGTAATAAATGCTATACAAGAGGCTGTTGATACTTGTAATCATAACTTTGGAAAATGGGAACAAATAAAAGCCTTTAAACTTACTCCAGATGTTTGGTCAATAGATAGTGGTCATTTAACACCAACTATGAAGATGAGACGCGAGGTAATCAAAAAAATATACAATCATCTATGCGAAGAAATTTATAGAGGTTAGTCCTATAATAATACTTACAATTCTATGGTTTAATTTTGCTAAACTCAAACTTATGATACAACAAATTGTATATTATTCTATTTCAGAAACTGAGATGAACAAAAATACCATCTCTGAAATCTTAGAACCCTCTAGAATCAATAATGCAAAAAAAGATATTACAGGTTGTTTGTTGTATCATGATAAAGTATTCTTACAATTATTAGAGGGTGAAAAAGAGGCCGTTTCAACATTGTACAAAACCATAGAAAAAGATGAAAGGCACTCTAATGTTACACTTATCATTGAAGAAAGTATAAATAAAAGAATGTACCCAAATTGGAGCATGGCTTTTCATGAATTTGAAAAAAATAAATCTTATATCGATAAATTTGCTCAAAGTATTGATTTTTTCTCAAAAAGTGTTCCTAAAAAAACAGAGGCTATTGATTTATTCTGGAGAATGGCAAAACAAATCGTAAATTAAATATTTCGTTAGTATTCTGACTTAATTTTATTGACAAAATCAAATCATCACAATAGATAAAACCATACTATTTATATTTTTTTAAGATTTGTACAACTACAAGTTCATGAACCAATTACAGGTCTATTTACTTAGTCATCGCAATTCAGATCTAGCGAAGATTATAGTTTCCTAATCAGAAACATTGATGTGAAAAATAAATACCGATAAATCGTATAAATCACATATAAACAACTACTTTTGCACGAAATTTAAGAAAGTACAAATGCAATCTATAAGAAACATCGCAATTATTGCACACGTTGACCACGGAAAAACAACGTTAGTAGATAAAATTATCGATCAAGCTAAAATATTAGACGATCGTAAAGAGCGCACAGATTTATTGTTAGACAACAACGATTTAGAACGAGAAAGAGGAATTACCATCCTTTCTAAAAACGTGTCTGTAAACTATAAAGGGGTAAAAATTAATGTAATTGACACTCCTGGTCACGCCGATTTTGGTGGAGAAGTTGAACGTGTTTTAAAAATGGCTGATGGTGTATTGTTATTAGTTGATGCTTTTGAAGGGCCAATGCCACAAACTCGTTTTGTATTGGGCAAAGCAATTGAATTGGGCTTAACCCCAATAGTTGTCGTAAATAAAGTAGATAAAGAAAACTGTACTCCAGATTTAGTACACGAAAAAGTATTCGATTTAATGTTTGCTTTAGATGCTACTGAAGATCAATTAGATTTTACAACAATTTATGGTTCTGCTAAAAATGGTTGGATGTCTACAGATTGGAAAGATGAAAAAACAGATATCATTGATTTATTAGATGCTGTAGTTGAATCGATTCCAGAAGCACCTTACAGAGAAGGTTCTCCACAAATGCAAATTACATCTTTAGATTTTTCTGCCTTTACAGGTAGAATTGCAATAGGTCGTGTATTTAGAGGAGATTTAGAAGAAAATAAAGATTACATGCTTTGTAAAGCAGATGGTTCTACTAAAAAAGTACGAATTAAAGAGCTTCATATTTTTGAAGGAATGGGTAAAGCCAAAACCAACAAAGTAAGAAGTGGAGATATTTGTGCAATTACAGGTATTGAAGGTTTTGAAATTGGTGATACTATTGCTGATTTAGAAAACCCAGAAGCTTTGCCAAGAATTGAAGTAGACCAACCAACCATGAGTATGTTGTTTACCATTAACAACTCTCCATTTTTTGGTAAAGAAGGTAAGTTTGTTACTTCTCGTCATTTACGTGACAGATTGTTTAAAGAAATGGAAAAAAACTTAGCCTTAAGAGTTGATACAACTGATTCTGAGGATAAGTTTAACGTTTTCGGACGTGGAGTTTTGCACTTATCGGTTTTAATAGAAACCATGCGTAGAGAAGGTTACGAATTACAAGTGGGTAGACCACAAGTAATTATTAAAGATATTGATGGTGTAAAATCAGAACCATACGAAACCCTTTCTATTGATGTTCCAGAAGATGTGGCATCGAAAGCAATTAACTTAGTTTCTTTGCGTAAGGGAGATTTGTTAGTGATGGAACCAAAAGGAGATTTACAACATTTAGAATTTACAATTCCTTCAAGAGGATTAATAGGTTTACGTAATAAAATTTTAACGGCTACAGCTGGTACAGCGATTATAAACCATAGATTCTCTGAATATGGCCCATATAAAGGCGAGTTTACAGAAGATATTAAAGGTGCAATTGTTTCTGCAGCAGCAGGTAAAGCAACTGCTTATGCTATTGATAGATTACAAGATAGAGGTCGTTTCTTTATAGATCCTAATCAAGAAATTTATATTGGCCAAGTAGTTGGAGAAAACAGTAAGGATACTGATATGGGTGTAAACTTAATTAAAGGAAAAAAATTAAGTAATGTTCGTTCTTCTGGTACAGATGATAGTGTAAAAATTGCACCAAAAATCGACTTTTCTTTAGAAGAATGTATGGAATACATTAAAAGTGATGAATATTTAGAAGTTACGCCTGCTAGTTTACGTATGCGAAAAATTAATTTTAGACCATAAAAGTTCTAAAAACACCATAGATTAAAAAAGCTTGAGAATAAAATTCTTGAGCTTTTTTGTTTTTGATTCACTACGAATATTAAAATGACTGGTTTCATTTCTTTTTATTAATTAGGGTTACCATCGTTCATTTTTTGTCTAAAATAGTAAATAGATTCCTCACCACTTTATCGCTGATACTTAAACGATTTTAAGTAACCTTACCTCCTCAAAATTATGAAATCAAAAAAGGCCGTATTTTCATACAGCCTCTTTAATCTCATTCAAAAAATAAATTTATTATTCTTCTGTTGCTTCTTTTTTTGGTTCTGCTTTATCAGCTATAATTCTAGTTTCTTTATTAGCAACCTCCCAAGCTGTATGGAATACCAACTTTGCTCTATTCTCTAACAACTCATAATTAATTTTATCAGGTGTGTCAGTTGGTCTGTGGTAATCTGCATGAGTACCATTAAAATAAAAGATAATAGGAATATTATGCTTTGCAAAGTTGTAATGATCAGATCTATAGTAAAAACGATTCGGATCATTCTCATCATTATATTTATAATCTAAATTAATATTGGTATACTTTGCATTAATGGCTTCAGATAATGTATGCAATTCAGTGCTTAATTTGTCAGCACCTATTAGGTAAACATAATTTGGATCTTCTTTATGTCTATCATCTATTCTACCAATCATGTCAATATTTAAATCACAAACTGTGTTTGCTAAAGGAAATATAGGGTTCTCAGTGTAATATTTACTACCTAATAATCCTTTTTCCTCGCCAGTTACATGTAAAAACAAGATAGAACGTTTAGGCCCTTTGCCTGCATCTGCTGCCATTTTAAAAGCTTCTGCAATTTCTAACATCGCTACAGTTCCAGAACCATCATCATCTGCACCATTGTATATTTCACCATTTCTTTCACCAACATGATCTAGGTGTGCAGAAATTACTACAATTTCATCAGGCTTTTCTGTTCCTTTTAAAAATGCTACTACATTTTCAGAATCATTGAATTTTCCACGTCTTGCGTTTTTATTTAACCATTCAGATGGTACATCTTGAAAGTAGTCATCACCTCCAATTGCTGAAGCTATATTTTGAGAAACGTAAAAATTCTTTAAATATTCCACAGCTTTTTTCTGTCCAGGCTCACCTGTATCTCTTCCTGCAAATTCATCAGATGCGTAAGTAAAAAGATGTGCTCCAAGTTCTTTAGCTGTAATTGTTGCTGCGTATTTTGCGGCCTGATCTACATTAGCATCTTCTGCAACGTTTTTACCAGAACCACAGGCTAAAAAAGTTAATGTTCCGAAAACAAATAATATTTTTTTCATTGATTTAAATAGATTTAGTTAAATACTGAATTAATTTCAAAAATAGCAAAAAGTTAGTCCACAATCAAAATTACTTTCTATTGATTACAAACTGTTGCAGTTCTTTGTTAAAGTTGATAATATCTTTAGGAAACAAGTTTTCGAATGCATTTTGTTCTATGAGTTTTGGTGGGGTTCCTGTAAAAATTTTATTTTCAGAAAATAATATCATTTCATCTGCAAATTGTATGGATAAATTTACTTCATGAGATGATAAAATAATCGTTTTTGAGGTTTCTTCTACCAACTTCTTTAACAATGAAAATATTTTTATAGTATGATGTAAATCTAAATGTGCTGTTGGTTCATCTAAAATAATCAATTCAGTATCTTGTGCTAAAGCACGAGCAATTAAAACACGTTGGAGTTGCCCATCACTCAATTCATAAAAAAATGCATCCTTTAAATGCTCTATTTCGGTTTGCGCAAGCGCCCAATTTATTTTTTCTACATCTTTAGGTACTAATTTATCAATCCAATTGGTATAAGGTTGCCTTCCTAGGGCCACCAATTCAAAAACAGTAATTTGGCTTTCTGGCAAACGTTCCGTTAAAACTAAACTTAATAATTTAGAAAGCTTTAGGCTATTGATGTTTTCAATATTTTTTTGATTGATAAAAACCTGACCTTTTAAAGGTTTTTGCACTTTAGCAATTGTTCTTAATAAGGTAGATTTTCCTATTCCGTTTTTACCTAAAACAGCAACCAATTTTCCTTTTTCAATAGCGATATCAATATCAGAAGCCACAACATTTTGTGCTTTTTTAGATTGATAACCTATGCTTAGGTTTTCAGTTTTTAAGATGATATGTTCAGACACTAATTTCATTAATTTTTTAAATAATATTTCTCAACAAACTTGCTAGTTCCTTCCCTTTGGGAAGGTTTAGGATGATTTTTTTATACAAATATCTTCTTTTTTCTCACCAATAGCCAAATTACTACAGGTGCACCAAATAATGATGTTATCGCATTTATAGGTAATGTAAATTCACTTGATGGAATTTGAGCAATAACATCGCAAATTAACAAAACAATTGCACCTAAAATAGTTACTGCTGGTAATAGTATTTTATGGTTTGATGTTGCAAAAAACAAACGTGCAATATGTGGTACTGCCAAACCAACAAAAGCTATTGGCCCAGAAAAAGCTGTAATTACTCCTGTTAAAATACTAGTAATTAACAAAATAATATTTCTATTTTTTTTAATATCAATCCCTAAACTTTTAGCATAATTTTCACCTAATAAAAAACTGTTTAAGGGTTTTATAACAGAAAGGGTTCCTAAAACTCCGATAAAATAAATGATGCTAAACACCGTAATTTCATTCCATGATAAATTGCCTAAACTGCCAAAACTCCAAAATAAATATTGCTGAATTTGATTGGCATTAGAAAAATAAGCCAAAACACTTATCACTGCAGAAGTTAAACTACCAAACATTAATCCAATAATTAAAATAGACATTGTATTCCGAACTTTATTCGCGGCAACAATTACAGCAGATAAAACTAAAAAAGATCCTAAGCTTGCAGCCAAAGGTAATGACCAATTAGCAAGAGATGCGTTTAGTAAAAAACCACCAAAAACAGACGAGCCTAAAATTAAAATAGCAACTCCTAAACTTGCGCCAGATGATATACCCAACACAAAAGGACCCGCTAGTGGATTTCTAAATAAGGTTTGCATTAATAAACCACAAATTGATAATCCTGAGCCTACTAAAATAGCTGTTATGGCTTTTGGTAATCTAAAATTAAGAATAATAGTTTGCCAACTTTCTTTAGCAGGAATTCCACCAAAAAGTATTGAAAATATATCTTTAATAGGCATGGAAACTGAACCTAAACTAACATTTACAAAAAACAAAGTTACCAGTAAAACTGATAATAAAATAAAGTGTTTCGTGTAGTTTAAGTTTTTCATTCTGTTATTCCTGTAAAAAAAGGAATCTCTTTTTTAATTATTTTAACTCGTGTAGATTCATGCCTATGCAGGAATAATTAGGTTATGCGTAATTTTTTTCTAAAAAATCAACTAATTTTTGAATGGCAATTCCTCTATGAGAAATTTTATTTTTATCAGCAGCACTCATGGCTGCAAAAGATAAATTATATCCTTCAGGTTGAAAAATAGGATCGTATCCAAAACCTTTTTCACCCTGTTTTTCTTTTAGAATTTCCCCCTTACAAATGCCTTCAAAAAGAAACTGTTTATCATCAATATTTAAACAAATGGCAGTTCTAAATTGTGCGGTTCTATCTTCTTTATCTTTTAATACTGATAATAATTTTTGCATATTATTTTCAGCATTGGCAGGTTCACCAGCAAAACGCGCTGAATAAACTCCTGGTTTTCCATTTAAACTTTCAACTTCTAAACCTGTATCATCAGCAAAACAATTATAACCAAAATTCTTAGTAATATAATCTGCTTTTAATTTTGCATTGCCTTGTAAAGTAGTTTCGGTTTCTTCTATTTCATCAAAACATTCAATGTCTTTTAAACTCAATAATTCAATTGAATTCGGTAACATTTGTTGTACCTCTTTTAATTTGTTTACATTATTCGTAGCAAAAACGAGTTTCATATTTTATATTAACCTAGATAATTTATCCAACAAAGTTACAAAGTTTTAATACCATTGTTATGGCTTTGGTACAATTAAAATATTGCTACAAAGCAATAGTAGTAAAACTCACTAAAAACAATCAGTTTTCTTTCCATAACTCCATACAAAGTCCTTCTTAAATCTAATTTGTATGTGTAATGAATGTTACAGATAATGTGCATTAAAATTTAGAAATTTGAATTAGAATTCAATCAAAAAATTTTGAGTTAAACTCAATATAATTAATAAAATATGAAGTACATTATTGTAGGAGGAGTAGCTGGTGGAGCAACAACTGCAGCTCGTTTAAGAAGAATAGACGAACAAGCAGAAATAATTATTATAGAAAAAGGTTCGCACATTTCTTACGCAAATTGTGGGTTACCTTATTACATTGGTGGCGTTATAAAAGATAGAAGCAAACTTTTAGTACAAACACCAGAAAGTTTTAATGCACGTTTTCACATCGATATTCGAATACATTCAGAAATAATTTCTGTAAATTCTGATGCTAAAAATGTTGAAATTAAAAAAACAGCATCTGGAGAAGTTTATAAAGAAACATACGATAAATTAATTTTATCTCCAGGTGCTTCTGCAATTAAACCACCAATTCCTGGTATTAATTCTCCAAACATTTTTACATTACGTAATGTAGATGATACCGATAATATTAAAGCTTTTGTAGATGATGCTAAACCAAGAAGAGCAATTGTAGTTGGTGCAGGGTTTATTGGTTTAGAAATGGCAGAAAACTTACATCATATTGGTGTTAAAGTAACTGTTGTAGAAGCTGCAAGTCAGGTTATGAATATGATGGATAGTGAAATTGCAGCGCCAATTCATCAACATTTTAAAGAAAAAAATGTAGGTTTATTTTTAGAGGATGCTGTAAAAGAATTTAAACCCAATGGAGATTTAATTGATGTTCATTTGGCTAGTCAGCGCGTAATTTCTGCTGATTTTATCATCTTATCTATAGGTGTAAAACCAGATGTTTCTTTGGCAAAATCTTCAGGAATTAAAATTGGTGAAGCTGGTGGAATTTGGGTAGATGAATATTTGCGAACATCAAAGAAAGATATTTATGCTGTTGGTGATGCTATCGAGTTTCCTCATCCTATAACAGGCAAACCAAGTTTGGCTTTTTTAGCAGGACCAGCAAATAAACAAGGCCGAATTTTAGCTGATAATATGGTGTATGGCCATAAAAGAAAATATTTAGGTTCTATTGGTACAGCTATCGCAAAAGTATTTGATTTAACTGCAGGAATTACAGGACTTACACATCGTGGTTTAAAAGCTTTGGGAAGAAAACACGAAAGTACAATTGTAAATGGTGCTTCTCATGCAAGTTATTATCCAGGTGCTATGCAAATGGTGTTAAAAATAAGTTTTGACCCAAATAATGGAAAATTATTAGGAGGACAAATTGTAGGTTATAAAGGTGTTGACAAACGATTAGATTTGTTAGCAACAACCATTAAAAATGGAGGAACCATTTATGATTTACAAGAAATTGAGCACGCCTATGCACCACCTTTTAGTTCTGCAAAAGACCCTGTTAATCAAGCTGGTTTTAATGCAGAAAATATTATTAAAGGCATGTTTAAACCACTTTCTCCTTTTCAATTTAAGAAAAGAGGCATTACAGATTCATTTGTTTTAGATGTTAGAACTAAAGAAGAATATGATTTAGGTTCTATAGATGGAGCCTTAAATATTAATGTTGATGATTTAAGAAATCATTTAAAAAAGATACCAAAAGATAAAAAAATAATGATCTATTGTGGTGTTGGTTTGCGTGGCTATGTGGCTGCAAGAATTTTACGTCAAAATGGTTATGATGATGTTTACAACCTTTCTGGTGGATTAAAAGTCTACAAACAAGCAATGGCAGAACAGTCTAATCCTATTTTTTTTGATGATGTAATTGAAGATAAGACAGCAAAAACCGAAACTCCTTTTAGAATAAAAACTATAGAAGTAGATGCTTGTGGTTTGCAATGTCCTGGTCCTATTTTAAAATTAAAAGAGAATATTGAAGGAATTTCAGATGGAGACCAAATGCAAGTTACAGCTACAGATCCAGGTTTTTATAGTGATGTAGAATCTTGGTGCAAGGTTACAGGAAACAAATTGATTAAAAGAGAAAATAACCATGGAGAAATAAAAGCAGTAATCGAAAAAGCTAAAAAAGTAGTTTCAAGTGATTTACAAATTACATCAGACCACAAAACAATTGTTGTTTTTAGCGATGATTTAGATAAAGCTCTAGCGTCTTTTGTTATTGCAAATGGCGCCTCTAGTATGGGTAAAAAAGTAACAATGTTCTTTACTTTTTGGGGTTTAAATGTTATTAAAGATGCAAACAAACCTAAAGTAAAAAAAGATACTATGGGTAATATGTTTAGTAAAATGATGCCAAGTCACGCAGGAGAATTAAGACTTTCTAATATGAATATGGCTGGTATGGGACGTTTAATGATGAAATGGAGAATGAAAGACAAACACGTAGACGCTTTAGAAACAATGATACAAATTGCCCAAGAAAGTGGTATAAATATGATTGCTTGCCAAATGAGTATGGATATTATGGGAGTTGATAAAACTGAATTGATTGAAGGTGTGAAAATTGGCGGAGTTGCTAATTATTTAGAAGAAGCAGAGCAATCTAATTTAAATTTATTTGTATAAAAAATTGTAAAATTTTGAATAAAAGTTAAGAAGTCTGGTTGATAATAAAAATCAATTTAGACTTCTTTTTTTATAAAAATTATAATAATGAAAGTTACTTTTAATTACTCATGATGATAAGGTTCATTCCTTAAAATCGTAAAACCTCTATAGATTTGTTCAACAACAAACAAACGAATCATTTGATGCGAAAATGTCATTTTAGATAGTGATATTTTTCCTTGTGATTTTTGATAAACAGCCTCAGAAAAACCATAAGGCCCTCCAATAACCAACACTAATTGTTTGAGTCCTGCATTCATTTTTTTTTGCAAATATTTCGAAAACTCGATTGATGTAAAATGCTTGCCCTTATCATCTAACAAAATCAACTGATCTGTGTTTTGCAACTTACTTAAAATCAACTCTCCTTCTTTTTCTTTTTGTTGATGTTCAGATAGATTTTTAGCATTTTTAAGATCCGGAATAATTTCCAACTCAAACTTTATATAGTGTTTCAATCGTTTCTGATAGTCATCAATCAACTGAATTAAATGTTTGTTATCGGTTTTACCAATCGCTAAAAGTTTAATTTTCATAAATCAAAATTACAAATTATGAATTTATATTTACAAATGATTTGACATAATTCATCACTCGTAATTTATAATTAAAATACTATTTTTACATCAGAATTTACAATTTATGATATCAAAAGCACAGTTTCAAAACGAATTAGATATAATTATTAAAAATGCTATTAGAGAAGATATTGGTGATGGAGACCACACTTCTTTATCTTGTATTCCTCCTGATGCAAAAGGACAAGCAAAATTACTAGTAAAAGATAAAGGTATTATTGCAGGTGTAGATTTCGCCAAACAAGTTTTTAATTATGTTGATGCTGATTTACAAGTAGAAACTTTTATAAGTGATGGTGAAGCTGTTCAATTTGGTGATGTTGTTTTTCATGTTTCTGGAAAATCTCAATCCATATTAATGGCAGAACGTTTGGTTTTAAATGCCATGCAAAGAATGTCTGCGATTGCCACTAAAACAAAGTTTTTTGCCAATTTATTAGAAGGTACAAAAACCAAAGTTTTAGATACTAGAAAAACTACGCCAGGCATTAGAGCTTTAGAAAAATGGGCTGTAAAAATTGGCGGTGGCGAAAACCACAGATTTGCCTTGTATGATATGGTTATGATTAAAGACAATCATATTGATTTTGCAGGTGGAATTAAGCAAGCCATTACCAAAACCAAAAACTATTTGGCTAAAAAAGGTTTAGATATTAAAATTATTGTAGAAGCTAGAAGCCTACAAGAAATTGAAGAAATTCTTTCTGTTGATGGAGTGTATAGAATTTTAATTGATAACTTTAATTATGAAGACACCAAAAAAGCTGTAAAGTTAATTGGTGAAACTTGCTTAACAGAATCTTCTGGAGGAATTAATGAAGAAACCATTCGAAAATATGCAGAATGTGGGGTAGATTTTATTTCATCTGGGGCATTAACACATTCTGTGTATAATATGGATTTGAGTTTAAAAGCCATGTAAATTCCGATTTTCCATTGGTATTCCTGCTTAGGCAGGAATCTCTATATAAGTGAGTAATGATAAAAAAAGGTTACTGCCTATGCAGTAATGAGAATTATGACAGACAACTATTTTGATAGCCAAGAATATTCTAAAATTGATTTTACCAAAACTAAAATCAACAAAGGTGAGTATGATAATTGCTCGTTTACCCATTGCAATTTCGAGAATCTACACGCCTCAAATATACAGTTTGTAGAATGCGAATTTATAGATTGTAACTTTAGCAATGCTATAGTGAAAGATACTGCTTTTAAAGATGTAACATTCCTAAACTGTAAAATGATGGGAGTAAAATTTAATGAATGTGATCCTTTTTTATTACAATTTTCATTTAAGGAATGTCAACTTAATTTTTCGTCTTTTTATCAATTAAAAATACCAAAAACAAGGTTCATTGATTGTAATTTAGCAGAAGCTGATTTTACAGAAACCCATGTAACTAGTTCTCTTTTTGATAATTGCAATTTAGAAAACACCGTTTTTGATAATACTAATTTAGAAAAGGTTAATTTTTCAACTTCTTATCATATTCAGATAGATCCTGAAGAAAACAAGTTAAAAGGAGCAAAGTTTTCTAAAGAAAATGTTTACGGATTATTATCAAAATATAAATTAATTATAGAATGAGAAAATACACAATAGTTTGCTTTTTATGGATACTATTAATTTCTTGTGATGCAAAAAATGAAACCATTTTTCTGCATTCGTTAAACACAGAAAACATTGAAAAACTAACGCTACATAAAAGTGAAAAAGACCAAATCTTTAATTATTCATACACACATCCTACAGATTCCATTAAAAATTTAAACATCGCATATCATCCTAAAAATGATTGGTTAATGGTTAAAAAAGACACCTTTATATCAACCCCAAAAAGGTACATCACAAAAAATTACGAGTACAATATGTATCAAAATAAAGAAGTTAAAAGTCATCATAGAACTTTGGTTTTTAACAAAAAATACGGACTTTTATGCAGCACTGGCTTTGGAGCCGATTTTTTATTTTTTAAAGATTCGTTGCAATTGCCTGAAACTAAAATGATTTTTAAAGAAATAATATTAGAACTCAATAAAATTAATTTAAAGTAAGTTTACGCTTTACGAGTTGAAACTCAAAAAAATGACAAAAGAAATAGAAGATAAACTTGATAAAATACCAATAGTATGCTCGTTAGTGCGTTTTGGCAAGCGCATTAAAGTACCTGGTTTAGAAGGTATGTCTTTATATGATGTGATAGAAATGTACTTTATTGGCATAATAGAAGGTGCTTTAACTACAAGAGCAGGTGGTATTGCTTATAGTTTTTTTATGGCTATTTTTCCGTTTTTGCTATTTGTGTTAACCTTAATTCCTTTTTTACCAATTGATAGTGCACAAGAAGTTCTATTATCTGTTATTGGTGATGTATTGCCTCCCAAAACCTTTGATGCTGTAGATTCTGTTATAATTGATATTGTTAAAAACCAATATGGAGGATTGCTGTCTTTCGGTTTTTTAGCATCACTTTTTTTAATGACCAATGGTGTAAATGCTATTTTTGGTGGTTTTGAATATTCGTATCATGTAAAAGAAATCCGAAATGTATTTCGTTCTTATTTTATAGCAATGTTGGTAACATTAGTAATTGTAGCTTTTTTACTAATAACTGTAGTTCTTATCATTTTTTTCGAGTTATTTTTAAAAGAAATTGTTACGTTAGGTTGGTTAGAAGACAATTTAATTTGGCTACAATTAGGCAGAGGTTTCATTTTTTTAAGCATGATATTCATTACAGTATCCATGCTTTATCATTTTGGTGTAAAAGAAGGCAAACACTCTAAATTCTTTTCTCCAGGAGCAGTATTTACAACAATATTATCCATATTAACATTTTATCTATTTAGTTATTATGTTACAGAATTTGCAAAATACAATGAATTGTATGGTTCTATTGGTACTTTATTAATATTGATGTTATTCATTTGGCTTAATGCCATAATTCTACTTTTAGGTTTCGAGTTAAATGCATCCATTTACTCCTTACAAAGACGAAATAAAACCTTTGTAACTCCAAAAAAATTATAAGTTTTCACGATATTTGCGGACTCAATTAACAATTACAAATTTCTAATTACGAATTAGTTTATCAATTGATATAATTCGTAATTCATAATTATCAATTCATAATTAAATATGAAACCAAGCATCCCAAAAGGAACAAGAGATTTTTCGCCTACAGAAGTAGCCAATCGTACGTATATTATGAATACGATTAAAACCGCTTTCGAAACCTTCGGATTTCAACCTATTGAAACTCCAAGTTTTGAAAATTCTTCTACATTAATGGGAAAGTATGGTGAAGAAGGAGATCGTTTGATTTTTAAAATTTTAAATTCTGGGGATTTCTTATCAAAAGCTGACGAAGAATTACTAGCAAATAAAGAAAGTACCAAAATAACTGCTCAAATTTCAGAAAAAGCACTTCGTTACGATCTTACTGTGCCTTTTGCAAGATATGTTGTACAACACCAAAACGAAATTACATTTCCGTTTAAAAGATATCAAGTACAGCCAGTTTGGAGAGCAGATCGTCCTCAAAAAGGACGCTTTAGAGAGTTTTATCAATGTGATGCAGATGTTGTTGGGAGCCAATCTTTATGGCAAGAAGTAGAGTTTATACAATTGTACGATACTGTTTTTACACAGTTAGGTTTGTCTGGTACAACTATTAAAATGAACAATCGAAAAATTTTATCTGGAATTGCAGAAGTTATTGGTGCACAAGATAAATTGATCGATTTTACAGTAGCTTTAGACAAACTAGATAAAATTGGGCAAGCAAAAGTAGAAGCTGAAATGTTATCTAAAGGAATCTCAGAAGATGCCATAAATAAAGTTCAGCCTTTGTTTTCTTTTGATGGAAATAATCAAGAAAATTTAGATGCTTTAGCAGAACTTTTAGCAACATCAGAAGAAGGTTTAAAAGGTGTTGAAGAATTACGTTTTGTAATTAATGCTGTTTCAGAACTGGGTTTACAAACTGCTAATTTAGAAATTGATGTTACCCTAGCTAGAGGTTTAAATTATTACACAGGTGCAATTTTTGAAGTTGCTGCCCCAAAAGGTGTAAAAATGGGCTCTATTGGTGGTGGTGGAAGATATGATGATTTAACAGGAATTTTTGGAATGAACGATGTTTCTGGAGTTGGTATTTCTTTTGGGTTGGATAGAATTTATTTGGTGCTAGAAGAATTAGGCTTATTTAAAGCAGTTGATAATCCAAAACCTAAAGTACTGTTTATCAACTTTGGTGAAACTGAAGGCTTATATTGTATGAAAGCCATAACTCAACTGCGTGCAAATGGTATAAAATCTGAATTGTATCCAGATGCTGCCAAAATGAAAAAACAAATGAATTACGCCAATAAACGCGAAATTGAATTTGTAATAATGGCGGGTTCATCAGAAATTGAAAATCATAGCTATACATTAAAAAATATGGTTTCTGGAGAGCAAACAAAATGTTCATTATCAGAACTAATTAGTAGATTAAGTTAAGAAATAAAGCCGTAAATTTGCATTCTCAAAAAGTTTATTTGAAATGTTTGAATTGAAGAACACAATGAATGACGAAAGAACAGAAGAAATAGGTGAAAACCATATTGCAACATCAGCAAAAACTCCACTTAGGACTGATGCTTTTGATATTTCTGATGAAGAAAAAATAGCAAGAATCCAAGAAAGTGTTAAAGATATTTTAAATACTTTGGGGATGGATTTAACCGATGATAGTTTACAAGGTACACCTAAAAGAGTAGCAAAAGCCTTTGTAAACGAAATTTTTATGGGTTTAAATCCTAAAAATATGCCTAAACCATCAACTTTTGATAATAATTACAATTATGGAGAAATGTTGGTGGAAAAAAATATTGTGGTGTACTCTACTTGCGAACATCACTTATTACCTATTATTGGTAGAGCTCACGTAGCTTACATTTCTGATGGAAAAGTGATTGGTTTATCAAAAATGAACCGAATTGTTGAATATTTTGCAAAAAGACCACAAGTTCAAGAACGCTTAACCATGCAAGTTGTACAGGCAATGCAAGAAGCTTTAGGTACAGACAACGTTGCTTGTGTTATTGATGCCAAACATTTGTGTGTAAATTCTAGAGGAATTAAAGATATTGAAAGTTCTACAGTTACAGCTGAGTTTGGTGGTAAGTTTAAAGAACCAGAAACCAAAAGAGAATTTTTAGATTACCTAAAAATGGATACTGATTTCGATTAATTTTGACTAATCCATACTGATATAATTTCAGCAAGTAATAATCTTATCAGATAAAAAAAACCGTTTAGAAAATTTCTAAACGTTTTTTTTATAACTAAAAACTTATCTTCTTTAATCTCACTAAAAAACATCTATGTTAAATAACTAAAAAAAGCCACAGCAAAATGCTATGGCTTTTAAGATATTCTAAATATCAGCTCGTTACTGAAACGAGTTCAGTCAAAGAAAATTATTTCTTTTTACCAGCTTCCATTTTTTTCTTAAGTGCTGCAAGTCCACCAATATCTCCTAATGTAGTTTTTTCTGCATCTTGAGATTTTTTAGCTTGTGCTTTAATGTTCTTACGCTCTTGCTCTTTAAAAATAGATGTATGAGATACAACTACTCTTCTGTATTCTTTAGAGAATTCTAATACAATAAATTTCAAAGTTTCACCTTTAGCTAATTTAGTACCATCTTCTTTCTCTAAAAATCTACTTGGTGCAAAACCTTCTACTCCATCCTCAAAAGTTACAACAGCTCCTTTATCATTCTTGTCTTTTACAAGACCTTCATGAATAGAACCAATTGTGTAAGTTTCTTCGTGAGCATCCCAAGGATTATCTTGAGTTTGTTTATGACCTAAGTTTAATTTTCTGTTTTCAACATCTAATTCTAAAACTTGAACCTCTAATTTTTGACCAACAGTTACAAAATCTGATGGGTGTTTAATTTTCTTAGTCCAAGATAAATCAGAAATGTATACTAAACCATCAATACCTTCTTCTAACTCAACAAATACTCCGAAATTAGTATAATTTCTTACAGTACCAGTGTGTGTAGAACCTACTGGGAATTTAGAAGTAATATCTGTCCAAGGATCTGGATGTAATTGTTTAATACCTAAAGACATTTTACGGTCTTCTCTATCTAACGTTAAAATTTGTGCTTCAACTTTATCACCAACTTTTACGAAATCTTGTGCAGAACGTAAGTGTGTTGACCAAGACATTTCAGAAACGTGAATTAATCCTTCAACTCCTTGTTCTACTTCTACAAATGCACCATAATCAGCTAAAACAACAACTTCTCCAGTTACTTTATCACCAACTTTTAAATCAGCATTTAAAGCTTCCCATGGGTGAGCAGATAATTGTTTTAAACCTAATTGAATTCTAGATTTGTTATCATCAAAGTCTAAAATTACAACGTTTAATTTCTGATCTAATTCAACAACCTCATTTGGATGATTAATTCTAGACCAAGATAAATCTGTAATATGTACTAGACCATCAACACCACCTAAATCAACAAATACACCATAAGAAGTAATGTTTTTCACAACACCTTCTAATACTTGTCCTTTTTCTAATTGGCCAATGATTTCTTTTTTCTGTAATTCAATATCAGCTTCAATAAGTGCTTTATGAGATACAACAACGTTTTTAAATTCATGATTGATTTTTACAACTTTGAATTCCATTGTTTTCTCTACATACTGATCGTAATCTCTAATTGGCTTCACATCAATTTGAGAACCTGGTAAAAATGCTTCGATACCGAAAACATCTACAATCATACCACCTCTAGTTCTACATTTAACGAATCCGTTAACTACTTCACCAGTTTCGTGTGCATTATTTACACGCTCCCAAGCTTTGATTACTCTTGCTTTTTTGTGAGATAATACTAATTGACCAGAAGAATCTTCTCTTTTATCAACTAAAACTTCAACAGTATCTCCTACTGATAAACCTTGGTTGTAACGAAATTCGTTTAAAGAAATTACGCCTTCAGATTTAGAGTTGATATCAATAATTGCGTCTCTATCAGTAATTCTGATAACTTTTCCTTCAATTACATCGCTTTCATTTACAAAACCAATGGTTCCTTTTAAAGCTTCTTCAAACTCTTTTAATTTTTCTTCATCAACTTCATCAATACCTTCTTCGTACTTGTGCCAGTTAAAATCAGCTAAAAATTGTTGTGGATCTTGTTTTTCTCCTACAGCTGGAGTCGCTGTTTCTTGTACTTCTGCAGCAACTTCTTGCTCTTCAGTGTTTTTTGTTTCTTCAGACATTCCTGAAAATAAAATTTGTATCTTGTTGTAATTCAGATTTTTAACGATAAAAACGTCAAGAGATGTTTTATAAAATTGTTTTCTTTAAATCCTTTTTTAAATCTGTTCTCGTAAAAAGGAGTGCAAATTTACAAAAATTCCTTGATTATTAATGATTTATATCTAAATAATTCGTTTTTATTCTCATTATATTTGCACCTGATAATCAAATTATTATGAAATTTCAATTTCAAACGCTTTATTTTTTTCTTTTATTGATGATTTTTTCATGTAAAAATGAATCAACAACTATAATAAAACATCATAAATATCATGACAAAAGTAGAGCAAATGTACCTTTTTCTGATGCTGTTCAGGTTGATAATTTATACTTTTTAACAGGACAAATTGGTAAAAACCATGTTACAGAAAAAATTGTAAAAGGAGGTATTGAAGCTGAAACAATACAAACAATTTTAAATATTAAAGCAGTTTTAAATCATCATAACTTAACTTTAAATGATATTGTAAAATGTACAGTTATTTTAGCAGATATCGATGACTTTTCTAAAATGAATACAATTTATCACTCTTTTTTTAAGGATAATTTACCTGCAAGAACTACATTTGCAGCCAATTTAGTAGCAGGTGCAAAAATTGAAATTGAAGTAGTTGCAGTAAGAAAGTAGAGCATGGATAAAAAAACACAAGATTTAGTAGACAAAGGAATTATGCTTCCGTTAATGGAAGAGTTTTACACCATACAAGGAGAAGGTTCACATACAGGTACTGCAGCTTATTTTATAAGGGTTGGTGGCTGTGATGTGGGTTGCCATTGGTGTGATGTTAAGGAAAGCTGGAATGCAGATTTGCACCCACCAACAATTGCAGATAAAATTGTAGCTAATGCAAAAAAATATGCTGATACTGTTGTTATCACTGGTGGTGAGCCTTTAATGTGGTCTATGGATTATTTAACAAATTTACTGCAAAAAAACAATTTAAAAACACATATTGAAACTTCTGGAGCCTATTCTTTTTCAGGAAAGTGGGATTGGTTTTGTCTTTCGCCAAAGAAAACAAAACTACCTTTAGAAGAATGTTATCCTGAAGCTGATGAGTTAAAAATGATTATTCATAACAAATCAGATTTTGAATTTGCTGAGCAACAAGCAGCTAAGGTTTCAGAAAAATGCCAACTTTTTTTACAACCAGAATGGAGTAAAAAAGAAAAAATGACTGCACTTATTGTAGATTATGTGATGAAAAACCCACAGTGGAAAATTTCTTTACAAACTCATAAATATTTGAATATTCCTTAAAGTAATAGTCTTGTTTCAGTATTATTTTCTTTCGAAGCTATTTCCTGCTTTCGGTAGTCGCTCTTTTCAAGGAGCTCCAACAATACCTCAATCAGGGCTAAACTTATCTGCCAATTTTTAGTTCTTAGAAAGTTTTTGGTTCACTAAATTACAAATTCTTTCAAATTGTTCTTCAATTCCCATGTCAGAATTATCAAACTCTATAGCATCATTAGCCTTAACCAAAGGAGAATCTTCTCTAGTTGAATCAATTTTATCACGTTCTTGAACATTAAATAAAATTTCATCGAAATTCACATCATCACCCCTTTCAATTAATTCTTTATAACGTCTGGTAGCTCTTTTATCTGCTGACGCTGTCATAAACAATTTTAACTCTGCATTAGGAAAAACAACTGTACCAATATCTCTTCCATCCATAACTAAACCTCCTTCTTTTCCCATTTCTTGTTGTTCTGCAACTAGTTTTTTTCTAACTTGAGAAATAGCAGCTACTTTACTAACCAACTGAGAAACTTCAAGTGTTCTAATCTCTTTCTCAACATTACTACCGTTTAAAAACATTTCTGCAAAACCCAATTTTTTATTAAATTTAAAAGAAAGCGAAACCTTTTCTAAATTAGAAATAAGCTTTTCATTTTCTAAAAAGTCTTTACCAACAAATTCCTTTTGCATGGCATATAAAGTAACAGCTCTATACATTGCACCTGTATCTACATATACATAATTGTATTTTTTAGACAATAATTTAGCGATCGTACTTTTCCCTGTTGATGAAAAACCGTCAATTGCAATAGTAATTTTTTTGTTCATGTTATCTGTTGTCTAAATCAATTTGTAAACTAAAAGTACTTGCGTTAGTCGCTGAATGAAATTTAGAATACGCATAATTGAATTTCAATTTATTCATTTTTATACCAAAACCTAAACTAACTCCACCAAAGGTTCTAATATTTTGTAACTTTAATTCAGCAGATCTTCGAAAATTATACCCTAACCTTAAATTTACAGCACTTTCTGGAAATAACTCAGCTCCAATCACAAAATGTCTAAAAATATCATCAATCAGCCCAATCTCTTCTTCAGTAACATTTCCCTCTAAATCAATTGTTTGTTCAGAAGGATTTGGTACAGATACATTCCATTGTTGCAAATTGTCTATAGTTAAATACCATTTCAAAGGTACATGTTCTAACCTATAAGAAGCTCCAACAGCCAATTTAAAAGGTAATCGTTCATATTCGCCATTAAAAGATTTAATTTGAGCCCCTATATTTCTAGATACTATTGTAAAAGTGTAGGGTTTATAAGGTGAATAATATAATATTGCTAAATCAGTTGCTATTCCTGAAGATGTAAAATTATCAATATTAGAAGTAATTAATTTTACATTTACACCAAAAAACAAATTTGTCCAAGGTAAGTTTCTAGCGTAACCAATAGATATAGCAATGTCATTAGCACTAAAATTTCCAGTTTCATTACCTTGTTCATCAGCACCTATTAAGGTTCCATAATTCAGGTAATTTATACTTCCGTGAATAGTTCCAAAACGTCTAGAAATTAATTTTGCATAAGACACAGATCCAATATTTATTCCGGCCAAATAACTTGAGTAATTTAAAGAAATTTTTTTATCAATATTCTCGTTAATAGTAGCTGGATTCCATGTTGGTTGATTTACGTCGTCAACTAAAGTTAAAACTTCACCACCCAAAGCAATTTGCCTAGCAGATGTAGATAGGTTTAAAAATTGATAAACATTTTCACCTCCAACTTGCGCATTAATAGTTGACTGTGATGATATAAAATAGATTGTAAATAGAAACCAAACAAATTTCATTGTTAATCAAACGGTATTTAGAATACAACGAAAATAGTATAGAATATTTCATAAACAAAGAAATAAAGACAAAATATAATTCATAAAAAAACCTCATATCGATTGATATGAGGTTTTAAAAAGAAAGGCAGCGACCTACTCTTCCACATAAATGCAGTACCATCGGCGCTATTGGGCTTAACTTCTCTGTTCGGGATGGGAAGAGGTGAGCCCCAATGCTATAACCACCCTAAGAGTTTGGTTATTAGTTATTGGTTTATAGTCGTTAATTAAAAACTAACGTCTAATGACTAAAAGCTAACAACTGCAAGCATAACTTGCAAATAAGTTAACATATGGTAAAATAATATTATAAGTTTCAAAAGATACTGAAACAAGTTCAGTAAAAAAAAGAGTGTCTCCCGCCTTTCGGCGGGAAGCGTACATAAGTCTATGGGTTATTAGTACTACTTGGCTATGACATTACTGCCTTTACACCTATAGCCTATCAACGTTGTCATCTCCAACGACCCTTTAAAGAAATCTCATCTTGTGGTGGGTTTCGCGCTTATATGCTTTCAGC
>NZ_CBFHZT010000037.1:0-22615 GCF_965660385.1 Polaribacter sp.
CCGTTTGTTGAACATCAATTAATTAGGATATCATCTACAAAAACACAAACATTTAAGGCTCGTTTTGAACGTTTTAGCAATATTGAAACCAAATTTCATGTAAAAAATCCACATCAATTTAACAACAAACATATTTTACTAATTGATGATGTAATTACAACTGGTGCCACTTTAGAGGCCTGTGCAAAAGAGTTTTCAACATCACATAATTGTAAAATTAGCATCTTAACAATGGCCTATACAGAGTAAATTTTATGATTTGATTTTAAAAAATTAATCGTTAATTTGTATAAAATATTTGTTTTCGTGAAATTTCTATATAGATGCTTATTATTTAGTATAATGCTGTTTTTTATGGCAAACTGCGCAAGAACTGGAAGACCAGATGGTGGTCCAAAAGATGAAGACGCACCTCTTTTTGTTACTTCAAAACCACCTTATGAAAGCATTAATTTTAATAAAAAAGAAATAAAATTAGAATTTGATGAGTTTATAAAACTAAAGGACATTAATAAACAGTTTGTGGTTTCTCCACCTATGAAAAGTCCACCAGTAATTACACCTCAAGGAACAGCTAGTAAAGAAGTAAAAATTGAAATTTTAGACACATTACAACAAAACACCACCTATATTTTAAATTTTGGTAATGCTGTAGAGGATAATAATGAGGGTAATAAATTAGATAACTTTAAATATGTTTTCTCTACTGGAGATTATATAGACTCTTTAACTACATCTGGAAAAATAAAAGACTCTAAACTTTTAGAAACCCCTACAAATGTTAATGTTTTATTATATAGAATTGATACTGCTTTTACAGATTCTATTATTTATAAAAAGAAACCTAATTATATTACAAGTACTTTAGATACCACCAATTTTCAGTTTACAAATTTAAGAAAAGGTAATTACCTAATGATAGCGTTAAAAGAACCTATTAATGATTATATTTTTAATCCTGAAACTGATAAAATAGGTTTTATTTCTGATACCATTCAGCTTCCTAAAGATAGTATTATTGCAAAACCCATTGTTTTATTTAAAGAAAATTTACCTTACGAATTTAAAAGAGGTAAAGAAATTACAAAAGGTAAAATTGAATTTGGTTTTAAAGGAAAGGCTAAAGATTTAAAAGTAAATTTACTCTCTAAAGTACCAGATACATTTAAAAGTGTTTCTAAATTTATGGTAGATAAAGACACCTTAAATTATTGGTTTACGCCCATTGATGTAGATTCTTTAAATTTTACAATTGCAAACAACGAGTTTTTAGACACTGTTACTGTAAAATTACGTAAAAAGAAATTAGATTCCCTACTAATAGAATCGTCTGTAAGAAATATTTTGCATTTTAGAGACACCTTTTTCATAACCAGTAACAACCCTATTGTAAAGATTGATACTACAAAAATTAGCCTATTTGATAAAGACACAATTGCTGTAAACTACAAAGTATTAGCGTCTAAAAAAGAAAATAAAATTGGTTTTATTTTTGACAAAAATCCAGAAGAAAAATACAATTTTAAAGCCTTACCAAATGCTTTTAATGACGTTTTTGGAATAAAAAACGATACACTTTCATACAATTTTAACACTAAAGAATTTGAGGACTATGGAAGAATTACAATGAACGTAAATAACGAAAACAACAAAAATGTAATTATTGAAATCTTGTCAGGAAATCAACAAGATGTAGTTATAGACCGTAAAATTATTACAACCTCAACCAAGGTAGTTTTCGATTTACTAGAACCCAAAAAATACACCATTAGAGCAATTGTAGACGAAAATAAAAACAATAAATGGGATACTGGTAATTACCTTAAAAAACGTTTAGCTGAAAGAATTATTTACCATGCAGAAATTAATAATATTGCGCTTAGAGCTAATTATTTTTTAGAACAAAATTTTGTAATAGATTAACATAACTGTAAGAAAAAAACACTGCTTTTACTCCACTATTTTTAGCTTAACACTTTCCTTAAAAGCAATTTACAACCTTGTAATATTGTTGTTATAATTCTTTGGTTTTGTTTTTCGTTTCTTTTATTGTTTTATTCTCAATATTATAAAGTCCGTATTCTAATTCGGAATTATTTTCAGTCACAAAATTCAATAAGATTTCCTTATTTTCATTTACCCATTCATATTGTTTCACTTTTCGGTCACTTACTTTTGTTAGATTTTCTCCATTCAAATCCGAAACATAAACATAATGTTGGTCTCTATTATTAATTTCTCCGTCATTATTTGTATCTTCTGTTGCTATATAAAAAGATAAACGAGAAAGTTTATTCATCATTTCCTTATTGTGAGATAAATAAGTATTTGATATAAACATACTTTTTATTGAAGCATCGTTTTTCAATAATTTTCTAATTTGATTAAATTCTTTATCTAAAAAAATTATGTTGAAAGTGTTTTTTGGGACTTCATAGGGTAAATTAATTTCTTCTTCTAAAATTCCATATTTGTCATTCTCTTTTTTGTATTCGGCAACTATATAATTTTCGGAATTCGGAATTCCAATTAAAGAACTCTGTTTTATTTTATATTTTGGGCCTTTAATTTCTAAACTTTCCAAATTTGAATTTCCAGAATTATAAAAAGTATAATCATTGTATTTTTCAATCAAAACATTTCCTAAAACGTAAATAATAAAAATTGGAATTAAAATTCCATTAATTATTAATAATATTCTTAAAATATTTTTTTTCATATTTTTGGTAAATGACTTATAATTATATAATTAGGTTGGTTTATTTTTATTTTTTCAATCACCTTTATTCAGCAATACTAACTATTTGGTTCTAAAAAACCCAATACTTTATAAAATAAATTATCTATTCTGTTGTATGATAAAACTATACATTTAAGGCTTGTTCTAAATCAGTTAACAAATCGTCTATATCTTCAACACCTACACTTAAACGAATTAAAGAATCTGTAATTCCTATTTTTAAACGCGCTGCTTCTGGAATTGATCCATGTGACATGCTTACAGGGTGATTTACCAAACTTTCTACACCTCCTAATGATTCTGCCAACGTAAATAATTTTGTGTTTTCTAAAAATCGAAAAGTTGCTTCTTTTAATTTAAAAGAAACCATACCTCCAAAATCTTTCATTTGTTTTTTTGCAATTTCATGATTTTGATGACTTTCTAAACCTGGATAAAAAACTTCGCCAACTTTTGAGTGATTTTTTAAAAACTCGGCTACTGCCTTTCCGTTTTCGCAATGTCTTTGCATTCTTAAATGCAAAGTTTTAATACCTCTTAGTGCTAAAAATGCATCCATAGGGCCAGCAATAGCACCAGCTGCAAATTGAATAAAATGCAACTCTTTCGCTAAAATTTCATCTTTTACCATTAAAGCTCCCATAACCAAATCGCTATGACCTCCAAGGTATTTTGTGGCAGAATGCATTACAATATCTGCTCCTAAATCTAAAGGTCTTTGCAAATAAGGGGTAGCAAAGGTATTATCTACAGCAATTAAAATAGTAGTATTAATGTCTTTTACTGCCAATGAAATTGCTTGAATATCTGCTATTTTCATTAACGGATTTGTAGGTGTTTCTAACCAAACTAGTTTTGTTTTTTTGGTAATTGCAGATGAAACATTGCCAACAACATTCATATCAACATAAGAAAACACCAATCCATACTTTTCAAACAATTGCGTAAACATTCTGTAGGTACCACCATACAAATCATCACCAGCTACAACCTCATCACCTGGTTTTAATAACCTTAACACAGCATCTACAGCAGCCATTCCAGAGGCAAATGCAAATGCATTTGTACCATTTTCTAAAGCTGCAAAACTTTTTTCTAAAGCTGTTCTTGTAGGGTTTGTACCTCTTGCATAAGCATACCCTTTGTGTTCACCAGGACTAGATTGTGCAAACGTAGAAGTTAAAAAAACAGGAGGCATTACAGCACCTGTAGTTTCCTCTGGTTGTTGACCTCCATGAATGGTTTTGGTATTAAATTTCATTATATAGTTTCTTTTAACACTGTATTTACTAGCACTTCTAAAGTTAAAAGCATATTCAAATTTCAGATTCTGAAACAAGTTCAGTACAAGAAGTTGGCAAACTAGCTTAGCCCAGATTGCAACGACATCCTTTTTTGAGGAACGAAAAAAAGATATAGTGGAAAGCTGGAAATAGCTTCTACAAAAACTTTTTTATAGATCTAATGATGCCATAATGTATGCCTTCGTGAAAATTGTTAAACGAAATTGCATTTTCTATAGCACTCAATACAAATCCTGTACTGGTTGGATATTCTGTGTAATGCTCAAAAATACCAGCATTAAAATCTTCTTCTAAAGTATCTGGCAAGCCTACTAACAATTCTTTTACTTCTTCAAATTCTTCTTCAGTAAAAGTTTTTGTTGGTGATGTTCCTTTTTTATGCGCTTCAATCAAATCGTCTGGACATAAAGGATTTAAGCCTGATAGTTTATAGTGCAATAATTGTTGTGTAACCACTAAATGCGCTACATTCCAAGCAATATTATTTTTAAAACCTTCTGGAGTTTTATGAATTTCGGCTAAGGTTAAGCCTTCTAATTCTTTAATTACTAATTCTCTAGATTTTCTTAAAACATCAAACTGTTCTTTCATTTTTATGCGTAATTTTGATACTGTAAATATAATTGATTAAAAATGAAGAAAGTCTATTTTTTGCAAACTTGTGATACCTGTAAAAGAATTTTAAAAGAAGTAAATACTGAAGGATTTGAGCTTCAAGAAATAAAATCGAATAACATTACTGAGACACAACTAGAGGAAATGTATGCTCTTTCTGGAAGTTATGAAGCCTTGTTTAATAAACGTGCAAGATTATACAAATCTATGGGTTTAAAGAATCAGGATTTATCTGAAACTGATTACAAAAGGTATTTGCTAAAGGAATATACGTTTTTAAAACGCCCTGTTTTTATAGTTGAAGGTAAAATATTTATCGGAAATAGTAAAAAAGTAATCGAAAGTTTAAAAGAAGCGCTTTAAAAATAAGTAAAACCTGTCATTTTGAGCAAAATGAAATGGAGTAGAAAAAATCTCTAAATCATTAAGATTTTTCCATAAAGGTCGAAATGACAAGTTGGTTTATTTTAAGATAATTAATGCTCTTTTGGTTTTAATCTATATTGATGTTAGCATTAGACATCATTTCTGCCAATTCATCTTTAGTTAAATTGGTTTTTAAACCAAATAATACCAATTGGTCACTATCGCTATTGGCTTGTAAGATAATTTCTTTCACAATATCATTATTTTCTAAAATGTAAAAAGCGGCTCTACTACCATCACTTTTTACACGAGCCATAGTTTTTAATTTGTACTTTCTTACATACTTTTTAAAATCTTTAGAAACGGAAGCATCTTCATTATTAAAGACCATCAATTTAAAATCTCCTGATTTTTTTAGTAGTTTTTTTAAATCGTCTTGATTGTCATCACTTAAAAAAGAGCCTGCAAAAGAAGCGTTTAAGTTTATGGAAAAAGCAGATTGTGCTTTATGTTTTTTATAAAAATTTTTAAACGTGGTTTCTTGTGCAACTGCACTCATCATAAAAAGTGCACAAATAATAAAAGTTAATCGTTTCATAATACTTAGTTTTCTTTGTAGACGATTAACGATTTGTTTTGTTACAATTGTAATTTTTTGCTTTATTATTATTGTTAAAACTAAAATTTTTATTTAAAATTTCTGAGGATATCTTTACTTCCATGCAAAACTCTGATTATTCTTATACGATTTAGTAGAATTCTATAAAAAATAAGATGCTCTTGTTCTGTAATTGAATATAAACCTTGTTTAATTTCATCTCTTTTTCTCCCAATTTCCGGATTAAAGACTAACTGATTAAATACATAATCGAGTTCAGTCAAATATTTTATAGCTTGTTCATAACTATGTTTTTTTTCTGTATAATCAAAAATTTCTTCTAAATCAAAATCCGCTTCAATCGATAATTCATAACTTTCCAAATTATGAGTCATAAATTATTATTTTTTTAATGACTTACTTTTTATAATATCTAAAACATTACGTTTACTTGGAGATCCTTTCCAACCTTTTTCAATTTCCATCCTTAAATCTTTGATAACTTTATCCCTGTAAACACTGTGTAATCTTAAAGCATCTCTTATTACCTCGCTGTTATTTTGATACTCTCCTGTTTCAACTTGAGCATTTATATATTCTTCCTGTTTTTTAGTAAAACTTACATTCATAATAATTGCATTTCTAACAAAAATATAAAAAACATCCATATTTAGCAAATATGGATATTCTTAACCCTTATAAACCTTCATTAAGTTTTCTGATTCCTTTTCTGCGCTCCAATTTTTTACGATTTCTTCTCTTGCTGCTGCACCTAACATTGGTATTTGTCCTGTTATTTTTTGTGATAATATTTCTTGCAATTGACTACTGTTGCCAGCTTCAAACAAATAACCGTTTTTTTTATGGGTGATGATTTCTGAATGGACACCTACATTTTTTGTAGCAATTACAGAACACTCACAAGCCATTGCTTCTGCAGTTACCAAAGAAAAACCCTCAGAAAAACTTGGTGCAACCACAATTCTTGAGGCTTGATAATATTTGATAATTTCTCTAGTTTCGGCTACAAAGTAAACCTGTTTTTCAATTTCATGATTTTTTACTATAGTTTTTAACTCTTCTAAAAACTCAGGTTTATCTACTTGCCCAACAATAACTAACGCCCAATCTTTATGATCTTTTAAAACTTTTGCAGCTTGTAGCAGCACAATTTGCCCTTTTGCTCTTCGCACTCTACCTGCATTTAAAATAATATTTTCTTGATCTATATTTCTAAGCCACACCTTTTTTTTAGGCACAAATTCGCTAACTCGAACTCCATGACCAACTATGGTATTTTTTATACCCAAATTATTGCTCATGCTTTGTATTAGTGTGATTACTTGATCTGATTTTTTTAATAAAAATCTCGTTAATTTTGATGGTTTTGTTTCTGCATGCCTTGTAGCTACTAAAAAAAACTTTGCTCCTAAAATTCGGTACCAAAGCATTTTTAAGATTTCATTGTTTCTATGGCAATGTACCACTGTTTTTTCATCAGAAAATAATATGGATTTTAATTTTGAGGTACTTAAATGATTTCCATCAATATTAGAACCGTAAACATAGGTTTCAAAATCGTCATCAAAAAAAGGCAGTACATTTTCTATACTTCTGGTTACGCCAGTTTTGCGTTTATGAAAATGCGTATGAATTAAAATGGGCATCAAAAAATAATAAAATTGTTAGGTTGATGGTGTAATTGTGTAAAAATAGAAAAGTAGTATGTAAAATTTATACTTGTTATTTTTAATTTGTAGCGAAATCATTTTGAATTACAGGTTTCTTAAGTTTACTTTGGTTGAGTAGCAAAGAAAAAAGTTAATGGCGATTTAGATCTTTAAGGATTAGGCAAATTTACGCGCTACAATTTCCAAAAATCGAGTTTCTAAAGCTTCTTTATCAGACCAATCGTAATCGGGTTTCACTAAAGTTTTGATAAATGTTGTTGCATCTTTTTCTGATTTAAACGTATTTAACTGAGAGATTACTCGATTGTAATCTTCTTGTTGATTGTTAAATAGGTGTTTTACAAAAGCAATTCTATCATTTAAACCAATTTGAATATTAGCAGCCAATTTATCGTTTAAAGACTTTGGCTGAGCATTTTCAAACAAATCAGCCATCACATCAACAGAAACAATATCTTGCAGTTCTTCTTCTAAAGACATCGTTTTGCGCTCTTCTACTTTTACAACATCACTGGTAATTGGTGCATCTTCTTTAGTTTTAATTTCGGTTTCTGAATCTTTAGATTCTGTAATTTTTGATGCACTTTCCTCAGCCTCTTGCTCTGTTATGGTTTCATCAGAAGAAAACATCAACTCTTCTAATTCATCAAAAGGTTGCTCAATAACTTCGTTTGCTGTTTTTTGAATTTCTAAATTTACATCAGTATCATTAGACTCATCCATTAAATTATGAACAACGTTTTCTTCAACTTCCTCCTTGGTTAATGATGCTTTTTCAACCGAATTTTCTTTAGCTTCAAAAGCTGTAGCTACTTGTGTTACCAAATCTTCTTTTGTGGTTTCTAAATTCGGAGTTGTATTTACATATTCTTCTACAAAAGCCAGCATAGAGAGCTTTTCATAAACTTCTTTCGATTTTTCTTTTAGTGCAAACACATCATCTTTATTTTTCATAGTTAAAATGCTGTGTGCTAAACTAATTAAATCTGCTTCTAATTTTTTGTGCATAAGTTCTCTGTTGATGTTCAATTTTACTATGATTTATTCCTAAATTTGTAGATGCCGAAAATAGACTAACAATATAACGCCTAAAATTACAAAATGTTTCTTGAAAATACCGTAAATCATACAGAACAATTTGGTTGGATAGAAGTAATTTGTGGCTCTATGTTTTCTGGCAAAACAGAGGAATTAATTCGTCGTTTAAAACGTGCACAGTTTGCCAAGCAAAAAGTAGAAATTTTTAAACCTGCTGTAGACACACGTTATGATGACGAAGAAGTGGTTTCGCATAACGATTCTAGAATTCGATCTACGCCAGTTCCTGTTTCTTCAAACATTCGTTTATTGGCAAATAATGTTGATGTAGTTGGTATTGATGAAGCGCAATTTTTTGACGATGAAATTGTGGCTGTTTGTAATGATTTGGCAAATAGAGGAATTCGCGTAATTGTTGCTGGTTTAGATATGGATTTTAAAGGAAATCCTTTTGGCCCAATGCCTGCTTTAATGGCAACAGCAGAATACGTAACAAAAGTGCATGCTGTTTGTACACATACAGGGAATTTAGCTCATTATAGTTTTCGAAAAGCTCAAAATGACAAATTAGTTATGTTGGGCGAAACTCAAGAATATGAACCTTTAAGCAGAGCTGCTTACTATAAGGCTGTTAAACAGAAACAAAAAGAAACTTTACAAAATACGAATGTCATTTCGAACGAAGTTGAGAAATCTCAAAAAACAAATATCGAATCTAATTTGACAGATTCTGAAACATGTTCAGAATAAATGAATAATCACGTAACCGTTTTAGAAATTGATGGAAATGCTTTACTCCACAATTTAAATTATTTTAAAAAAAAATTAAATGCTGACACCAAAATTTTAGCCGTAGTTAAAGCTTTTGGTTATGGTTCTGATGGTGTTCAAGTAGCTAAATTTTTACAGGATAAAGTTGATTATTTTGCTGTGGCTTATACTCATGAAGGCGTTGCTTTGCGCCAAGCTGACGTAAAGACACCTATTTTAGTTTTGCATCCTCAAATACCAAATTTACAAGCTATTGTTGATTATCGATTAGAAGCGAATTTATACAATTTTAAAATTTTTAATGCTTTTTTAGAGTTAGCAGATCAAATTCCTTTGATGAATTATCCCATTCATATAAAATTTAACACAGGTCTAAATCGTTTGGGTTTTTGGCACACAGACATTCCTAAAATTATCGCTGATTTAAAGAAAACAAATCATATTAAAGTACAGTCTTTATTTTCTCATTTGGCAGCCAGTGAAGATTTAGAAGAGCAAGATTTCACCATCAACCAAATTAATAATTTTGCGTTTATTGCACAGCAATTTTATAAGCACTTAGGCTACAAACCAATGTTGCATATTTTAAATACTTCTGGCGTTGTAAATTTTGCAAAAGCCCAGTTTGATATGGTAAGAATTGGCATTGGTTTATATGGTTTTGGTAACGACAAAAATGAAACTGCCCAACTAAAAAACACGCATAATTTAAAATCTATAATTTCTCAAATACATCTTATAGAACCTGGAGAAACTGTAGGTTATAATAGAGCTTTTGTAGCAAAAAGTCCAACAAAATCTGCTACCATTCCAATTGGTCATGCAGATGGTTTGTCAAGAAAATTAGGTAATAAAAAAGGTTATGTACTTATCAATAAACAAAAAGCAAAAATTATTGGTAACGTTTGTATGGATATGATTATGGTTGATGTGACCAAAATTGACTGTAAAGAAGGCGATGAAGTTATCATTTTTAATCATCAAAATATGCTAAATTACATAGCGTCTATTTCTGAAACGATTGTATATGAGACTTTAACAGCTATTTCTCAACGTGTTAACAAAGTGTTAAAACTTTAATATTTTTTAGTATTTTTACAGCCTAACAAATTAAAAATCAAAGATAAATGGGAATGTTGAAAGAATTTAAAGCTTTTGCAATGAAGGGAAACCTTGTTGATATTGCTGTAGGTTTTGTTATGGGTGCTGCTTTTAAACAAGTAGTAACTTCTTTTACAGGAGGGATTGTGTCTCCTTTAATTGGCTTAATTTTTAAAGCTGATTTTAAAGATTTAAAATGGATTGCCAAAGAAGGTGTTGCTGATGAAACAGGAAAAATTGTAGGTGAAGTTGCTGTTTTATATGGTGATTTTATTACCAACGTAATCGACTTTATTATTGTGGCTTTTGTAATGTTTATGATCATTAAAGGGATTAATGCTACTAAAAAGAAAGAAGAGCCAAAACCTGAAGCTCCAAAAGGACCAAGTCAAGAAGATTTATTGGCTGAAATTAGAGATTTATTGGCAAAAAAATAATGCTACTTTTTTAAATAAATGTGCACAAATCCTGAACCTTTGTTCAGGATTTTTTTTGCCTTTATTAAATATTTATTCTACTACTGGCAGAATTAATGTTAAATAAAAGCACAAATGTTAGTGATAAATGGTTAGCAGAAAGTAACAAAAATTGAAAAATTAAGAATTCAACTTTTCTTTCAACTCCCAAAATAGAGATATCGTATCTTTAACCTCTAAATGTAAAGTAAAAACTATGCAGAAAACTAAAGTACTTAATTATATTACAAAAGTGTTGAAAAACATGCCTACAAATTGGGTAAATTTAACTACACACAGACTTGATATTTATAATGAATCTTTAGCTAAAACTGAATTTTTAGACCAATTTTCAAACCTATTTAAAAGTAATAATGCTAAAAGAAATGCTTTAGAAAATTTACCAACTGCTTACGATTATATTCGTTTAGGACACCCTTTATCTTGTATTTTAGAATGGACAATTGCAAATTTAAACCAACAAGAGCCAAAAAATATTATTAGTTTTTCATCGCAAACAGCACCCATTTTAGCCATTTTAAGAAAAAACGCATTAGCCCATAAAAAAACACAAATTTTTTATACAGACACCTTACCTGATTCTTTTGATACAGAAATTATTAGAAAAGTCTATGGTTATCAGTTTACAATCGAAAAAATACAGTCTTTAGATAAGGTAACTAAAAATGATGCAAGTACCATTTTTGTTTCCCAAAAAAATGATATTATCTATTTTAAAGAGAATTCAAATATTGATTTTTTCATTAATTTCAACTCAAATGTAGGAAGCATTGTATTGATCAATGGAACTAAAAACAGCAGCTATATTTCAGAAATTCAACATGTAAGAAGAAGAGAAACTATTGCAATGACACCTTTCAATTCACTTACTTGCTTACAATCTTTAGTTGATCATAAAACCACAATTTCAGAAGATAAAAACACCTCATTACACAAGAAGGTTGTTTTACAAACAATTCAAAAAATTACTGGTACCAATTCAAATCCATTAGTAGCTTCAAGCGGATTATCAATACAATATGCAATTATGATGGGTTTAATTGATGACGCTCAAGAACGTCATCCTAAAAAACCCATTAAATTTATAGTACCACCCAACTGTTATGGAGGTACAAACGACCAAGCAAGAAGAGTAGGTGCCTGTTTAGAAAATGTTGAAATTGTAGATTTACCTGTTGATGGAAATCATGATATGGTGCAAAGTATAGATACAGCTTTAAGTAAAATTGCAGAGCAAGACGCTATTCCATACATCATTGCAGAAATACCTACAAACCCAAGAGTTGAAGTGCCAAATTTAAAAGATTTAAGAAATGTTTTAATTCAAAAAAGAACTACAAAAACAGGTGTAACTGCTATAGACCCTGTTTTTATTTTAGATCAAACCTTTTGCCCTAATGTACACTTTTTAGGTGATGGTAAAATTCTTTCTGAAGTTAGAACAATATCGTATGCAAGTGGTTCTAAATTTCCAAGTGGTGGAAAATGTACGGCTGGTTATTGTGTAGGGAATACCACAACGCAAAATTTAATGGAAAAAATAGAATTTCATTTACAACTTTGTGACAATGAAGCTACGCATCAACAATATGAAATTTTAGCCAACCAAATGCCTTCTATGAATAAGAGAATTGAAAAGGCGTATATAAATACCAAAGAATTTGTAAACTTTATTCAAAAAACACTGCCAAATGCTAAAATAAATTTTGTTTCCGAAAATTTGGCAGAGCAAGGTTTTATGCCTTCTGTTTTTTCTTTAGACCTGCCAACCAAAGGAAATTCTGATGAAGAAAAAGAGACTTACAAAAGAGCATTGAACTTAAAATTAATCAATAAAATGATAACTGAAATTCCGAATGAAAGTAAATTTTGTGTAAGTTATGGACAACTAAAAGGTTGTTATTGGACAATACCTGCAACTTCAACCCAAGGAACTACCAAAGAAGGAGATAAAGATTACATTGTTCGTGCTTCGCTTTCTGGAAACATGAATCTTGAGCAACACAAAAAAGTATTTTCGGATTTTGTTAAGAAAATTTAAATGAATTTTAAATTAAATATTTAGGTAGATTAAGATTTTAAAATCTCTAAAAATAAGTTTCTCTCAATTTCCTTAGCACCTAAACTTGCCAAATGTTCATTATAAATTTGGCAGTCTATCAACTTATAATTTTTGTTTTTAGCCAAATGGATAAAAGCCAATTTAGAGGCATTAGAAACTTTACTAAACATACTTTCCCCACAAAAAACAGTGTTAATCTCTACACCATATAAACCACCAACAAGCTCCATTTTTTGGGTACCTTGTGCGTTGTAAGAAGGTCTCCAAACCTCAATAGATTTTGCTATTCCACTATTACATAGGTTGATGTAAGCCTGTTCCATATCGTCTGTAATCCAAGTTCCAAAGCCATCTTTTCTATCAATATTTTTGCAATTATAAATCACCTCATTAAAAGCTTTATTTTCAGTTATGATAAACTCATTTTGTTTGATGATTTTACGCATTGATTTTGAAATTCTTAAATCTTCAGGATACAAAACCATCCTCTCTGGAGGGCAATACCAAACAATGGGCTCGCCTTCAGAAAACCAAGGAAATATTCCATTTTTGTAGGCATAAATTAAACGCTCTTCAGATAAATCTCCACCCAAGGCTAAAACGCCCTCTGAAGTTGCAAATTTATAATCTGGGAAAGAAATTTTATCGGTAAGCCAAATCAATTTTAAAAATTTTAAAAAGCAAAATTAACAAATTCTTAAAAATTACGTTAATGTGTGATATAAAAGAAATATATCAAAAAAATGTCACTATTTTTGCAAATCATTTTTGCTAAATGATACCTGTTAATGGCTAAAAGAGAAAAATCAAAAGGAAAAAAATTTAAATTAATTCATAAATATTATGAACGTACTGGTTTTTATGCTTTTGTAGGTAAAAACCTTAAAAGTGCCATTTTACCAATTTTAGGGGTTATTTTGGTTATTTTCTTATTTAACAAATACGTCTATAATATTAATGATGGTTTACGCCATTTTACGGAAACCTTTTCTAGGATTACTGTTTTAAGTGTATTTTTTATTTCTGAAACTTTATTGGGTTTAATACCTCCAGAAATGTTTATTGCTTGGACAAAAAAAACTGAAACACCGATAGTAAACTTGACTATTTTAGCTACACTCTCTTATTCTGGGGGGTTAATTTCCTACTTTTTGGGTAGAATGACCTTAAAAATAGCCTCAGTTAAAGAGTATTTAGAGGTGAAAATGGCTAAAAATTTGGCAAATACTAAAAAATGGGGAGGTATTTTAATTTTAGTTGGTGCTTTACTACCACTACCTTTTTCCATAGCTTGCGTTGCTGCAGGAATGATTAAATATCCTTTTAAAAATGTGGTATTTTTTGGTTTATTTCGTTTTGCAAGATTTGCCATTTATGCTTGGGCAATTTTTAAAGTTGTACACTAAAAACAATTATATTTGTGTTATGGGATTAACAAATAATGATATTTTTAAAAAACTTAGGGTAGCACATAAATTGCGTGATACTGATATTATTGAAATTTGTGCTTTGGTAGATTTTAAAGTTACTAAAGGCGAATTAGGTGCTATTTTTAGAAAAGAAGATCACCCAAAATATGTAGAATGTGGAGATCAGTTTTTACGAAATTTCTTAAACGGATTGATTATTCATTTACGTGGACCAATGCCTAAGAAATCTTAGATGATTAGATGATTAGATGATTAGATGATTAGATGCTAGCTTAAAATTATATTACAATTAAAGAGACTTTGTGATATTTTTGCTAAAAATAAACTCATAAAAAAAGAGTGCAAATTTTAAAATTTGCACTCTTTTTTTATCTTATTATCTTAACTCAAAAAAGTCTTGTCTCGATGATTTAATTTTTAAAATGGTAAATCATCTGGCTCATCATCAGATACATTAGATGCTGGCTCAAATTGATCTACAGGAGGTAAATTACTTGGAGCACCTTGTTGAGATAAATTCTCAATTCTCCAACCTTGAACAGAATTGAAGTATTTTGCTTCTCCTTGTGGATTAATCCACTCTCTACCTCTTAAATTAATAGATACTTTTACATCTTGCCCAACTTTATAACTGTTTAACAAATCTGTTTTATCTTGTATAAACTCAATCATAATCATTTGCGGATATTGCTCATCAGTAGTAACTACCATTTCTCTTTTTCTGAATCCGTTAGAACCAAATGTTTGTACTTCTCCAATCAATTTAATTTTTCCTATAACTTCCATACTATAAACTTAACTATTTAACTAAAAGCACTTTCCAAGCACTTTCTACATCATTTATTTTTAAAAACTCTTGAGCAAATGTATGTTTTTTTAAAGTTTCTAACCCTATAAATTCAGGATGTTCTTTTGCAAAGTTATCAACAGCCTTTGCATTTGGTAGTTCATCAACATTGCCTAACATGCCTAAATTATTTCCTGTTAAAATGTTACTATTCCTAATTTCTGATGGAATAGCATCTACGCCTATACCCAATGTAGCAATTGGTTTTGGAATTTCAAAAAAACCATCTCTTGCTCTTGAGTAGTAGCTCCCTCCTGCTCTAGCTACCAAATCAATTTTGTATTGATCAATACCTCCATCTTCATCTAAAACAGCTTCATTAATATGAATTTTCACTACTTCACATATAATTAAATTTCCTGCTCCTCCTTCATTTCCTGTATAAACAATGTCGGTTACTTTACACTCAAACTGCACAGGAGATTCTGCAACACGAAAAGGTGCTACACAATCAGACTTTAGCATGGTTAAGCCAGATTTTTTAAACTCGTTTATGCCTTTAGGATACATGGTACTACTTAAAGACATTTGTTGTACAATAGCATAATTCACAACATTAATGACAACCTCTTTGGTTATTTCTACATTGTCTAAAGTATCTTTTGTTGTATTATTTCTTACGCTTCTAGCAGGTGAAAATATCATTGTTGGCGGATTTGCACCAAACACATTAAAAAAAGAAAATGGGGATAAATTAGGATTTCCATCAGCATCAATAGTACTTGCAAACGCTATTGGCCTAGGAGCTACTGCACCTAATAAATAACCATGTAATTTTGGAGTTGATATTTTTTTTGGATCTATAGAGAGCATAATTAAAAAATTTGTTAGTAAAGATACTATCAAATCTTGAAATGAGTTATATACACAAAACCTTTATATTTGTTTTAATGAAATTTTTCTCAAATACGCTCATCTTTAAACGCATTACAATACTGGTGTCTTTTGTAATCGTAGCTTTAATTCTTTGGAATACCTATACTTTTTTTCAAAAGTTTAAACAGGCTGAAAGAGATAAAATGGAAATTCATGGAGAAGCTATAAAAGAATTAAACACAGAGAGTATTGAAGAATTAGATAAAAATATTTCTGGATTACCACTTTCAATCATCAGTAGAACTAAAGATATTCCTTTTATTTTAGTTAATGCTGATGGAAAAATTAAAGGTTCTAACAACTTAAATCCTAAAAAAGAAAATGACCCTGAATACTTAAAAGCGCAGTTAGAAATTATGAAAAGTCAAAATCAACCCATTAGGGTTGATTATTTAGGAAAAACAGATTACATCTACTACAGAGATTCAGATTTATTAAACAAACTCACCTATTATCCTTTAGCATTGATATTAATTCTCGTGCTTTTTTTAGCCGTTATTTATTTGTTTTACAGTTCTAGTAAAGCTGCTGAAACCAATAAACTTTGGACAGGAATGGCGAAAGAAACTGCGCATCAAATTGGCACACCATTATCATCACTTTTAGGATGGATTTCTATTTTAAAGATGGAAAAAGTAGATGAAACGTACATAGAGGAAATTGAAAAAGATGTGCATCGATTAAATACCATTGCTAATCGTTTTTCTAAAATTGGCTCTAAACCAGCGCTTAAGAAAGAAAATATTGTTGCTATTACAAAGCAGGCTTTTGATTATTTAGAATCACGCAGTTCTAAACAAATTTCTTTTTCATTTGTTTCTTCTGATGATGAAGTTTTTACAAACCTCAATACTGAATTGTTTGGCTGGGTTATAGAGAACCTAATTAAAAATGCTATTGATGCCATGTTAGGCAAAGGAAAATTGACTTTACAAATAGAAAATGTCTCAAAGAAAATAAAAATCACAGTTACAGATACTGGAAAAGGAATATCTAAAAAACGATATAAACAAATATTTAAACCAGGATTTACAACAAAAAAACGAGGTTGGGGCTTAGGTTTATCCCTATCTAAAAGAATTATAGAAGATTATCATAATGGAAAAATCTTCGTGAAAAAATCTGAGATTGATAAAGGAACTACCTTTCAAATTTTATTGAATAAAGTGTAGTAAAAGAGATTTTGGTAAAACCTACCATTTTCATCAATAAGCAAACACACAAGTAAAGCCTTCGAATTCTAAAAATTCAATAAGATATGAGTTCTCTTCACCATTAAAACGAATATCTCCAGAAGTTTTTCCATCAGCGAAACTAAAATCTTTGATATAAATATGATGTAAAAACAACAGTTTTTTCTTTCCGTAAATTTTATATAAACTTTCTTTAGCCCCCCAAACAATGGTTAATTTACTAATTTTTGCATCAACATTTGCAATAGTATTATACTCTTCTATGGGCGTAAATTTATGTGCTATTTTTAAAATCTTTTCGCGTTGTTTTTCAATATCAATTCCTACAACAGATTCATAAGAAAATATAATAGCTGTAAAACCAAAAGAATGTGTTATGGATATAAATCGTCCTTTATCTAAGTGCGGTTTTCCGAATTCATCATACTGTAAGTCAGCATCAGTTAGTCCTATTTCTTTCAACAAATGCCTAATTGATAAAAACCCCTTTTTATGAATTTCAGATTTCATCGAATTTAATCGAGATTCACTATTTTCAGTCAAGGTTATTCCAGCTTTTAATTCATCGATAGTTTCTTCTATCTTCCAAATCAACACTTTAGTAGCAGGTGTAACCGTTAATGTTTTGTAAAGAGCCATAGGTTTTCAAAAAGGATATTGTATCTTTGCAATCGCAAAAATTAGAACATAAATATACATAAATATGAGCGCAACAACAACATACGTACCTTACAAAGTTAAAGATATTTCTTTAGCAGCTTGGGGAAGAAAAGAAATTGAATTGGCAGAAGCAGAAATGCCAGGTTTAATGGCATTAAGAGAAGAATATGGAGATGCTCAACCATTAAAAGGCGCAAGAATTGCAGGTTGTTTGCATATGACGATTCAAACTGCGGTTTTAATTGAAACTTTACAAGCGTTAGGTGCAGAGGTTACTTGGAGTTCTTGTAACATTTTCTCTACACAAGATCAAGCTGCTGCTGCAATTGCTGCAACAAGTACACCAGTTTACGCTTGGAAAGGTATGAACGAAGAAGAATTTGATTGGTGTATAGAGCAAACCTTATTTTTTGGTGAAGACAAAAAGCCATTAAATATGATTTTAGATGATGGTGGAGATTTAACCAATATGGTTTTAGATAAATATCCAGAATTGGCAGCAGGCATCAATGGATTATCAGAAGAAACTACAACTGGGGTTCATAGATTATACGAACGTGTAAAAAACGGAACATTACCAATGCCAGCAATCAATATTAACGATTCTGTGACGAAGTCGAAATTCGATAACAAATACGGTTGTAAAGAATCTGCAGTTGATGCAATTCGTAGAGCAACAGACATTATGTTAGCAGGAAAACGTGTTGTAGTTTGTGGTTATGGAGATGTAGGTAAAGGTACAGCTGCTTCTTTTAAAGGTGCTGGTTCTATTGTTACGGTTACAGAAATCGACCCAATTTGTGCATTACAAGCTGCAATGGACGGTTTTGAAGTAAAGAAATTAGAAACTGTTATGAGTAATGCAGATATCATTATCACTACAACTGGAAATAAAGATATCGTAAAAGCTGAGCACTTTAAAGGTGTAAAAGACAAAACCATTATCTGTAATATTGGGCATTTTGATAACGAATTAGATATTGCTTGGTTAAATAAAAACTATGGTGATACTAAAGTAGAAATCAAACCTCAAGTGGATAAATATACTATTGATGGTAAGGACATTATCATATTAGCAGAAGGTCGTTTGGTAAACTTAGGTTGTGCAACTGGTCACCCAAGTTTTGTAATGAGCAACTCATTTACCAACCAAACCTTGGCACAAATGGAGCTTTGGAACAATGCAGATGCTTACGAAAATAAAGTATACATGTTACCAAAACATTTAGATGAAAAAGTAGCAAAATTACATTTAGAAAAAATTGGTGTAGAGCTTACGGAATTACGTAACGACCAAGCTGAATATATTGGTGTAACTGTAGAAGGTCCTTATAAGCCTGAGCATTATCGTTATTAATTAGATTATTAGAAGTAAGATTTTTAGATTGCTTCGCTTTTAGATACAAAACCCTTGCATTAATTGCGAGGGTTTTCTTTTACCTGTCATTTCGAAATGAGAGAAGAATGAACGATTGAGAAATCTCTTTTGGGCGTTTTAACAGGCTTTCACTACTCGCTTTTTTTATGCTGAATTTAGTTCAGAATCTCTACATTTTGATTAGTTGTTACACTATTTTCAGTAATAAGTTTCATTTAATTTAGCATAAAAAAGAGCTCAAACAGGTCGTTCAATCCTTAACGCGAAAAAGCTTTTAGTGTTTTTAAAGATTAAAGATTATTGTCACATCGAGTGAATTTGATTTTTCATCAAATTTGTATCGAGATGTTTATTTAAATTATCATTAAATTTAATGTTATTTTTACGATTTAAGATTTCTAATAAACTAAAATGCAACCATCTAAAAAAATAGGATTACTTTTAGGGCCACTATTATTTTTTATCATCAATTTTCTACCAATCACTTTGGTTTCAGAAACAGGAGATGCAGTAATTGCAGTTGCTGTTTGGATGGTGATTTGGTGGATTACAGAAACCGTAAACATTGCAGTTACTGCCTTGTTACCTCTAATTTTATTTCCACTATTAAAAGTAATGCCAATAGCAGATGTTGGCGCTAATTATGGGAGTCCTATTATCTTTTTATTCTTTGGTGGTTTTGTGTTGGCTTTGGCTTTAGAAAAAGTAAATTTACACAGAAGAATTGCCTTAACCATTGTAAAACGAACAGGTACAACTCCAGAAAAAGTAGTGTTGGGTTTTATGCTAGCCACTTCTTTTATGAGTATGTGGATTAGTAATACAGCTTCTACAGTAGTAATGCTACCCATAGCCATTTCCGTAATAAAACTCTTAATAGATGACAAAGACGGATTTACAAAAGGCGATAAAAACTTTGCTTTGAGCATTATGTTAGGCATTGCGTTTGCAGCAAATGCTGGTGGAATTGCCACTGTAATTGGCACACCACCAAATTCCGTTTTAATTGGGCTTTTGGAAAATCAATATAATATACAAATATCATTTGTAACCTGGATGAGTTTTGGACTACCATTTTCTATTTTAATGATTGCAGCAGTATATTTTGTCCTTGTAAAATGGATGTTTCCTTGCAAAGAAATTGTATTTACAGCATCAGCTAATGTAATTGAACATGAACTAGAAAAACTAGGTAAAATTTCATCCGAAGAAAAAAGAGTGCTCACCATTTTTGCCATTACTGTGTTTTTATGGGTTACTAGAACCTTAATAAATTCTTTTTTCCCTGGATTAAAACTATCAGATACCATCATCAGTTTAATAGGTGCAGTTGGGTTGTTTGCAATTCCTCTTAATTTTAAAAAAGAAACTTTTATTCTAGAATGGAATGACACCAGCAAATTAGCGTGGGGAATTCTGCTGTTATTTGGTGGTGGTTTGGCCCTTGCCAAAGGCATGGCCTCTTCTGGTTTAGTGGCTTTAATTACTGATACTATTGCAGCAGGAGAATTCAATATTTTATTTACTGTTTCTTTACTGATTGTCTTAATGTTATTTATGACAGAATTAATGAGCAATGTAGCTTTGGTTGCTGTTTTAGCTCCTGTTGTAGCAGGAATTGCAATTGGTTTAAATATTCCTATTTTAAACTTATTAATACCAGTAACTATGGCAAGTAGTTGTGCTTTTATGTTGCCAATGGCAACACCACCTAATGCTATTGTTTTTGCAAGTGGATATGTAAAAGTGAATCAAATGGTAAAAGCAGGAGTTATTTTAAACTGTATTGCTGTTGGGTTATTGATTTTGTATTATCAATTTATAATACCTCTATTTTTTTAGTTCTATTTATCGCTAGAAAACTCTAAAGAATTATTTTTTGAAGACTCATGTTCATTATCAGTACTTGACTTAATACGCGTATTTAATTTCAGAAAAATAGGATAAACAAGTCCTATTGAAAATAGAATTCCTCCTAATAACAGTAGATTTTTCATTTCCGTAAATGTATTTCCAGCAGTTAAAATGCCTAAAATTAAAATCACAGAAATTGGCAATGATAACGCTAAAATGGATAAGGCAAAATTAGCATCAAAGGTTTTTTCTGCTGTATTTTCTGTCTTTTCTTTTAAATTTACAGCAGATATATGTGCAAAAGGCCAAAAACTACAAGCGCTTAAAGTAAAAGCAATCATTACTAAAATATCTTTCTTTATAGTAATGTCTGCAAAAAACACAATACCAACAATAAAAAGCAACGTAAAACCAGCTCTTAATAGCAGTAAAGAAGATAATTCAAAAAACTGTCGCTTTTTAATTTTCACTGCTAACCCAATAAAAATTAGTACTAAAGGCGTCATTATATAACTTAATCTCGTTAATGTAATAGATAAATAATTGGGTAATTTATCTAAAGTAATACCAAAAGAAACCAAAACTAAGGCAACAATAATAAACAAATTTACAGGCTCATATAACAAGGTTTTTGCCAAAGATATTAGTTTCGTTTTTAGAGAATTTGCCTCAAAATCAGCATTTTTATAATGCCATTTTAGAGCCACCAAATACAATAAAAAAAGCACAAAAAACTTATTTCCTAAATCGCCCATGGCAGCTTTAGCCAAAGATGCATCACCCAAAAATTCTAAAATAAATGGGAAACAAGACAAACCTGGAGCTAAAGAAGGGATTAGTATACGTGCACTTCTCCCTTTTTTAGAATTGATATTTATGCCGATTAAAGTTAATAAAAGCGGTGTAATTGCAAATAATACAATATTAAACCCCAAAGCTAAAAACGGAAATAAAATTAAATTACCATCTATTTTAACCTTTAAAAGTGCAATAAAAATTGTTGCTGGTAGCGCTAATGTTAAGATTAAACTTTTTATACCACGAGTTTCATCTCCTGTAGAAATCTTCTTTTTTAAGAGGAATCCTATAAAAATAAAAAGTAGAAAAGAAATGGTTTTTTGTAAAGCACCATCCATAAATTAGGCAAAAATTTCTGTGATTGCGTTGGTAAAGGTTTTCATTTCGTCCATAGTACCAATACTAACTCTACACCAATTTTTATCCCAGAATTTAAAAGCTCTTACAGCAACTCTTTTCCCGTAAATTTCTTTTAAGAATTCTTTTCCCTCCATTGGGATTTCAAAAATAATAAAGTTGGTTTCAGATGGTAAATAAGAATAATTGTTTTCTTTTAAATAAGACATAGTGTACGCTCTTGCATCTGCAATTTTAGTTTTACACATATCTAAAAAATCGGTATTTTCTAAACTTGTAGTTGCTGCAGCAATAGATGGCCCTGTAATACCCATTCCGCCTCTTGTAATTTCAGAAATTACATCTAACGTTTCTTTTTTACCAATAACATAACCAATTCGTAAACCAGCCATTCCATGAATTTTAGAAAAAGTTCTGGCAACAATTACATTTTTACCTTCTGCAACTAACGTATTCATAG
>NZ_CBFHZT010000037.1:22625-27785 GCF_965660385.1 Polaribacter sp.
AATATAAGCTTCATCTACAAACACAGGTACTTTTTCTGAAACTCTGCTACAAAATTCTCTTAATTTTTTTGCATCTGTAATAGAACCTGTTGGGTTGTTTGGGTTACAGATATATACTAATTTTGTGTTTTCATCAATACCAGCTTCCATAGCATCTAAATCGTGCTGTGAATCGTCTAAAAGTTTATATGATTTCCAGTTTCCGCCAACAGATTTTGCTACCACAATTAAAGACATATAACTAGGGTCAGCACTCACTACATTTCCTCCATTTTGAAAGAGCACCATAGCTACTTTTTCCAACAAATCAGATGAACCTGGGCCCATTAAAATTTGATTTGGGTTGATGCCTTCATTTTCAGCAATTTTTGCTTTAAGATTGGTTAATGTTTTCCATGAATAACGATTACCAGAAAAAACCTCCTTTTGAAAAGCTTCAGCAGATTTTGGTGGTGGTCCATAAGGATTTTCGTTAGCTCGTAAAATGGTTAGTGGAACTTCTTCTTTTAAAAGTGGAGGTGTAAATTCATTAAAATAGTTATTAGAATTGTACAAAAAAGTACGATTTTCTTTTTGTGCGGTTACCACATTAGAGCTCCAAATTTCATGAGGAACAAGAGCCAAAGCGCCTAAAGTTAAGGTTCCTTTTTTTAGCCAATCGCGTCTGCTTAAGTTTGATGATTTCATTAGTTCGTGTTATTTTGAATTTACATCAACTAAGTTATAAAACAAATTGGTTTTTTTAGTATAGATTTTTTAATAAAAATCATAAAAAAATAGATATTATTAAATAATATATCAACATTTTAACAATTTGATATCAATTATGTTTTAAAAATTAAAGATTACTATAAATAATATAATTATTATAGGTTTTATTTTCTTATTAAACTAAAGTTGCCAGTTCTTTTAGTTACAGTATTATTTTGATTAATTAATATAGCTTGAAACCAATAATCGGTTGCGTTTATTGGTTTTCCATTATAAGTACCATTCCAACCTAAATCGTCTGTAGTAAATTTTGTAATTTGACGCCCATATCTGTTAAAAACAGTAATCACTCCACTTTTGTAAAAACTCGTTTCGATCCCTTTTATCTGCCAATAATCATTAACACCATCGCCATTTGGCGTAAAGAAGTTTGGGAAAGTTACCAAAGCAACTTCTATTGTTATGGAGCCGCAATTATTTAAATCTTTTGCTTCAATAAGGTAAACACCGCCGTCTAAATTTTCGAAAAGGGGATTAGTTTGATAATCAAACAAAACATTTAAATCTTTATCTAAAAGGCGAAAAATATAATCACCCAAACCCAAGTTAGCTGTATTTATTTTTATAAAATTGTTGTCAGAATCATCTTTAACTTCTATGTCATTTATTGAAATTGTTGATAATGCAGATTCTGTAACATTAATTTTTTGCTCATTAGAATTACAACCATACTTAGATGTTGCTACTACAGTGTAAATACCACCTTTAAAAATGGTAATGTTAGACTCACTACCAACAATTTCGCCGTCTTCAGTACGCCAAATATAAGTGTAATCTAAATTAGGGTTTTCAACTTCAATCTCTAGTTTAGTAGCATTTGTTATGCAAATTATGTCTTTGGTTTTTAAAGCTACTATTGGTTTTTCTCTTACAATAAAATCTATTGTGGTTTCTGCGAAACAAACTTCATAAATAGGATCTTCTAAACGTACTTTAATGGTTTGAGAGGCTGTAATAAAAGGATTTGGTAATGGACTTGGTAACGGATTGTCATTTTCATCAAAATATTTAACGATTAAACCGGTTTGATCGCCTATAATATTATTTTCTATTGAGGTTGTATCAAAGCCAACAATTCCGTCAAAATCGTCATCACATTCTTCTTGCTGATTAACTTTATTTGCAACTGGTATTTTATTTACAATAAATTCAATTTCGGTTTCATTAAAACAACTTCCATCTTTATCTAATGAATTTAAACTCATTATTTTTGCAGTAATATTTTGTGATGAAGTTAGGAACGGATTGGGCAATGGGCTACTTAATTCTATGCCATTTTCGTCAAAATAACTAACACTTACATTTTTTTGTGAACCTATTATTGTGGATTGAATTTTAGAGGTGTCAAATGAAAATAATCCGTCACCATCAATATCACATTGTGGATTTATTGTTACTGGATGCGCTTCAGGTATCTTTTCTACATTTAAAGAAATATGTGCTCCAAGACCTAAACAATCATTATCTAACTTACTATCAACTCTAATGTATATAAATTGTTGATTTGGAGCGCTGCTATTTTTGTAGTTTGAAATATCTATAATCGGGTTAGTTTCTGCTAAAGCATCAGTTTCGTTTTGATAGTAGTTTATAATTAGTTCTTGGTTAGCAGGAAAAATAGTAACGATATCTTCTGTTACGTTGCTAAAATTAAATGTCGCAATTCCGTCTGTAGTATTTGTGCCATCATCACATTCATAATATGATTTTAGGTAATTTGAAGGGATTTGAGTTGTTGAAACGTTTAGATTTATTTCACTAATTTTAAAACAACTATTTGTGTTTTCTACTCTTGCCCAAATTTTATCTGCACTAACAATTTTATTTGTATAGGTTTCTGTATTACGAATAGCATCAGATTTATTTTCTGCTAAGTTTTTAGAGGTATAAAATGTAATAGTGTAATCTTCTGAATTAGATATTATTTCTTCTTCCACTTCATTTAAATTAAAAGAACTAAAACCGTCTGTATTATCATCACACTGATTTAAGTTTACTATGGGATTTACTTCGGGTAAATCAAAGATTTCAACTTCAATTTCATTTGAGCATCCCTCTTTAATGTAATAATTAATTTTTGTTTTACCTGCATTTAAAGATGTTATAAGTCCGTTTTTATCTATTGTGGCAACAGTTGTGTCGGATGACGTCCAGGGATTATTATCTATAGGTGTCCCATACCCATTTAATTGTGAGCTTTCGCCTAAACAAATATTAAAATTGCCAGTAATACCAACGTTAGTAATTTCTAATCCTATAATATTACTCTGAATACAATTTTCTTGAGATTCAATTTGAAGTCTATAATCTGTACTCGATTCTATATTATTTGGTATTTTGCAGTTAATAGTGCCACTTGTATTTGTAGTGATTGTGCCTATTTCTGTTGGGTTAGAAAAATCGCCTTTGCTATCACTAAGAGAAACTGTAAAAAGCGTATTTGAATTAAATATGCCTTCTAATTCAAAGTCGAGATTAAAGTTTTTGTTAGAACAAAATGATAGGCCTGAATCACTAGTTATTTCTATATTTTTTAAAATATTGTTATAAACAGATAGGAAAATTTCACCATTTTTCTGATAAACCACAACAATATCATTTGTTTTTTTATTTCTAGCTATATTATGGCTTTCACCATTAGCAATTAAAATAGGAGTTTCGAAATTATTTCCTTGATCAGAACTAATACTCATCATTAAATCGCCATTATCTGCTCTATACCCATCAATTAAAGTTCCTTTATTATCCGCGTATAAAGTTCTTGCTTCATCTGTAATTACATTATCGCCTAATGTAATTTGTGTACCTATACCTGTTTTAACATCTATTTTATAACCTATTGTATTTGAAGGTGCTATTTTACCACCACCAACAAAAATAAAAGTTCCACATGGGCCATCACTTAATGCATAGCTCGAGTAGAAAACCTGCCCCTCTGGGTCTATTGTGGTTTTTGTTAAACTTTTTCCTTGATCTATGCTTTCAAATAATACTAGTCTGGGGTCATCCATTGGTAAATATACTACCCCATTTTGATCTACTAAAACATCTGAATAAACCATTGAAACTCCTGTTAATAATTCATTAAAATCTCCAATTCCATTATTTGTATTTGAAAATAGTTTTTCGCCTAATTGGTCTATGATATAAATATTATTTTTATATGAAGACATGTGTAAAGCGCCAGAAATATTATTACCAATTAGTCTAGGTTTTGTAAAGTTTAATGCCTCATCATTGCTATAACTAAAATAAACACCGCTATTTTCTATCCAAGCAATGTAAATTCTGTCATCCTCGTTTATATTAATTTCTGGATCAACTACAAGTGTGTTTTCAATTAAAATACTTGGTAAAAAACTTTTTCCTCTGTCTATACTTTTGGCCAATCTTACGCCTGTACCCGAAAAGTACACTATGTAAATATTTCCTTTAGAATCTACTGCTATATTTCGGCTAGTATTTGCGCTACCAATACTATTTGTATTACCAAAATCACTTACTTTAATATCTGAAAATAGCTTTGTTTGTGCGTTAGTTTTATTTTGAGAGAGTAGCAAAACAATTAATAATATTAAAGCAACAATTAATTTTTTTTTCATAGAGAATACAATTTTATTAATTTTAGCCCAACCAACCCTCTCTATCTAAACTTCTATATTGAATTGCTTCAGCAATATGATCTGGAGAAATATTAGTTGCATTTGCCAAATCTGAAATAGTTCTTGATACTTTTAAAATTCGATCATAAGCCCTTGCAGATAGGTTTAACTTTTCCATAGCTATTTTTAAAAGCGATAAACTTTCTGGTGATAATTTACAGAATTCACGAATTTGCTTCACATTCATCTGCGCATTATAATGTATGTTTTCTAGTGCTGCAAAACGCTGAGATTGAATTTCTCTTGCTGCAGTAACTCGCTTTCTAATGGCTACAGATGATTCTCCTTTTCGTTCTTCGGATAATTTTTCGAAAGGAACAGGAGTAACTTCGATATGAATATCAATTCTATCTAATAAAGGACCAGAAATTTTACTCAAATAACGTTGCATTTCTTGTGGTGATGAGGTCATTGGCGAGTTTGGGTCATTAAAAAAGCCTGAAGGAGATGGGTTCATGCTTGCCACTAACATAAAGGAAGCAGGATAGGTAACTGTAAATTTAGCTCTAGAAATAGTGACATCTCTATCTTCTAAAGGTTGACGCATTACTTCTAAAACTTCTCTTTTAAATTCTGGCAATTCATCTAAAAACAAAACTCCATTATGTGATAATGAAATTTCTCCAGGTCTTGGATATTGGCCTCCACCAACAAGCGCAACATTTGATATGGTATGATGTGGACTTCGAAATGGTCTTTGAACCATTAAGCCATTGTCTTTTGTTTT
>NZ_CBFHZT010000038.1:0-27260 GCF_965660385.1 Polaribacter sp.
TAACACAAAAAAAGCCTCATTTTGCAATGAGACTTTTCTATATATGTAAAACTGAAAAAGTAAACTAAGCACTTAGCACTTCAGCAACTTTATCTGCAGCTTCTTGGAACTCAGTTGCAGAAATAATTTCCATTCCTGAATTGTCAATCAATTCTTTTGCTTCTTTAGCATTTGTACCTTGCAATCTACAAATAATGGGTACTGTAATTTTATCGCCCATATTTTGGTAAGCATCTACAACACCTTGTGCTACTCTATCACAACGAACAATACCACCAAAAATATTTACCAAAATTGCTTTTACGTTCGGGTCTTTTAAAATGATACCAAAAGCAGTTTCTACTCTTTGTGCATCTGCAGTACCACCAACATCTAAAAAGTTAGCAGGCTCTCCTCCAGATTCTTTAATTAAATCCATAGTACCCATTGCTAAACCAGCTCCGTTAACCATACAACCTACGTTTCCATCTAAATCTACATAGTTTAAACCAGCCGCTTTTGCTTCAACTTCAATTGGGTTTTCTTCACGTAAATCGCGCATTGCAGCATAATCTTTATGTCTATATAATGCATTTTCATCTAAAGAAACTTTAGCATCAACAGCCATTATTTTAGAATCTGATGTTTTTAACACTGGGTTAATTTCAAACATAGAAGAATCTGATTTAATGTAAGCCGTGTATAAAGCCGTAACAAATTTGGTCATTTCTTTAAAAGCAACGCCAGACAAACCTAAGTTAAAAGCCACTTTACGGGCTTGAAAAGGCATTAAGCCTAATAAAGGATCTACTTCTTCAGTAAAAATTAAATGAGGAGTTTCTTCAGCAACGGTTTCAATATCCATTCCACCTTCTGTAGAATACATAATCATGTTTTTCCCTGTTGCTCTGTTTAATAATACAGACATATAGTATTCATCTGGCTCTTCATCACCTGGATAATATACATCTTCTGCAATTAAAACTTGATTTACCAATTTTCCTTCTGCAGAAGTTTGTGGAGTCACCAACATCATTCCTAAAATATCATCGGCAATACTTTCTACTTGTTCTAAGTTTTTTGCCAACTTAACACCACCACCTTTTCCACGACCACCTGCGTGTACTTGAGCTTTAATTACATGCCAGCCAGTACCAGTGTCTTCTGTTAGTTTTTTTGCTGCAGCAACTGCTTCTGTTGGTGTGCTTGCAACAATTCCTCTTTGAATTCTAACACCAAAACTATTTAATATTTCTTTTCCTTGATATTCGTGTAAGTTCATTTGTATCGTGTTTTTTACAAAAGCAAAAATACAAATTCAGTTAAGAAACTTTGTAAATATTTCTAAAAAATTATTCTTCTTTTTAAAAGAGGTCTTTAAAGCTTACAAAAAACAAAAATTAAACTTCTCTAAAAGTAATCTCTGTAGTTTATAACGCTACCATCATCTTAAAATTTGTTTAACTACTTTACGATAATTATTTTGAATCGCTTCTGTAACTTTTGATTTATCTTGATTAAATCCAGCTTCAGCAATTGAAAACATTGCTGTGTTTTGAACTCTTAAATTTTTATCACTCCACAGAATAATTTCTGTTATAATCGGGGCTAACTCAATGCCTTTTTCTGTTAACAAGTAGATATTTTCTTTTTGATTTTTAGGCAATTTCTGTTTTGTAACTAGTTCGTTTTCTTCCAACCACTTTAAACGAGAAGACAAAATTCCAGGAGCTATCTTTTCAGGAGAAGCCGAAAAATCTTTAAAAGTCTTCTTTCCTTGAAACAACATATCTCTTACAATCAACAAAGACCATTTATCTCCTACAATATCTAAAGTTGAGGCAAGCGGACAGCCCGACCTAAATTCTTTTTTCATTTTTTACTATTGTTTTAGTAGTAATAAAATAATTTTGATTACTTTTGCTACTGTTTTAATAGCAAACATACAATAATCAAATGAAATTCAATAATCAGAAAGTATTAATTACGGGTGGAAGTTCAGGAATTGGATTGGCACTTGCCAAAAAATTTATGGAAAATAACAACATTGTAATTGTCACTGGTCGTAACCTTTCTAAATTACAAGCCGTTCAAAAGGACTTACCCAAAATCAATATTTTTCAAAGTGATGTTACAGATGACGCAGAAGTAAGAATGTTAGCGGATGATATTATGGAAAAATTTGGTGGCATTGATATTCTTATCAATAATGCAGGTATAATGAATTTAGTAGATGTGGGAAACGAAAGCAATGACTTGCAAAAACAAATGCAAGAAATTGAAATCAATTTCAATTCGCCCATTAGACTGTTGCACTACTTTTTACCACAACTTAAAAAAAGTAAGAATGCAGTACTCGTGAATGTTTCTTCGGGTTTGGCGTATGTGCCATTTGCCCAAGCACCAACTTATTCAGGAACAAAATCGGCTTTGCATTTTTGGACGAAAGGTATTAGACCACAACTAAAACCACACCATATAAAAGTGGTAGAGCTTCTTCCGCCAGTAGTAGATACTCCATTGGCACACGGAGCAGATATTGCTGAGGATGATAACTTGAAACCAATGCCGACCAAAGAATTAGCAGATATTTTTTGGAAAGATTTCATAAAAGGGAAAGAAGAAATCACCCCAGGCATTTCCAAACAACTAAAATTAATGAGCAGACTAGCTCCCAACTTCATATTTAAACAATTGAATAAACAACCAATTCCTAACAACAAATAAAAAACAACAAAATGGACAATTTTACAATTTTCAATCTACAAACAATAGCCGCCTTTTTAATGGTATTTTTTGGACTTAGATGGTTTATTCTGCCTAAGGTATCTAAACTACCAATTCGAGAAGCCTTAATTCCCTTTGTTTTTCTTCACGGAATAAGATACTTAGGTATGATGTTTATGGTAGACAATCAGATCTATGATGAATTCCCTAAAGACTTAGCTTTCACAATAGGAGTTTGGGATTACAGCGTGGCAATTTTGGCTTTGATAACCACTTATACACTGAAGGTTAATTGGAAGTATGCAATTCCATTGGTTTGGATATTTAACATATGGGGATTTGCTGATTTAATGACTGCATTACCACAAGCCTCCGCACAAGAGTTTTACAATTATGATATAGGCGGTATTTGGTGGATGTCTGTAATTGTGGGTCCAATTACCATAATAAGTCATATCTACATTTTTATACGACTTTTCAAAAACATTAAAAAGAAATAAAATGAACATAAAAATAACAACAGCTATACTTATCATATTGAGCCTTTTTCAATTAAAAACAGCAAAGGCTCAAGACGTATATGCAGGTAAGAAAACTAAAATTGAAAAGGATATTTCGGCTGATTTTCCTTTTGAGTCTAAATTTATAAATTTAGGAAAAGATTCGGTTCATTATGTAGAATCGGGAGAAGGAGACCCAATTTTATTGCTACACGGCTTACCAGCCAATGCTTATCTATGGCGAAATATTATTTCTAATATAGATAGCAATAAAAAAGTAATTGCACTCGATTTTTTAGGTTTTGGTAAATCCAGTTTTCCAAAAGACAGAAACGTCTCAGTAGAAGTGCAGTATAAAATGCTGACTGATTTCATTGAAGCGAAGCAGCTTAAAAATGTCACCCTTTTTATTCAAGACATCGGTTCTATTATTGGAATGCTCTATGCTATTAGAGAGCCTCAAAATGTAAAAGGAATGGCACTTTTTGAAGCTCCATTTATGCCTGCGGAGGTTATGTATGACCAATTGCCTTTTAGTTTTAAAGCATTTATGCGAATAACACGAACTCAAAAGGGAAACGAAAAATGGATGGTAAAACGAAATTTTGCAGGTAAAAAATTAGCGGTAAACTTTTTCACAGGCAGAAAATTGCCAAAGGAAGCCTATAAATTTTATACACAACCGTGGGACGAAAAGGAAAGACGCTATGCCATTACTAGTGGCCCTGACCCCGCAATTTTATCCTATACCAAAGGCAAAGGAGAAAGCAATTTTGCTACTTTATTAGACACGATTTCAAACGGAATGAAAGAAACAGAAATTCCAATCTTATATTTCTATGCAAAAAAAGGATTGGTAAATAGGAAAAAGGCGGTGGAATACGCCAAAAAAAATTTCAAAAATGCAACCTATGTTTATCTAGGAAAAGGAAAACACTTTTTAACGGAAAGTCACCCAAAACAAATGAGCCTTGAGTTTAATGATTGGTTTAAAACGTTAAAGTAAAAGAATACAGAAAACAAGGTAAAAAGCAATAGCGGTTCAGGTACAAACTTGAACCGTTTTTTTATCAAATATTTTTGCTTTTAAGATGCTAAATGTATTTAATCTCCTAAAACTACTTCTTTACCTATTTGCGCTACTTTTTTGATAGCATCATCTTTTTTAAGATTTTATTAACATCTGTAAATTGTAACAATTTCATTTTAAAACTGTCTTTCTAGTAATTAACAGTATTTTGTGATTTTACTTTTAGAGGGTTAAATATATTCGCAAAATGTGTTATAACACAAATCAACCAAAAAAACCACATGTTCAAAAAAATCTCACTACTACTATTTTTAGTATTGTGTTCACAATTCGTATGCGCTCAAACCCAAAAAAAACGAAAAACGGTAAAAACTACTCGCGTTTCGCAGGCACCTAAAATAGATGGAATTTTAAATGATAATGCTTGGCAAGATGCAGCATTACTCACAGATTTTGTAATTTTTAGACCAGAAAACGGTCAATTGGTAACTCACGAATATCAAACCATAGTAAAAGTGGTTTATGATGATGATGCCATCTACATTGCTGCAGAAATGAATGATCCTGATCCAAAAAATATTCCTAGCGAATTTGCGGTTAGAGATAATTTTGGTATCGCAGACTTTTTCTTAGTAACCATTAACCCTAATGATGATGGCCAAAATCCGTTTGAATTTATTGTGCAAGCTACCAATAACCAAGCTGATGCTAAAGTTTCTAACGGAAATGAAGATATGGATTGGAGTGCTGTTTGGGATAGTGCCGTAAAAATTACGGATAAAGGTTGGAATGTAGAAATGGAAATACCCTACAGAGCTCTGCGTTTTGCGAACAGACCTGTACAAGCTTGGGGCTTTAATTTTCATAGAAGATTAGAAAAATTAAACCAACAACATACGTGGACACATGTAGACAATACTGTTGGACGATGGACACAATATGATGGTTTAATTACCGATTTTAGAAATATTAAACCTAGTACACGTTTAAATTTATATCCGTATGCATCTGCAGTAACCAATATTTTTGAGGGTGTTTCTGACTTCGATTGGAATGTGGGTATGGATATTAAATACGGAATTACAGAAAACTTTACCTTAGATGCCACTTTAATTCCTGATTTTAGTCAAGTTGGTTTTGATGATGTTGTTTTAAATTTAGGTCCTTTTGAACAGCAATTTACAGAGCAAAGACAGTTTTTTACAGAAGGTACAGAACTGTTTAATATTGCCAATCTTTTTTATTCCAGAAGAATTGGTGGCCCTCCAATTGATCAATTTACTATTTCAAACACCTTAACTGATGATGAAGAAATTATAACCTATCCAGGAAAAGTAACCATGCTAAATGCAGTTAAAATCTCGGGTAGAACTAAAAAAGGTTTGGGAATTGGTTTTTTTAATGCCATTACAGAAAAAACAGAAGCAACTATAAAAAACAATAGTACAGGTGATACTAGAAAAGAAGTGATTGACCCGTTTACCAACTACAATATTTTAGTTTTAGATCAACAGTTTAATCAAAATTCAAGTATTTCACTAATCAACACCAACGTAACCAGAAATGGGCGATTTAGGGATGCCAATGTTACTGGTTTAGATTGGCACATCGAAACTAAAGACAGCAAATACAATGCGGATGGTTCTGTAAGAATGAGTAACATTGCTGATGATGTAAACAGCCCAAACACAGGGTATACTTTTGACAATAGTTTTGGTTATGATTTCGAAAATTGGTTTTGGGAAGTTGGCTATAATTTTGAAAATAAAGACTTTGACAACAACGATTTGGGAATTTTGTTTACCAACAACCAACAAACCATTTACGGTAATTTTGGCTGGCGAACTGTACAACCTACAAAAAACTTCAATAGAATTTGGGTAAACTCATACCACAATGTAAACTTTCAACACTTTTCAGGCGTGTATACGGGTTATTTTACCGGAATTGGAGGTAGTGCACAAACAAGAGAACGTTTTTCATTTGGTGCCAATTTAAATTACAATACTGAAGAAAAAGATTTTTTTGAACCAAGGCAGGGCACCACAAGTGGGCAGTTTTTTCTGCAACCTGAGCGTTTAAATGTTAATGGATGGTTTGAAACCAACTCTCAGAAAAAATTTGAATTGAGTGCCAATGCCTATTATACTGGGTATAGCAATAACCCAAAAGTTGGCTTTGGGTACAGTACAGGCTTAAGACATCGTTTTAACAATCAATTTTCATTACGTTACAATTTACGATTTAACAAAACTAACGACGATCAAGGTTATGTAACTGAAACCGATGATGCTATTATTTTTGGATTTAGAGATCGTAAAAATTATACCAATACCATTTCTGGTAAGTACAGTTTTAGCACAAATTCATCACTTTCTTTAAGCTTTAGGCATTTTTGGGAAGCTGTAAGTTACACTAGTTTTAACAACTTAAATACAGCAGGAAATTTAGAACCCAATACCTCTTATATGGGCGACAATGTGAATTTTAATAGCTGGAATTTAGATTTAAATTACATCTGGCAATTTGCCCCTGGTAGTCAATTAATAGCCTTTTATAGAAATTCAATATTTAATTCAGATACCAGTGCAAACTTAAATTTTGCTGAAAATTTAGAAAATCTTTTCAATCAGTCTCAAAGACATACCATTTCAGTGCGCTTTGTGTACTTTATAGATTACAACAAACTCAAAAATATTTTTTAAGAAAGTCTCCCAACTGCAAGAAAAAACGGATCTACTCAACTAAGTATATCCGTTTTTTTATAACTTCGTAATTAGATACCAAAACTATGATTGTTACAAAAAATATCCATAAATATTATGGTGATGTTGAAGTTTTAAAAGGAGTAGATTTAGAAATTAAAAAGGGTGAAATTGTGGCCATTGTTGGGCCTTCAGGAGCAGGTAAAACAACTTTGCTACAAATTTTAGGTACTTTAGATAAACCTTTAAAAGAACAAGACTTCGAATTATCAATCAACAATTCTTCTCTAAAAAAATTGTCTGATAAGCAGTTATCAGAATTTAGAAATCGGCATATTGGTTTTATTTTTCAGTTTCATCAATTATTACCTGAGTTTACAGCCTTAGAAAACGTATGTATTCCTGCTTTTATTGCTAAAAAATCTAAAAAAGAAGCAGAGAATAGCGCCAAAGAATTGTTAGAATTTTTAGGGTTATCACACAGAATTCATCATAAACCTAGCGAACTTTCTGGTGGCGAACAGCAAAGAGTGGCAGTAGCAAGAGCTTTAATAAACAACCCTGCTGTTATTTTAGCAGATGAACCTAGTGGAAATTTAGATAGTGCTTCTGCAAAAAATTTACATGAACTGTTTTTTAAGTTACGTAACGAATTTGGACAAACCTTTGTTTTAGTGACGCATAATGAAGAATTGGCAACCATGGCAGATCGAAAACTAACCATGAAGGATGGTAAAATTTTATGATAAAAAAATTACTCCTTTTCTTAGTATCATTAGCATGCTTTTCTTGTGCTTCTGTTTTCAATAAAGAAACAACTGTTGTAAATATATCTGCGGATAAAGACAGTAAAATTGTATATCAACAAGATACGTTACAGGTACATCAAAAAGAAATAAAAATTACGCCAACGAGACGTAATAGGGTTTTAAAAATTAAGGTTCTTAAAGACAGTTTACAAAGAGATTTTTACTTAGAACCAAAATTATCTATTCTCTATTGGGCAAATATTCTCAATAATTATGGTGTTGGTATGCTTATCGATTTAACCAACAACAAACGTTTTACTTATGCACATCATCTACATTTTATTACAGATAGTGTAACAAATCAAATCGTTTTGGGTACTAAAAAAGTTACGGCTATACCCAAACACACCTTTTTTGTATACACATCGCCTTTACAGTTTCTAGATTTTTTTAACGAACCTATGGGAACTCTTGGTGCTGAATACTTCTATATGAAAAATATAAGTGTAAGTGGTGAGTATGGTTTTCGAAATTCATCGTTTTATAACCGAGATTACAATTTTGGGTTTATAGATGAAAAAGCAAGTGTTTTTAGAATTGAAACAAAATGGTACAATGCCATAAACCTAACCAAAAATGTACATTTAAATGAATATTTGAGTTTAGAGTACAGGCAATTAAATAGTAGTTATCACGATAATCTCACTTATTACTTCAAAGATTACACCATACAAAGTGGCTCAATAAGTGATGATTTCGCAACTCAAAAAACAGTAAGTATTGTAAATTTAAAATATGGAATATTAGTGCCTTTGGGTAAAAAATTGTATTTCGATTTTTATACAGGTTTTGGTATTCGTACAAAACAATTCAATCATATTAATTTGGAATATAATCAACAACTTCATAATATTAATTTTTTTGATACCCTGTTTTTATTTAATCCAAGAAGATTCAAAAACTATGATCAAAGAACTTTCCTAAATTATTCTTTAGGTTTTAAATTTGGCATTAAACTATAAAAAATTGAAAAAATCTGAACTCAAAGTATTTTTAGATGAAAAGGTTGTTCTATATAATAACCCCAAATTTATAGCATCAGATCCGATTCAAATTCCACATACATTTTCCAAAAAAGAAGATATTGAAATTGCGGCTTTTTTAACAGCTACCATTTCTTGGGGAAACAGAACCATGATTATTAAAAATGCTTTTAAAATGATGGAGTTGCTAGATAATGCTCCCTATGATTTTATCATGCATCACAAAAAAAGTGATTTAAAATCTTTTGAAAACTTTGTACATAGAACGTTTAATTTTATTGATTTTCAACAATTTGTTACCTCATTACAACATATTTACAAACATCATCAAGGGTTAGAAAATGCAATATCAATAACAGATAAAACCAACAACTACCAAACTGCCATTCATCAATTCAAAAATATTTTCTTTGAAATTAAACATCAGCAAAGAACGCAAAAACACGTTTCTGATCCGTTAAAAAATTCTGCTGCCAAACGCATCAATATGTTTTTACGTTGGATGGTAAGAAACGACAATGCTGGTGTAGATTTTGGCATTTGGAAAACACACAATCCTGCCCATTTATCTTGTCCTTTAGATGTACATTCTGGCAATGTTGCTCGAAAATTAAAATTGCTTAAAAGAAAACAAAACGATTGGAAAGCATTGGCAGAATTAGACAAAAACTTACGAAAACTAGACCAGCAAGACCCTGTAAAATATGATTTTGCACTGTTTGGACTTGGGGTGTTTGAAGGATTTTAAATATCCCCTTAATTCATCAAATGAAAAAAATCTTATCGCAATATTAACAAAGCATATTCTATAATTTTGGCTATTTTTGGAATCAACTTGAATTCAAACCAACAAATCTATTCTTATGAAAAAAATTCTTTTTCTTTTTAGCATATTTTTTTCAATAGCACATTATTCACAAGATCATAGAATTCCTTTAGATACTATGGTAGTTACTACAAATTCGGTAGTGATTAAAGGCAAAACTGTACCTTACAAAGCTATAACAGGCATGCAACCAGTTTGGGACAATCATGGGGATATCATAGCTTCTTTATACTATACGTATTATAAAAGAAGTGATATTAAGAACGATGAAAATAGACCCATCATCATGTCTTTTAATGGTGGACCAGGTTCTGCCTCTGTTTGGATGCATATTGCTTACACTGGCCCTAAAGTGTTAAAAATTGATGACGAAGGATATCCTATTCAACCTTATGGAATTAAAGATAACCCAAACTCTATTTTAGATATGGCTGATATTGTATATGTAAACCCAGTAAATACAGGATATTCAAGACCTGTAGTGGCTAAAGGAAAGAAACTAGACAAATCTCAGTTCTTTGGCATTAATGCCGATATTAAATATTTGGCAGGCTGGTTAAACACGTTTATCACCAGAAATAACCGATGGAAATCTCCAAAATATATTATTGGCGAAAGCTATGGAGGAACGCGTGTAATGGGTTTAGCAGCAGAATTGCAAAACAGCCAATGGATGTATTTAAATGGCGTAATTATGGTTTCGCCTGCAGATTATAAAGTATTACGAACTCAAAGTTCTGTAGATTATGCTATTAATCTGCCTTATTTTACAGCTGCAGCTTGGTACCATAAAATGCTACCTCCTGCTCTACAAAATAAAGATTTGTTAGCCATTTTACCTGAAGCCGAAAATTATGCAATTAATAATTTATTACCTGCTATTGCCAAAGGTGGCTTTATTTCTGATGATGAAAAAAATAGCGTGGCTAAAAAAGTAGCCTACTATTCTGGTTTGAGCGAAAAAGTGATTCTTCAAAACAATTTAGAAGTCTCACCATCTTTCTTTTGGAAAGAATTATTAAGAGATAAAACTGGGCAAACTATAGGGCGATTAGATTCTAGATATTTAGGATTAGACAAACGAGAAATTGGTACAAGTCCTGATTTTAATTCGGAATTAACCTCTTGGTTGCACTCCTTTACACCTGCCATTAATTATTATATTCGAGAAGAATTGAATTTTAAAACCGATGTAAAATACAATCTTTTTGGCTCGGTTAGCCCATGGGACAATCGTAACAATAATGTGCGAGAAGGTTTGCGTTTGGCAATGGCTCAAAATCCGTATTTAAAGGTTTTAATTCAATCTGGTTATTATGATGGAGCCACTACTTATTTTAGTGCAAAATATACCATGTGGAAAACTGACCCCAGTGGAAAAATGAAAGATCGTTTCTTTTTTAAAGGATACAGAAGTGGCCATATGATGTATTTAAGAAACGAAGATTTACAGCAAGCAAATGATGATTTGCGTACATTTATCAACCAAAGTTTGGCAAAAGGAAAACCCGCAAAATATTAAGTAAATGCAGTTTGAAAACCCAGAAGTTTTATACTTTTTAGTACTATTACTTATTCCCATTTTGGTGCATTTATTTCAGTTGCAAAAGTTTGTAAAAACACCTTTTACCAATGTTGCTTTTTTGCAAAAGTTAGTGCAACAAACACGTAAGAGTTCGCGCATTAAAAAATGGTTAATTTTAGCTAATCGATTGCTCTTATTTTTAGCGATAATTTTTGCATTTTCTCAACCCTATTTTAGCGATAAAAAAACAACTACAAAACAACATACTTTTATATATTTAGACAATTCTTTAAGTACAAATACCAAAGGAGAAAAAGGCGATTTATTACAAGTTGCTGCACAAGAAATTATTGAAAACGCTGCACAGCAAGACACGTATTCTTTACAAACCAATACCAATTTTTACGAAGATATTACGTATAATGAATTGAAAGAAAAGCTACTAAATCTTAAAAATTCATCGAAAAAAGTAGCGCTAAAGAGTGTTTTATTAAAAATGAACAACACTCAAAAAAACAAAAGTAACACTTTATATAAAAATATTTTAATTTCTGATTTTCAGAATACTTATAAAAAAATGTTTACAAATGTAACAGATGATTTTTCGGGTATTCAGCTGCAAAGTAGCACCAAAAACAATATTTCAATTGATAGCGTTTTTATCAACAATCAAAACACAACAAACTTCACTTTAAACCTTGTTGTTAAAAACCAAGGAGACGCTAAAAACAACGTTCCTGTTGCTATTTTTAATAATAAGAAATTAATGAGTAAGCAATCTTTTTCTATTGAAGCTAACACCACAAAAAACATCACATTTACCATACAAAACAGCGTAGAATTTTTAGGAAAAATTGAACTCACTTTTAGCGACACTTTTGCTTTTGACAATACCTTTTATTTTAGTTTAAATAACAGCAAAAAAATAAATATTTTAAGCATTGGAAACCAAGCTAAATTTTTAGCTAAAATTTACACAAAAGACGAATTTAATTACACCCATAGTTCAGTAAAAAACATCAATTACAATACTATCCCAAAACAACAAATCATCATCTTAAATGAGTTAGAAAAAATTCCAGAAATTCTTTCAAAAAGTATTAGTGATTTTTCAAAAAAAGGAGGAACTGTCATAATTATTCCTAGTCTTAAAACAGACATAGCATCTTACAATTTATACTTATCTAAAATTGGGAATGCAAGAGTTCAATCAAAAATTTCGGATACTTTAAAGATTACTAACATCAATTTTAATCACCCTTTATTAAAAAATGTATTCTCGAAAAAAGTTCGTAATTTTCAATATCCTATGGTAAAAAGCTACTACCCTATTTCATCAAAACAAAGTAGCAACATCATCAGTTTTGAAAACAATTTACCCTTTATTAGTCAGTTAAAATCTACCAACAGTAAAACCTATTGGGTAGCTGGTTCGCTATCAAAAGCAAACAGCAACTTTATTAATTCGCCCTTAATAGTGCCTGTATTTTATAATTTTGGAAAATTCAGTTTTCAATATGCTAAATTGTATTATTATTTAGATGATGAAAATAAAATTGATGTAGCCACCAACCTTAAAAAAGACGAAATTTTAACGCTGGCAAATAATGAGATATCGTTAATACCTCCACAACAAACTTACCAAAATAAAGTAAGGATCATCACCAAAAACAACCCTTTAAAAGCAGGCTTTTATACTATTATCAATAAAAAAGATACTTTACAAACCATTGCTTTTAATACGCCTAAAGAAGAAAGTTTACTAAACTTTTTAGATCGTAATGCTTTAGTTACCGAAAATAGAGCAATTCAGTTTTCAGCTTCTATACCCAAATTATTTAGCGAATTAAACAAAAAAAACGAAGTTCATTGGCTTTGGAAATGGTTTTTAGCCTTGGCAATTGTATCTTTGTTATTAGAAATTTTGATTTTAAAATTCTATAAACCATGAGTACGCTTTTAAAAAATGCAGTAATTGTAGACACCACAAGTTCTTATCATCTTCAAAAAAAAGATATTTTAATTACTGATGGAAAGCTTGAAAAAATAGAAGACTTTATACAAGAAAAAGACCATTACACTATGGTATCATTAGAGAACCTGCATGTTTCTTGTGGATGGTTTGATACGAGTGTTTCTTTAGGTGAACCTGGATTTGAAGAACGCGAAACCTTAAAAAACGGACTTCAAGTGGCTGCTAAAAGTGGCTTTACTGCTATTGCGCTCAATGCAAACACGAATCCAATTATCGATTCGAAATCTGATGTTGAATATGTGATCCACAAAGCTCAACATTCCGCAACAAAATTGCATCCTATTGCTGCTTTAACGCAAAAAAGCAAAGGTATAGAAATGGCAGAACTTTATGATATGCAACAATCTGGGGCCATTGCTTTTGGCGACTACAACAAACCTATTGAAAACGACAACTTGATGAAAGTTGCTTTATTATACGCCCAAAATTTTGACGGTTTGGTGTTGAGTTTTCCTAAAAATAATGCTATTGCAGGAGAAGGCATTGCTAACGAAGGTATAAACAGCACAAAATTAGGATTAAAAGGAATTCCGGCTTTAGCAGAGCACATCCAAATTTCAAGAGATTTATTTTTGTTAGCCTATACAGGTGGTAAATTACACATACCAACAATTTCTACAGCCAAATCTGTAGCCTTGATTAAAGAAGCGAAACAAAAAGGCTTGAAGGTAACTTGTAGTGTTGCTGCTCATCATTTGGTACTAACTGATGATGAATTGCATGGGTTTGATAGCAACTTTAAAACAAACCCACCTTTAAGAACACAACAAGATGTAAAAGCATTACAAAAAGCGGTAAAAACAGGCGTTATAGATAGCATTACCTCTGACCACAACCCAATTGATGTTGAAGATAAAAAAGTAGAATTTAGCCAAGCTTTAGATGGTGTAATTGGTTTGGAAACTGCTTTTGGTGCCGTAAATTCTGTGTTGGATTTATCAGAATTGATACCTTGTTTTACAACAAAACCCAAAGCTATTTTTGGTATCGAAAATCATACGATTCAAGAAAATAATTTAGCGGATCTTACTTTGTTTAATCCGTCAGAAAATACCTTTTTCACGAAAGATGATATTTTATCTACATCAAAAAACAGTCCTTTTCTCAATAAAAAATTAAAAGGAAAAGTATATGGTGTTTTTGCAAACCATCAACTGATTTTAAACTAACTCTTATGGAAAATACTGCTGTTAAAGAAGGCAAAACTATGGCAATCATCAGTCACCTTTGGGTAATTGGTTTGGTTATTGCCTTTATTATGAATCTAAACAAAAAAAATTATTTTGCTAGTTTTTATATTCGGCAAATGGTTGGTTTAAATATTTTACAATTTTTAAATGGTGCTATTATATACCGATATTTTGGAAATACTATCGGTTGGATTATAGGGATGCTCCTTTTTGTACTTTGGATTGTATCGTGTATTGGAGCAATACAAGGTGAAGAAAAAGAAACCCCAGTAGTTGGCGAACATTTTCAAAATTGGTTTAGAGGTATTTGATTGAAAAAAAGTCGTAGGCTTAAATTGGCACAACATGAAAAAGCTAATTGTAATTTTAATTTTATCATTTCTAAACCAAGTAAGTTTAAGTCAAGAAATTGTTATTGCTGGTAATGGATTGAATGTTAGAAAAAAACCAAATCTTACATCAGAAAAAATTGGAAAACTCCATTTTGGTTCTCAGGTTAAGATTATTGAAAAAACGGGAATATTACTTGAAATAAAAGATGATAATCAAATTATTAAAGGTCAGTGGGTTAAAATAGAATTTGAGAATCTTCAAATGTTAGGTTCTGAACACAAATCAGGATATGTTTTTAATGGTTATGTTAAAAATGAAAAAGAATTTAACCTATATCTTGAAAAAGAAATTTTAAAATTTGAAAAATTTCAGCATTATAAAATTCATTTAAAATCTAGTCCATATTTTATAAAAGGAGACTTCTTTGGAGATGGAATTTCAGATTACGCAATAAAAGTAAGTAAAGAAAAAGATAATGTTGAAATTATAATACTAGACATTGGAGGAAAAAATACCCAATTATTGAAACCCATTGAAAACTACAAATTGAAGGATAATGAAAACAGGATAATTGATGAATTTGGATGGGCGGAAATATTTGAAAAAGTTAAATCTGGCACTATATTATGGTCAAACTTTACAGATGATTTTAGAAGTCTAGAAGAAGTTCCAAATTCGGAAAAAGTCCTATTGAATTATGAAGCTATTTATGTTCACGCCTCTGAAAGTTGTGGTGGAGGGTTTATTTTCTGGAAAGATGGAATTTTTAATTGGCTTCAGCAAGAATAATAAATGGTAATGCCCACAAATAATTAAGTTAAAACCAATTAAATCTTCGTTAAATTAAGGCTTTCTTTTTCCGGCATTGTAGAAGTAGAAAAAAATCTCTTTTAGTCGATGTATTTAACAGAAAACCTATAAAAGATTTTTGTAGCATCAGAATTAATAATCAATAGAGAGTCAATCTGAAACAAAGAAAGTCTTAGTAGCTTAGAAATATTTGATGATCATTTAAAAACAAAAAAAATAGATAAAACAACCATGAGTTTACAATATATTGTAAGAGAACCTTTAGAAAAAACTACAAGTCCACCACTATTAATTTTGTTACATGGTTATGGTAGTAACGAAAAAGATTTGTTTTCTTTCGCAGAAGATTTACCAAAAGAATTATTAATTGTAAGCGCACAAGCACCTTACGAAATGGGTTATGGTGGCTATGCCTGGTACGCTATTAATTTTGATGATATTAACGGAAAATTTTCTGACTTAAAACAAGCGAGAACTTCAATCGATACAATTGCTGATTTTATAGACGACATAAAAAACAAATACAACACACATCCTGAAAAAACCTTTTTATTAGGCTTTAGCCAAGGCGCAATTTTAAGTTATTCTTTGAGTTTTATGTATCCTAATAAAGTAAATCACGTTATTGCTTTAAGTGGTTACATCAATACAGAAATGATTCCAACTAAAATTTCTGATAAAATTAAAACAGACTATTACTGTTCACATGGCACTGTAGATCAAGTTTTACCAATTGACTGGGCAAGAAAAAGCAAACCATTTTTAGACAAATTAGGCTTAGAAAGTGTTTATTCTGAATATCCTGTAGGTCATGGAGTGGCGCCTCAAAATTTTTATAGTTTTAAATCTTGGATTGAAGAACGTTTGTAAAAACTGTGTTTTTTCGCAGTTGATTTTTCAAATAAAAAAACAGAACTTGGTTAACTCTGGATATAACGAATTAAAACTCGACATATCCGAATAGAGTTGGCAAACATTAAGAATAAAGAGATGAATAATAAATTAATACTACTATTTTTAATCTTTTTTGGTATATCAAATACAGAGATTAAAGCACAATGCACAAAAGCTGAGGCTTATGTGACAAAAGTAAAAGCTGCGGAAAACTGGACGCCAACTGAAAGAGTGAAAAGCGGATCAAAAGTTCAAGGATGGACACAACTTGGAACATGGCATGCTTATAAATGTGAATGTGATAAGGGAGGCAGAACGGCTCAGGAAGCAGAAAATCTAAAGAATGGCTTGAATCAAATTCGTCAAACAATAGTTAGTCAGTATTCTGATGCAGGAGAAATACCTCCCATAATTACCAAATGTAAATCTGGGAATAATTCAAATGCCACAAATAATTTGAACAACAATAAATCATCTTTTCAGATAGAAATGGAAAATCGCTTTAACAATTATAATAAAGCAATGAGTCTAAAAACACAAGGTGAAAACATTGCTAAAGCTTTTGCTGAGCAAGTGAAGCAATTTGGGAATTTAAACAACGCTTCTAATCCTCAAGAGTTGTTGAATAATTTCAATCAAAACATGTCTCAAATCGCCCAATTACAAGCACAAAATAGAAGTGATAATTTAAATCAAATTGATGCTACTTTAGGAAGTGCTTTAAATCATTTAAACAACGGAAATGGCGAAGGAGCTTTGTTTAGTGCCCTATCATTGATTGATCAATCCTACGAACAAAAACAAGCTAAAAAAGAGGCCGAATATCAAAAGCAAAAACTTGTACAGCAGCATAAACAACAAATGTCCCAATTCTATTGGAAAGCTGTCGATTTAAATAATAATGCAATAAATTCTTATTACAAAAATGCAGCTTATGCATTCTCATCTCAAAATGAACAATATTATCTAGATTTTGTGGCTCATCATGAGTGTTTTAAAACTAATATGAAAAACAATTTTAGTTTTAGTAATACCAATTGGACAATTAACAATTGTGAAGTTCCTAAGAAAAGTCAAACTATAGAAAACAATCTTACAGCAAAAGAAGTACAATATAAAAACACAGCTAGTAGAAAATATAAGCTTTACGAAGAAACGGGAATTGATGATTTTAAACAAGCAGCGATACGATTTGCTGGAATGACTGTAATTGAAAAACCTTCGGCAGAAAACTATTATCTTTTGGGACATTATGCTGGTATTGAAGAACCCATAACAGCATTTATAGCCTTTAGAACCGCACAAGAAATAGATCCCAATTACTTTAATTCAGATAAACAAGGGAAATACTTTTTAATTGAAAATGCTATTGAATCTACCTTTAAGGAAGCTATTATAGATAATAATCTTGAGTTTATTAAAAGTGCCATAGGAGCAGATTTACATAAAATTGTTCAAATTGAAAGCAATTCTGCAATCGTATTTGCTATTCAACAAGACAAACCAGATGTCGTACAATTATTTTTAAATGACCTAACAAACGGTAAGACACAACAGCAAATATCTACTAAAGTAAATGAAGTAATTTTAATGGCTTCAACTTTAGATGCTCCAAAAACCATACAGCGTTTTATTGATTTAGGGTTTTCTGTAGATTTTGAGATAAAAGGACTAACACCTATTGAAATAGCTCTTGAGTCAAAATCATTAAAAGTGTTTTTTATACTGGCAAAAAGTGTTAATATTTCTAGTATCAAGAACAGTAGTGTTCCTATTGTCAAGGCATTCCAAACCTATAATTATTTATATCAAGGTAACGAATTTGAAGCAAATAACTCGTTTATGGCTATATATGATATAGATGTTAAATCGGCCCTAGTATTAATTTTGCTTAATGATATTAATATCATTCGTGATGAAAATAAATTGGTCAATATATTTAGTCTAAATATTTCTAAAGAAGTAACCAGCAAAATTAAAGATAACGAAGCTGTTAAAGTTGCATTTTTTAATGCATTGAAATTTAACTTTCCGACTAAACCTTCTGACTTTATTAAACATAAACTTCTTTCTATTGATAAAAATGGAAATTTACCAGAGGCTATCGCTCATCAATATATGTTATGGAATTTTAATAATGATCTTTCAAGTTTAGAAAATTGGAAAATTAAAGATCGAACAAAGACTTTAAGAAATTTATTTGAAATAGCGATATATTATAGGCAAGATGAAGAAATGATAAAAGAACTACTGAGGAATAATTATGTTTATGAAAGCTATAATTTATCATATCGGAAGGAATATAAAGCTTGGCAAGCAATGAAAAACCGTAGTGAAACCACAAAAAAAATAATGAATTCAAGTATTAAAGGTGAAAAATTATATAACCTGTTAAACCTTATAATTGAATCAAATCAATATCAACCCATTAGCAACCCATGTAGTTTACTTGAAGATTTAATGTATGATATTGTCTACTTTAATGAAGGACGAGACATTGAATATATTAGAAGCGAACAAGATTATGAAGCAGGTAAAAAACTAATATTATCACTAATAGATAAAGGAGTAAAATGTGACAGAAAATTATTTAAAACATGGAGAAGTCCACCTTTTACTTTTATGAATATTTCTTATGAAGATAGAGCTCTTTGGAAAAAAATAAGAGCAGCTAAGTATTAATTCTAAAAGATGATTATAAATTAAAATATTGGGAAGCTATTTGGACAGGAAATTTTTATGACAGATTTAAATAATAACGATTTGCCAACAATGGCTATAAGTAATTGCTCGTTCTCGCCTACTTCTGAAAATCCTAGCGGATTTTCAGTTTAGTGTGTACTTGCAAAGTTAAGTGATAAAGCACGCAACAAACCATATACATAACCGTTAGCCATATCAAATATCACTAGACTTCTTTATTAATAAATCCAATAAATAACAACAATCCTTATCATCATCTTATTATTTTGAAAATAGTTTTCGGATATTTGCAAAAAGACCTACTTTTCAATAGTAAATGATGATTGATAATTCTATTTTAACAAGCTTACACAACTCACTTTCTGGTGATGTTTTATTTGATAATTTACACAAAACATTATACGCAACAGATGCCTCTGTGTATCGTAAAATTCCGATTGCAGTTGCTTTTCCGAAAGATGAAAATGATATTAAAGTTTTAATTGATTTTGCTACAAAAAACAACATCACATTAATACCTAGAACTGCAGGAACTTCGCTTGCTGGGCAATGTGTTGGAGATGGTATCGTTGTAGATGTTTCCAAACATTTTACAAACATTATTCATTTTGATGAACACAACAAAACCATCAAATTACAACCCGGAATTGTTAGAGATTCGCTTAATGTTTTTTTAAAACCCTATGGTTTGTTTTTTGGTCCAAACACCTCAACATCAAACAGGTGTATGATTGGTGGAATGGTAGGTAACAATTCTTCAGGAAGCACTTCCATCAGGTATGGAGTTACACGTGATAAAGTTCTGGAAATTGACGCCATTTTAAGTGATGGAAGTACAGCCACTTTTAAAGAAATTACCTCTGAAGAATTTATTAATAAATCCAAAGAAAAAAGCTTAGAAGGTAAAATATATAAATCAATTTTTGATGAACTTTCTATTAAAGCAACGCAACAAGAAATCAAAACAGAATTCCCGAAAGAAACCATTCACAGAAGATGTACAGGTTATGCTGTAGATGAATTTTTAAAATCGGATTTATTTGGTGGAAATCAACCAACAATAAATGTGGCAAAATTCTTAGCAGGTAGCGAAGGTACTTTGGCTTTTTCCACTAGCATTACCATACAATTAGATGCTTTACCCCCTAAAGAAAGCATTATGGTTTGCGCTCATTTTACCAGCATTAATGAGAGTTTACAAGCTACTTTAACGTCTATGAATCACAATTTATACAATTGTGAATTAATGGACAAAGCCATTTTAGATTGTACAAAAAACAATCGTGAATTAGCAAAGAATAGATTCTTTTTACAAGGAGATCCAGAAGCTTTATTGATGCTAGAGGTTGCTGCAAACACCTTACCAGAAGCAGAACTTTTAGCCGATCATTTAATCGCTGATTTACAAAAAAACAATTTTGGTTACCATCATCCAAAAGTATATGGCGCAGACATTGCTAAAGTGCATTATTTGCGTAAAGCAGGTTTAGGTGCTTTGGGTAATATGGTTGGCGATATGAAAGCGGTTGCCTGTATTGAAGATACTGCTGTAGACTTAGAAGATTTGCCAAGTTATATTGAAGAGTTTACAAAAATAATGGGCAAGTACCAACAAAACGCAATATATTATGCACATGCTGGTGCTGGTGAGCTACATTTAAGACCAATTTTAAATTTAAAGAAAGCAGAAGATGTTGTGTTGTTTCGAAAAATCACTACTGAAACTGCAAAATTAGTAAAGAAATACAAAGGTTCTTTTTCTGGTGAACATGGAGATGGAATTGTACGTGCCGAGTTTATTCCGTTAATGATTGGCGAACAAAATTATCAATTGTTAAGACGTATCAAAAAAGCATTTGATCCTAATAATGTTTTTAACCAAGGAAAAATTACAGACGCTTTTTCTATGGATAAAAATTTGCGTTATGAAGTAGACAGAATTGAACCAAGCATTAAAACCATTCAGGATTTTTCTGATAGCGAAGGAATTTTAAAATTAGCAGAAAAATGCAATGGTTCTGGGGATTGTAGAAAACCTGTAGAAGCTGGTGGAACCATGTGCCCAAGCTATAGAGCAACAAAAAATGAAAGTGAAACTACAAGAGCAAGAGCTAACGTTCTTCGTGAAGTTTTAACCAATAATACCGCTAAAAATAAGTTTGACTCTAAAGAACTAAAACAAGTTTTAGATCTTTGTTTAAGTTGTAAAGCTTGCGCTTCTGAATGCCCAAGTAATGTGGATATTGCAACTATGAAAGCTGAATTTTTATATCAATATCAAGAAACTAATGGCTATTCGTTTAGAAGTAAACTATTTGCCAATAATGCCAAATACAATAAGTTAGGTAGCAAAATGCCTAAAATCACCAACTTTTTTACAAATTCACTTTTAGCAAAAAAAGTTTTAGGTGTTGCTGTTGAACGTTCTGTACCTAAACTAGCAAATGAAACTTTAGAAAGTTGGCTAAAAAAACACAATGTAACTTCAAACGCAGTCGAGAAGCCTAAAAAAGCGGTTTATTTATTTAAAGATGAATTTACCAATTATTACGATTCAGAAATAGGAAAAGATGCTGTTTATCTATTAGAAAAGCTAGGTTACGAAATTAAAAATATTGCCCACGATGAAAGTGGGAGAAGCCATATTTCTAAAGGATTTTTAAAAGAAGCCAAGGCAATTTGTAATACAAATATTTCGGTTTTTAAAGATATCATTACTGATAAAACTCCATTAATAGGAGTTGAACCTTCAGCCATTTTAACCTTTAGAGACGAATACATCAGATTAGCAGATGATACCTCATCCGCAGAAAAAATAGCGCAACATACCTATACCTTTGAAGAATTTATATCCAAAGAAATAACACAAGGTAATATTGATAAAAGCCAATTTACATCAAATAAAAAAACATTAAAAATTCATGGGCATTGCCATCAAAAGGCATTATCGGGTACAAACGCTAGTTTTCAAATATTAAATTTACCAGAAAACTACAAAGTAACTATATTAAACACAGGTTGTTGTGGAATGGCTGGTTCTTTTGGGTACGAAAAAGAGCATTATAAGGTTAGTATGCAAGTGGGTGAAGATACTTTATTTCCTAAAATTAGAAATTGCAGTTCAGATACAGAAATAGTGGCTGCTGGTACAAGTTGTCGCCATCAAATATTTGATGGCACAAAAAGAATTGCAAAACATCCAATAACGATATTAAAAGAAGCTTTACTGTAATTATGAGCAAAAAAAAGAATTATATAGCCGATAAAAATCGTTACAAAAAAATAAAGTATAGAAGAACAGGCAATAGTGGTTTGCTTTTACCAGAACTTTCTTTAGGCTTATGGCATAACTTTGGTAAAAATGATGATTTTAAAAATGCCAGAAACTTATTAAAATGTGCATTTGATAACGGAATTACTCATTTTGATTTGGCAAATAATTATGGACCTCCTTATGGAAGTGCAGAAACCACTTTTGGTAAAATTTTAAAAAAAGATTTTAAACAATATAGAGATGAATTGATTATTTCATCAAAAGCTGGTTATGATATGTGGGATGGGCCTTATGGAGATTTTGGGTCTAAAAAATATTTAACGGCTAGTTTAGACCAAAGTTTGAAAAGAATGAATTTGGATTATGTTGATATTTTTTATCATCATAGGCCAGACCCAGACACGCCTTTAGAGGAAACAATGGGTGCTTTAGATTTAATGGTAAGACAAGGTAAAGCATTATATGTGGGAATTTCTAACTATCAACCCAAAAGAGCTGCTGAAGCCTTTGAAATCTTAAAAGATTTAGGTACACCCTGCATAATTCATCAACCAAGATATAATCTATTTGATAGATGGGTTGAAGATGGATTGTTAGAATTATTAGAAAACTCTGGAGTTGGAGCCATTTGTTTTTCTCCTTTAGCACAGGGTATGTTAACCAATAAATATATTAATGGCTTACCCAAGGACTCAAGAGCTGTAAAAGACAGTCCATTTTTAAATACAAACCAAGTTTTAGAGCATTTACCAAAAATTAAAGCTTTAAACGAAATTGCTGCAAATAGAAATCAGAGTTTGGCACAAATGGCTATTTCTTGGATTTTAAAAGATGATAGAATTACTTCTGTTTTAATTGGTGCTAGTAAAACTGAGCAAATTTTAGACAGTTTAAAAGCCACTGAAAACACTTTTTTTACTGCAGAAGAATTGGAAAACATCAATACTATTGTTGTTAATTAAAAAACTTAAAAATTTATAAATAAGAGTTTTAAAGTTTCTTTAAGATAGTTTTACTATTAATTTTGTTAGCTTTGTTTAACTAATAACAAATAAAAATAAACAAAATGAGTCAATCAAAAATTATTTTAAAATACGGAATTTTAATAACAGCTTTAATTGGAGGGTTCTTTTTCTTCTCGAAATTAATCGGAGTTCATGAAAACCCTTATCTAAGATTTTTAAACTTAATATTTGTAGTATTAGGAATTAGACAAGCTGTTAAAACGAACATTGAATTAAACAAAGAAACCAACTATATTACTAATTTAGGTTTAGGTATACAAACTGCTGCATTATCTGTAATTTTATCTATCATTGGAGTTGTTGGTTATGTAGAGCTGATAAATCCTGAATTTTTATTATCAATGAACAATTCATTTTTAATTAGTGGAGATTTATCGATTGCTGAATTATTTATTACATTATTAATTGAAGGTATGGCTTCTGTCTTTATTGGATCATTTGTGGTAATGATGTTTTATAAAAATCATGATAAAGTACTTACTTCTGCGTTCAGTAATAAAAGTTAATTTTCACTTTTCTTGCTAATTGGGTTATTTTAATGCTATATAGAAAGCCAATTCACTTACCTAAAAATAATTTTAGACGTTCCATAATCAGTTTCAAAACTGCTTACTTTTAAGAATAAAACTCCTGGTTTTACCCTACCAAAATCGAAGTTCAATTCGTTTTTACCTTCTGTAAGTGTTGCTGAAGTTTCATAAATTGTTTTTCCTGTAACATCAAACAAGGTAACTTTTGCATTGGTTTGTGATTTGCTGTACAGTAAAAGATTTATAAAGCCTTGAGACGGATTTGGATATGCCATAAACTGATTGTCAAATTCTTCAATTTTATGCACTAGCTCTTCCTCAACTGCGGTTTTAGTAAACTTGATGTCTTTAATACTTAAATCTAAATCTTTAGTTTGTGCTTCTACTGGTAAAAATGTAAATGCCAATGTAGTTAAATCATCTGCTGTAATTGGAGCTGTAGTTCCTATTGATGAGAAGATTTCAAAAGGTATATAATAAGTTTGCTCTTCTTCGGACAAATCTACCATAACTCTATATTGCGCTTTCCATTCTTCTATAGATGATTTTATCAAACCCAATTCCATCAATCCACTACCAGTAGCTGTAAAAGATAAGTATTTGTATTGAGAATAATCTGCGGCTAAAGTTCCTGGTAATAACGATTTGTATAAAGTTAAATAATCATAATCACTAGTTGCATTTAGTTCTACATTTCTACTGATAGCATATTCATCATCATTATAAGTTCTATCAAAATCATTAGACACAAAATAGTGATTGATTTCAGTATATCTTTTGTCATAATCTAAGCCCCAGTTACCATCTGCATGATAAAATGCATCTTGAATTTCTCCGTTTACTTTTACCAAAGCATCATATTCATAACCATCTGCAATAGGAATATGCAATGTTTTTTCTTTCTCAGAATTTACAGGATTATATCTGTGCTTAACATTATTTGCAGTTTCAGAATAAATTTCTTCCATGGCAATTTCTACTTCTTGCCCAACTTCAGTGCTTCTTAAAAGTACTACTAAATCACCTTGCGCTCTAGAAATCTTAGCTGCATATGTTTTTGGTAATTTTTGCACCTCTGTTTGTTGCACTGGCAAATACGTTTGTAAGTTATTTAAAATATCAGTTACTAACTTTTGAGTATCAAAAGGATTGGTAGACCATACTTGAAAATTATACACATCATTAAATTTAGTGTAATGATTTACATACCAGTTGGTTTGAAGCGTATAGTTGCTATCGTTATTATTTTTAGCAACTGCAAAAGAAATGGCATATTCCACAACACCTGTGCGTTGTTGAATACCTTGCATTAAAAAGTTTTTACCTTGTAATTTTACTGTTTTTATGTTTAAAATTTCAGCACCTCTTAACCTGTCACAAGAAGCTTTGGTATGATTATATACTTTATCTGATGTTTTGATTCCTAATACCACCCCTTTAGTTTGTCCATCTAAAGAAAAGTCTACCGAAAATACTTCATCTGCTATGGTGTAATCTAAAATATCTGTTGGTGAAGTGATGTTCGCAACATTACCAGTTACCAAAGCTGTTGGAAACATATCTAACATTGTTTGCCCTTTACCTTGGTAAGGTTGTACACTTTTTAATTTAGCTTTGTTATAAACATTAGCTTCCGATTTCACGAATTGAGTTGGAACAGAATTCTTTTTTCTACCCACATAAATTTTAGAAATTGCATCACCTAAAGATTCAGATTCTACCCCTCCACTATTACCTGTACTAACCTCATTAGATTGTATGGTAATTGGAATTTCTGTGGTAATGTTACACCCATTTGTTTGCACTCCTGTAAATAATAAGGTGTATAAACCAGCTTGAGGAAAGGTAATTGAGATGGCGTTTTCATTGTGATAAAGTGATGTATTATCACCAGGTAAAGTCCAAGAATAACTCGAAAAATCTGCAGTATTTACCAAAGTAACATTTGCATTTACAGCACCATTTGATAAATTGTTTGTATTGATAACCACCTCTGCATCAACTTTTGGTAATACTGTAACCTGTTGACTTGTAGTATCTGAACCAAATTTATTTGTTGCTGTTAAAGTAACTGTATATACGCCTGATGTTGCATAAGTCTTTGTTGGTTCCATAAAAGTACTTGTAGTACCATCACCAAAATTCCATTGATATGAAATTGGAGCTACAGGTTGTGCAATTGAACCTGTATTTGAGGTATTATTAAATTGAAAGCTATTGTTATTTAAACACTCATTGTTATTTACGTTGAAAGTTGCAGTTGGTGTTGCATTAACTGCAGTTGCAGCATTTACATCTGATGCAAATGATGTACAATGTACAACTCCTCCATTTTGCATATAAGAAGTAGCTATTATTTGCCCAACAACATCGGCTGTGTTTTCAGTTTTAGTGATGCTCGCAAAAGGCGCGAAAATGCTACCATAAATAGTGTTATTACCTTGTAAGTGCAGTGCTGTAGTGTTGTAAAAGTTATAAATGATGTGTGAAGCATTTTGATGAGCAACTCCATTTTGTGCCCAAACATTCCAATAAAATGTTCCTGGAGCATTTACATTTACAATTAAGTATTTATCTGAATTTGTAGCAGTTAAAAAGTTTACAACTTCAACGTTATTTAAATCTGATCCGTTTATGTTGATGTAATTCGCCTTATTTTTCAGTAAAACACCAATTTGAGTTGGTAAATTTGTAGTTGAAATAGAATCGCCTGCTACATTTTTAAGTACTGCATTGTGATTATTTTCTGATAAGCTTATAGCATTTGTTCTTAATCTTTGGAATGCCAACGAAAAATCTAAATTGCTTTTTGCAAAAACAGGATTTGATGCTGCATTAAAAGCTGCTGCATTTCCTGCTAATTGAATATACGAATTTGCATTATAATTATTTTCTGGTGTAATTCTTATTGGTGTTGGTGCATTTTGAGGATCTGCATACCAAGCATTACTGCCATTTGATTCACCAATTTGAGCATATTGTGTAGCATTTCTTAAATTTAATACACCTTCATTGTAATTTGCTTTGCCATTAACCAATAATCCCAAATCATTGCCATTTACATTATAACAACCACAATCTTGCAAAGCCAGTTCATAATCACCATTAATTGTCAAATCTCCACCAGCAGCTAAACTTCCGTTTGTTGTACCACTCGTTAAGGTTACATCCTGCTCTACAAAAACTGTGAAACATTCGGCTGGCAAAGTTGGCTTGTAAGGATTTGTACAAACTTGAGACATTACACTAGCGTCTAAACTTGTACCAATAGTTTGGTTAACACCTACAGCTACTAAAGGCACACCATTAGCATTTACACCACCTTTTAATCTTCCATTTGCATCTGTTGTTGTAAAATTATTTCCCCCTTCTAAAGCATCAG
>NZ_CBFHZT010000039.1:0-24799 GCF_965660385.1 Polaribacter sp.
CATTCCAATAAAAGAATTGTAATCGAATTTTTTTTGTTCCATGTGTAAATTAAATGTCAATTTGTCATTAGCTCAAGAAAATCTCTTGATAAAAACGCGACAAATGTAGTTAAAAACCCTTTTTTAATATGTTTTTAGGGTCTTAAATTTTATCATTTTATATAGTTCAATTAGTATTCCGTTTTTACAAAGTATTTGTTTCTGTATCAATGGGAACTCAAAAGTGTTTTTAGTAACAATAAAATGTCATTTACATTAAACATTAAGAAGGTATTAAGCCTCTACAGCCTTGGTAAATGACATTTTTTAATATTGATTTTATTTTTTTGAATATTTTAAAGCAGCTTTAATAAAACTCACAAATAAAGGGTGTGGTTTTAAAACTGTACTTTTATATTCAGGGTGATATTGTACCCCAACAAACCAAGGATGTGAAGGTATTTCTACAACTTCAACTAAGCCAGTTCTAGGGTTAAGACCAGTAGCCTTCATACCTTTTAACTCAATTTGATCTCTATAATCGCTATTAAACTCATAACGATGTCTATGGCGCTCGCTAATTAACTCTTCTTTGTAAGCATCATAAATTTTAGAATCTTTAGCTAATTTACAATTCCAAGCACCCAAACGCATAGTACCTCCTTTGTTTGTAACATCTTCTTGACTTTCCATTAAGTTGATAACAGGGTTTTTACAGTTCTTTTTCATTTCAGTAGAAAATGCATCCACTAAGCCAAGAACATTTTTTGCAAATTCTATAACCGCCATTTGCATACCTAAACAAATTCCGAAAAAAGGAATATTATTTTCTCTTGCATATTGTACTGCTTTTATTTTTCCATCAATTCCTCTATCTCCAAAACCTGGTGCTACTAAAATACCGTCAACACCTTTTAATCTTTTTTCATAGTTTTTGGGTGATAAACTTTCTGAATGTACCCAGCGAACATTTACTTTAGTTTCGTTAGATGAGCCAGCATGAATAAACGCTTCTGTAATTGATTTGTAAGAATCTGGTAACTCAATATATTTACCAATCAAAGCAATTTCTACTTCCGAAGTTGGATTTTTATGTTTTCTTAAAAAGTTATTCCAAACTTTTAATTCAGGTTTTTTATCAGAAGTTAACTTTAATTTCTTTAAAACCACCTCATCTAAGCCTTCTTCTAGCATTAAATTAGGTACATCGTAAATAGTTTCTGCATCAATAGATTGTATTACATCTTCCTTTTTAACATTGCAAAACAAGGCTAATTTACGTTTAATATCGTCAGAAATTTCATGTTCGGTTCTGCACACTAAAATATCCGGACTTACACCACTTTGCATTAAACTTTTTACAGAGTGTTGTGTAGGTTTGGTTTTTAACTCGCCAGCTGCAGCTAAAAATGGAACTAAGGTTAAATGGATTACAATGGCGTTGTCTTCTCCTTTTTCCCAAAGCATTTGCCTAACAGATTCTACATAAGGTAGCGATTCAATATCACCTACAGTTCCTCCAATTTCGGTAATAACAATATCATAATCGCCAGTTTCTCCTAAAATTTGAATTCGGTGTTTAATTTCATCGGTAATATGAGGAATTACCTGTACAGTTTTGCCTAAAAACTCACCTTTACGCTCTTTATCGATTACAGATTGATAAATTCTACCTGTTGTTACATTGTTGGCTTGACTTGTTGGTATGTTTAAATAGCGCTCATAGTGCCCTAAATCTAAATCGGTCTCAGCACCATCATCAGTAACATAGCATTCGCCATGTTCATATGGGTTTAAGGTTCCTGGGTCTATATTAATGTAAGGATCAAGTTTCTGAATGGTTACAGAAAACCCTCTTTCTTGTAATAATTTAGCTAACGAAGCTGCTATGATTCCTTTTCCAAGTGATGATGTTACGCCTCCTGTTACAAAAACGTATTTAGTATTGTGCATGGTTCTTTTAGGTTTGCGCAAAAGTACTAACTCTGGGTTTTAAAGCAAATAAAAAGATGAAGAATTCTAAATAATTAATTAAAATAATATGCAATGGAATGCTTTTTGATAAAATTGTGGTTATGAAAAAAACAATTATTCTACTTATCATTGTCTTATTATTTAACAATTGTACTATTTTGTTTCCAAGCTTTTTTGAACGTAAACCCGCTAATTTTACAGTTCAGAATCTATGGTTTACATCAAAATTAGACAATCATAAAGAGGTTAAATATTTAATCAATCCAACACAATTAAATTATACAGCAAAAAGTACAGATGATTATAATGCACAATTAGTAACATTTTTTGCAGGGGAATTAAAAGAAAAAAGCTACCTAAAAGAAAATTATAAGGATGCCGATGGCAAAATTATTATTCCTTTTATATTAGATTATGATTTATCAAAAGAATACAAAGAAAATTTACGGAAAACTACAGATTTAGACTACATTGTTCTAACTAAAATTTTAACGGCTAACCAAATCAACAATCAAAATTACCCTCAATATAAATCTTTACAATATAGAAGCAATGTTTTGGCAGGTTCTGTTGTTTTTTTTAAAGTTTTTGATGTAAAAAACAACACAATTGCCTTAGAACTGAATTGTAAAAGTTCAGTTTATGATGATCCAGACTTTAATTTTGATACAAATCAATATGATGATAATTCTAAAATTGCTACGTATAAAAGTGAAAATCAATTGATAAAAAAGTGTTTTAAAAGAATTTTAAGAAGGATAAAATAATTTTAAATTTTTTTACATTTAGTTTTTGTGATAAATAAAAACAGTTGTATATTTGCCCACGCTTTTAACAAGGTAACACAAAAGCAAAAAAATAATTAAGAAGATTTTTAAAAATACATATAATGCCAAAAAGAACGTACCAACCATCAAAGAGAAAGAGAAGAAACAAACACGGTTTCATGGAAAGAATGGCTTCAGCTAATGGTAGAAAAGTATTAGCTCGTAGAAGAGCAAAAGGAAGAAAGAAATTATCTGTTTCAACGGAAACTAGACATAAAAAATAAAATGATTAACAATTGTTAATATATAAGGTGTTACTTTTTAAGTAACACCTTTTTTTATATCTAAGCACTACTTATTTTTGTAACACTAATAAACACAACAACTTACAATGCCAAAAAGAGAAGACCTTAAATCCATTTTAATTATTGGTTCTGGCCCTATTGTTATTGGTCAGGCTTGCGAATTTGATTATTCTGGATCACAATCTTTACGTTCTTTAAGAGAAGATGGAATAGAAACTATTCTAATCAACTCAAACCCAGCAACTATTATGACTGATCCATCAATGGCAGATCATGTGTACTTGTTGCCATTAACTACAAAATCTATCATTCAAATATTAAAAGAACACCCTCAAATTGATGCAGTTTTACCAACTATGGGTGGCCAAACTGCTTTAAATTTGTGTATCGAAGCCGATGATAAAGGCATTTGGAAAGATTTTGATGTAAAAATGATTGGTGTTGATATCAATGCTATTAATGTTACTGAAGATAGAGAGCAATTTAGAGAATTGATGTTAAAAATTGGAGTACCAATGGCGCCTCAAGAAACTGCAACATCTTTCTTAAAAGGTAAAGAAATTGCACAAGAATTTGGTTTTCCTTTGGTAATTCGTTCTTCTTATACGTTGGGTGGAGCAGGAGCGTCTATCGTTTATGATGCAAAAGATTTTGACGAACTGCTCAGTAGAGGTTTAGAAGCATCACCTATTCATGAGGTGATGATTGATAAAGCCATGATGGGATGGAAAGAATATGAATTAGAATTGTTACGCGATAAAAACGATAATGTAGTTATTATCTGTTCTATCGAAAATATGGATCCAATGGGTATTCATACTGGTGATTCTATTACAGTAGCACCAGCCATGACATTGTCTGACAAAACGTTTCAAAAAATGCGTGATATGGCCATTCATATGATGCGTTCTATTGGCGATTTTGAAGGGGGTTGTAATGTACAGTTTGCAGTTTCGCCAGATGAAAAAGAAGAAATTATTGCTATTGAAATCAACCCTCGTGTTTCGCGTTCATCAGCGTTAGCAAGTAAAGCTACAGGTTACCCAATTGCAAAAGTGGCTACAAAATTAGCTATTGGATATTCATTAGACGAATTAGAAAACGGAATTACAAAATCTACATCTGCGTTATTTGAACCAACTTTAGATTATGTAATTGTAAAAATTCCGCGTTGGAATTTCGATAAATTCGAAGGCTCAGACAGAACTTTAGGATTGCAAATGAAAGCCGTAGGTGAAGTAATGGGTATAGGACGTTCTTTTCAAGAAGCCTTGCACAAAGCAACACAATCTTTAGAAATTAAAAGAAATGGACTTGGTGCAGACGGAAAAGGATACACCAATTACAACGAAATTATAGAAAAATTAACCAATGCAAGTTGGGATCGTGTTTTTGCAATTTACGATGCCATTGCTATGGGAATTCCTTTAAGTAAAATATACGATATCACGAAAATTGATATGTGGTATTTAAAACAGTATGAAGAGTTATTTCAACTTCAAAAAGAAATTTCTACCTATACTATTGATACCATTCAAAGAGATTTATTGCTCGAAGCCAAACAAAAAGGGTATGGAGACAGGCAAATAGCACACATGCTAGATTGTTTGGAAAGTGAAGTATACACTAAGAGAGAGGAATTAAAAGTACAGCGTGTTTTTAAATTGGTAGATACTTGTGCTGCTGAGTTTAAAGCGAAAACACCTTATTATTATTCTACTTTTGAGAATGAAATAGAAACACCAGAAGGAGAAATTGTAATTGCAAACGAAAGTATTGTAACCGATAAAAAGAAAATTATTGTTTTAGGTTCTGGACCTAACAGAATTGGACAAGGAATTGAGTTTGATTACTGTTGTGTACATGGTGTTTTAGCAGCTGCAGAATGTGGATACGAAACGATTATGATTAACTGTAACCCAGAAACGGTTTCTACGGATTTTGATACTGCAGATAAATTATACTTCGAACCTGTTTTTTGGGAACACATTTACGATATCATTCGTCATGAAAAGCCAGAAGGAGTTATTGTACAATTAGGTGGTCAAACTGCTTTAAAATTAGCAGAAAAATTAACCAAATACGGTATAAAAATTATCGGAACTTCTTTTGAAGCTTTAGATATTGCTGAGGATAGAGGTCGTTTTTCTACGTTGTTAAAAGAAAATAATATTCCTTATCCAGAATTTGGAGTTGCAGAAACTGCAGACGAAGCTTTAGCTTTGGCAGACGAGTTAGACTTTCCAATATTGGTAAGACCTTCTTATGTTTTAGGTGGTCAAGGAATGAAAATTGTTATTAATAAAGAAGAATTGGTAGAACATGTTGTAGACTTGTTACGTAAAATACCAAATAACAAATTGTTGTTAGATCATTACTTAGATGGTGCTATAGAGGCTGAAGCTGATGCCATTTGTGATGCTGATGGAAATGTGTACATCATTGGAATTATGGAACACATTGAGCCTTGTGGAATTCATTCAGGAGATTCAAATGCAACCTTACCAGCTTTTAATTTAGGAGATTTGGTAATGCAACAAATTATAGATCATACACATACCATTGCTAGAGAATTAAAAACGGTTGGCTTAATTAACATTCAATTTGCCATAAAAAATGATATCGTTTACATTATTGAAGCCAACCCAAGAGCTTCTAGAACTGTACCTTTTATAGCAAAAGCCTACAAAGAACCTTACGTAAATTATGCAACCAAGGTAATGTTAGGAGAAAAGAAAGTAACAGATTTTGATTTTAATCCACAATTAGAGGGCTATGCCATTAAACAACCGGTATTTTCTTTTAATAAATTCCCGAATGTAGATAAAAAACTAGGACCAGAAATGAAATCGACTGGAGAAAGTATTTTATTTATAGATAGTTTAAAAGACGATGAATTTTACGATTTATATTCAAGACGTAAAATGTATTTGAATAAATAGCATTTCTATTTAGATAAAAAATAACCTTCAATTCCTTTTGAATTGGAGGTTTTTTCGTTTACATAAATATTAATAATTGAGGTTATTTATAAAATAATATTAAAAAGATAACCAGATATGATAATACATAATGTTACAACTGCGAAGAATATTGCAATTAATTTTAAGGTCATCACTTTCTTTAAAAGCATTGCTTCTGGCAACGATAAACCAATCACACCCATCATAAAAGCAATTGCAGTACCTAAAGGAATGCCTTTAGCAACCAAAACTTGTACTACAGGCAAAACACCAATGGCATTAGCATACATAGGTACAGCTAAAACTGTAGCAATGGGTACAGCAAAAAGGTTGTCTTTTGCCATATATTCTTCAAAAAAGGCTTCTGGTATATACCCATGCATAAAACCACCAATTACAATCCCAACTAAAACATAAGGAAGAACACCTTTTAGAATTTTCAAAATTTCTGAAAAAATAATAGAAAGTCTCTGTGTAATCGTTGGTTTTTCTAATTGCAATAATTCTTGTTCTTTTTGAGCATTTGCCAGTAATTCTTTAACCCAAGGAGTAAGATGAGTTTCTAAGTTTAATTTTTGAAGAATAATACCAGATATGGTGCCTAATAAAACACCACTAATTACATAAATTAAGGTAGTTTTTAAGCCAAACAAACCAATAAAGAGTCCGATTGCAATTTCGTTAACTAACGGAGAAGTAATTAAAAATGAAAAAGTTACCCCTAAAGGGATGCCACCTCTTACAAAACCAATAAAAAGCGGAACAGAAGAACAGGAACAAAAAGGAGTAACCACACCAAACAAACTGGCAATTACATATTCTAAACCATATAATTTATTTCTCGATAAATAATTTTTAACCTTTTCTATAGGAAAGAAACTATTTACAATACCCATAAAAAACATTACTACAACAAGAAGAATTAAAATTTTTATTGTGTCATAAATTATAAAGTGCAATGCTGCTGTAAAATGCGTTGAAGCCTTAAGTTGCAAGAGGTCATAAACAAGCCAATCTGCAATATTTTGTATCCAATTAAACATTGAAAATGCAATCAATAAAAGGATTTTGTACATAATGCACAACTTCGTTCATCATATTCATAATTATTGATTTTACTTTCCTAAAAGCGTCAAAACTTCACTTTTTAAAGGCACTCTACCTTTAACCACAATGCAATCATTAATAACCAAAGCAGGTGTAGACATTACATTATATTGCATAATTTCTACAATATCTTCCACTTTTTCAACAGATGCCTCTATATTATTTTCAAAAACAACTTCATTTACAATGTTTGTCATTGATTTGCATTTTGAACATCCTGTGCCTAGTATTTTTATAGTCGTCATTTTATAAGTTTTTTAAAACAAAGGTATGTTTAAGAAGTAGATTGTAATGTGACATTTGTCACACAATGAATCTTTAAAATGAGAAACCGAATTTTATTATCAGAGGCATTTAAAAATAGATTATAATAATGTGTAAAGCACATTTTAAAAGTAACTACATAACACGAGAATCAATACTAAACAAAGCTTAGTTAATGTTTGTTATTTACTAAAGTTTGTCTTTTTTTTAGGTACCAGCAAAAGGTGATCCAAAAATACCAACAGCAAGTTCAGCCCATACAAGAAATAAAATCAAGAACAAGATCACTGCATAAAGTACTCTTTGTTTAAAGGTCTTTATTTTTTTTAAGATAAACTCAAGGATGAGCCCTGTAATAGTTAATAAAATGCCAGCAAAAAGAAAATCGAAGACAGACCAATTTACTTCTTTGCTAAATTGCATAGCTATAAACGGAATTAAAAGTAAGGTTATTACAACTGTTATAATAGTTATAATTCTCTTGTTTTGATTTATGATTTCCATAGTTTTTGTATTTGATGATTGGTTAAAAGTTTTAATTATCGATGGTCGAAATAATAAAATAACTTCTTTTATAAATTTGAAATTGGCTTTATAGTAACCATGAATTTTATAATATGTATTGAATTGCTCTATTAAATCTCCTTCTATTTCTTCACGAAAATCTGAACGACAAAACCATCGAAAAAAGCGCATAACGAATTTTGAGGGTTTTTTTATTTTTTCATGCATTTAAAATAAATTAAGTGAAAGTTTAGGCATTGCTTCCCAAAGCAAATTTCTTTGTATTCTTGTTTGGTCAATTATTTCATGGCCTTGAGTAGTAATTTCGTAAAGACGCTTTCGTTTTCCTCCTCTTTCTTTTGTTGCACCACCAAACTCAGATTTTAGCAAACCTTTCTTTTCTAGTCTTTTTAACACAGTTTGAATTGCACCCAAACTTACTTTTCGGTTTAGTCGATTATCTATTTCGTTGATAATGTTCACACTATAGGCATCACCATTGAGTATAGCTACAATAATCACTACAATTTCTTCGAATTCTCCTAACGTTGATTGACTCATAACTTATATTTACCGTAAATGTAGTTTAAATAGTTTAATAAACTACATTGTAGGTAAAATATTTTTAAATTTTTGAACTTAAAATCTTATAGAAATGGAAAATAGTCTAGCTAAATAAACAAAAATTAAGAAATTTAGGGTTCTGTTAAAATGAACATTTGGTTCGTCATAATAAAAATATCACTTGTATATTTAGCATAATTTTAAATTTTATCAAGGTATTATATCAAAAAAATAAAAGGTTTTAGCATTAAATATCTGTAAAACTAATATTAGTTTATTACTAATTTAATATATATATTTGTTACTTTATGATGCACTAAATATTTAGTGACTTTTATATTTTATCTAATAATTCCCCCCCAAATTGAATAAGAAAAAATATATACTCCTACTCATAGGTATTATCCTAATTATTATTTTTAATCAAATAATAATAAACAATGCCATTTCACAACAAAGTTCGGATGCAGAAACTATAAATATTGCAGGTAAACAGCAAATGTATAGTCAGCAAATTGCCAAAATAGCTTCTTATATTAACGAATCTAAGAATACATCTTCCTACAAAATTAATATTGAAACTTTAGATAGTATTGTAGCGTGCTTTATAAAAGCGAATACTTATCTTAAAGAAAAAAATAAATTACAATATCATACAACTGGAATAGATTCTCTTTTTAAAAAAAACACATTCTTTTTTAATAAGCTTGTTAAATCATCTAATCATTTGGTAAAAGAACCAAACAATGATTCTATTTATAAAAGTTTCATAGAAGAAATTAAAAATAATGAACGTCCATTTTTAAATTCTATGGATTTTATTGTGAATGAGTATCAACTTATTTCTCAAAAAAGAACGGCTTTTTTAAAAAAATTACAATACGTTTTTTTAGGTTTTTCAATACTTTTATTTATTTGTGGGGTTTTCTTGATGTTTTTACCTGTATATAAAAACAATAAAGTCTTGAACTCCCTAAATATAAAATTAGAAAAATTTAAAAAGGAGGTAGAGCAAAAAGAGAAAGAAAGAAAGAAAATTGAAGAAGTTTTAGAAAGAACAAATACTATAGCCAGAATTGGAACCTGGTTTGTAGATTTGGTGAATAATGAAAATACTTGGAGTAAAGTAACTAAAGAAATTCATGAAGTAGATGGTAATTTTATTCCAAATGTAGAATCTGGCTTAAAATTTTATGCTGAAGGTTATAGCAGAGATAAAATTACTGAATTGTTTAAAGAATCAGTTATAAACAAAACTAGCTTCGATGAAGAGTTGCAATTGGTAACTGCAAAAGGAAGACATATTTGGGTAAGAGTTATAGGTGAACCTGAAATTAAAAACAATGAATGTGTTGCTGTTTATGGAACTTTTCAGGATATTAATACTGTTAAAGTAGCTCAAATAGAATTAAATACTGCTCATGAAGAATTAAAAGCCATTTTAAATTCAGGTGATATTTCTCTTATAAGAACAGATCTCGATGGCAAAATTACTTATTTTAATGAAGGTGCAGAGAATTTACTGGGTTACAAAAGCGAGGAAGTAGTAGATAAAGAAACCCCTATTATTTTTCATGATAAAGAAGAACTATTAAAAAGAGGTAGAGAACTTACCAACAAAAGTAAAAAAGAAGTTACTGGTTTTGAAATTTTATCAAAATTAGCAACAGAAAACAGAGAAGATTTTAAAGAATGGACTTACATTCGAAAAGATGGTACTTCTTTACACATTCAACTTAGTACTAATGCTATAAAAGATGATACAGGTAAAATTACAGCCTTTATTTTGGTAGGTACCAATATTTCAAGAATTACAGAACAAAACAAAAAACTAGCAAACTTTGCACAGATTGCTTCTCATAATTTTAGAGCACCTGTTAGTAATTTAATTTCTTTACTTGAGTTGTACGAAATTTCTGAAACACCTGAAGAAAAGAAACTTGCTTTCGAAAAATTTAAAATTGTAATTGATCTTATTGATGAAACTCTAAATTCTTTGATTGCAGCGATTCAAATAAATAAAAAATCTGAAGCTGAAATTGAAATGAGTAATATATCATTGAGTAAAGTAACTAAAAAAATTGAGAAAAAATTATCAAAACAAATTACCAAATTAAACGCAGTTATCACTACAGATTTTTCTGCTGTTGAAACAATCGTATACCATAAACCTTATTTAAAAAGTATAATAACTAATTTAGTAAGTAACGCTTTAAAATATTCGTTTCCAGACAGAAAACCAATAATAGAAATAAAAAGTGCTATAAATGAAGGAAGAACGCAATTAATAGTTAAAGATAATGGACTAGGAATTAACCTTAAAAAGCACGGTCATAAATTATATGGACTCAATAATGTTTTTCATAGAAAAAAAGACGCCAAAGGTGTTGGTTTATATATTATAAAAAATCAAATTACCTCTTTAAAAGGGGCAATTTCTTGTACTAGCGAAGTGAATAAAGGAACAACATTTACAATAACATTTTAAAGCCAAAAAGTTATGCCAAAAAAGTATAAAATTTGTTTTATAGACGATGATGGAGTTTATAAGTTTTTTATGAAAAAAGTAATAAAAATAAAAAAATTAACACCAGAAGATTACGTAATGTCTTTTGATGATGGAGACCAAGCCTATAATTTTATCAATAGTAATAAGGAAAACTCAGATAAACTTCCAGATCTTATTTTCTTAGATATTAATATGCCAGTTATGGATGGGTTTCAGTTTATAGAAGAGTACACTAAAATAAGATCACAAATTCATAAGAAAATTACCGTTTTTATGGTTACTTCTTCTATTGATCCTTCAGACTTGGAGCGTTCAAAAAAATATTCTGAAATTTCTGCTTACATTACTAAACCCATAAAAGCAGAAACGTTACAAGAAATCATAGATTCATTAGAGTAATTACACCATAATTATTTTTTAATAAAAAGCCTATCATAATCATGCCTTGTTTTACGATTTAAATTATAAACTTTTAGAGATACAATTCTTTTAAATTTAATGGTGTTTTCATTTCATCATATTTGGTAACTTTTAAATTAACGAACTCTTTGTTATTTAATCCAATTGTCTGAAGTATTTGTGTTTTTGATGCTTGAAGTTATGAAATTAACTAAAATAAACGTTTTTTTTAAATCGTGAATAGTACTATTTATTTCATAAATCTAAATCAATCAAAACGTGAAAGGCCTTTGATTTTAGAATAGATATAGAATTAAGTATAGATACCAAATTTTTGAAAGAGAGCAATTGTGATGATAAAATTATTAAAGACAAACATAAATTTCTATTGCTCAAAAACATCTATTTAGGTTATACCTAGCCAAGAGCTTTATAAAGAATTCTAAAAATATTAATTTACTGCGTTAGGTAAGGTAAACTTAAAATCACTTCCTTTTCCTGTTGTGCTCTCAACCCAAATTTTACCACCATGTTTTTCTATAAACTCTTTACACAGTAATAAGCCTAAACCAGTTCCTATTTCTTTTGCAGTACCTAAAGTAGTAGATTTAGTGTTCGATTTAAATAACTTTTTAAGCATATCTTCGTTAATTCCCACTCCATTATCAGAAACTGTAATTTCAACCTCTTTTTTCTTTGCAATTGCAGTAACCTCTATCTTTCCACCAGAATTAGTGAATTTGATGGCATTAGAAATAAGGTTTCGTAAAATTACCTTTAACATATTTTTATCAGCCAGCACCTCAATTTTATCAGCCGAAGTTTGGTTTAATGAAATGTTTTTACTCTCGGCTATTGAGTTTTTAAGTAATATCACCTCTTGAGTTATCTTAGAGAAACATACTTTTTGTGGATTAAAAACAATTTTTCCAGTCTGGGTATTAGCCCAATTTAATAAATTCTCTAATAAAACAGTGGTGTTTTGGGCTGCCGAATTTATAAAAACCAAAAACATTTTAATTTCTTCCTTATCAAAAACATCAATATTTTCTAGTAGTTGTGTTGATAGGCCAATGATATTGTTAGAGGGGCCTCTGAGGTCATGCCCAATAATTGAAAATAATTTATCTTTTGCAGTATTTATTTCTTTGAGTTCTTCATTTAATTTTAACAATTTTTCTTCAGCATCTTTTTGTTTTGAAATATTTCGAGACAATCCGAAAGTTCCAATGACTTCTCCTTTGTGATCATTAAGAATAATTTTTGTGGTTGATGACCAGGAAGTAGAACCATCAATCCATATTTCTTTTTCCTCTTTTGATATGATTGGGCATCCTGTTCTAATAATGTTTTGTTCATCTTTAAAAGCTTCTTGTGCACGTTCTTTTGTGAAAAAATCAAAATCAGTTTTTCCAATCATTTCCTTTGGATCTTTAAGGCCAAAATTCTTTGCTTGAGCTTTATTGCTTTTTATAAAACGACTCTCTTTATCTTTAAAATAAATATAATCTGGAATATTGTCCATAAGAGTTTTAAAGAAATGTTGTTCAATTACAAGTTTTTCCTCTATTTTCTTTTCTGGTTGATTATTTAATGCTAAGCGTAAAATTTGATTTTGCTTTTCGAGTTCAGCAACTTGATTTTTTAACTCTTGATAACTATATTTTTTTTCCATGGGGGTTTGTAAAATATTTTGTGCTTTTATATTCTTTTAAGAATACTAAACGAAAACATAATAATAATTCAAATTTAGTTAAATATAATTAAATATCCTCTAATGTTTTATTATAAAATTTGAATATCTACCTTATATAAATTCTGAAAAATATCAAATATGATTTGAGCTTCTTTTTTTCTAATAGCGATTGTGTATTCACATGTCAACCCTAAATTTTGAGCAGTGATGCTTATATTTTTTTCTTTAATGATACGCATTACTTTGTTCATCATATCATAATTAAAATTGAGTTTGTAAAAAATAGTTATGGTTTTTTCTACAATTTCTGAGGCTTCTAAAGTCAATTGAGCAGAAGATTTATAGGCGTTAATTAATCCACCAACCCCTAATTTTGTTCCTCCAAAATAGCGAACAGAAACTATTAAAACGTTAGTAAGCTCAAAAGATTGAATTTGGCCATAAATGGGTAATCCAGCAGAATTGTTAGGTTCACCATCATCATTGGATCTATATTTTATGGTTTCAACTCCAATTTGATAAGCATAACAAAAATGACGAGCAGAGTGATGTTGTTTGCGTAAATCATCCAAACAATTTTTTACTTCATCTTCATTTATAACAGGAAATGCATAGCCAAAAAATTTACTATTTCTGTCTTTAAAAAGTGTTTCTTCTGATGGTTTAAGTATGGTTTTGTAACTGTCGTTTTCCATTAAGCCAAAGCTACAATTACAATTCCTAATATAGCTAAAACCACACCAATTTTATTTTTGATGCTAAATTGTTCTTTAAATACAAGTATCCCAACAATAGTTGATACAATTACAATGCCCACATTATTAATGGTAAATAGGGTAGAGCTATCAAAACCTTCTGTTTGTAGTGCTTTTATTAAAAAAATAATAGAGTAATAATTCGGAATGCCTAAAAAAATGCCAGCAATGATATTTTTAACACCAAAAGCGGCTCTTTTTTGGATAGCTTTTATCAGTAAAATTACTGCAGCAATGCAGGCAGCTATAGCAAATAAACTTCCAGAAAAAATAGATACTTCATCTTTGGGTACATAAGTTACTTCTACATATTTTAGTAAGGTATCAATTGCGCCTGAACCCAAAAACAATAAAATAGGCAGTAACAAACCAGCTTCTTTAGTGGCTGTTGTGTTTTCTTTTACAGAGGCTAAATACACCGCAATTAAGGCAATAATAATTCCGAATATTTTTAAAAAAGTAACAGACTCATCATATAAAAAAACACCAAAAAATACAGGAATAACCACAGACATTTTTCCTGCTATTGAGGTTACAGAAACGCCATTTTTTTGAGCAGTCATTGCCATAATAAAAAATACGGAAACAAATAAAACCCCTAAGCATAATGCACCTAAAAACCAAGGTTGCTGAGGGATTTCTACAACAGAAAAATCACGTTCTGCAAATACAAATCCTAAAATAAATGCAACTATATAATTTATAAATATAGCCTTTAAAACATCAATTTTATAAAACCCAAAGTATTTAAAAATAACAAATAATCCTGTAGATATGAATATGCTGAGTAGTAAAAAAATCAATCGAGTTGGTTTTTAACGAATAATTCTGTAACATCATCTTGCTCAGGAATTAAATTCCAAGTATGTATCCCTAAAGTATTTGCAGCAGCTGTGTTTTCTTGTAAATCATCTACAAATAAAGTTTCGTTAGCAATTAGGTTATTTTCTTTTAAAACAAATTCATAAATTTCTACATCTGGTTTTCTAAAATGAATTTCGTGCGATAAGTAAAATTGTTCAAAACAGTTTTTAAATTCTCCAAAAAAATCTTCTCCCAAAGAATTTTGAACCCATTTTATATGTAGATCATTTGTATTGCTTAATAAGAATAACCTGTACTTTTTGCTTTTAGCCAATTTTTTTAAAAAGTCCAAACGCTCTCTTGGAAAATCTAATAAAACAGCATTCCAGGCAGCAATTAATTTATCATTAGGTATTCTAAATTTATCATGAAAAAATGCAATAAATGCATTGGTGCTCATTAAGCCTTTTTCATAGTTTTGATAAACTGTTACCATTTCATCAGTAATTTTTGTAACTCCTAAAGCAGCCATTGCTTTGTAAGTTCCTTGTTTGTCTAAGTTGATAAAAATATCTCCAAAATCGAAGATGATGTTCTTAATCATTCGTGTAAATTTTTAATTGGTCGTTTTTAATTTTTTCTTCGGATGTTATTTTTGCAGATAAAACAGGTGCTTTTATTCCGTTTTTAAAATTGGTTTCACCAATAAAAACGTGAGCTTCATCCCATAAATTAGCATCAATAAATGTTTGTAAAGTTTGAGTGCCACCTTCAATAATTAGAGACTGAATAGCATTTTTTTGTAGTATTTTACAAATCTGTTGTGCAATATTTTTAGTAAAATCGATAGTTTCAAAAACTAAATTATGTCTAGATTTTTGTTGCTTTTGCCTTTTATCTATGATAAAAATAGTCTTTACATTTCCATCAAATAAATGTAAACTATCAGAAATTCTAAGATTAGCATCTAGTACAATTCTTATTGGGTTATGCCCTGACCAACTTCTCACTGTTAACGAAGGGTTGTCTGCCAAAACTGTTTTTGTACCCACTAAAATTGCCTGTTCTTTAGCTCTTAATTTGTGAACTCGTTGTTGTGAATACCTGTTTGAAATCCAAACCGGAGATTGTTTATTTTTCTGCAAAGGGGCTACACAACCGTTTTGGGTTTCAGCCCATTTTAAAATAATAAAAGGTCTTTTTTTATCTTGTACCGTAAAAAAACGTTTATGATGTATTTTACATTCATTTTCTAAAATTCCTACAATAACATTAATTCCTGCATTTTGTAAACGTTCAATACCTTTGCCAGCCACCAAACTATTGGTATCTATACAACCTATTACCACTTTTTTTAATTGGTGTTTTACAATTAAATCTGCGCAAGGTGGTGTTTTTCCAAAATGAGCACAAGGTTCTAAGGTTACATAAATGGTAGCTTCTTTTAAAAGTGTTTTATTTTTAACGGAATTTATGGCGTTTACTTCTGCATGATTTCCACCATAGCTAGAGGTGAAACCTTCGCCAATAATTTTATTTTGATACACAATTACAGCACCCACAGAAGGATTTGGTCTTGCAGTTCCAATTCCGTTTTTAGCGATTTGTAAACATCGTTTTATGTAAAATTCGTGTGTTATAATAAGTGATTTTAAAAATGAAACTAAAATTTTATTTTTAAATTTTGAGTAATATCTACAGGATAATTACTAGCATATCCAAAAACTTTATACTGTAAATTTCCTTTAAATTGAATTTCAATAGATTTGTTTAAAACGGAATTTAATAATCCGCCCAATATTCCGTTTTTATTGTTTTTAAAAATTTCTCTTGTTGGTATCACAACTTTTAGCGGAACTGTAAATTCATTTCTTGCTGGCACTTTAAACTCATCAGAAGAAACCTGTGCCACTGCTGCACCATTTACATATATTTTTATTTCATCAGTAGCAATAGTACCACTTACATCGTTTGGGTTTTGAAAAAATGCATTTGCTTTTAAACGTATGGTATCTTTTTTAACGCTAATTAATTTCAGATTGTCCACTTTTATAAAAACGGGTTTTTTATTTATAGAACAACTCAAAATCCCAATACATAAAACCAAAAAATAGAATGTTTTTTTCATCAAAAATCATTTAAAAAATAGGTAACTTGCTCTTGCAAAAATACAGTAATAAATGACAAGTAAAGATTTTATCATAAGAGAAATAGCTTTGAAAGATAATGCACAATTGGCAAAAGTTGTACGAAGTGTAATTCTTGAAATGGGTGCACCAAAAATAGGTACTGCTTATCAAGATAAAGCTACAGACCAAATGTTTGAAACTTACCAAAAAGAAAACGCAAGCTATTTTGTGGTTGAACATAATAATAAAATTGTTGGTGGTGCAGGTATTGCACAATTAGATAATTTTAAGGGTAAAACTTGCGAGTTGCAAAAAATGTATTTTTTACCCATTGCAAGAGGTTTAGGTTTAGGTGCAAAATTAATATCGGTTTGTTTGGATAAAGCCAAAGAATTTGGTTTTGAAAATTGCTATTTAGAAACTTTACCTTATATGGAAGCTGCTGTTAAATTGTACAAAAAGTATGGTTTTAAAAATTTAGATGCACCAATGGGCAATACCAGTCATTATTCTTGTAATGTTTGGATGATTAAGAAAATTTAAGGGGAATGATATATTATGTTTTAGGATGTTTACATCTTATTTTATTTTGTTGGGCGTTTTATAATATTCTTTATTTTGGGGTAAAACCGTCCAAGTCTTTAAGTTGGATTTTAATTGCACTTTTCTTTCCATTTTTAGGGGTGTTTTGTTTTGTTATTTTCGGTATTAATAGAAGAAAAATTAAGTTTTTTGAATTAAAAGAGACGAAAAAGAGGAAGGATTTTATCCAAAAATCTATAAAATCTAAAAAAGATCTTGATAAAAACTCCTTAAAAGGTATTAAACAAAAAAAGATTGCTCAATTAATTTATAGCAATACAAAAGCTAATGTTGAAGAGCGTAATGAGGTTATCTTATTGAAAAATGGAAAAGAAACTTTTACAGCTTTGTTTAATGCCATTAAAAATGCCAAAAAGTTTATCCATTTACAATATTTTATTTTTGAAGAGGGAGAAATATTAGATAAAATCATCAAATTATTAGAAGAAAAAAGAAAAGAAAATGTTGAAGTAAGAATTTTGTACGATTCTTTTGGTAGTACTAGTTTACAAAAAACTACCAAACAAAAATTAAAGAATATTGGTGTAGAAATTTATCCAGAAACACCTTTTAAATATGGCTCTTTTATTTTTTCATTAAATTTTAGAAATCATCGCAAAATTGCCATCATCGATAATGAAATTGGGTTTACAGGAGGGGTAAATATTTCTGATGAATACATTACAGAAGATACAAGTTTGGGTATTTGGCAAGATGCTCATTTGCAAATAAAAGGTAGTGGCGTTAATGCTATTCATAGCACTTTTTTAAACGATTTTTATTATGCAACGTTAAAAGATTTAACCAATACTAAAAAATATACCTCTGAATTTAAAAGTTCGGGCAACACAAAATTGCAAATTGTTTCTAGTGGTCCAGATTACGAACAATCTGTGGTAATGCAACAATATTTGAGTTTTATAAATTTAGCTGAAAAAAGTATTTGTGTCTTAAATCCATATTTTGTGCCTACGTTTTCAATTTTAGAAGCCTTTAAAATTGCAGCATTAAGTGGGGTAGAAGTAACGTTATTATTACCCAAAAAAACAGATTCTAAGATAGCAACTTATAGTATGTATTCTTATTTTGAAAGTTTATTAAAAGCAGGTGTACAAATTTATTTAAGAGATGATTTTTCGCATAGTAAAGTTATTTTTATTGATGATGAAATAGCTTCAGTAGGTTCAACAAATTTTGATTGTAGAAGTTTTGAACATAACTATGAATTGAATGCTATTTTATATGATGAAAAAATTACTAATGAAATTAAAAAAGAATTTGATGAAAGAAAAAATAAGGCGAACCACATCAATTTAAAAACATTTAGAAAAAGAGCTATCAAACAAAAAACTTTAGAGCGTTTGTGTCGTTTTTTAAGTCCTTTATTATAACAATATGATATTAAAAGATTTTAAACTATTTTTTTCTGAACAACTTTCAGAAATCTATCCTAGTACAGAAATCGATTCTTTTTTCTTTATTTTAATAGATGAATATTTAGGTTTACAAAGAATCGATACTGTTTTGCAACCCAATTTTATAGTAGAAGATGATAAACTATCAATATTAAATACTGCTTTACAACGATTACAAAGAGAAGAACCTATTCAATATATTATTGGTAAAACAGAATTTTATGGTTATCCTTTTTATGTTGATGAAAACACTTTAATTCCTAGACCAGAAACAGAAGAGTTAGTAGCGTGGGTAATAGCAGAACTTAAGAATCGTAATTTAAAGATAGATGAATCTTTAACAATTTTAGATATTGGTACAGGCTCTGGTTGTATCCCTATTTCGTTGGCTAAAAACCTAGCGAAAGCAAAAATTTCTGCTATAGATGTATCTATTGATGCACTAAAAATGGCTCAAAAAAACGCAAATGTGAACAGTGTAAATATGGATTTTATTGCGCTTGATATTTTAAAAGCCAAAAATCTACCAGAGAAATACGATATTATTATTTCGAACCCACCTTATGTTCGCGAGTTAGAAAAAGTAGAAATACAAAACAACGTATTACAAAACGAACCTCATTTAGCTTTGTTTGTAGCAGATGATAATCCATTACTTTTTTATGACAAAATTGCAGATTTGGCAAAACAACATTTATTAAAAGGAGGAAGTTTGTTTTTTGAAATCAATCAATATTTAGGTAAAGAAACGGTTCAATTATTACACCAAAAAGGATTCAAAACTGTTGAGCTTAAAAAAGATTTGTTTAAAAATGATAGAATGATAAAGGCTTCATTATGATAAATCTTTATTTAATACCCTAAACTCTTTAATAAATGATTTGGGCATCTTGTTGGTTTTGAGGTTGCACGATTCATAAAAGCAAGAACAGAATTTCCAGTGCAAATTAATTCATCATTTTGATTGGTAATTTTGTAATCAAATTCAATTTTAACCATAGGTTTTTTAACTAAAATGGTTTCAATAGTTAAAACATCGTCATAAATTGCAGATTTAATAAAATTACAACTTAAAGAAATTACAGGTAGCATTACACCATTCAACTCCATATCTTTATAGGTAACCCCCAGTTTACGAAGCCATTCTGTTCTACCTAACTCAAAAAACTGAGCATAGTTTCCATGATAAACCACTCCCATTTGATCAGTTTCAGAATAACGTACTCGAGTACTTGTGTATGATTTTTTCAAAATTTCAAATAATATTTTTCCATTTTACGTAAAAAATAATTAATAATCAATAGTAATTAGATTTTTTTATACTGTTTTTTATTCACACTTTTGTAGTGCTTAAGAAAAAGGGCATAGAGGTCTATATAGCCTAATAGTTTAATCAAAACAAAACCACTAATTAATTCAATGAATAGCACTGCTGAATCCGTTTGGACTGAATGTTTGACTTTTATAAAGGACAATATTAAGCCTCAGGCATATAAGACCTGGTTTGAACCGATAAAACCGGTGAAACTGTCTGGAGAAGCATTGACAATTCAAGTGCCTAGTAAGTTTTTTTACGAGTGGTTAGAAGAGCATTATATTAAATTATTACGTGTTGCATTGGTAAGACAATTGGGTAATGAAGCCAAACTAATTTACGATGTTAGGATGGAGAATAATTACAGTAGCAATAGACCGCAAATTGTTAAAATACCGAGTTCTAATAGAGATCCTTTAAAACCTCAAAGAGTTACAGTTCCTTTAGAATCAAGTAAAAGAGAGTTAAGAAACCCTTTTATTATCCCTGGGTTGCAAAAGGTAAAAATTGAGTCTCAATTAAATCCTAATTATAGTTTTAATAATTTTATTGAAGGAGATTCTAACAGATTAGCACGTTCTGCAGGTATGGCTGTTGCCAACAAACCTGGTGGTACTTCTTTTAATCCTTTGTTAATTTATGGTGGCGTAGGTTTAGGGAAAACGCATTTAGCCCATGCAATTGGGGTAGATATTAAAGATAAATACCCAGATAAAACAGTTTTATATATATCATCAGAAAAGTTTACACAACAATTTATAGATTCTGTAAAATCAAATACAAGAAATGATTTTATTCATTTTTATCAAATGATTGATGTCTTAATTATTGATGATGTGCAGTTTTTATCGGGTAAAGCAGGTACACAAGATGTATTCTTTCATATTTTTAATCATTTACATCAAAATGGCAAACAGGTTATTTTAACTTCAGATAAAGCACCTGTTGATATGCAAGATATTGAGCAGCGTTTATTATCTCGTTTTAAATGGGGTTTATCTGCAGAGTTACAAGCGCCAGATTACGAAACAAGATTGTCAATTTTACAAAATAAATTGTACAGAGATGGTGTAGAAATGCCAGATGATATTATAGAATATGTTGGTAAAAATATAAAATCTAACGTAAGAGAATTAGAAGGTGTTTTAATTTCCATGATTGCCCAAGCTTCTTTTAACCGAAAAGAATTTTCTTTAGAGTTGGCAAAACAAATTGTAGATAAATTTGTTAAAAACACCAAAAAAGAAGTGTCTATAGATTACATACAAAAAGAAGTGTCAAAATATTTTGATATGGATGTTGCCACTTTACAATCTAAAACACGTAAACGTCATATTGTTCAAGCGCGTCAATTAGCAATGTATTTTGCAAAAAGATTAACAAAAACATCTTTGGCAAGTATTGGTAGTCAAATTGGGCAAAGAGATCATGCAACAGTATTACATGCATGTAAAACTGTAGATAATCTTACTGAAACCGATAAGCAGTTTAAAAAGTATGTAGAAGATTTAACCAAAAAATTAACATTTTAAAGGTTGTTTTTCTACAGCAATAGAACTTTTTAAATTCTTTTTTAGAAATTAAATTACTTTTTATGATGAAAAAAATACTAATGGTTTGCTTAGGCAATATTTGTCGTTCGCCATTGGCACAGGGTATTTTAGAATCTAAAGTGAACTCAGAAACTATTTTTGTAGATTCAGCTGGTACTGGAGCCTATCATGTTGGTAATTTACCAGACAAACGCTCTATTGAAGTAGCTAAGAAATACGGAATTGATATCACCAATCAAAGAGCAAGAACGTTTGTGGTTTCCGATTTTGATAAATTCGATCTTATTTATGCTATGGATGAAAGTAATTATCAGAATCTACTTCGTTTAGCTAGAACCAAAACGGATGAAGAAAAGGTAAAGCTTATTTTGAACGAAGTAAATGCAAATGCAAATCATTCAGTTCCAGATCCATATTATGGAGGATCCCAAGGTTTTGAAAATATCTATATGATGTTGGACGAAGCTTGTGAGATTATTGCAGGTAAATTGTCTTAATTTATTTTGTAAATTAGTGTTTTTAAAATCTAAAAATGACTGGTAAACTATACTTAATCCCCACCACTTTAGGTGAAGAAACTGAACCTTTAGAGGTAATGCCTTTATCAGTAAAAAAAGTAATTGAACAAATTGATTATTATATTGTTGAAAATGAAAAATCAGCAAGAAGGTTCATCAAAAAAATATCACCTAAAAAACAACAGCCAACCTTAACAATAAAGTTGTTAGATAAGTATGCTATTGTAGAAGAAACTCAAAAATATTTAGACGTTTGTGCACAAGGTTTTAATGTGGGCTTACTCTCTGAAGCTGGTGTACCAGCCATTGCAGACCCTGGAGCAAGCATTGTAAAATTAGCACATCAAAAAAATATAAAAGTGGTGCCTTTGGTAGGCCCAAGTTCTATTTTAATGGCAATGATGAGTTCTGGATTTAATGGGCAAAATTTTGCTTTTAATGGGTATTTACCTATTGATAAAAGTGATAGAAAAAGAAAAATAAAAGATTTAGAACGTACAGCAAGAGATAAAAACCAATCTCAAATTTTTATTGAAACACCTTATAGAAATGAGAAAATGTTTGTAGATTTAAAAGCTACACTCTCTCCGCAAACTAATTTGTGTATTGCTGTAGATATTACATTGCCTTCAGAATTTATCAAAACCATGTCTATTAAAGATTGGAAACATCAACAACCTGATTTACACAAAAAACCAGCTATTTTTATTATTGATAAGTAGAGCTATACTGTTGCTTTTCTATCAGCTTTAATATTAGAAACATCGTAATTCGAAAAACGTCTCATATATTGTTGAATAGTAGCTCCATAAGCATCAGAAAATCGAAAATTTCCATTGCTTCTTAAATATTTTTTCACGTTACCAGCACCACTTAAATGTGCAGCAGCTAGTATTCCAGATTCTGTAATTTTAATTCCGTTTATAGTTTTACCAACAGAGCGTTTTATGTCCTTTCTTAAAATCCATTTATTAACGCTACACAAAGCAACAAAAGCTTTTTCTTGTAAATCATGGCTTCGTAAAAAAGCACTAGTATCGTAAATTTTAAAACGTTTTAGAGTGCTTCTACCAAATTGATATTTGCCTAAATACCCTAAAGTGTTTACAACTTTATACCTGCCTTGCGATTCTTTAAAAGCAACAGCTTCTTTAAAAGCTATAAAATTTCGTTTTAAATACGGTATATTGTAATCTACATTCTTTGGTAGCGAAATTTCTTTTTTAATAACTTCTATTTTGGCAGTTTTACGTTTACCTATTTTTGTTGCACTAATTAAAAGTAAAGCCAAACTTGCTAAAAATAAAAACTTTTTGATCATACTAATCGTTTTGTTTTGCGAGCGCAAATGTATAACATAATTTAAATTTGCTGACAATCAATGCTTTAATTTCGTCGAAATTAAATATATGCTCGATAAAATGTAAATTTTTTAGTAGATTTGAATTACTACAACGTTTCTTTTTATGAATTAAATAAAAAAAACAGTACTGTTTTGAGAGTGAAAAAACTAACTTTTAACGATTTACACCTTGTTTATTCAGCCAATTATGATATTTAGCTGCATTTCTGTTATGTTGCGCCAAACTTTTAGCAAATTTATGATAGCCAAGTTTATCGGTATTTACACACATGTAAAAGTAGTCGTGGTTTTCGGCATTCAGTACAGCATCAATAGTATTAATGTCTGGCATACCAATTAAAGTAGGAGGTAAGCCCCTGTTTGTATATGTATTGTAAGGCGAATTAATTTTTAAATCAACAGTTAAAACCCTTTTTACTACATAATCTTGGCCTTTTACTTCTTTTATAGCGTATATAATAGTTGGGTCTGCCTGCAAAGGCCATCCGTTATTTAGTCTATTTAAATACAAACCAGCTACTCTTGGACGTTCTTCTTGTTTTGCGGTTTCTTTTTGCACAATAGAAGCTAAAGTAATTACTTCTCCTTTAGTTAACTTTAAAGCCTTTGCTTTTTGTAATCTATTTTTATTCCAAAAACGATTGTACTCGCGTAAAAGTTTGTTGCGAAATTTATCAGCAGAAACAGTCCAATAAAATTCATAACTATTAGGAATACATATCTGTAAAACCGACTTTTTGGTGAGATTGTTTTTCTGTAAAAAATCAGCATCTGTAAAAGAGGCAATAATTGCAATAGAATCCACAGCCAGTTGCTCAGCAATTCTACCTGCAAATTTCTCTAAAGTATCTTGATTATTAAAAGAAATTTTTAAAGGTGTTTGATTACCACTGCGTAACATATTTATCAAATCGTTGTTAGACATACCTTGCCTTAAGAAATAACGACCTGTTTTAGGTTTAGAGAAGTTCTTTTGTGCAGCAACCCACAAAAAAGTATTTGGATTTTTAGAGTAATCTGCAATCTTTTCTTTAATGTCAACTAATTTATCTCCAGTCTTTATATATAGTATATAATCATCAGTAATTGCTTCGCCAAATATTTTTTGATAATAGTTGTACCCTAAAATACCACCTAGTAAAAGTAGGAAACCTAAAATGTAAATAATTTTTTTAGTCAATGTGTTTAAATTTTTTATAAAAAGGCAAAATTACGCTTTTATCAATTGAAATAAAATTTCATCTTTATATTTTCCTTTTGCCAAAATCCAATCTTTTTTAACACCAACTTTTTTAAAGTGATGTTTTTCAAACAAGGATATACTTTTAAAATTG
>NZ_CBFHZT010000040.1:0-23010 GCF_965660385.1 Polaribacter sp.
GGAAAAAAGATGGTTAAAAGAGCAAAAGATATTTTTCCAACATTAGAAGAAATAGTTTTATTGGAAGGTTCAAAACACGTTCCAAATGAAAATCATTTTAAAAAAATAGAAAAAATAATACTAGATAAAAGCAAATAGTAAAATGAAAACAATAATTGCAACACTAAACTTTCCTGAAGCAACGATGCTTCCAATAAATGGAATTGAATTAGAGGTTTTTGAAGCAGGTAAAGAAAACAGCGGTAATCCTGTTGTGTTATGTCATGGTTTTCCTGAACATGCATTCTCTTGGCGTTATCAAATTCCTACATTGGTAAAAGCTGGTTATCATGTGATAGTACCAAATCAGAGAGGTTATGTCATTTGAAAATAGTAGTGTTTTAGAAATTATTGAAAAAAGAGGGTATCGCAAGAATATTAAGGGAGATAAGTTTTCCTTATATATATCAAACTACCCTGTTAATGCTAACTATCTGAAATCAAGGATAGGAAATTCCGATTTTATTTTAGCTGAGTTGTGCTGTAGTATTGGAATCACATTGGAATATCTTGTCCCAGCTTTTAAAAAAGTAATTGGTGTAGATATTGACAAGAAAGTACTTGAAAAATGCAAGAATAATTTACAAGAGGTCGGACTTTTTCATAAAGTTGAACTAATTCAAGGAGATATATCTAACAATAATGTTTTAAACCAAATTAAGGCTGATATTGTCATTTATGATATTCCTTTTTGGTATCCCTATAAACAAAAAAATCAAGGAGATTTGCTTGCTAAAAATCCGCCATTAAAAGAATTGATAAGAAAAATTCAAGAAAATATAACATCAAATATTGTAATTTTTGCTCCCCCAGAATGGAAGTATGAATATTTTAAAAAAGAACTTGGTGTTATAGAATTCGAACATGTGTATATTAATAATAAACACAACAGAAATCAAGTTTATTTAGGAAATTTAATAAATGAGGAAGGGGAAACCCAGATTAAATTAAATTACCATATTTAAAATAATTGAATAACAAACATTTATATATTTTCAAAAATTAACAAATTGATAAATCTTAATTTTCAACTTTATTTTCCATTTTTAGAGATAATAGTAAAATATGTTGTGATCCGGCTTATAGATTTCAAAAACGACGTATTTTATGAACATATAACAAGTTATAAGCCATTAAAAACGTCCGTAACAAAGAATGAACAATGCTGAAGAATTTTGTCCAACTGACAAAAGCCATTGGAGAAAATGGCTCCAAATGAATCATGACAAAAAAGATGGCGTTTGGCTTATTTTTAATAAGAAAAAATCTTCCGACTATAATTTAAGTTGGAGTGAATCAGTTGATGTAGCACTTTGTTTTGGATGGATTGACAGCACAAAAAGGTCAATTGACAGCACTCAATACAAGCAATACTTTAGTAGGAGAAAAGAAAAGAGTAATTGGTCTAAAATCAATAAGGATAAAGTGGAAACCTTGATCGATCAAGGCTTAATGCAAGAAATGGGTTACAAAAGTATTGAAATTGCAAAAAAAAATGGTTCTTGGACAATTTTAGATAAAGTTGAGGCCCTAGTCATTCCGGAAGATTTAAAACGTACACTTATTACCGACAAAAGCTCGATGGAATTCTTTAACAGTCTAAGCAAGTCTGTAAAAAAAGGCTTATTGTATTGGGTCATCTCAGCAAAACGAAATGAAACTAGACAAAAAAGAATTGAAGAAATTGTAGAAAACGCAAGCAGAAATTTGAAACCAAAAAAATTCAGATAAAAGAAAAACAGCTTACAACACGGTGTGAAAAAAATTGCTGGTAAAATCCAATTTACGAAAACCCTCGCGGATTTTCTATTGGGTTTTTATTTGCTAAGTTAGTTGCGTAAACTAAGCAACGAAACTTTTAAGAGACCGTTAGCCGCAAGCTTGAACTGAATCTCATCCTAAAATATGTATGTGAAAACCAATTAGCTATGAGGTAATTTGTTTTTAGATTTTATGGTCTCTTTTCTTAACCATGTCATCTATGATAGCAATAAATTTCTCTCTATACTTACTGCTAATTGGAATCTCTTTATCATTAATGATTACACAATGGTTTTTGACCGTTTCTATATGTTTTAATGCAACAATAAAGGATCGGTGTATTCTAGTAAAATATTCTTTTGGAAGTAATTCTAATACTTCAGATAGTTTATAGCGTGCCAAAATAGGTCGTTTGTCTGTATAAAAAGTCACATAATTACCATCACTTTCTATATGTTTTATGTCTTGAATATACAACTGATGAAATTCTGATCCACTTTTAATAAAAACTGTTTGCTCTGAGATATCAGGAGAAATTTCAGAACTTGAAGTTGTGATTTTTGTATTCTTTTTTAATGCCTGTTGTGCTTTCATTACTCCTTGAAGTAGTCTGTTAAATTCAATGGGTTTTAAAAGGTAATCAACTGCTTTAAGTTCATAACTTTTCAAAGCATATTCAGAATAAGCTGTAGTAAATATAATAAGTGGCGGATTTTGTAAAAACTTAGGAAAGCTAATCCCCGATAATTTAGGCATATTAATATCTAAGAATATAAGGTCTACTGAATTTTTTTGCAAATAATCCAGTGCTTCTAATGGATCTCTAAAAGAACTTTTCACCTCAACAAAAGGTATGCTGCTTAAATGATGTTTAAGAACATCAATAGCTGCTGGCTCATCATCTATTATTACACAATTCATATAATTTGCTAATCGATTTGTAGATTAAGTAAAGATATAAAATATCCTTTTTCCTCTTTGGTTTCTAAAGTATATGCATTTGGGTAAAGAATGGAAAGTCTCTTTTTTAAATTATCAAGTCCGAATCCTGAAGACTCATCGGCTAAACCATAAGCACCTTGACGTATGGTATTGCTTACTTTAAAGTTCAACTTACTTTGAGTCACCTTTAAGGAGATATCGATTAATGATTTTGCTTTAGGATCAATTCCATGTTTAATTGCGTTTTCAACAAAAGGAATAAGCAGCATGGGGCTTATTTTAACAGCATTCACATTTCCCTTAACAATAAAATTTATAAAGACATGGTCTTCTTCAGCAATACGTAATTGATATACTTGAATGAAATTTTTAAGGTGGTGAATTTCTTTTTCGAGTGATACTTTATCAGAATTGGTTTCATAGACCATATAACGCATTAATTCTGCTAATTTGGCAATGCCATCAGCTAATTCTGGAACATTATGTTTTAGAGATTTCGCATAGAAACTATTTAAAATGTTGAACAAAAAATGAGGATTAATTTTTGATTTTAAAAAAGCCATTTCTGTAGAAAGCTTTTCTTCTAATAATACCCTTTTCAGTTTCTCATTTTGAATCCAATATTTAATTAAAGAATAGGATAAAGCTACCAAAAGTATAAAAAAACTGATGATAGCGTTATAGGTTAAAACCACTGTATAAGATTCATTTTCAGAGGAGAAAAAAGAGGCCAAATAGTTGAAATCAATACTGCTTTCCAAAAAGTTAATGAAAATAAATCCACCTAATACTGAAATAACTAATGACTTAATTTTTTTTAATCGTAAAAATTTTGGTACCAAATAAAAGGCAGTCCCATAAAATATAATTTGATTGATTATGGTACCAAAACCAATAGCCACCCAATAGGGTCCTTGATCTTTTTTAAAATCACCAATAGTAGATGTATAATTTAAAATTAAAAAGTAACCAATTGTCCAAAGAAATATATGAATTATTGGTTCTATAAATTTTTTCATGCCATATGTTTAAGTCTCAAAAATAGCGTTTTATTCTTTTTTGGAATTAAAAAGTGATGAGTTGATTATATACTGTGACCAAAATTGATATTCCTGTGAAGTATCATCTATTTCACATGTTTTAAAGGTTTTAAAACATGTGAAAGACAACTCATCACATTCATTTTTTTATGCCATTTTCACGAATTATTATTGCCTAATATTAATCGTAAGATATTTAAATATGAAAAAATCAATCGTAGTTTTAGTTACATTAATCCTCAGTTTTAGTGGATTTAGTCAAGAGAATTTTAACTTTAAATTAGAAGATAAAATCAACGAAGTATTTGATAGTTATGCACACTATAATCGTTTTATAGGAAATGTATTAATTAGTAAAAACAACAAAATTATTTATACGAAAAGCTTTGGGTATGCAGATATTGAAAACAACAGAAAGAATTCTAAAAAATCGATTTTTAGTATTGCTTCTGTAACCAAACCATTAACAGCAGTAGGGATAATGAAGTTGGTAGAAGAAGGTAAGCTTTCATTGGAAACGCCTATTAGTACTTTTTATCCAAATTTTATTCCAGAGTATTCAAAAAACATCACAATTCGTCATTTACTTAATCATAGCTCAGGAATGCAAGCAAATATTGGAAGGATAGACGATCAAGGTAATGGTTTAATGCCTGGTGAAAATGCAATTACTATAGATGTACTTTTGAAAAAATTTAATGATACAAAATTAAAATTTGAACCAGGTGAAGGGTATGAGTACAACAACTTCGGTTATACACTTTTAGCCCATATAATTGAAAAAGCAAGTGGTAAATCTTATGCTGATTATATGGAAGAAACCCTATTTGAACCAGCCAACATGAATAATACTGCTGTAAACACCTACAAAAAACAAAGATATAAAGCTCATTCACATACAGGTTTGGGTATGAAATCATTTAAAAAATTAAATTACCCTATTCATACATCTTGGATTAAAGGTGCTGGAAATATTAATGCTACAGCCAAAGATTTGTACAATTTTATGACAGCTTTAGAAAATGGAAATCTATTGAATCCTTCTTCTATAGATAAAATTTATAGCAATACACAGCCTACAGGATATAATGATACGAAATACGGATTTGGGTGGAGAATTGAAAACAAAGGAGGAGAAAAATGGATTAATCATACAGGTTTACTTCCAGGAACAGCTTCTATTATAGGCTTTTTGCCAGAGAAAGATATTAAAATAATTATCCTATCAAATGCAACTACAACAGATCTTATTTCTGAAAGTACTTTTCAAGGAAAAAATCAATTTGTTGATGGAGCTATAATCGATAATCTAATCAAAGTTATACAAAACAAAACCCCAGAATTACTACCTATAGCTGTTAAATCTAAAAACAAAAAAATAAAAGATTATACTAAGAACTTTAGCTTAGATAACACACATTCATTAATGATTACTAAAGAAGATGATAGCTATTTATTAAAAACCAAAGGAGAAGAACCTTGGTCTATTTTTACGTATCAATTTTCTAGAAATGGGGCAGATAATACTAAAGCATGTGAAGCCGCTTTATTTTTCGCACATGCAATGAGTACTCAAAATTTTGAAGGTCTTGCCAAGCATGGAAATGATAAGATGAAAGGGTTCTTAGGTTCTGAGCAAGGCGTAAACCAGTTAAAAGGGATGTGGGATTACTTTATCAAACAAGCTGGTACTTTTAAATCGTATAACATATATAATGTTGTTGGAGAAAAGAATAAAAATGTACACGTTAGATTTCATTTTGAAAAAGAAGATGTAGGTTTTGTTTTAGGAATTAACGCAGCAAATAAAATACAAGGAATGTTTATGGATGATACTATTAAAACAAGTGCCATTACATCTGTAAAACTAATTCCTATTAATAAAAATGAATTCTTTATCAATGGACATCAAAATGAAGGTATGCAAGATTTGAAAATAAAGGTATCTGAAAAAGGTATGATCCTAATAGATGGAAACTCGGAGTTCAAAGCTGAGATTTTAAAATTAAATGTTGTAGCACAATAAATTAGAAGCCATGCAATCAATTTTAAACTAACTAATCAGTAAATTATAAAACTAATAATTTGAATGTAACATTATTATATTTCTGATGACTAATAGAGCAAACAACTTATATTATGACTGATTTAAATTTGATAGATAAATTCCTGTTACTAGCATTAGATGATGAAAAAGGAAAATTTAATTCAGGCCCTTTTGCATTAAACTATGGACTTTCTGGTGCAGTACTTTTAGAACTTTCATTAAGAGAGTGTATAAATATAGTTGATAAAAAAATAGTTGTAAACAACGTTAAAAGAATTGATGATGCTTTTCTTAACAAGAATTTAGATATTTTAAAAAATGCAAATAAAAAACGTTCTCTAAAATATTGGATACAAAAATTTGGTAACAAAGAGAGAGAAATTAAAAAAGAAACGTTAGATAAGTTAATTAGAAAGGGAATTTTAGTAAAAAGAGAGCAGAAATTTTTATGGGTATTTAACAATGATAAATTCCCAACCGTAAATGCAAAGCCAGAAAATATTTTACGAAAAAGATTATATGAAATCGTAGAGCTTCATAAAAAACCTACGCTAGAGGAACTGATGTTGGTAAGTCTTATAAATACTTGCAATATGGATAGAATTGTTTACGGAAAAGAACGTTACAAGAAGTGCAAAAAGAATATTAAAACCCTTGTTTCTGATACTGAAAACAATATACTAAGTACTACCATGAAAGAAATTCATACACAAATAACAGCGATGATTGTGGTAATGATTTCAGCATCAATTGCAGCAACATCAACAGCTAGTTAAAACTTATTTTTATAATTAGTAAAAATTAAAAAAACCAGTACTCAAGTACTGGTTTTTTGCTACAATAAAATTCATTTTTTTCTGGTTTTACCATTATAATATTTTGATGCAAAACCTTAATAAGATTAGCTGTTTATATTTTACCAAGAGATATGGGTAATAGGAATAAATTCTCTTAGTTATTATAAAATTCATTAATAGCTGTTGTTTTTACTCATGTAACTCTCTTGTATTATCAACCAAATTATGGTCTGACCTTGTGCCATATGGATCTATAGAGACATGACTCGGTTTTTTGTTTACAACAATCTTAATTTCTGTAAGCTCTTTATTAATTTTTGAAGAATGATAATATAAAATAGAATTACTTTTCTTCACCTTGGATGGATGCTTTGTAAAAACTCCTATTTTAATAGGTTCGTTAATTGTGATTGTATTTTTTTCTCCATTATCTTTTGTTAAAAAACGTTTTGCTTTTACTTGTATGTTAACTTGGTATTTTCCATTTGCTAAAGCTTTAAATGAATGGTTTTGAATACTTAAGTCATAAGTAATTACTTTTTTAAACCAATCATCAATTAAACCATGATACTGTTTTGGTGATACTTTATATATTTCATCTAATAATTCAATGGAAGTAACACTTAGTTTATCGGTATTTCGATTTCTATCTGTGATCGTTTTTAGTATCTTATTTACGGTCTTTTCACCAATTAAATCTCTTAAGGCTAACATCACAGTAAGTGCTTTACCATAAGAAATATAACTTTGATTTTCTACCTTATAAACAGGTGGTTCTATAGCTCCATCAAAAGCTCTTCCCGTAAAATATCTACTTCTAACATCCTCACTCAAGGTATACAAAACACCTTTTCCATACATTTTTTCCATCACAACAGCCTCTGTATATTTAGCAAAACCTTCTACAAAAATAGAACCTCCAGCAACTGGTTTGGCAGATAGTGTATGTCCCCACCATTGATGAGCTATTTCATGAATGGTTCTTTTTGCAACCAAATTAAAAGTTTCTTTATTGTTTACATCAGTTAAATATAGCCTATCTTCAACCATACTGATAACTCCAGGGTGTGCAAAACCCCCAAATGACCAATGGGAAGGAACTTCAGCAATTCTTACATAATCAAAAAAGTATGGTCCAAAATTTTTCTGACAATATTCTAGTGTTTGTTTAATACTGTTTTCGATAGTAGTAATATTAAACTCATGAGATTTATCATAATATTGTTCTATGGCAACTCCTTTATAGTTGGTTTTTTGTACTTTATACTTTGCTGAAAAATAACCAACTGCAGGCATAATTTTGTTACTAGATTTATAATGAAAATAGTTTCTTTTATTTTCTGACCATTGTTTAAGTAAACGCCCAGAGCTAATTGCAATTTGATCAATATCAGTAGAAAGAATGGTCTCGAATTTGATTTTTTCAAAATTAACATCTTCTACTACCATATGAGCATCAGAATTATCTTGCTCGAAACGTTTTGGTAAATTTCTTTTTCGACGCTCTAACTTGTTTGTAATTTCTAACCCAGAACTGTATCCCAATATTGGTTCAAAGTTGTTGAATTTATTAATATATGTTCCATTTTTTAGAATAGAAATATCTTCTTCATAACCTCTCAATTCTTTTTTTAATGAATACCCTAGTTTTACAGAATCATTAGGTTGCAAGGGTTTGTCAAACAGAAATAAATAGGTTCCATATTTTTTATTATAATTCACCACATGTGCGTTTTCGATCTCTATTTTTTCTAATGGAATTCGTTCTGTTATAAAAACTTCTGAAAGTTCTTGTTCGCTGTTGTTTTTTATTATTTGGTGTGCTTTTACAGTATACCTGCTCTCTTTAGGGTAAATAGCTACTTCATTTTTTACTTTGATACGAATAGGTCTTTCTAAGTTTTCATAGTTCTTATATTTTCTTTCATAGTTCTCTCTAAAGTTTAATTTATCATTTTTTGTCTCGTATTCAGATAATATATTCGTGTTATAAAAAACCAAAAATCCAGCTCCAATAAATAGCAATAAAGTAAGTGTAAAAATTACTTTTTGATGAATTAACCAACCATTTTTGAGTTGTTTTAGTTTATAGGTTATTCTAGGTGCAATTCCTCTATTCCAAATTTTAAACGAAATAAAAGTTAATAACAAACCAAACGCAAGCCAGTATAAAGAAAGATGATTGTATAGGTTAGAAACACCGTTAAACCCATTCATATTATTGTATGTAGTTCTAGGCATAAACCCTAGACTTGTTAATGGGTGTTCTAATCCTAATGCACCAGATTTTAAGCTTAACAACACTATTAAGCCAAAAACACCCATGCCTAAATACTTGTTTTTTACCAGACTGTTTACAAATAAAGCAATCATGGAAAATACAACCAATTGTAAACCATAATAATAGTAGGCAAGTGCATATAAATTAAATTCAAAATTTGTATAGTTTAAACGTATTTGAAAAATGATACATAGTAATACGCCAGAAGTAATTAATAATAAAGGCAAGGTTAGTAAAGAAAAAAATTTAGCAACAAAAAACACCCAATTCTTTACTGGTGTTGTATCTACGATGCTATAAAAGTTAATGCTTCGCTCTTTCCAAACAATTTCGGCGCTATAATAAATAATTAGAATTAAACTAAAAAGAGTGAGAGGGTCTACAATTAAATTTATCAGTTCATTTGTAAAAGGATATATACTTACACCATAATCTTCACCTCTAATAACAGTAGTATATAATTCTATAAAGACAATACCTAGCCACATAAGTAAAACAGCTATAAAAGGAAGACTTTTAAAAATACTTTTCAATTCTAATTTTAGAAGATAAATGAAAGCAGTTATCTGTGCCTTAAAATTATATTGGGCCTTTTTTGGTAGATATGGTACCAATGCAATGTTTTCTTTTTTCTTTTTTGATTGTTTCTTTACTTTTTTAGATAGTTTTCTAAAGGAGAATAGTTTGAATGTGAGTAACAGAATTCCTATAGATAATAGTATCCAAATAAGTCTGTTCAATAAAAATAAACCTGAAAAAGAAATAAGCTGTGTGTTTTTTTCAAAAGCTGTCCAATATTGTGTTTGCTCTAAAAATGCAGCAATACCAAAAGGGTCTGTAATTGCAGCAATAACCATACTTTCTGGAGAAGCTGGCGTAGATTGTGCCATTAGTGGTGAATTTAAAAAAATAGAGCTTATAAAATATAATACATACAAAAACACAGCACTTGCATAGGTAGCTGTACTATTTTTACTAAGTGTACTTACAGAAAATACTATTGTAGCACTAATAAAAATATTTGGTAAAACAATATATGCCCAAGGTTGTAAATACGTTAATAATTGAAAACTTGCAATACGTTCTGGATCTAAATCTGAAAAATAATTAGCTAAAATATATCCTATTAAGAATGGAGAAAATGCTAATGCACTAAAAATAAATGTTCCTAAAAATCGACTCCAAAAGTACTGTGCTTTTTTTAAAGACGAACTATATATGAGTCCTTCCATATTATATTGTTTATCTCTTATAATAGCACTTATAGCAAAAAACATAATTATAAAAACACTACCTATAGTAAAAAGACTGGTATGAAAATAAACTTGATAAGCTGAATTAAAGTTTACGCCCTTTGGTGCGAAACCTTGTTGGCCAACAAATATTCCTAACACGAAAAATAAAACTGAAAATAAAGGAAAAGCACGTTGTTTTAGTTGATAAAAAACTTCAAAATTTAATAATTGTTTAAACATAACTTATGACTTATTTTTAGAATCATTAAGAAGAGTAGTGAAATAGTAATCTTCTAAATTTGGGGTGATTATGCTAAAACCTTCTTCAGGTTTTGAGTCTGCCAAAACTCTAATCTGTGTCTTACCAGCAACCAGTTTAGTTGATATTACATTAAATTTATTTTTGTAAGCTTTAATTTCTTTTTTAAGAATTATTTTAGACCAAATTTTCCCTGAAATGCTAGCTACTAATTCTGCAGGATTTCCTTCTGATATAATTTTTCCGTTAGAAAGAATTGCCATTCTTGTACATAAATTTCTTACGTCTTCAACAATATGAGTAGATAAAATAATGATAACACTTTCGCCTATTTCGCTAAGTAGGTTCAGAAAACGGTTGCTTTCCTCTGGATCTAAACCAGCTGTTGGTTCGTCAACAATAATAACTTGTGGATTTGCTAATAATGCTTGCGCAATTCCAAATCTTTGACGCATTCCACCAGAAAATGTATAAACAGATTTTTTTCTATGTTGGTATAGATTCACTTGTTGTAATAATGCAGTTACTTGTTCTTTTCGCGCTTTTTTATCTAGTACTCCTTTTAAAACGGCTAAATGATTTAATAATTTTTCAGCAGAAATTTTTGGATACACTCCAAATTCTTGAGGTAAATAACCTAAGTTTTGTCTTATATAGTCTGGATGCTTAACAATATCTGTTTCATTAAATATAATACTTCCTAAAGTAGGTTCTTGTAAAGATGCAATGGTTCGCATTAAAGAAGATTTTCCTGCACCATTTGCTCCTAATAAACCAAACATTCCGTTGGTGATTTCTAAGTTAATTTCCTGCAATGCTTTAACTCCATTTGGATAGGTTTTGCATAAATTTTTGATTTGTAATACATTCATAATGATTAATGTTTTGATTGAAACATGCCTTAATTATATGTTTTAGACAAACATAAAATGATTAAAAAGTGACTACTAATTAATATGATAAAGGCCATTTTTATGATGCTACACATAATAATTTTTACTATAAAATGCGTTGGACAAAAAAAAAGAGGTGTTGGTGTAAAATAGAGTGGTGTGTGCCCATTTTTTTGTTTGAAAAGTATATCCTACTTACTTTTGAGGTATGGTAAAGATTCTAAAAAAATACAAGGCTTTTGTAATTGGACTTATTCTCATAGCTCCAATATTCTATATATTAGACTTTTTTGGTCTTATTATACTACCTAAAGAATGGTCTTATGAAATTCTTCTATACGCTATTTTTTGGAGTTTTATAATAGCACTGCCTTTTTATAAATGGAATTTTTTAAAAAGAAAAAAAAGTACAGTATTAAAGGTAATTCTATTAATAAGTCTATTTTTTTTAGCATTAGCAATAGACAGTTTTATGAATTTGCCAGATAATCCAATTACATTTATACTTTTATTGCTATTTTGGTTAGGGTTTGCCTTTATCTTGACACCAAATTTTATCAAAAAATACTGGAAATCAATTACACTTATTTATGTGCCATTATTTCTTTACTTCATTTATTTAAGGCTTTTTTCTGGAGATTTAGATGCGTATCTAAAAATTAAAGAAGATTTCCCATTCTATTTATTTTTTTTACCAATTCCAATCTTTTTCTTTATATGGATTTTTGAACAATGGAAATGGATTAAAAACTTAAAGGCAGAAAAAACGAAAACAGAAATATCTTTATTAAGATCACAAATAAACCCACATTTTTTCTTTAATACATTAAACAATCTACATGCACTAGCAGTTAAAAATTCAAAACAAGCTCCAGAAGTTATTTTAAAACTATCTGATATGATGCGCTATACTATTTATCAAGGAGAAAAAGAAACAGTTAAAATCTTGGATGAAATTGAATATCTCACAAATTATATTGAATTGCACAAAATTCGTTACAAAAAATCTGTTGATATTCTATTTAATTATAGCAATGTAGATGTTTATTTAAATGTAGCCCCATTGTTGTATATAATTCTACTAGAAAATGCTTTTAAACATGGTGTTGAAACACTTTCAGAAAATGCGTTTATACATATAGAGTTGTATGATGATTCAGACTTCATTTATTTTAAAATTAAGAATAATTTTGATAAAAATGAAACGCTTAAAGCAAATGGTATAGGATTAGAAAATCTTAAAAAAAGATTATCTATATTGTATAACCAAAAATACGACTTAGTTATTAACCAAGATGATAGCGTCTATAAGGCTATTTTAAGAATTGCTAAAAATGCTTAAATTTATTATCATTGATGATGAGCCACTCGCTCATGAAATTATCGAAGAGTTTTGTAGTATGCTACCAAATGTGCAATTAGAATACAATTGTTATAATGCAATAGAAGCAATGCAATACTTGAATAACAATAGTGTAGATTTCATGTTTTTAGACGTCAATATGCCTAAGTTAAATGGATTAGAATTTTTAAGAACATTAGTTAATCCTCCAAAGACAATAGTAACAACAGCTTATAAAGAACATGCATTAGAAGGTTTTGATTTAAATGTCGTTGATTATATATTAAAACCATTCAGCTTTAATCGTTTGGTAAAAGCTATTAATAGAGTTTCAGAAGTTAAAACAACAAAAACAAAAATTTCAGAAGTTTCAAAATATTCAAATACTAATCGTTTTTTTGTAAAAGGCGATAAAAAACATCATCATATTAATTTAAATGATATTCTTTTTATTGAAGCCTATGGTAATTATACCAAACTTTTCTTAAAAAATGAAAAAATTGTTAGTCATCAAAAAATATCAGTCTATGAAAATACTTTAGATGCTTCAAACTTTTTACGTGTCCACAAATCATTCATTGTTGCCATTGATAAAATAAAATATATTGAAGGGAATCAAATTATAATTAAAGAACATAAAATTCCTATAGGTCAAACATACAAAAGAAATGTTATGGAACTGCTCAATTTTTAGTGAACCTATTTTTAGAAATTAGATAAAATTAATTTTAACTAATTAGTGCCTTTTTTGGAAAATTGGCTCTTGGATAAGGGGTTTTTGGAGACATTTCATTTTTTCTTTTAAAAGCAAATAAATTTCTTTGTTAAAACTACACTTGCTAATTTTTTATGTAGACTGTTATATTTAATAGTTTCCTTGTTTCGATATCTAACTAAAAATTTGTTCTTATTTATAAAATAGGACCCTTGTTCTTTAGTTTACAAATAATTTTACTTCGTTAAATTATATGATAAATTGAACAATAACGCAATTACAATGATATAAATATTAACAAAAAATATGTTTAATGCTAAGGTATAGGAATAGTAAAGCTTTATAATATTAATCTTAGTAATACACTATATATATTTTGCATTTGGCTGTAATATTTTAAAGATTCAGATACTAATAAATTAAAACACCATATATTGAGTAGCGATTTTTATAAAACATCTATTTTACCATTTGCAGGAATCATCATCAAATTATGCAGAGCCTATACCAACTCACAAGCAGATTTTGAAGATTATTACCAAGAAGTATGTTTGCAAATTTGGAGGAGTAAGGATAAATTTCGAGAAGAATCGCAATGGAGTACTTGGGTGTATCGCATTTCATTAAACGTTTGTTTAACCTTACTCAAGAAGAAGAAAAATAAGGTACAACATTTTGTTTCTGATTCTATAACTGCGGAACAAACTGAAGATAATTATGCTTTTTCAAACGAATCTCTAAATTTATTATATGATGCCATTAGAAAACTATCAGAAATTGACAGAGCCGTTATAATGCTGTATTTAGAAGAAAAATCGCAAAAGGAAATTGCTGAAATTATAGGAACAAATCCTAATAATATTGGTGTACGAGTTAAAAGAATTAAAAATAGATTAAAAAAAATACTAGATGGAAAAATCAATTGAAAACATATGGAAAGAAGGTTTTCTTGAAAGAGATGCATTAGTAGCACCAAAAATAAGCAATCTATACAATCAAAAATCAATTCATATCATTGATAAGTTTAAAAGAATGTTTCGCATCAATTTAATTGCAATTGTGGTATTCTCATTTGCTTTTTTAGTGGTCTCATATTTTATCGGAATACCAATAACAGGTATAATATTTTTTGTTATGCTTTCGGTTCTTGTATATTTCAATAAGAAGTTATTAAATGATTTAGAGCAAATAGATTTGGGTGACAGTAGTTATCAATATTTAAAGGCATTTAACCAATGGAAAAATAATCAGATATCGATAAATAAGAAATTCTCAAGAGTTTTGTACCCAATGATATTTATCTCATTGATTTTAGGGTTTTGGTTTAAAGATGCCCAAGGTATGCCTTTAGGAGAAAGATTAGTAACTGAAGTTCTCAAAGGCTTTCCTGATATCTATCTCATATTTGGAATACCATTAATAGGCATCGTGATGGTATCTATAATTTTAGTGTTACTGGCGTATTTTGGTGGTCGGATTTATAAATGGGATTTAAACATCGTTTATGGAAGGGTGTTCAGAAAACTAGATGAATTGATGACAGATATAGAAAGTTTAAGAAGTTAAAAAGCGCTTTAAGCCTTATAAACATTTGATTTCTAATTTATTTCAAAAAAAACAGGTGTCGCATGTAATATTTTTTGATTGCTGCCACTAACCAAGAAAACAGTAAATATTATGACACTAAAAAATGTAATTAACTTTTTTGAAAATTTAGAAGCTGAGACAAGTAGTAAATCTGAGATAAAGATTTACCAAGAATTTATTCAAATTATAACCAGTTTAGAAGCTAAAAATTTATCCGATACTAAAATTCAATCTTTAGAAACAGAATTGGATCATTTAAACTTAACATCGAATCCTGAGAATAGAAAAAAATATTTTAAAAAATCCCTGAGTGTTTTCAAAAAATATTTGAAAGATACATTTTCCTTAATCCCAAAAGGGTATTACACGACTTTATATAGCGGCTTAGGATTATCATTTGGTTTATTATTTGGAGTAGCTATTTTACATAACCTAGAACGCTCACTAGGCATTTCTTTAGGATTAATTGGTGGCATGCTAGTGGGTTCAATTATGGGTCGTAGCAAAGACGCGCAAGCTAAAGAAGCTGGAAATGTGCTATAATTAGTAGTACTAGAAACACAAAAAATCACAGTATTTATTTTAAAAATAAATAGTCGAATAATTTTCGACAAGAAAAAAACAACCTAAAATGAAAACAATTATATCAATTACATTAATACTTACACTATCCATAGCAAGCGTATTTTCTCAAGATATATCAGGAGATTGGAGCGGAAAAACTAAAAGGGGTGACAAGGAAATCACATTTATATTTAATATCAAACAGGAAAATGGGAAATATTCTGCAATAATGAATATACCTACATTTAGAATTTCTGGTATGAAACCAGCAGTAACAACGTTTACAAATGGAAAACTAACCATTGATGGTTCAAATTTGGGGATGTCCTATATAGCAGACTTCAATAGTGAATTGCAACAATTTGAAGGGCACTATAAAGAAGGCGGTATAGAAATGGCACTAAATTTAAAGAAAGGTGCTTTAGAAGTAGCAGACCAACGCAGACCTCAAGAACCAGTAAAACCTTATCCTTATTATGAAGAGGAAGTCATGTTCCCAAATAAGGAAGCCAATATATCTTTAGCAGGTACATTAACCTTACCAAATAATAAAGGCAAGTTTCCAGTAGTCATTTTAATTAGCGGAAGTGGTCCACAGGACCGAGATGAAACTTTTATGGGACACAAACCCTTTTTAGTATTGGCAGATCATCTTACAAAACAAGGCATTGGGGTGTTGCGCTTTGATGACCGTGGTCAGGGAGAATCTACAGGTGATTTTGGTAGCGCAACCACTGAAGATTTTTCTAAAGATGTATTAAGTGCTATAGCTTACCTAAAAACCAGAAAGGAAGTAGATAAAAAGAATATTGGATTAGTTGGGCATAGTGAGGGTGGAATTATTGCACCATTAGCAGCAAATAATTCAAACGATGTTGCTTTTATGGTGTTGCTAGCCTCTACTGGAATCTCTGGAGCAGAATTATCGGTAATACAGTCTAAAACCTTACGTCAGTTTCCAGTGAAAGATGAGAAAGCCTATGAGGAAAACGCGAGAAAAGCCATCGCTATTGTTACTTCTGATAAAAGTGAGTCAGAAATTAAAACAGAATTAATTGCACACTATGACAATTTTTTAAGGCCAATATTGAGTGATTTAAATGTGCCAGAGAAAAATATCAATGCATTTATAAGTAATCAAGTAAATACAAGTATTAAACCTTGGTCGCGTTATTTTTTACAATACAATCCTGCTGATGAAATAGAAAAATTACAAATCCCAGTCTTGTCTTTAAATGGAAGTAAAGACACCCAGGTGAATGCCAAAATAAATCAAAATGGCATACGTCAAGCTTTGATTAAAGGTGGCAACAAAGATTACAAGATACTTGAATTGGAAAATTTAAACCACTTTTTTCAGGAATGTGATACAGGAAAGATGGATGAATATAGAAAAATTGAACAAACGTTTTCCCCAATAGCATTAAAAGAAATTTCAAGTTGGGTTTTAGAGCATATCAATTAAGTCGTTCTGATTTATAAAATAGGACTTTTCATATATGAAGCTATTGTAGTTTTATCATAAATTAAATGAGAATACAGACAATCCAAACAACATTTTTTTATTAAAAAAATGAAAAATTTAATTAAGCAAAACTCTAATAGAATTCTAGTAAAAAAAATAAGTGTCTTATTACTATGCGTTTTTGTTAGTACCCAATGTACGGTTGTAGATGAGAAGATCAATCACTCAGAATTTAATCAGCTAATTAAAGCCGCTAATCAAATGGTAGGCTTTAATGGCAGTGTGTTAGTGGGGAATAGTGAGAAAATTTTGTATTTCAAACAAATAGGCTTTGCTGACAAACATAAAAATACGCCTTTAACTGAAAAACATTTATTTTCTACAGGATCTATAGGTAAGGAGTTTTCGACATTAGCGATTATGAAGTTAGTTGAAGATGAAAAACTTAATTACCAAGATAAAGTGAGTAAGTATGTGACTTCACTTCCTAATTGGAGTAAGGAGATAACAATTGAAAATATTATGACGCATACTTCTGGTTTACCAAGTCTTAATTGGTTTATTGGGATTGAATCAGAAGATGTTAATGCACAAATAAACGCAGTTAAGGAGTTGGCCTTTCCTTCTGGAAATGGGTTTCTTTATACTAATATGAATATTGTTATAAGAAGCTATGTGGTCGAGGCAATAACAGGAATGCCCTTTCAGGATTTTGTAACTCAAGAAATATTAAGAAAAGCAAATATGCCAACTGCTATTCAGCCCATCGGAATGAATACGCTTACCAATCAAATTACTTATCATGAAGATCCCAATGCACTAAAAGCTATTTCTTATTACGCCACACCATTAGATCTTTACAACTTCGAAAAGTCGCTTTGGAATGATAAAATTATAAAAAGTAATTCGCTGAAGGAAGTACTTTCAGGAGATAAACATTCTGGCAGTAGTAATAGAGCTTATTTTGATTTTGGTAGATTTTACCTTAATAACGATGGAGAGATAAGTTACTGGGAGCACGATGGCAGTAGTTGGCCTACACACCATGCGATAAAGTATCATAATTTTGAGGATGATATATTTATAATTTTGATGTCAAATGATAGCAATAAAAACACATTGTTTGAATTGAAAACAGCAATTCTTAAATTGCTTGAAACAAGAGTAGTAGCAATGCCTCTTATTTGGCAGTTTAAACAAGAGTATGCTAACAAAGAAGGATCGAAAGCAATTGCAAACCTAAAAAGACAAGTACAACAGAGTCAGGATGTTGAAGCATTAGAAAGTGAATTAAACACAATTGGCTATTGGTTATTTCAACAAGAGAAATACTTAGACGCTAAAAGTGTTTTTAAACTAAACTTGGAGCTTTTTCCTAAATCTGCCAATGCCCACGATAGCTATGCCGATGTGTTGATTAAAATAAAAGATTATGAGCAAGCTGAGAATATTCTAATTAATGGGTTTAAACTGGCGAAGAAAGAAAATAACACTAATTTAATAAACTCAATAACAGGTCAGTTAAAGAAAATTGAACAATTGGTAAAATAAATTTAGGATAAGCCAGTAGTAATAGCGTGTGTAATTTCCTATTGCATTAAAGAAAATTTCGAGTTGGGTTTTAGAGCATATTGATTAAGTCGTTCGGATTTATAAAATAGGACTTTTAATATATGTAGCTATTGTAATTTTATCATAAATCAATTAATAATACCAACAATGGAAAAAATGAAAACTAAAAAAAGTAAAAAAGGCGTAAAATTAGGTTTAGGAATTATTTTAGGAACAGTAGTGGGCTATTTAACCTCAAACATGCAGTTATGGTTTGTTTTAGGGATAGCCATAGGTGCCGCATTAGAATACAGTACTAATAGAAAATCATAACACTAACCTTACATAATCCTTTGTAGAATATAGGTACAACATGGTAAACGTAAATGATCAAATTAAAAAATTACACTCCTATTATTCGCCAAAAATAATAGCCCAAGTCAATAATGAATATGTGAAAATCGCCAAAATAAAGGGCGATAAAGTCCCTTGGCATTCCCATGAAAATGAAGACGAGTTGTTCTACATTCTGGAAGGTTCATTGGTTATGGGATTAGAGTGTCAAGAACCCTTTACCATGCAAGTAGGAGATGTATTTGTGGTTCCTAAAGGTTTAATGCATAAAGTTTCATCAAATAAAGAATGTACAATCCTATTAATAGAAAGTAAAACAACCTTACATACAGGAAATGTAACAACTGAGATTACAAAATCAATCACAGACCAAAAAAAATGAATTCAAATCAATCAATCAAAAAACAAGGAAATTTAATACAAGAAATCTTGGTTTTGCATCATAATTTATAGAACTGCATCATAATTTTCAATCTAACATCAAACTTTATATATAATACTCCATAAGTATTTAGAGGCCTTTTGCTTCTTGATAGATATTTGTAGAAATAAAAATCAAGTTTATTATGGTCTGCACTTAAATGCACTAAACATTCAAAATAGTCAATATTAATAAAGGCATTAGGGCATTATTTGAGCTGGTAATTGGAATCTGGCTTTTAATTAAAAGAGTTAATTTAAAAAAATATAAACATGAAAATATCACAGTATTTACTTCCCTTTGTAATACTGTTCACTAGTATTGCTTGCAACAATAAAGCACAAAAATCAAAAGTTGGTAAGGAGATAAGTTCAGAAGAAATTTATCTCGGTCAAAATCCTCCAGGTAAAGAGCCAGAACTATTTGCACCAGAAATCATAAAAACAGAGTACAGGGAAGCTGAATTAGCGATATCAAACGATTTAAAAACCTTTTATTTCCGAAGAAGAGGAGGTAAATATGAAAATAATGCTTTAGTAGCTGTAGAGCTCAAAGAGGATAAGTGGGTTGAATCCGTTATCGCACCAAAATCAGGCGAACCATTCATTGCTCCAAATGGGAACACCATGCATTTAGGAAGAAACTACAGAACAAAAAATGCCTCTGGCTGGTCTGCTGTAAAGCCACTTGGTGCTCCTTTTAATAAATTTCCTATTATGCGACTTACAGCAGCATCGAATGGTACGTGTTATTTTGATGAAGCTAGTAAAAATGGTCCATTACGTTATTCGCGTTTAATTAATGGTAAATATGAAGAACCTAAAACATTAAACTTAGATGTTGGTGTATGGAATGCACACCCGTTTATTGCGCCTGACGAATCTTATATCATTTGGGATGATCAACGAGATGATGGATATGGAGATTCAGACTTGTACATCTCTTTTCGTCAACAAGATAATTCTTGGGGTCCTGCAATAAATTTAGGTGACAAAATAAATACAGAGTTTGAAGATGCGTATGGCAGCATTTCTCCTGACGGAAAGTACTTTTTCTTTCACAGATCTTATGGTGGTAACAAAGCAGATATTTTTTGGGTGGATGCTGAAGCCATTAAAAATCTAAAGCATAAACAGTAATTATTATAATATTAAAATGAAAAAAACATATCATATCATTCTAATCGTCGGAATACTTTTTTTACAATCTTGCAATACAAAAAAAAGCCAAACTCCAAATAATCATATACCAAACTTTAAAACCCCATATTTAGGACAAAAACCACCAGGTTTAACGCCTATACCATTTGCGCCAGATCTTGTATCTACAGATTTGTATGAAGTCAATAGTGCATTCACCCCAGATATGAAAGCGTTTTATTTTATTAGAAGAGGAGAGGAAAATAAAACATCAGCTTTTTACGAATACAAATACAATGACACTAATGGCGAATGGGATAAATCGGAAATAGTATCTCCATGGATAGGGCGACCTGTAATATCTCCAGACGGTAAAACCATGCATTTAGGTGACCGTTATCTAGAAAAAACGAAATCTGGATGGTCCGAATTACAAAGCCTTGAACCTCCTATTGTAAGTAATGATTCTATGTATATTATGCGTCTTTCAGAATCTGCAAACGGCACCTATTATTTTGATACCTATAAAGAAAATGATCTAGTATTTCCAATTCGCTATTCGCGATTAATCAATGGCAAATATGAAGAACCTAAAGCTTTACCCAAGACAATAAACACAGGCACCTATTTAAGTCATCCTTTTATAGCCCCAGATGAATCATATTTATTATTTGATGCTAAAAGAGAAGATGGTTTTGGGGATTCTGATATTTATATCAGTTTTAAACAAAAAGATGGTACATGGGGTAATGCCATTAATTTGGGTGATAAAATAAATACGAACGCTTGGGAAGCTTCAGCAAGTATAACACCAGATGGCAGATACCTTTTCTTTAGTAGAAATGTAGGATCCGAAAACTATGAAAATGTAGATATTTTTTGGGTAGATGCTAAATTAGTTTTTGACCTCAAAACGAAAGAGTGATAAGGAAAACTTGTTCCAATTTCAAAATACGAACTTTTAACCCCTTCACATTATTCAATTTTGCTGTGAATAATAATAAACATCAATTTTAATAATCAAAAAACGAACAACTATGAAATCAATTAAAATGAAAACAATCAAAAAACAAATTTTAGTAAGAATGGCTTTTGTGGCCTTTGCATTCGTATCTAGTATCACCTATGCACAAAACACAAAGACAGAAAAAACAAACCAAAAAGAAGGATTCATGTTTGAATTTACAGTAGGTGGAGGTATTATCAGTATAGAAGATAGTGCAGGGATGCAAACCTTTGATAAATCTCAAGGAACCTTTGTTTTTCCAGACCTAAAGTTAGGGTATATGTTAAATGAAAAATTAGCAATTACGATAGCTATGCCAGGAAATATTTATGAATTTCAGGATAATGATAGAAATTTTGGTGGCTTCATACCTTCTGTGCAATATTGGGTAAAAGATAAATGGTGGATTCATGGAGGTATTGGTTTAGCCATAGACTCACCAGCATTATACGATATTAAAGACAATGTAAATGACGATTGGAACTTTGGTTGTGCTGTAATGGCAAGTACAGGTTACGAAATATATAAAAAGAAAAACTTTGCCCTTAATGTGCAATCAAAATTAGTTCTAGGTCATGCGTCTTTAGATGGTGATGTACATAGAGATGCCCTAATTTTTAATGTAGGAGTAGGTTTTAGCTGGTTTTAAGTTTAATGTAGAGCATAAATACTAATTAAACGCATGTTCAATTATATGAAAAACATAATTTTAGTTTTGTTTCCCCTAATCTTAATAGGTGGGATCGCTACAGGTACCTGCGCACAAGAAAGAAAAGAAATAAACTCAAATTGGGGGCTAGGTTTTCACCTCAAGCAAAATCAGCGTGACTTTGGGTTAGGGGTAAATTTTACAAGTCCATTTTTTGCTCAAAAGCAAGTCGCCTTGCGAGTAAGAGCAAACTTGCTATTCAACGAACATTTAAAAAACGTCAATACCACTACTTGGACTCCATATTCGAGCATGTCACTTGGGGTTCTTGGAGTTGCTGGGAACATTGGTGAATTTATTCGACTGTATGGTGAAGGGGGAGTGACAATGTTGCTTCCGTCCAATAAATTTTCGTCAGAAAGTACTGTTTTTGGGGGGTATGGGTTATTCGGATTTGAATTTTTTATGGATAAATCTTCGAATTACTTCATTGAAATAGGAGGAGTTGGTACAGGTGCAACAGCGGATAAAGTCGTTGGAAACCCAATTTATGCGAATGGTTTATTAATACATGTAGGGTTTAGATATGTCTTTAAATAAATTAACAAAATAAATACACATTACTGTATTATATAGGATAACACTTCTAAAAAATCTTGTAATCAATATTTACTAACCTAATAGGGCTAAAACATTATTACAAAATAATTATCTCTAATTGATTATTCAAAATCAACTTCATAATATAACTAAAAAGTTAATCTTATCAATTAAAAATCATATTTAAAAATTTACTCAAATCTAAATTTAAAAAATATTATCATGAAAAAAACTTTAATTACATTAATTTTTTGCGGACTAACATTCATCGCAAAATCACAAAACCCAAGTGTAGAAAAATCAACATTCGGATTACAAACTGG
>NZ_CBFHZT010000041.1:0-22337 GCF_965660385.1 Polaribacter sp.
ATGAGTCCTTACGATTTATCGAAAGCGAGAATAACTTATAGATATTAAAAATTAAATAATTAGAAGATTGAAGGATTATTTTTAGTCTTTTAATTTTTAAATAAAAATTAGAAACGATGAAAGTTAGAGCATCAGTTAAAAAAAGAAGTGCCGACTGCAAAATAGTACGCAGAAAAGGTAGATTATATGTGATTAATAAACAAAATCCTAGATTTAAACAAAGACAAGGGTAATGGCAAGAATAGCAGGTATTGATATTCCAAAGAATAAAAGAGGAGTTATTGCTTTAACTTACATCTTTGGTATAGGGAACAGCAGAGCTAAAAAAATTTTAGCAGAAGCAAAAGTTGATGAAAGTATCAAAGTTCAAGATTGGACAGATGATCAAATCGCAGCAATTAGAGAGCAAGTTGGTACTTTTACCATCGAAGGTGAATTACGTTCAGAAGTTCAAATAAACATTAAGCGTTTAATGGATATTGGATGCCAAAGAGGAATTCGTCATAGGTTAGGTCTTCCTTTAAGAGGTCAAAGAACAAAAAATAATTCTCGTACTAGAAAAGGTAAGAGAAAAACTGTAGCTAACAAGAAAAAATAAGTTAGTGATTAACCTAGTTATGGTTTAGTGTGCCGTATTTACAAATACAACTTACTAAATATAATAACTAAACATTTATATTATGGCAAAAGCAAGTTCAAAAAAACGTAAAGTAATTGTTGATGCAATTGGTGAGGCACACGTAACAGCCTCTTTCAACAACATCATAATTTCTTTAACAAACAAAAAAGGTGACGTAATTTCTTGGTCATCTGCAGGGAAAATGGGTTTTAGAGGTTCTAAAAAGAATACTCCATATGCAGCTCAATTAGCAGCAGAAGATTGTGCAAATGTGGCAAAAGAAGCAGGTTTACGTAAAGTGAAAGTTTTCGTAAAAGGTCCAGGTAATGGTAGAGAATCTGCAATAAGATCTATTCATAATGCAGGTATCGAAGTAACAGAAATTATTGATGTTACCCCAATTCCTCACAATGGATGTCGTCCACCTAAAAGAAGAAGAGTATAATTTACATTAAATGTAAATTAAATACTGAACTTGTTTCAGTAATCTCATTATTAAAATTAATTATATTTTAACTTGATAGGAATACGATTAGCGAAGGATAAGCCTTAATTCATAATCCCTATCTATAACAAATAAGAAATGGCAAGATACACAGGACCAAAAACTAAAATTGCTCGTAAATTTGGTGAAGCAATTTTCGGCGAAGACAAAAACTTCGAAAAAAGAAACTTTCCTCCAGGACAGCATGGAAATGCAAGAAGAAGAGGAAAAAAATCTGAATATGCTACTCAATTAATGGAGAAGCAAAAAGCGAAATATACCTATGGTATTTTAGAGCGTCAATTCAGTAACTTATTTAAAAAAGCATCTGCTTCTCAAGGAATTACTGGTGAAATTTTATTACAATTATGTGAATCTCGTTTGGATAACGTTGTTTACAGAATGGGAATTTCTAAATCAAGAAGTGGAGCTCGTCAACTAGTTTCTCACAGACATATTACCGTAAATGGTGAAATCGTAAACGTACCATCTTATAGTCTTAAAGAAGGTGATGTGGTTGCTGTTAGAGAAAAATCTAAATCTTTAGTTGCTATTGAAGATGCATTAGCGTCTACAAATAATGTTTTTGAATGGTTAACTTTTAATAATGATACCAAAACTGGAACTTTTGTTAAAACTCCTGAAAGATTACAAATTCCAGAAAACATTAAAGAGCAATTAATAGTAGAATTATATTCTAAATAATAAATTTAATCACATTGGTATTTGGCCAAAGGGTTTATTTGTACTTCTTCAAACTTGTAAACCGCGCAACTAAATAACAATTAAAACGAAGAAAAATAATGGCAATTTTAAATTTTCAGAAACCAGATAAAGTAATCATGATTGAATCTACAGATTTTTCTGGTAGATTTGAGTTCAGACCTTTAGAACCAGGTTTTGGTTTAACAGTAGGTAATGCTTTAAGAAGGGTTTTATTATCATCTTTAGAAGGTTTTGCAATCACATCTTTAAGAGTAGATGGTGTAGAGCATGAGTTTTCAACAGTACCTGGTATTGTAGAAGATGTAACAGAAATTATCTTAAACTTAAAACAAGTTCGTTTTAAGAAACAAATAGATGAAACAGACAGAGAAACTGTTTCTGTATCAGTATCTGGTCAAGAGCAATTTACAGCTGGAGATTTACAGAAGTTTATTTCAGGTTTTCAGGTTCTAAATCCAGATTTAGTGATCTGTAATATGGAGAAATCTGTGAAATTAAATGCAGAAATTACCATTGAAAAAGGTAGAGGTTTTGTACCTGCAGAAGAAAATAAAAAAGCTACTGCACCTATAGGTACAATCTTTACAGATTCAATTTACACACCAATCAAGAACGTAAAATACGCTATTGAAAATTTTCGTGTAGAGCAAAAAACGGATTATGAAAAATTGGTATTTGATATCGATACTGATGGTTCAATAAATCCAAAAGATGCATTAACTGAAGCTGCAAAAATATTAATCCACCACTTTATGTTATTCTCTGATGAGCGTATTACTTTAGAGGCAGATGAAATTGCACAAACAGAAACATATGATGAAGAATCATTACACATGCGTCAACTTTTAAAAACGAGATTAATTGATATGGATTTATCTGTTAGAGCTTTAAATTGTTTAAAAGCTGCAGAGGTAGATACCTTAGGAGATTTAGTATCGTTTAATAAAAGTGATTTAATGAAGTTCAGAAACTTTGGTAAAAAATCATTAACCGAATTAGAAGAGTTGGTGATTGTAAAAGGCCTAAGTTTTGGTATGGATTTAACAAAGTACAAATTAGATAGAGACTAATTTAATTAGTTCTAGAGAATATAAATTATTAATCTTTTCATAGTTTGCTCACCAAAGAGGTTCGAAGCAAGATGAAGAAAATAAACGTCAGAAATGAGACACGGAAAAAAACACAATCATTTAGGTAGAAAAACAGCGCACAGAAAGGCGATGTTAGCAAATATGGCTTGTTCTTTAATTGAACATAAGCGTATTAATACTACAGTTGCAAAAGCAAAAGCATTAAGAGTTTTTGTTGAGCCATTAATTACTAAATCTAAAGCAGATACAACTCATAACAGACGTATTGTATTCTCTTATTTAAGAAATAAGTATGCTGTTACAGAGCTTTTTAGAGAAGTTTCTGTAAAAGTAGCAGACAGACCAGGAGGTTATGTTCGTATTATCAAATTAGGAAATCGTCAAGGTGATAATGCTCCTATGGCTATGGTTGAATTGGTTGATTATAACGAAATTTACAATCCAAAAGGTGCTAAGGCTAAAAAATCTACAAGAAGAAGTAGAAGAGGTGGAAGTAAAAAAGCTGAAACAACTTCACAAGTAGAAGACAAAGCAACAGAAGAAAAATCTGAAGAATAAAAAATGAGAATTTTTTAATAAATATAAAAGGGATAAACGTTTGCGTTTATCCCTTTTTTTATGTTCATCTCAATTTTGAACTTAATAATTTAGTTAAAAACGAAATCACATATTGTGAGCCATAAGGTTAATAATTCGTAAATTTGGCTCATAGAAATACAATAGTTATCAATGAAATATCAAACAAGAAAAAAAGCTTTAGTTTTATTAGCAGACGGAACAATTTTTTACGGTAAATCTGTTGGGGTAGAGGGGACATCAACAGGAGAAATTTGTTTTAATACTGGTATGACAGGTTATCAAGAAATTTTTACTGATCCTTCTTATTTTGGCCAATTAATGGTTACTACAAATGCACATATAGGTAATTATGGAGTAAATGACAATGAAGTAGAATCTGATGGAATAAAAATCTCAGGTTTAATTTGTAGAAATTTTAGTTTTACACATTCAAGAGTGGATTCTGATGGCAATCTAAAAAATTGGTTTACAAAGCATAATCTTGTGGCTATCTCTGATGTAGATACAAGAGCTTTAGTTGCTTACATAAGAGATAATGGAGCAATGAATGCCATTATTTCAACCGATATTCATAATATTGATGTGCTTAAAAAGAAGTTAAATAACGTACCAAGCATGGAAGGTTTAGAGTTAGCGTCTAAAGTATCTACAGATAAACCTTATTATGTTGGTGATAGTAATGCTGAAATTAAAATAGCTGCCTTAGATATTGGTATTAAAAAGAATATTTTACGAAATTTAGCGAAAAGAGGCGCTTATATTAAAGTTTTCCCTTACAATTCATCGTTTAAAGATTTAGCTTCATTTAATCCTGATGGATATTTTATTTCCAATGGCCCTGGAGATCCTGAACCTTTGTTAGAAGCTCAGGCAGTAGCAAAGGAAATTATTGATAAAAACTTACCATTATTTGGTATATGTTTAGGGCATCAGGTTATTGCATTATCACAAGGAATTTCTACCTATAAAATGCATAATGGGCATAGAGGAATAAATCATCCTGTAAAAAATTTGTTAACTAGTAAAGGGGAAATTACTTCTCAAAACCACGGTTTTGCAATTAATAGGGAAGAAACCGAAGCTAATAATAATGTAGAAATAACACATGTTCATTTAAATGATCATACTGTTGCAGGTATTCGTTTAAAAGATAAAAATGTGTTTTCTGTCCAATATCACCCAGAGGCAAGTCCTGGGCCACATGATTCTGAATACTTATTCGATCAATTTATCAATAATATTTTAGAGTCAAAGAAAGTTTTGTCGTAATTTAATGGTTACTCAACGACTCTTTATCGTTATTCACCATTTTTTTATTGATTATTTAAATATTCAATCTATATTTGCATTGTGATTGAAAAATCACATTCTTTTTCATAGCAATTTTCCCACTCAGTTTACTGAGTGGGTTTTTTAGTTTTAATAGGAATCGTTTTCGTAATTAATTAAATACAAATTGTTAAATCCTTGCTAGTTTTCGTAAATTAGCAAAGTAAAATAAAAATTAATTAAACCAATAAAAAAATAAAAAATGAGCATTATTATTAGCGTTCACGCACGTCAAATTTTCGATTCAAGAGGTAACCCAACTGTAGAGGTAGATGTAACAACGGAAAACGGAATTTTAGGAAGAGCAGCAGTACCTTCTGGAGCTTCTACAGGAGAACACGAAGCAGTAGAATTGAGAGATGGAGGAAAAGATTACATGGGTAAAGGAGTTTTGAAAGCTGTTGATAATGTTAACAATATTATTGCTGAGGAATTATTAGGTACTTCTGTTTTTGAACAAAATGCAATTGATCAATTAATGATAGATTTAGATGGTACACCAAATAAATCAAAATTAGGAGCCAATGCAATTTTAGGAGTTTCTTTAGCAGCAGCAAAAGCAGCAGCAAATGAATTAGGTATGCCTTTGTATAGATATGTAGGTGGTGTTTCTGCAAATACTCTTCCAGTTCCAATGATGAATATCATTAATGGAGGTTCTCATTCAGATGCTCCAATCGCATTTCAAGAATTTATGATAATGCCGGTAAAAGCTAAAAATTTTACAGAAGCTATGAAAATGGGTTCTGAAATCTTCCATAATTTAAAGAAAGTTTTACACGATAGAAACTTATCTACAGCTGTTGGTGATGAAGGAGGTTTTGCACCAACATTAGATGGTACAGAAGATGCTTTAGATACAATTGCTTTAGCTGTAAAAAATGCAGGTTATTCTTTTGGTGATGAAGTAAAAATTGCTTTAGATTGTGCAGCAGCAGAATTTTATGTTGATGGTGCTTACGATTATACAAAATTTGAAGGAAGTAAAGGTGTGGTAAGAACTAGCCAAGAACAAGCAGATTATTTAGCTGAATTAGCAGCAAACTATCCAATTATATCTATAGAAGATGGTATGGATGAGAATGACTGGGATGGTTGGAAATATCTAACAGAAAAAATTGGGGATAAAGTTCAACTAGTAGGTGATGATTTATTTGTTACAAACGTAGAGCGTTTATCAAGAGGTATTGAAAATAATATTGCAAACTCTATCTTAATTAAAGTTAATCAGATTGGTAGTTTAACAGAAACTATTGCTGCTGTAAATATGGCTAAAAATGCAGGTTATACTTCTGTAATGTCTCACAGATCTGGAGAAACAGAAGATAATACTATAGCAGATTTAGCTGTTGCATTAAATTGTGGCCAAATTAAAACAGGTTCAGCATCTCGTTCAGACAGAATGGCAAAATACAATCAATTGTTAAGAATTGAAGAGGAATTAGCAGAAACAGCTTACTTTCCTCAAGAAAATGCTTTTAAAATCTAATTAAAAGTTATAACCTTAAACATTAAAACCTTGTGATAATTCGCAAGGTTTTTATTTTTTACTACATATTTTGCTTAATCGATTAACCTTATTTTTTAATATTTAAAATCTATCTATTTTCAGCTTTAAAATCTTCAATAATTTGGTATCTTCGCAACACTAACAATTTTTTTAAAAAAATCAATAAATGCCAGATATCGCAAAATTACAGATAGGAGAAAATTTATATGAGTTTCCACTTGTAAAAGGAACTGAAAATGAAGTCGCAATTGATATAAAAACACTGCGATCTGCTACGAATGGAGTCATTACCATTGACCCTGGATATAAAAACACTGGATCATGTGAAAGTGCGATAACTTTTTTAGATGGTGAAAAAGGTGTTTTGAGATACAGAGGTTATTCCATTGAAGAATTGGCAGAAAAAGCAGACTTCTTAGAAACTGCTTATGCATTAATTTTTGGAGATTTACCAACTACAGAAGAGTTAGAAAAATTCCATTCAGATATTAGAAAGCATTCTTTAGTAGATGATGATGTAAGAAAAATTATAGAGGCGTTTCCAAGAAATGCACACCCTATGGGAGTTTTATCTTCTTTAACAAGTGCTTTAACTGCATTTAATCCGGCTTCAGTGAATATTGAATCTAGAGAAGATATGTATCATGCCATTGTTAGAATTTTAGGTAAATTTCCTGTTTTAGTGGCTTGGACAATGCGTAAAAAGCAAGGATTACACTTAAATTATGGAAGAAAAAATTTAGGATATGTAGAAAACCTTATGTACATGATGTTTAAGCAACCTAACGAAGATTTTGTAATTAATCCTATTGTTAAAGATGCTTTAGATAAATTGTTAATTTTACATGCAGATCATGAGCAAAACTGTTCTACATCTACAGTAAGAATAGTAGGTTCATCTCATGCTGGTTTATTTGCGTCACTTTCTGCTGGTATTTCAGCACTTTGGGGACCTTTACATGGTGGTGCAAACCAAGCTGTATTAGAAATGTTGGAAGCAATTAAGGAAGATGGTGGAGATACCAAAAAGTACATGGCGAAGGCTAAAGATAAAAATGATCCTTTTAGGTTAATGGGTTTTGGGCATAGAGTGTATAAAAATTTCGATCCTAGAGCAAAAATTATCAAAAAAGCTGCAGATGAAGTGTTAAATGATTTAGGAGTTAGTGATCCTATTTTAGAAATTGCAAAAGGATTAGAGCAAGAAGCTTTAAATGATCCTTATTTTGTGGATAGAAAATTGTATCCTAACGTAGATTTCTATTCAGGTATTATTTATAGAGCCATGGGAATTCCTGTTGAAATGTTTACAGTAATGTTTGCTTTAGGAAGGTTACCAGGATGGATTGCTCAATGGAAAGAAATGAGATTGAAAAAAGAACCAATTGGTCGTCCAAGACAAATTTATACTGGTGAAAACTATAGAGAATTTGTAGAAATTGAAAAAAGATAAAAAATAGTATTATTTTTACACAAAATTGAAAGCTTCATAAATTTATGAAGCTTTTTTTAATTCTTAAATATGCTAAGACTAAATATTCAAAATGAAACCTCAAGGTTAAGAGCTGTAATTTTAGGCACAGCACTAAGTAATGGAGGTACACCAAAGGTTCAAGATTGCTACGATCCTAAAAGTATTGAGCATGTTTTAGCAGGAACATATCCTAAAGAGGAAGATATGGTTTTAGAAATGGAAGCTGTAGCTGAAGTGTTTAAAAAATATAATGTTCAAATATTTCGGCCAGATGTTATAGAAAATTACAATCAAATATTTTCTAGAGACATAGCTTTTGTGATAGAGGATAAGTTTATTGAGGCAAATATATTGCCTGATAGAGAAAAAGAGTATAAAGCAATTAATCAAGTGATTTCTCAAATTGCCCCAGAGAATATTATCGTTTTACCAGAAGATTGCCATGTAGAAGGTGGAGATGTAATGCCATGGAATGATTATATTTTTGTAGGTACCTATTCTGGTGATGATTATCCGAATTTTATTACGGCAAGAACAAATTTTGCAGCTGTTAAAGAATTGCAAAACTTGTTTCCAAAAAAAATAGTAAAATCTTTTGAGTTAAGAAAATCAAACACAAATCCAAAAGAAAATGCACTTCATTTAGATTGCTGTTTTCAACCCATAGGAAAAGACAAAGCAATATTACACAAAAACGGATTTTTAGTAGAAAGTGAATACGAATGGCTGTTGAATTTTTTTGGAGAAGAAAATGTTTTCGAAATCACTAAAGAAGAAATGTACCAAATGAATAGTAATATTTTTTCTATTTCTGAGGATGTAATTATATCAGAGAAAAATTTTACCAGATTAAACACTTGGCTCAAAAAAAATGGTTTTACTGTAGAAGAAGTAGCTTATGCAGAAATTGCAAAACAAGAAGGTTTATTAAGGTGTTCCACATTACCTTTAATTAGAGATTAAAAAAACCTGCTGTACAGCAGGTTTTTTTGATGAATTTTATTTTTTTTATTCTAAAAGTACTTTATTAATAACGTGAATAACACCATTATTAGCCTGTATATCTGTTGCAGTTATGGTGCTTATTCTATCATTTGAGTCTGTTAAAGTTGCTCCAGCAGATGTTATGTTAACTGTTAAATCCCCTCCTAAAGTTGATACTGGCATGTCATCTGACAAACTAGATTCTAATACATTAAGACCTGGTACAACATGCGTATTTAAGGTTGATCTCAAAGTTTCAGTGTCTATATCACCTAAACTTGATACACTATTAGGTAAATCATCATTAATTAAACTTGTAAAAGCTTCGTTTGTTGGCGCAAAAACAGTGAATGGGGCAGGAGACGTAGATGCATTAGTAGATAAGGTTGCTACATAAGTAAAATCACTTTCTCTTGTTAATGCAGCTTCTAAGCTATCGAAATTAGGGTCTGCTGTAGCAAAGGTAACCACAGTAGGTAAACCAATAACGCTGTCAACTACATGTACAACACCATTATCTGCTAAGACATTAGCAGTGGTAACATTTGATACTCCATTAAATGAAACTCCATCTTCTACATTAATGTAGATAGACATATTAGTTCCAGAGGCATCACTAATAGCATTAGTTTTTGCATAACTTGTACTTAATTCAGTAGATTGAAATCTACCTGATATTACATGGTTTAAAAGAATATTTCTTAATAAAGGAACAGGAACATCATTTACAGATTCAAAATTGTTAGCTTCTAAAAAAATATTAAAAGCCTCATTTGTTGGGGCTAAAACTGTAAAGTCTCCACCCTCAGCTAATGTTGTAACTAAATCAGCTCTTGTTACAGCAGTAACTAAACTAGAAAGGTTGCTATTAATAGCAACATCAACAATGGTATTTGTTTCAGGAACAACAGGGTCGTCATCATCACATGAATAGATAAATAATGACAATAATAAGATTGGAAAAAGTTTTTTAATAAAATTTATCATAGTTTTGATTTTAGTTTTGTTTATCAAAATTAAACAAACATTAAACATTTTAATCTTGTAGTTTTGTTAAATAAAATTAAATAAATGTTAAACAAAAATATTTTTAAACCAGTTTTTATAATTTAAAATTTGATGGGGGAAAGAATTTTCTTAATGGTTTAAGCCTAAAAATTAAATTAATGAATTATAAAAAATATCAATTAAATTATGCATAGTTTTGCGGAATAATCAAAAATAAATGCATCATACTACGAATACAATTTTAATGATTCGTCCTGTAAGTTTTAGGATGAACGAGCAAACTGCTGTTAATAATTATTATCAAGAAGAGTTAAAATTAAAAAATTCTTTGATAAATATTCAAGCTCAGCAGGAGTTTGATAATTTTATAGCCAAATTAAAAAGTTTTGGTATTCAAGTTATTGTTGTGTCTGATAATCATGAATTTGATACTCCAGATGCTGTTTTTCCAAATAATTGGATTTCTTTTCATGCTGATGGTACAGCAGTAATCTACCCAATGTTTGCAGAAAATAGACGTTTGGAAAGACGAGAAGATATTTTAGTGGCTTTGGAGAAAGAGGGGTTTTTAATCAATAATATTGTAGATTATACCTCTGCAGAAGATGAACAAATTTTCTTAGAAGGTACTGGAAGCATGGTTTTAGATAGAACAAACAAAAAGGCGTATTGTGCTTTATCTCCAAGAGCTGATGAGGAATTGTTTATAGAATTTTGCGAAGATTTTGAATACTCACCTATAATTTTTACTGCAAACCAAACAGTTGGCAATAAAAGAGAAGCAATTTATCATACAAATGTTATGATGTGTATTGCAGAAACTTTTGCGGTAGTTTGTCTGTCTGCTATAGATGATAAAAAAGAACGCAAAAATGTGCTAAAACATTTAAAAGAAAATAAAAAACAAATTATTGATATTACAGAAGAGCAGGTAACTCATTTTGCAGGTAATATGTTGCAAGTTTTAGGGAAAAATAATGAACGATTTTTAGTGATGAGCCAAGCTGCAAATAACTGTTTGACCCAAAATCAAAGAACAGCAATCAACAAACATTGCCAAATTATATCTAGTTCTTTAACTACAATAGAGACATGTGGTGGAGGAAGTGCGCGCTGTATGATGGCAGAAGTGTTTTTACCAAAAGTGATTCAAAAATAAAAATATCGGCTAAATTTTAAAATGATTTTATTTTTTTAGCCGATGTTTATAATTTATATGATATAAAATTATTGATGCAAAGCTTCCTCAATAATTTTACCAGTAGCCGAATTTGGAGCTTCAATTTGTAATAAATTCGCAATCGTTGGTGCAATATCTATGATATTATATCGTTTTTTAGAGATTCCAGATGCAATACCATTTCCATAAAAAATAATAGGAACGTGAGTATCATAAGAATAACCAGAGCCATGAGAAGTTCCTGTTCTTCCGCCTGTTAATGTAGCTGGGTAAGGAACCATTAAAACATCACCAGATAGTTTTTGGTTGTATCCATTTTGGAGGGAGTTCAGAATTCCATCCGAAAAATGGCTAGTTTGTAAAGTTTTTGCAGTTACAGCTTTATAAATTCCTTCAAACTCAACAATTTCTTCTACTAATTTTTCCGCAACTTGGTCCTTGGTAAATCCTATAGATTCGATCTTTTCTTTATTTAAAAATATTTGATAGTTAGAAATATTTTCAATCAATTCTACAGAGTTGAAATATTTTTGTGTGATTGCTAAAATACCTGCCTTAAGCTTAGATGAATTTAAATAATGAGCCGGAATTTTTAAAGATTGTAAATAGGCAGGTACATGAACAGCTGCATGATCTGCTGTAAGAAAAACTGTGTATTTGTCTTTCCCAACTTGCTTATCTAAAAAGCTTAATAAATCAGCCAAATCTTTATCAAAACGTAAATAGGTGTCTTCAATTTCTTTAGATGCTGGGCCAAATTTATGACCTATATAATCTGTTGATGAAAAGCTTAGGGCTAAAAAATCTGTATCTTCACTTTTACCTAAATTTTCTCCAATAATTGCAGCCTTAGCAAAGTCAGCTGTATAAGTATTTCCTGCTGGTATAGTTTTTAGTAAATTAAAATTACCATTTTGAGCTCTTAAACTCGGTATATCATGAGGAAAAGATGTGGTATTTTCACCTATAAATTTACCTTCAAAAATATTATCGTCATCAATACTATTTGTGTACGTTTTTATATCGTATAGGGTATTCCAAGGCTGTTTTAAATATTCGTCTACTTTTTTAGTGTTGTTAAAATCAACTACCCATTTTGGTAATTTATCCATATAAAAAGAAGAACTAATCCATTGAGCATCATTTTTACCATAAAACCAGTAGGCAGCATCTGCTGTATGGCCAGCAGGTAAAATAGCAGATCTGTCTTTTATACCAACACCTATTGTTTTCCCTCTCATATTTTGTGCTAATTTCAATTGATCGGTTACTGTGCTTGTAAACAATCTAAAAGGAGACTTTTTACCAGCATTACTTAAATTACCAATGGTTGTATAAGTAGAATCATCTACGCAATAAATGGACTTCTTTAAATATTTATCATACCAATTGTTAGAAATTATTCCATGGTTCGCTGGTGTTGTACCTGTATAAATTGATGTATGACCAACTGCTGTATACGTTGGGATGTAATTATAATGTGCATTTTCTAACGAAAATCCATTTTTTAGGATTCTTTTAAAACCATTTTCTGAGTATCTACTGTAAAATCGTGTTAAATAATCATAACGCATTTGGTCAACAACAATACCAACAACAAGTTTAGGTTTTTGTAATTGCTTTTTTTGAGGTTTACAAGATAAAAAAAGTGTAATTAGTACTATTGAGGAGATAAAATATTTTTTCATAAAAAAGTTACATTAAATAATATGTGCATCAAAAGTAATTAATTTTTACATTGATACAAGGAAACGTATATTGTGTAAATGTTATTTATTAATTTAGCATAAAATCTATTCTGTGAATTATATAGAACATATTGGCAAATATTTTATAATGCTAAAGCAGGTTTTTAAAAGACCTCAAAAAGGGGTTATTTTTTATGAATCTCTTATTAAAGAAATAGAAGAGCTGGGTTTAAAATCTCTTGGTATTATCATGTTTATTTCTTTTTTTATTGGGGGTGTAATAGCTTTACAAACTGCTTTGAACTTAGATAGTGCATTTATACCAAGGTCATTAATTGGTTTTGCAGCTAAAAGATCTATTATTTTAGAGTTTGCACCTACCTTTTGTTCAATTATTTTGGCTGGTAAAGTGGGGTCTTACATAACATCTAGTATTGGCACAATGCGAGTAACAGAACAAATTGATGCGCTTGATGTTATGGGCGTAAATTCGCTAAATCATTTAGTATTACCTAAAGTTGTGGCTACTGTTTTCTTTTATCCTTTTTTAATTTCTTTAGGAATGATGTTGGGGATTTTTGGTGGCTGGATTGCAGGTGTATTATCGGGCTTATTTAGTGGTGTAGATTACATTGAGGGATTACAAACTGATTTTAAACCTTTTTTATTAGTATATGCAATTATAAAAACATTAGTGTTTGCATTTTTAATTGCAACTGTGCCCTCTTACTTTGGTTACTATGTAAAAGGAGGTTCAATTGCAGTAGGAAAAGCAAGTACACAAGCTGTGGTTTGGACTACAATTTTAATAGTAATTGCTAATTATTTTTTAACTCAAATGTTACTTACTTAAATGATAGAAGTTAAAGATTTACAAAAAGGTTTTGGTGATATTGAGGTGTTAAAAGGAATCACAACAACGTTTCACCCAGGAAAAACAAGTTTAATTATTGGGCAAAGTGGAGCTGGAAAAACAGTTTTTTTAAAATCCCTAATAGGTTTACATACTCCTGAGGGTGGTACAATTTCTTTTGATGGAAGAATTAATACAAAATTTACGATAGAAGAAAAACGACAATGGCGTCAAGAAATTGGCATGGTTTTTCAAGGAGGTGCCTTATTTGATTCTCAAACTGTAGAAGAGAATGTAATGTTTCCGCTAAAAATGTTTACAAAAAAATCTCAAGGAGAGATGTTAGAACGTGTAAATTTTGTGTTAGATAGAGTAAACTTAGAAAATTCTAATAATAAATTACCAGCAGAACTCTCTGGAGGGATGCAAAAAAGAGTTGCCATAGCTAGAGCAATAGTAATGAATCCCAAATATTTATTTTGTGATGAACCTAACTCTGGATTAGACCCAGAAACTGCTACTGTAATCGATAATTTAATTCAAGAAATTACAGATGAATATCAAATAACTACAGTGATTAATACGCATGATATGAACTCTGTGATGGAAATAGGAGAAAAAATCCTATTTCTAAAAAATGGTAGAAAAGCATGGGAAGGAAACAGCGAAGAAATGTTCAGAACTGACAATGAGGCTGTTGTAAACTTTGTGTATTCATCTAATTTATTTAAAAAGGTTCGAGAAGCTTATTTAAATGAAACAAAGTAAAAAAAGGTTTGTTTTTTTAAAAATAACATATATATTTGCACCCGCTTACGGAAAAAGATTGACCTGGTAGCTCAGTTGGTAGAGCATCTCCCTTTTAAGGAGAGGGTCCTGGGTTCGAGCCCCAGCCCGGTCACAATAATTAGAAAACTCTACAATTTTTTGTAGAGTTTTTTTTTGATTTTATTAAGATGCTTTGATTGTAATATCCTTTATTTTTATAGTTAACTAAAAATAAAATGAGTAAACTAATTTTAATTATTTCAATTTTAAGTATTATGCAGCAAACAAGTCATACTATTGTTAATTTCTCTAAAGATTCAGATACTACTTATTGGAGAGTAGTTGATGATGTGGTTATGGGAGGCGTATCGCAAGGTAACTTTGAAATTAACAAAGAAGGAAATGGTTTTTATTTTGGAAACGTTTCTTTAGAGAATAATGGTGGTTTTTCATCGCTTAGATACAAATTCAAACCAATTTCGGTTACTAAATTCTCTAAAGTAGTATTGAAAATTAAAGGTGATGGAAAAAACTATCAATTTAGGATAAAAGATAAACAAAGAAATTATTATTCTTACGTAAAAAAGTTTTCGACTTCAGGTGATTGGGAAATTATTACAATTGATTTGGCAGAGATGTATCCAGTATTTAGAGGTAGAACATTAAATATGGATAATTTTTCATCAGAAACTATTGAAGAAATTGCGATACTCATTGGCAATAAAAAAGCACAAAATTTTCAACTAGAAATAGATCATATTTATCTTAAATAATTTCAAGCTTTTTCAAAACACTTTTTTGTATCTTTCCCAAGTTTTTAGCGAAACATATGGAAGAAGATATTCAAAAAAACACACAAGCTCAACCAGAGCATAATCAAGAGAATAATACTACAGAAACTGCAAAGCAAAACATTCAGAAAGATGCCCAGGGGCTTTTTGAAAGTGTTAAAAAGTTTCTACATGAACTCTTAGATTTTAGACACGATACCGATCACGAAGCTACTATTGAAGCTATAAAAGCAGATATTCCGTTTAAAGGAGCTACTGCTTGGATTCTTATTTTTGCTGTTTTTGTGGCTTCAGTAGGGTTAAATGCCAATTCAACTGCGGTTGTAATTGGTGCCATGTTAATATCACCTTTAATGGGTCCCATTTTAGGGATAGGAATGTCTTTTGCGCTAAATGATATCATTACCTTTAAAAAGTCGTTGATTAATTTAGGAACAATGATTGGGCTAAGTCTGTTTGCCTCATTTTTATTCTTTTATTTTTTTCCTTTAAGCGAAGATAATTCAGAATTATTAGGTAGAGTAAGTCCTGACATTCGAGATGTGCTGATTGCATTTTTTGGTGGTTTAGCCTTAATGGTAGCAAGAACCAAAAAAGGCACTATAGCTTCTGTAATTTTTGGGGTTGCTATTGCTACAGCATTAATGCCTCCTTTATGTACTGCTGGCTATGGTTTAGCAAAAGGGAATTTTACTTACTTTTTAGGTGCCATGTATTTGTTTACGATAAATACCATTTTTATTGCTTTGGCAACCTTTTTAGTGTTAAAACTATTAAGTTTCCCTATGCATAAATATGCAAATGCAGCAAAGAGAAAACGATATGCAACCATTGCAACTGTAATTGGGGTTGCAGTAATGATACCTGCAATTTTTACGTTTGTAAGAGTTTTTAATGAAAGTCAGATAGATTTGCAAGTCAATAATTTTATCAACACAGAAATAAAAGCTATTGAAAATTTTCAGTTGATTGGCGATCCAGAAGTTGATATTGATAAAAAAGAAATACGTTTAAGTTTCTTTAATGAGGTAACCAATGGAGAACGAAATTTATTGATCAATCAATTAAAAAATAAAGAGTATCAAAAAATAAAAGATTTTCAATTAAAAATAAAAGGGAGTGACACCAAAAGTTTTGAGCTAATAACTACTGCATACAAAGAAAAAAGAGAAGAATTACAAGAGAGTAAAAATATCATTGCAGGTTTACAAAAGCAAATTACAGATTTACAAAAAACAATTTCTTCATTAAATAATAGAATTGAGCAAGATGCTTTAAATAAAAATCAAGATGCTATTAAGTTTAGTAGTATTGCTAAGGTTGCAAAAATTCGATATTCAGATATCGAAGCCATTGGTTTTGCGAATGTATTGTCTTCTTCAGATTTTATTAAGATAGATACAATTCCTGTAGCTACTATAAAGTGGAATTTGAGTTTACCTGATAGTATTGTTGCTCCTAAAGAAAGAGAATTAAGAACTTGGTTGCAACAAGAAATGAAGTTAGATACCTTATTTATTAAAAGAGAATAGCTTTTACAGATGTAGGATTACTTCTACATTTTGATTAAAAAGATATACTCTTTTTGTGTGCAGTTGTAAACATTCATATCGTGTTCTGCGTTTTTTGCCTCTTTTATAAATAATATTTTTAAAAATGAAGGTGCCTCCAAAAGGAATTTCAAAGATAAAATGTTTTCCCTCTTCAGCTTTGTTTTCTCTTAAAGCTAAAGATAAATTGGCATCAGAATCTGTGCTTGCTTTCGGGTTTTTTAAATATTTTGCTAAATAAGGTAGCATTTCTTTCGTAAAAATTTCTGGTTGTAAGAAAGGTAACATTAAGTGTTGAAAAACTTTTTTCCATTCTTTACCATGAGGTTGCACTCTTCCAAATTTTTGATGTGTAATATGATGTGCAATTTCGTGCACTAAAGTCAATAAAAATTGATATTTGTTAAGATTATTATTTACTGTGATTTGAAATTTTCCATTTGGTAGTTTTCTAAAATCGCCATGTTTTGTTTCACGCTGATTTACAATTTTTAAGCTAAAATTGTTTTGTTCAATTAAAAATTGAACCATCATAACTGATTTTTCTGGAATGTATTTTAATAGGGTGTTTTTCAAAATACGAAATAATAAAATTTAAGGAGTAGAGCTAGAAACTTCTAGTACTTTACCATTGTAGAATAGGTGTCCTTTTAAAGAAAAATCATAAATATAGTCTGCCATTTCTTTAGCAGACAAAGGAGCTTTATAATCAGGAAAAGCTTCTGCTAACATTTCTGTTTGTACTGCTCCTAAAGCCAATACATTAAAAGCAATTTGCTGCTCTTTGTACTCTTCTGCTAATAATTCTGATAAAGTAATTACAGCACCTTTGGCTGATGAATATGCAGCTAAACCAGGAAATTTCATACTACCTTGAACGCCTCCCATAGAACTTATGGTAACTACATGGCTTTTTTTGACTAAAAAAGGAATCAAACGTTTAGTGAGTTCTGCAACGCCAAATACATTGACTTTATAAACTTCTAAAAAATCTTTAGAAGTTAAGTCTGTAAAAGGTTTGTTGATTAATTTTCCTGCATTATGAATTAAAACATCTACTGTATTCCAATTCTGTTTAACAAAATCAATAACTTTATTAAAGTCGTCTTCTTTAGAAATATCTACAGAAAGTGTACTTATATTTTTAATGTTTAAAGCATTTAAAGGATTCGTATTTCTAGAAAGTGCTAAAACTTGATGTCCTTGGTTTGCAAAGATTTTAGCCAATTCAAACCCTATACCTCTGCTTGTACCTGTAATTACAATATTCTTCATTTAAAATTCAAAATTTTTACAAGAGCAATCTACTTAAATTTTCATACATTTAAGAATTAAAATCAATCAAATGAAAAAAACAATTGTACTTTTTATCGCATTTCTTTTTATACAGAGCAGTATTGCACAAACTACTTATATTTTATGTGGAAAATTGGTGGATACCAAAGCAGGGAAAATCCACACGAAAAAAACAATTTTAGTACAAGACCATAAAATTACAAATGTATTAGATGGTTTTGCAATGCCAAAAGGTGGGAAATTAATAGATTTAAGAGATAAAGTAGTACTACCCGGTTTAATCGATTTTCATGTGCATATAGAGCAAGAGTTTTCTGCTAGAACAAGAATTGAGCGTTATATTTTAAATGAAGCAGATGTTGCTTTTAATGCTGTTGGTTTTGCAAAAACTACTTTGCTAAATGGTTTTACAACAGTAAGGGATTTAGGAGGTACAGGAGTTAATATTTCTATAAGAAATGCTATTAATAAAGGTAAAATTCCAGGGCCAAGAGTGTTTACAGCTGGTAAATCTTTGGCCACAACTGGTGGGCATGCAGATCCTACAAATGGAAGCAGTAGAAAATTAATTGGAAATCCTGGACCAAAAGAAGGGGTCGTAAATTCTGTTGAAGATGCTAAAAAAGCGGTAAGACAACGTTATAAAAATGGTGCAGATTGTATAAAAATTACAGCTACTGGTGGCGTTTTAAGTGTGGCAAAGTCAGGTGATAACCCTCAGTTTACTATTGAAGAGGTCAAAGCAATTTGCGATACAGCAAAAGATTATGGTATGCATGTTGCAGCGCATGCGCATGGAGATGAAGGTATGCAAAGAGCCATTATTGGGGGTGTAAAAACTATTGAGCATGGTACGTATATGAGTGATGAAACCATGGAATTGATGAAAAAACACGATGCCTATTTAGTACCAACCATTACTGCAGGAAAAGAAGTAGAAGAGAAGGCTAAGATTAAAGGGTTTTATCCAGATATTGTTGTTCCTAAAGCATTAGCAGTTGGACCTCAAATTCAAGGTACTTTTGCAAGAGCTTATAAAAAAGGAGTAGGTATTGCATTTGGTACTGATGCTGGTGTATTTGCTCATGGTAATAATGGAAAAGAATTTGCCTTTATGGTAGAAGCTGGAATGCCTGCTATAAAAGCCATTCAATCTGCAACTATAACAAATGCTATGTTGCTAAAAATGGAAAATGAATTAGGACAAATTAAAAAAGGTTTTTTTGCGGATATTATTGCTGTAAACGATGATCCAACAAAAGACATTTCCACTATGGAAAATATTGTTTTTGTAATGAAAAATGGGGTGGTTTATAAAAAGTAAATTTTTAGACCCATCTTATTTCAACTAAAATTGAGAAATCTTATGATTAGATTGAGATTTCTCAATCTCACTGTGTTTCCTTATGAATGATAAATAGTTGATTAGTTAGTTTTTTAAGAAATAGAAATTTAATGTGTTGCTCAACAATTACAATTCACTATTCTTCCTCCTCAAAAATGATGTGTTGATAGGCACCAATATCGGGATTTGTTGTTCTATCAATACCTAAAATATCAAATGAGAAAATGGTATTTTTTGCTTTATTAATAGCGTCAGAATCTTGACCAATGATAAAATCTTCATTTTGAGAATCTCTGAAATTAGAAATTCCATTGAGGATAATATTTGAATAATTAGTGTTATTTGCAAAATCCATTTCTACATTATCTGCAAAAGAATCATCTGTATCATTAAACTTTATCATACAATTATTGATGCTATAATTAAACTCACTACCATCAACTTTATCTAAAATAAACTCAACATTATTACTGCCATCAAAAATACAGTTGGTAAAATTAGCGGCATTTAAGTTTCTTGTTTCTATAATTTCATTGCCATTAGCATCGTTATAAGCAAAAAAATTGTTAACTAAAACAGCGGGTAATTGTCGAATCCCATTATTCCAAAAGTTGGCAAAAGTGCTGTGTGTAAAATTATAAGTACCACCAATGGTTGCAGCTAATGAAGCTTGTCCAGCAGAACCAATAACCACATTATGTGCCTCAATATTCGTATCACGAGCCAAAATACCAAAGTTAGAATGGTTGTAAATTTCGGTATTTTGCAATTTTAAAGTAGGGGTAGAGGCAGTACCAATACTATCAACTAAAATACCAATAATGGCATTTTTTATTTCAGCATGTTTTATTTCGTTGTTTTTGCTTCCTGCTCGCATCCAAATTGTACCCCATTGACCAGGAGTTTGGCTAAAACGATTTTCTAATCTATCTCCTTCAAAAGTAACTTTTTGGCTTAATGTTCCATTTACTTTTAGGGTTGCTTTGTCGTCAATAATTAATCCAGAATTATCATGAAAATATATTTTAGAACCAGCCTCAATAGTTAAGGTTTTATTTGCGGGTACAGCTGCATAGCCATAAATAACAGTTGGTTTTGTATTTGTAATGGTGAGTTCTGTATCTGTTAAAAAACGGCCTTTAATTGTGGTTGCTTGTCCATCAATGGTTAGACTATCAATTTTTCGGGTAATAGGATCGCGATCAGGAAAAATAAAATTAGCATCTTGTACTAAAGTTACCAAATCTACATCTTGCTGATTGGTACCTGTATCAAACAAAATTCGATCTGTATACAAGGGCTCTTTAATGGAGTTGACATCAATAGTGGTTTCAACAAAAACAAAAATACTGTCTTTTGCCAAAATATCAATGTTGTTAAATTCTTTGCCAGGTATACCATCAACATTTAACCTGTAGTTAGAGTTTATACCTTTTTCTAAAGAAATTTCAGGTATGGTAATGGCTTTATTCCCTCTATTATATACTTTTAAATTATAGGTAGCAGAACCAATATTTGTAAAAATTGTATCTAAAAAAACGGTATCTTTAGAGAACTCTAAACTTCCAAAATTAGGGATTGTAGAAAAATCTTTTCTACAAGAACTTACTGAAATTAAAGCAACACAGAGAATAAAAGTAATAAAATAACGCATGTAATTGTTTTCAATTTAATTAATCACAATAGATAATTTAATTTTCGATTGCGCTCAACCAGACATTTAACTAATAATATAAAAATAGAACTTTAAAACGAAAGGTTTATTATTTTTTAATCAATTTGATTTCGAAAAGTTTTCCCCAGTTCTTACCCGTCACAAAAAGTCTGTCGTTTTCTTTATCGTAAGCAATACCGTTTAAAACATCATCTTGATCTACCAGTTTTTGGGTTTTTTCCATTTCTTTTACAAGGTTTGTTAAATTTACAATACCTTCAACAACGCCAGTTTTAGGATTAATTATAGCAATTAGGGGTTTTTGCCAATAATTGGCATAAATTTTACCATCTATAAAATCTAGTTCGTTTAGTTGCTTTAAAGAAACCTTATTGGTGTAGCTTTGTATGGAGCGTTTTTCTTGTAAAGTTTCAGGGTCTAGAAACCAAATTTTGTTCGTTCCGTCAGATTTTATCAACGCTGTTCCATTATTAGTTAAACCCCAACCTTCTTTACTGTTGTTGTAATCGAATTCTTTTTCTAACGTAAACGTTTTTAAATCATAGACAAAACCTTTTTTAGCTTCCCAAGTTAACCAATAAATCTTATCATTTAAAATCGTCATTCCTTCACCAAAATATTGTTTATCTAAATCAATTTTTTGTAAAACTTTACCTGTGTTAATTGCTACCTTTCTTAAGGTAGATTGTCCTCTTCTTCCAGTAGTTTCATACAAGTAACCCTTGTAATATTCTAACCCTTGTGTATACGCTTTGGTATCATGAGGAAAAGAATTTATAATTTCAAAGGTGTAAATAGCTGGTTTTTTATCAGCAAAAACTTCAAAAGAATTATTTATTTTTTTGGTTTTACCAGGATAAAATGCTAAAGCAGAAACCGAGTGTTTACCAATACCAAAGTCAGAAGATTTTAATGTAATAGTGTTACCTTGGGTGTCAATTTCTTTACCATCTACAAAAAGTTGTATCTTATCTAAAGGTTTATCGTTTGCTTCTTTTACGCTAATGGTAACCTCGCCATTTAGTGAAGTTTTTTTGGTAACCGCTAACGTTAATTTGTATTTGTCATCACAACTTGTAAAAAAAAGTAGGATTAAAGTTGCTGTAAAAAAAGCAATTTTCTTCATGATATTATATTTTTTATGATTTTTCGGTTGGTCAAAACTGTACTAAAATCTTAATTTAATGAGTATTTTCAACAAAAAAACAACATTTACAAAGAAAAGCAACTTATTTATTTGTAAATTAAAAAATATCGTTAAATTTGCATCCTCAAAATAGTAATAGTTAACTATTTAAGAATTTTAGTAAAGCCTTACCAACTTTACTTTGCAAACATAACATTAAAGAATTAAAATATTATAAAATGAAAAAAGGAATTCATCCAG
>NZ_CBFHZT010000042.1:0-21919 GCF_965660385.1 Polaribacter sp.
AAAGTTGGACATAATTTAAAATATGATATTAAGGTTTTATCAAATTATGAAATGCCTGTAAAAGGCAAATTGTTTGACACGATGATTGCCCATTACCTCATCAATCCAGATATGCGTCATAATATGGATGTTTTGGCAGAAACGTATTTGAATTATCAACCAGTTTCTATTACAGAATTGATTGGTAAAAAAGGGAAAAATCAACTTTCTATGCGAGTGGTTCCTATAAAAGATCAAACTGAATACGCAGTAGAAGATGCAGACATTACCTTTCAACTAAAACAACTTTTTACAAATGAATTAGAAAGTGGTAATGTTACCAAATTGTTTACTGATGTAGAATTGCCTCTAGTATCTGTACTAACAGCTATGGAAATTGAAGGTATTAATATTGATAAAAGTATCCTAGAAAAACTTTCTAAGAAGAATAAAAAAGATATTTTAGAATTAGAAAACAAAATACATTCATTTGTTGATTATGACTTTAATATTTCTTCACCTAAACAATTAGGTCAAGTTTTATTTGAAGATTTGAAAATTTCAAAAAAACCCAAAAAAACTAAAACTGGGCAATATGCTACAGGAATTGAAGTTTTAAATTACCACAAAAATGATCATGAAATTGTTGAAAATATTATTAAATGGAGAAGTTTAAATAAACTACAAACAGCATATTTAGATTCTTTACCAAAAGAAATTAACAAGAAAACTAATAAAATACATACAGTTTATTCTCAAGCTGTAGCTGCAACAGGAAGATTAAGTTCTAACAATCCTAATATGCAAAATATAACTATAAGGACTGAGGAAGGAAGAACTCTTAGAAAAGCGTTTATTCCTAAAAATGATAACTATCTTTTGTTAGCCGCAGATTATTCTCAGATAGAATTGCGAATTATTGCTGCTTTAAGTGAAGAAGAAAATATGATTAATGCTTTTAAAAATGGCGAAGACATTCATGCTTCTACTGCTGCAAAAGTTTTTAATGTTGATATAAATGATGTTACTCGTGAACAAAGAAGTAATGCAAAAACGGTTAACTTCGGAATTATCTATGGAGTTTCTGCTTTCGGTTTAAGCAACCAAACTGATTTATCTCGAGGTGAAGCAAAAGAATTGATTGATACCTATTATGAAACGTATCCAAAATTAAAAGCTTACATGGCTGCACAAGTGGATTTTGCAAGAGAACATGGGTATGTAGAAACGGTTTTAAACAGACGACGCTATTTAAAAGACATCAATTCTAGAAATGCAATGGTAAGATCTGGTGCAGAAAGAAATGCTGTAAATGCGCCAATACAAGGTTCTGCTGCTGATATTATAAAACTAGCCATGATAAATATTTACAACCGTTTTGAAAAGGAAGGTTTTAAATCGAAGATGTTATTACAGGTACATGATGAATTGGTTTTTGATGCGCATAAAGACGAGCTAGAAACCATAGAACCGATTATTAAACATGAAATGGAAAACGCTTTTAAAATGAGTGTCCCTTTAGATGTTGAAATTGGTTTGGGCTATAATTGGTTAGAGGCGCACTAGAAAAATATAAGCTATGAAAATAACGTTATTCTTATTATTATTTACTATATCTGTATTTTCTCAAGATGTAAAATTTGTTAACGCTCCAAATGGTTTAATTGTTAGGAATGCACCAAATAAAAATGCTTTAAGAATAGGAAAATTAGAAAATAACACGAGAGTTTACATCATCAAAAAAATAGAAATCAGTTTACAAATTAAGGATGATGGAAAAATTATAAATGGCAATTGGGTAAAAGTAAAAAATTTTAAAGAAGATATAAAAGGCTATGTTTTTAGTGGGTTTTTAACTGATAAAATTCCAAATAAAGGAGCTGAAAGTGGTAATTATTATCTCACTAAAATTGATTCAATTACTGAAAAAAAATACTGGGAAGCTTTTCAAAAAAACATTGAAACAAAACCGATATTCATCAATCTAAGAAATAAAAAACATACTAATTTAGCAAAGTTTGAAATTGGAGATTTAGAATTTTATGACGGAGCTACTATTACAGTTGACAAAAAGAGTGGATTAAAAAATATTATTAAAATCATTAAAGTTGAAACCTCTTACAGTGCTTGTTGTTCAAATACTGATGAATATTTTTATTTAGTTGATAAAAACAATCGACTTATCAACTTAACAAAAATCGAAAATAATCATTGTGATGGACCCGAACCTTATTTTACGTACCTATTTCCAAGCGATAAAAATGGTAAAAAGGATAAAATAATTTATGCTAAAATAACTCCTTTAAATGAAGGTGAAGATAAAATTGAAATCTTAAAAACGCTTACTTGGGATGGAGTACAGCTTCTAAGAGAACAATAATTTCTGTAAATCGCTTTCAAACTCCCAAGATTAAAAGAAAAAAGTATTAAAAGAACCTTTTAGTTCTTTTTCTAAATACTTCATTAAGATACTTTTTCCACTTCCCCATTCTCCATAAATAGAAAATATTTTTATTTTAGAAAATTCGTGTTTGTTATTTAAAAAGAAAGATTTTAAAAGTGTTCCTTTTTCTATGATTCCTATATAATCATTTTCAGGAGTTAAATCTTCAATTGGTAAATTGGCCAGCAATTTTGACATTTTCTTTTTTTAGTAAAGTTACTGAAATTTAGAGTTCAAAACTCATCAAAATTTGAAATTAAAGAACTCAACTATTAACATTATCTTTGGTTTTAGAATTAAAATTATGTCCATAGAAAAAGCTGACTATCAAAATATACTCAAAGATTTAATTTCCATTATTGAGAAAACTCAAACTCAAGTAGTAGTTCAGGCAAATAGTTCACTAACCATTATGTTTTGGCAAATAGGGAAACGTATTCAATCTGAAATTTTAAAAAATAGTAGAGCTGAATATGGGAAACAGATTATCGTTTCGTTGTCACGAGAATTGTCAGCTAACTTTGGCGCCAGTTTTAAAGAAAAAAATTTGCGAAGAATGCTTCAATTTTTTGAAAAATTTCCCGATTTTGAAAAAGTCGTTACGCTGTCACGACATTTATCTTGGTCTCATTTTTTAGTATTGATTCCCTTAAAAACAAGAGAAGAAAGAAACTTCTATTCAAAAAATGTATTTGATAATTTAACAAGCGTTAGAGCGTTAAGAAATCAAATATCAAAAAAAGTTTTTGAGAGAACTGAAAAAGCTGATATCCAAATTTATAAAAGCAAAGAAATAGAAAAAGGAATTTTTAAAGACCCTTATTTGCTCGATTTTTTAGGCTTAAAAGACGGTTATTTAGAAAACGATTTAGAAACTGCAATTCTTAAAGAGCTAGAACTTTTTCTATTAGAATTAGGAAATGGTTTTACTTTTGTTGAACGTCAAAAAAGAATGATAATAGATGATGATGACTATTATTTAGATTTATTATTCTATCACAGAAAATTGCAAAGATTAGTTGCCATAGAACTTAAAATAGATAAGTTTAAAGCTAAATACAAAGGTCAAATGGAATTGTATTTAAAATGGCTAGAGAAACACGAAAAGCAAAAAGGAGAAAAATCGCCAATTGGAATTATCTTATGTACAGAAGCAAGTAAAGAACAAATAGAGCTTTTGGAGATGCATAAAGATGGAATTATGGTAGCAGAATACTGGACAGAAGTTTTACCTAAAAAACAGCTAGAGAAAAAATTACACGAAGCTTTATTGAATGCTAGAGAAAAAATTGAAAGAAAAAAGCTTGATAAATAAAATAAATCAAAAACATTAAATGAAACTAGATTACATAGAAAACTACAACGAACTACAAGAAAACTTGGTGCGTTTGTATAATTTTGATAAATCTGAAGCCATAAAATTTAGAGATTTATTAATAGAAGTGGTAATTCTTAAAAAGCAAAAATTAGATTTAGCTCAAGTCGATTTTATTGAACCTGTAAACTGCAATTTAATTTTAGGTTTGTTTAAAACGGATGAAGGAATTCTGACTAAAGACAACCAAACTTTTTTCTGTATTTTAACGGTAAAAGGTTTCGAAAATATGATTAAATTGATAACACCTTTTTGCAAAAAAGAATCTAGAGCCCATCAATATTTATATGATATTGACAATCCTACAGATTTTTTGTTTTGCCCATCTGCAACTACAATTTAAAAATTAAAGCGCCTTTATTTTTGTAAACAAATCCCAAATAACAACTCCTGTAGTTACAGAAATATTTAAAGAATGTTTGGTGCCTAATTGCGGAATTTCAATACATAAATCACTCGCATTTACCACTTCTTGTTGCACACCTTTTACCTCATTTCCCATTACAATAGCATATTTCTGATTCTTTTCAGGCAAAAAAGTGTCTAATTTTGTAGAATTTTCAGCTTGTTCAATAGCCAAAACTTTAATTTTTGAATCTTTTAATTTTTGAATTAAAGTTAAAGTATCTTCTACATATTCCCAATCTACAGATTCTGTAGCACCCAAAGCTGTTTTATGAATATCTCTATTTGGTGGTGTTGCTGTAATACCACACAAGTAAATTTTTTCAATCAAAAAAGCATCACTAGTTCTAAACACAGAACCAATATTATTTAAACTTCTAATATTATCTAAAACAATGATTAAAGGTGTTTTTTTAGTCGATTTAAATTCATCAACCGAAATTCTTCCTAACTCGTTATTTTTTAATTTCCTCATATTCTTTAGTTATTGGTTTGTGGTTTTTAGTTGATGGAGTGCTAACTAACAACCAAAAACTAAACACTAACAACTATATTTTATATCTTCGCAAAACTAATTGAAAAATTCCAAAAACTTGGCAAAATCAAAAGCGAAAAAGGTAACTCCTTTAATGAAACAGTACAATGCCATCAAGACCAAATATCCTGATGCTATGTTGCTTTTTCGTGTGGGAGATTTCTATGAAACTTTTGGTAATGATGCTGTAAAAGCGGCTGGCGTTTTAGGAATTACACTTACCAAAAGAGGGGCTGGTTCTGATTCTGAAACGGCTTTAGCTGGCTTTCCTCATCATTCTTTAAATACCTATTTACCAAAGTTGGTAAAAGCAGGAATGCGTGTTGCCATTTGCGATCAGTTGGAAGATCCAAAAATGACCAAAAAAATTGTAAAACGTGGCGTTACAGAATTGGTTACTCCTGGAGTTTCTTTAAATGATGAAGTTTTACAAAGTAAAAAAAACAACTTTTTAGCTGCTGTCCATTTTGATAAAAAACAACTCGGAATTTCATTTTTAGATGTTTCTACAGGCGAATATTTGGTGGCACAAGGAACAGCAGAATATATTGATAAATTGTTACAAAACTTCTCTCCAAGTGAAGTTTTGGTACAAAAGCAAAACAAACAGCAATTTTTAGAATTGTTTGAAAATAGATATTATACGTTTTATTTGGATGATTGGATTTTTCAAAAAGAATATGCTAACGAAACTTTGCAAAATCATTTTGAAGTAAAAAGTCTCAAAGGTTTTGGAATTCAGGATGTAAAAAACGGAATTATTGCTGCTGGTGCTGTGTTGTATTACTTATCAGAAACACAACACAATCAATTAAAACACATTCAAAATATCAGCAGAATTGCTGAAGATAATTATGTTTGGATGGACCGATTTACGGTTCGTAACTTAGAATTGTACAACCCAAATTCTATAAACGCAGTTACGCTTTTAGATGTGATTGACAAAACCATTTCACCCATGGGTGGTCGTTTATTAAAACGTTGGTTGGCATTGCCTTTAAAAAATATTGATGCGATTCAAAATCGACATGAATTGGTAAAGTTTTTTATTGATTCTGATAAATTTTCGCAAACGGTTACTTATCAACTGAAACAGATTTCAGATTTAGAAAGACTCATTTCTAAAGTGGCCACAGGTAAAGCTTCACCAAGAGAAATTGTGTTGTTAAAAGATTCTTTGAAAGCAATTTTACCGATAAAAAATGCTGCTGAAATTAGTAAAAATAAAGCAGTCCAAAATCTTGGAAAGCAACTCCACACTTGCGAAGACTTAATCACTAAAATTTCTGAAACCTTGTTTGATGATGCTCCTGTAAACATCAATAAAGGAAATGCAATTGCCAATAATGTACATCAAGAATTAGACGATTTACGCGCCATTTCATCCTCAGGAAAACAGTTTTTAGATGATATGCTGGCTCGTGAAACCGAAGCTACAGGAATTACAAGTTTAAAAATTGCTTTTAACAATGTTTTCGGGTATTATATTGAAGTTAGAAATACTCATAAAGATAAAGTGCCTGAGCAATGGATAAGAAAACAAACTTTGGTTTCTGCTGAACGATACATTACTGAAGAACTTAAAGAATACGAAACTAAAATTTTAGGTGCTGAAGAAAAAATTGCCAAATTAGAACAAGAAATTTTCTCAAAACTGTTACAATACATCATTCAGTTTGTAGATCTTGTTCAAGAAAATGCGCAGATTATTGCAAAAATAGATTGTTTATTGTCTTTCTCGGTTTTAGCGATTGACAACAATTATGTGCGTCCAATAATGGATGAAAGTACTGATTTAGACATCAAAAATGGTAGACATCCTGTTATTGAAAAACAGCTCCCCATAGATCAAAATTATATTGCTAATGATGTTGTTTTGAATAGAAATCAACAACAAATTATTATGATTACTGGACCAAATATGTCTGGTAAATCTGCCATTTTAAGGCAAACTGCATTAATTGTTTTGTTGGCACAAATGGGAAGTTATGTACCTGCTCAAAATGCAAAAATAGGGATTGTTGATAAGATTTTTACAAGAGTTGGTGCGAGTGATAATATTTCTATGGGCGAATCTACGTTTATGGTAGAAATGAATGAAACTGCATCCATCTTAAATAATGTTTCTGAACGTAGTTTAATATTGTTAGATGAAATTGGTAGAGGAACTTCAACTTATGATGGAATTTCTATTGCTTGGGCAATTTCAGAGTTTTTACACGAACATCCCTCTAAAGCAAAAACCTTATTTGCCACACATTATCACGAATTGAATGAAATGACCACAACTTTTGAGCGCATAAAAAACTTTAATGTGTCAGTTAAAGAATTGGAAAATAATATTATTTTCTTGCGTAAATTAGTTTCAGGTGGCTCTAATCATAGTTTTGGAATCCACGTTGCTAAGTTAGCAGGAATGCCAAATATGGTAATTCACAGAGCCAATAAAATTTTAGCACAATTAGAAAAAAATAATAAAAGTGCCGAAGTTAAAGACGTTTTAAAACAAACGCAACACGAAGAAATGCAACTCAGCTTTTTTCAATTAGATGATCCTTTGTTAGAAAATATTAGAGAAGAAATTTTAGCAACAAATATTGATACGTTAACACCTATTGAAGCGTTGATGAAATTGAATGAAATTAAACGAATGTTGGTTAAAAAATAATACTAATAAAAAACCTCTAATACTTTTGCATTGACTGCTTTCAATGCTACTTTTTTAAGTGATGCTGGCAACAACAATGTTTCTCCTTGTTGAATAGTATGCGTTTTACCTTCACAAATTACATCTATAGCACCTTCTACACACATATAAATTACAAAGGAATCGATATCTGAATAATCCTTATCAATAGTGGCATCAACATCTAAAATGTTAGTTCTAAAATATGGTGAATGCACCAATTTATTTGAGGTGTTTTTCTCTAAATTATATTCTGTTTTGTAAGAGCTATGCACCTTATAATCTAATACATCTTTAGCCATTTCTGTGTGTAACTCTCGTTTTTCGCCAGTTTTTGCATCTACTCTATCATAATCATAAATTCGATAGGTAATGTTAGAAGTTTGTTGAATTTCTGCCAATAAAACTCCTGCACCTATGGCATGAACTCTACCTGTTGGAATATAAAACGTATCTCCTTTGCTTACGATTTCGTGATGCATCACATCAAGAATTGTATTATTTTCTAAATGTTTTTGATAACCATCTGTAGTAATCTCTTCATCAAACCCAACAATCAATTCTGCATTTTCATCAGCTTGCATTACGTACCACATTTCGTTTTTACCAAAAGAATTATGACGTTCTTTGGCAACTTCATTACTAGGATGCACCTGAATAGACAGTGGTGTTTTGGCGTCGATGAATTTTATGAGTAATGGGAACTCTTCTCCAAATTTTTTATATACCGCATTTCCTACAAAATCACCTTTAAATTCATTAGTTAAATCTCGTAACGTTTTACCTTTTAAAGTACCTTCAGCAACCACAGTTTCATCACCAGAAACATCAGAAATTTCCCAAGATTCGCCAATATTATCCTCAGTATAGTTTTTATTTAATTCAGTTTTCAATTTTTCTCCACCCCAAATTCTGTATTTATAAAGTGGTGTAAATTTTAAAGGATATAAATTCATATTAATGCTTTTTTAAAGGATAATTTTTTGAGTACAATTTACTATTAAAATCTCTTTTAAGAAATAATAATAAATTTGATTTTCAGTAAATTACGAAAACGTTTTAATAATTCAATTGAAATTGAATGTAAGTAATCGGTTTACCTACTTCTAAATATTGATTTTCGTAAAAAGTTTGTGTTGCTGTAACCTCTTTGGGTGCACCTTCATTTTTATACACATTGTGGTTTGCATATAATATGGTATGCCCTTGGCCAGACAACAAACCTAAAGTATAACCGTGCATAAACTCAGAGTCTGTTTTTAAGTTTACAATACCTTTTTCTTTTAAAATATGATGGTATTTCTTCAAGAAATTGGCATTAGTCATTCTGTGTTTGGTGCGTTGGTATTTTATTTGCGGATCTGGAAAAGTAATCCAAATTTCACTAACTTCATTTTGAGCAAAAATAAAATCAACCAATTCTATTTGTGTTCTTACAAAAGCTACATTTTTAAGATCTTCTTCGATTGCAGTTTTAGCTCCTCTCCAAAAACGGGCACCTTTAATGTCGATACCAATATAGTTTTTATCAGGATTATTTCGTGCTAAAGCAACTGTGTATTCACCTTTTCCACAGCCCAATTCAACAATAATTGGATTATTATTTTTAAAAAAAGAATGCCATTTTCCTTTATAAGAGAAATCAGTTAGAACTTCATCTCTAGTTGGCTGAATAACATTTCTGAACGTTTTGTTTTCCTCAAAACGTTTTAATTTATTTTTACTTCCCAAGTCGTAAAATTATGCTCTATCTTCTGTTCCTTCGTCCAAGAATCTTTTAGACTCTTTCATCCAATATGCGAACAATACCAAAAGAACTACTAAGAATAACCAATTTACAGCGTTAGACAGCCACCAACCTAAATCTGCAGTCGCAAGTTCTAGTCGTAACCATTTAAAAGGTAAAAATAAAACATCGGTAAATAAACTACCAATCCATCTAAAAATATTGCTTGCTATCATAACTTAAGTATCTTTACAGCGCAAAAATAATAAAAGAAAAGATGTTAGCCAATTTTTTAAACAAATCTAAACCTATCAATTTTATTGGTGTGTTGATTTTTTTCTTAGTTGGGTTGTTTTACACTATTTTTCAGGATGGATTTACTTCAGATAAACTGGTAAAAAGTACCATTTTAAGCTTATGCTTTTTAAGCATCTTTTTTATTTTTAATTTTATCAATAATAAAAACGACCTAACATTCGACAATTCTTATGCTTATTTTTTGTTTGTTTTATTATTACTTAGCATTTCTTCGGAATTGATTGAATATCTCATTTTACTAAAAACTTTTATTTACCTGCTGTTTTTGAGAAAAATATACAGTTTACATTCATCAAGAAAAACAATAGAAAAATTTTTTGATGGTGGTTTTTGGTTGGGCATCCTATTTATATTAGAACCTTTTTCAATTCTATTTTTAGTATTCATATATATCGCAATTTACATACACAATAAAATTACAATTCAATCCATTTTTATACCTATCATTGGTTTTATCACGCCTTTAATCATTTATTTCACCTATCTTTTTGGTCAAGATAATCTTGATATTTTTACAAAACTTTTCGAATTTAATTTTATTTTTAATCTCGAGTTTTATACGCAATCAAACTACCTTTGGTTTATAAATAGTGTTTTGTTTTTTACTTTTTTATCCATATTCATAAAATCGATAAAAGCCTTATCGATAAATAATACGTTTCGAAAAAATTGGATTGTGCTACTCACCAATTTTACCATAATCTTTGTTTTTTTAGCTTACCTACCAGAAAAAACAGGTTCAGAATTGGTATATATATTTTTACCAACAGCTATTATTTTGGCAAACGGAATTGAATTGATTCAAAAAAAAATAGTAAAAGACAGTTTACTTTACCTGTTCTTAGCTGCTACTATTGTGGTACATTATTTTTTATAATTTAGTACCAAAAGCCAAATCGCCAGCATCACCTAAACCAGGTACAATATATCCTTTTTCGTTTAAATCATTATCTATGGCAGCAATCCATAAATGCGTATTTGCTGGAAATTTATCTTTAATATAAGTTATACCGCTTTTAGCACCAATAACTGCTACAATATGAATTTCTTTTGGAGTTCCTGTTTTTTTAATAGCTTCATAAACCGTTACTAAAGATTGCCCAGTAGCCAACATTGGGTCTGCCAACAATAAGGTTTTGTTATTTATTTCTGGTGATGCTAAGTACTCTACCACAATTTCAAAATCACTATCATTATTTGGGTGATGCCTAAAAGCAGAAATAAAAGCGTTTTCTGCATCGTCAAAATAATTTAAAAGTCCTTGATGTAAAGGTAAACCTGCCCTTAAAATAGAACAAAGCACAATATCTTTTACAGGAGTTTTAACTACTTTTTCTCCTAAAGGGGTTTTTACTACTTTGTCAAAAAAATTGAGTTCTTTACTAATTTCATAACTCAATATTTCTCCTATTCTCTCAATATTTCTTCTAAAACGAAGCGCATCTTTTTGAATGTTTTGATCTCTTATTTCAGCAATAAATTTATTTAAAATAGAGTTGTTTTTTCCTATATAATGTATTTTCATGGTTGTGAATTCTAAAACAAATATAATTTAATACCTTAAAATTTGTATATTACATTACTTTTTTATTGTTATTTAACTGAATAACAATCAACTAAAAACCAACTAACCTACCTAAAAGAGTTTCAATATAAATTGGAGCTCTTTTTTTGGTCTGTAAAAAAAATCACCAACTTTGCACCCTTTATAAAAAATAATGAAAACAAGAACTTTAGCACTAATTGCTGTATTTATTGGAACGTTTATTTATGGAATTAATTATACTATAGCCAAAGCAGTAATGCCAATATATGTAAAACCCTTTGGTTTTATTTTAATTCGTGTTTTAGGGGCAACAATTATCTTTTGGATCCTTGGTTTTTTTATAAAAACTGGAAAAATTGAAAAACAAGATTATAAAAAAATAGCAGTTGCTTCATTATTTGGTGTTGCTTTAAATATGTTAGCATTTTTTAAGGGCTTAAGTTACACCTCACCCATAAGTGCCTCTGTAATGATGGTTACTTCGCCAATTATGGTACTCATTTTTTCAAGTATTATCATAAAAAAACCAATAGCAAAAAAACAAATTTTAGGCGTTTTTATTGGTTTAATAGGTGCGCTAGGTTTAATCACTTTGGGGAGTACAACCTCCACTAATAGTTCAAACAATACTCTAGGTAATTTTCTTGTATTTGTTAATGCTGCTTCTTATGGCTTGTATTTGGTTTTAGCCAAAAACTTAATTCAGAAATACCACCCTATTTTATTCGTAAAATGGTTTTATTTATTCGGATTAATTTTCGTGATTCCCTTTAGTAGTGCAGAATTTCTAGAAATCGATTGGACTACTATTCCTACACATATTTACTGGAATATTGGTTTTGTAGTTGTTTTTACTACTTGTATAACTTATTTGTTCAATTTGTATGGATTATCAAAATTAAAACCGACTACTGTAAGTGTTTTTATTTATTTACAACCCGTAATTGCTAGTGGATTTGCATTAATGGTAGGAAGCGATTCTTTAAACCCCATAAAAATAATAGCCACTTTAATTATATTTTTAGGAGTTTATTTAGTTACGGATCAGCAAAAAAAGACATCAAAATAAAACTTATCTTTGCCACTCATTTAAAAGAAAGTTTGTATGATTCAATCTATGACAGGTTATGGAAAATCTGTGTTGCAATTGCCAACCAAAAAAGTAACCATAGAAATAAAATCTTTAAACAGTAAAAACTTAGATTTAAACGTTAGAATACCTTCTTACTACAAAGAAAAAGAATTGTCTGTGCGTAAAAAGCTAGCAAAATCTTTAGTAAGAGGAAAAGTAGATTTTTCCATTTTTGTAGAAATGACTGCTGATGAAACTTCTACCACCGTAAATACAAGTGTTGTAAAAAACTATGTTGAGCAACTTAGAAACACCCTTTTTATTGGTAGTGAAGATGATGTAGAACTGCTAAAAATGGCAATTACCATGCCTGATGCTTTAAAAACTGAGCGCGAAGAGCTAGATGAAAATGAGTGGACTTTAATTGATACACATATTGATGAAGCAGTTAAAGAAATTGTACAATATAGAGTTGATGAAGCCGCTTCTTTAGAAGTTGATTTTAAAGAACGAATTGTTAATATTAAAAAATATCTTGAGGAAGTTAAAGCTTTAGACGCAGATAGAATTGAAAACGTAAAAACGAGATTACAAAAGGCTATCGATGATTTAAAGGTTGATACCGATGAAAATCGTTTTGAACAAGAACTGATTTACTATCTCGAAAAACTAGACATTAACGAAGAAAAAGTACGTTTGGCAAATCATTTAGATTACTTCTTAGAAACCTTAGCTACCCCAGATTCTAATGGAAAAAAGTTAGGTTTTATTATTCAAGAAATGGGTAGAGAAATCAACACCACAGGTTCTAAGGCCAATTTTGCACCCATGCAAAAAGCAGTGATTCAGATGAAAAACGAATTAGAACAAATTAAAGAACAAATTTTGAATGTGCTTTAGTATAACTAAAGTAAACTGAATTTATTTCAGTTTCTAATATTAATAAAAAAGATTCTGAAATAAATTCAGAATGACAAAAATTGAAAATTTATGTCAGATTTTGTAGGAAAATTATTTGTGTTTTCAGCACCTTCTGGTTCTGGTAAAACTACCATTGTTCGCCATTTATTAAATCAAGAAAAATTTAATTTAGAATTCTCTATATCAGCCACTTCTAGAGCACCAAGAGGCGAAGAAAAAAATGGCGAAGATTATTATTTTATATCTTTAAAAGATTTTAAAAACCATATTAAAAGTGATGATTTTTTAGAATGGGAAGAAGTGTACAGAGATAATTTTTATGGTACGTTAAAAAGTGAGGTAGAACGTATTTGGGCACAAAAAAAACATGTTATTTTTGATATTGATGTTGCTGGCGGATTGCGAATTAAAAAGAAATTCCCTGAAAAAACCTTGTCTGTTTTTGTAAAACCACCCAGTATAGACGAACTAAAAATTCGTTTAAAAAAGCGTAAAACAGAAAGTGAAGATAAAATTAACATGCGTATTGCAAAAGCCTCTGTAGAATTGGCAACTGCTCCGCAATTTGATAAAATCATTAAAAATTACGAACTAGATGTTGCTTTAAAAGAAGCAGAAGATTTGGTTAGTGATTTTTTGGGGTTAAAAAAATAAAAAAGGCTGAAATTTGAAAGTATGAAGTTTGTAGCAAAGTTAACAAGACATTTAATCTTTCAAAAACTAAACTCGATACTTCAAACTCGTAGCTTTAAACTTTTATAAAATGAAAATCGGTTTATATTTTGGCACCTTTAATCCAATTCACGTTGGGCATTTAATTATTGCCAACCATATCGTAGAACATTCTGATTTAGACGAAATTTGGATGGTTGTAACTCCTCATAATCCGTTTAAAAAGAAAAGTTCTTTGTTAGAGAATCACCATAGATTTGAACTCGTTTACAGAGCCACAGAAAGTTATCCGAAAATTAAACCATCAAATATTGAGTTTAATTTGCCTCAACCTAATTACACTGTGCATACTTTATTGCACATTTCTGAGAAATATCCTGAAAAAGAATTTAGCTTAATTATGGGAGAGGATAATCTAAATAGTTTTCACAAATGGAAAAATTATGAAACCATTTTAGAGCATCATCATATTTATGTTTATCCAAGAATAGCTGAAGGAACTGTTGCACATCGATTTAAAAATCATGCTAAAATTCATAAAGTTGATGCACCAATTATGCAAATATCATCAACAATGATTAGAAAAGGAATTCAAGAAAAAAAGAACGTAAAACCACTATTTCCTGAAGCAGTTTGGCAATATATTGATGAAATGAATTTTTATAAAAAATAGTTTCGTTATTTTTACGTTTTACACTAAAAGTTAAAGCAAATTTCTGTGGATAATACTACCAAGAAAAAAGGAAAATTAAAACAAAAACTAACCGATAAATATCGATTAGTAGTTTTAAATGAAGACACGTTTGAAGAACGTTTTTCTTTAAAATTATCGCTTTTAAACGTGTTTGTTTTAGGTGGTGTCCTTTCTTTTTTATTAATTTTAGTAACCACGTTTATCATTACTTTTACGCCAATTAAAGAATTTATTCCTGGGTATTCATCTACAGCCTTAAAAATAAAGGCTACAAAATTGGCTTTTCAAACAGATTCGTTAAAAAGAAAATTAGATGTAATGCATGACTATACCAAAGCATTACAACCTATTCTTACAGGTAAAATAGAACCAGAAATTATAGACTCTATAGCAATTGCAGCAGATAAAACGATAATAGTAGATAGTTTGCTAAACGCGACTAAAGAAGATTCTATTTTTAGAGAAAAGATTGAAAGTCAAGATCGTTTTCCAATACAAAACAATGCCACAAGCAATGTAAAAATTGTATTTTTTGCGCCGTTAACAGGTACAATTTCAGAAAATTTTGATGCAAAATCCAAGCATTTGGCTGTAGATATTGTTGCAAAAAGTGGTACACCAATTAAAGCTACTGCAGATGGAACTGTTATTTTTTCGGGATGGAGCACAGAAACTGGCTATGTAATTATCTTAAAACACGCCCATGATTACATTTCTGTTTACAAGCACAATGGAACCTTACTAAAAGAGCAAGGTGATTATGTAAAATCTGGCGAAGTAATTGCAAGTGTTGGTTCTACTGGAGAATTGACTACTGGACCACATTTGCATTTTGAACTTTGGAGTGGCGGTTATGCTGTAAATCCTACAAATTTGATTGATTTTAAATAATGAGTATAAAATCTATATTGGCAATACCGTTTGCTAAATTCGCAACAAAAAGAGTATTTAAATGGGCAAACAACCCCCATAAAACACAAGATAAAGTGTTTAAAAATTTAATCTCTAAAGCCAAAAATACCGCTTTTGGTAAAGACCACGATTTTAAAAATATCACTTCTTATGATGATTTTAAAGCACGTGTTAACGTTTCTGATTACGAAGGTTTACGCACCTACGCAGACCGAGTTGTAGCAGGAGAATCAGATGTACTTTGGCCAGGAAAACCACTCTATTTTGCAAAAACCTCGGGCACAACCTCAGGCGCAAAATATATCCCTATTACTAAAGATTCTATGCCAACACACATTAAAGCTGCCAGAAATGCTTTACTGTTTTACATAGCAGAAAAAAACGATGCAAGTTTTGTAGATGGTAAGATGATTTTTTTGCAAGGAAGCCCTGTTTTAAGTGATAAAAATGGCGTAAAATTAGGTAGATTAAGTGGTATTGTTGCACATTATGTACCTAAGTATTTATTGAAAAATCGTTTGCCAAGTTGGGAAACCAATTGTATTGAAGATTGGGATACAAAAGTAAATGCCATTGTTGAGGAAACCATAAACGAAGACATGTCTGTAATAAGCGGAATACCTTCTTGGGTGCAAATGTACTTTGAAAAACTTATTGAAAAAACAGGCAAAAAAGTATCAGAATTGTTCCCGAATTTTAATTTCTTCATTTATGGTGGTGTTAATTTTGAACCCTATAAAAACAAGTTTGAAAGTTTAATTGGTAAAAAAATTGATTATATAGAACTGTATCCAGCATCCGAAGGTTTTATTGCATATCAAGATTCACAAACAGAAAAAGGAATGCTTTTGCAATTAGATTCTGGTATGTTTTACGAATTTATACCTGCTACTGAGTTTTTTGATGAAAATCCTACAAGAATATCCATCAAAGATGTAAAAATAGGCGTTAACTATGTGATCATTTTAAATACAACAGCTGGTTTATGGGGTTATAATATTGGTGATACTGTTGAATTTACTTGCACAAAACCCTACAGAATTAAAGTTACTGGTAGAATAAAACATTTTATCTCTGCCTTTGGCGAACATGTTATTGGTAAAGAAGTAGAAAAGGCTTTAAATGATGCTATACAAGGCACAGATATTAATATTAGTGAGTTTACAGTAGCACCTCAAGTAAACCCAAAAAATGGTTTACCTTACCACGAATGGTTTATAGAATTTGAAACTGAACCAAAAAATATAGAAGAATTTGCTCAAAAAGTAGATGCTTCTATGCAAGCACAAAATATTTATTATTTCGATTTGATTGAAGGGAAGGTTTTGCGCCCACTTATCATCAGAAAGGTAAAAAAAGGTGGATTTCATGCCTACATGAAATCTATTGGAAAATTTGGGGGACAGAATAAAATTCCGCAGTTATCGGACAATAGAAAAATAGCAGACGTATTACAAGATTTCTTAAAAGGTTAAAAAATGGGAGGAAATTATTTATTTTTAGTTTTAGCATTAGTTTTGGTTATTGTATACTTTTACAACAAATTTAGAAACAGACGTTAATGAGTACAATTAGAATTACAAAACAATTTAATTTTGAGACAGGACATGCTTTATATGGTTATGATGGTAAATGTAAAAATGTGCATGGGCATTCCTATAAATTAGCGGTAACCGTTTCTGGTACTCCTATAGATGATAATAGTAATGTTAAGTTTGGTATGGTGATTGATTTTGGCGATTTAAAAAAAATCGTTAATGAAGAAATTGTAGATCTTTTTGATCATGCTACTGTGTTTAATAAAAACACACCTCATATAGAGTTGGCAAAAGAATTAAAAGATAGGGGGCATCATGTTATTTTAGTTGATTATCAACCTACTAGTGAAATGATGGTAATTGATTTTGCTGAAAAGATAAAAAACAGGTTACCCAAAAATATTAAATTACATTCCATAAAATTACAAGAAACTGATACCAGTTTTGCAGAGTGGTTTGCAAGCGAAAATTAATTTAATAGAAATGTAACTTGGGTAAGGCAATATCATCTTAATTATTGAGTTATATTTGACAAAAATTTATTCTTATGAAAAACTTTAAATACGTTTTGGCGCTATTTATGGCTATAGCTTTTTTAAGTTGTGGTGGTGATGCTGAAAGTGGGCCTTCTTATATACTATCCAATGAAAATATAGCAGGTAGTTATACTATTAGCAATTTAAGTATTAGTACAGATATTACTACTACAACGAATGGTTTTCCTGTTAAAGTTGCCACAGCAAGTACTGAAGGAGATTTGTTTAAGGTTGATGTAGAAATGTTTGCAAATGGTACCTATAGCATGATTGGTAGTTATACTACTGTTTATAAATTATCTCCTGTTGTTGGCAATGCTGTTGAAACTAGAGATATTATTTCAATTGATAATTCTGGAAATTTTACTATTGATACTGCAAACAATACCATTACATTTTCTGGTGCTTTGATAAAAAATTTAACTGGCACATTAGAAGTTCAAGTATTTAATCAAAATAGTTTTGGGTTGTTTCAAGAAATAGATGTTCCTACCAATGGTAATGTCGAAAAAATTAGCACCACTATTGGCTTTACTAGAAAATAAATATTAAAAAGTAAACGTACTTATTTTGGTGATATTACTAATATCACTAGTACTTAACTCATATTGTTCTACAGCGAATTCTGATATTATAAAAGCATGGTTATTTCTTATAATGATGTCTATAGCACCTTTCGTTGCAATTTCATCAATATATTTAGAATCACTTGGATCTGAAACGTCAAATATTTTTACAGAATCGTCGCAAACTAACAAATAATTATCACCATATAAACTTAAACCTTTTGGTTGTGTTAATCCTCTTGTATTTAATAAAATAGGATTTTCTACATCTTCTATATTATACGTTTTTAGTTCGTTTACAGCACCACCACAAGTTGCATTACTATGCAAAGTTACGTAGGCATTTGTATTGTTGGCAACTACAGGATCACAAGCTCTAAAATGGTCTGAACGCGATAATAATTTTGGTAACTCAGCATTGGTAACATCATAAATAAACATGGCATTTTGAGAACCAATAAATAAATAATCCTTAAAGCTAAATAGGGTTTCTATATTAAAACCAACATTGATGGTATTTACTTTTTTAGGATTAGCAATATCGTTAATATTAAATACAGACAAATTAAAAAAATCAACAGTATATAAATAATCTCCTTTTAAAATAAATGTTGCTAAAGAACCTCCTTGTCCATCACCTACAACATCAGCGGAAACAGAATTATTGGTTTCACTACAAGAAAAAGCAATCAAAATGGCAAGTAACGAAATTAAATATCTCTTTTTCATAGTTTTATTTTTGAATCCAGTTTACCACTACTTTGTCATTTTCGTAAAAAGATTCTCCATCTGGAGAAAGTAACTCTGGAAAAACATTTTTTAATCGCTTTTTAACTTCCACATTAAATGTTGAATACTCTAAACTTAACACCACTAAATCTGTAGCTTGATTAATATAGAGCATATTATTTCTAATTGCAATATCTGTAGCTCCAGGAATTTTTAGAAATTTCTTTTTAATAGGATTGGTTTGATCTGTATTATCGAATATATGGAAACCAGCTCTTTTATCGTTTACAAAAATATAATCGCCAATAATGTATATTTTTGATGATTCTGAAACGGGTATTTTTTCTTGAATTTCAATTGAATTTTCAAACTCAGTTCTAGACATTGTAACTGGATCATATCTGGACCATACAGGGTCTACAGATGTAGTTCTACCCCAGTTATCAATGCAACTCATTAAGCTTAAGCAAAAGATAGCCACAACAATTTTTTTCATAACTTCAAGATTTAGTTAAATATACAATATAGATGTAAAAATCTTAAAAAGGTTGCTTTAAATTATTGGAAAGTTTTAACTCAAACCCAAACTTTTAAGTTTGATTCTTATTTACCATTAAAAGTATTCATGGTATTGGCTAAACCAGCTGTACCAAAAGAAGTAATTACCTTTGCTGATGTTGGTAAACGCTCTATTAATTGGCTATTTTCATCTTTATTCCATTCACCTAAAACGTAATCTACTTGGCGCCCTTTAGAGTAGTTGGCTCCTACACCAAAACGAAATCTTGGGTATTTTGTAGTGCCTAGTTTTTCTTGAATATCTTTTAATCCATTATGGCCACCATCACTTCCTTTCGCTTTAACTCTTATAGTACCAAAATCGATATTTAAATCATCTGTAACAACAAGAATATTATCGATAGCAACATTTTCTTTTTGCATCCAATATTTTACTGCTTTTCCACTTAAATTCATAAATGTATTCGGTTTTAATAGGATAAAAGTTCTTCCTTTAAATCGAAAGCTGGCTATATCACCTAATTTTTCGGTTGTAAAAGCAACGTTGTGTTCTTCTGCAACCTCGTCAATAATTTTAAAACCAATATTGTGGCGCGTATTGGTGTATTTATCACCTATATTTCCTAAACCTATAATTAAAAATTTCTTCATCAACTCTTCTTTACTTTCAATTTTAATACCTAATATGTTTTTTAAAAAAACCAAAATTTTGATTCTTCAAAAGTAAGAAGAAATATAAAGTTACGTTCTTTTAATTTTATTAGTAATTTCTTTTAATCAAAAGACCTTGAAACGAGTTCAGGGTGTAAAAAAAGCGTTACAAAAATGTAACGCTTTAGTGATATTTATTAGAATAACAATAATTTATTCTGCTGCTGTTTCTTCATCTTCTTCATCAGCGGTAACTGTTGCGTTACGAGACGTTCTTACCTGAACAACTACTGTATTGTCTGGGTGCATAAATGTATAATCATCATTCTTTAATGATGTTACAAACAATTTATTTCCGATTTTTAATTTAGAAATATCTGCAGTTACAAAGTCTGGTAAATTAGCAGGTAATGCTTTTACCTTTAATTTACGGTTTGTAAAACGTAAAGAACCACCATTTAAAACTCCAGGAGAAGTACCTGTTAATTTAACTGGGATACTCATTGTAATTTCTTTATCATCAAATAATTGATAAAAATCTACATGTAAGATTTTATCACTCACTGGATGAAACTGAATGTCTTGCAAGATTGCACTAATTTTTTGTCCATCAACGTTAATGCTTGCTGTATATACATTTGGAGTATACACCAAGTTTTTAAACGCTTTTTCTTCTGCTGAAAAGTGAATTGGTGCTTCTCCTCCGTATATAACGCAAGGAACCATTCCAGCATTACGTAAGGCTTTAGTAGCTACTTTGCCCACGCTTTCTCTTTTTGATCCTTTAATTGTAATTGATTTCATTACTTTTTGTTAAAATTTACATTAAAAATTGATTACTTATCGAAGTGTTATCTTGCACTTTATGCATAACATCAGCGAATAAGGGCGCGCAAGATACAACTTTTATTTTAGATGTCTCTTTTTTTAACGGTATTGTATCTGAAACAATTAACTCTGTTAAAGCAGAGTTCTCGATTTTTTCATAAGCACCACCAGATAGTACAGGATGTGTACATATTGCACGTACACTTTCTGCACCTCTTTCTTTCATCAAATTTGCTGCATGAGCCAGTGTACCCCCAGTATCAATCATATCATCTACCAATATTACATTTTTACCTTCTACATCACCAATTAGCTCCATATGGCCAATTACATTTGCTTTTTTTCTTTGTTTATAACAAATTACCACATCAGAAAGTAAATGTTTTGAATAGGCGTATGCTCTTTTTGATCCGCCCATGTCTGGAGATGCAATAGTTAAGTTTTCTAAATTTAAGCTTTTTATATAAGGCATAAATATGGTTGACGCGAAGAGATGATCTACAGGTTTTTCAAAAAACCCTTGAATTTGATCTGCGTGTAAGTCCATGGTCATAATTCGAGTTGCTCCAGCAGATTCTAATAATTTTGCTACTAATTTTGCACCAATTGCTACCCTTGGCTTATCTTTTCTATCTTGTCTTGCCCATCCAAAATATGGCATAACAGCTGTAATGTGTCTTGCAGATGCTCTTTTTGCGGCATCTAACATTAACAACATTTCCATTAAGTTATCTGCATTCGGAAAAGTAGAACCTATGATAAAAACACGTCTTCCTCTTACAGATTCTTCAAAAGCTGGTTGAAATTCGCCGTCATTAAAGTAAGTGATTTCAACATTTCCTAATTCAGTATTATATTCTTTGGCAATTTTAGCTGCTAAATTTTTACTTTGTCTGCAGGCAAAAAGTTTTGGGGCAAGAGCACTAATGATCATAAGAAATGTTTTTTATTGTGTTGTTGTTATACCACAAAAGTAGAAATAATTTTTTGAGTTTAGGATTAAATTTTCTTCAGATAAATTAAAAATATTTACTAAATTTGCAAACCATTTTAAATAAGCTCAAGTGGCGGAATTGGTAGACGCGCTGGATTCAAAATCCAGTTCTTTCGGGAGTGTGGGTTCGATTCCCACCTTGAGTACGAAAAAACCCTGTTAATCAATTGATTTACAGGGTTTTATTTTTACCATAGTAACGTTTTAGTAACATTTCGTTTTATCAAATAGATAAAAAACTACTTTTTAATTTTCAATTCTATTTCCTCAAAAA
>NZ_CBFHZT010000043.1:0-21598 GCF_965660385.1 Polaribacter sp.
GCATACTGTTTTACCGTGTATTTTTTCTTATCTAATTTTCCCATAATTCAAAAGTAGTATAAAATATTGTATTTACAAAGTAAAAATTTTTATACTTTAGTTTAATGTTTTTATTTTCTATCAAAATTAAGTGTTACCTCTTCGTTTGGAAGAGGTATATCTGTATTAAAAAATTCTTTACATAAGTTTCTACATCTTGTGTGGTAAACTTCTTGTTCTGATGTAGTGTTTTCTGTGGTGCTGATAATAACTCTTAAAACCTCTCCTGTATCTTCGTTTACTTTTTCTTCGTAGTTACAGTTGTATTTTAAAAATTCGTGTACCTCTTGCTTTGTTTTTACCTCTCCCCATTCTTCGAGTATGCAATTTTGGAATATGACTACTATAATTTTCCAATAGTAAGCGTTTTGTTTATTGCTTCTTTTATTTCTTCTTTTTTTAAAAGTAACATCGATTGTATTTCCTTCGTATCCTTTTAAAATATTTGCTATGATATTTATATTGGATGCGAATTTGAAGTTTTTAATTAAAACAGGAAGAGTAATTTCGTTTGGAGATTTCATTTTTTTCGTTTTTTTTACTACAATAGGTTGTTGTATATAGTAGTTCAAGTGTATTAAAACGCACAAGAACACCGTATATGATTAAGTACTAACTTTTGGTTTATAATCTAACATAGTGCCTGTTAATGCAAAAAAAAGGTTTTGCAATTCATCAATGTGTTTTATATGAGGTAACTCCATACTTGTTTGGTCGGGTTGTTCACCCTCTGATATGTCTAAAAACATTTTTAATCCCCATTCAGTTCTAGTCCATAAGTCTATTCTTTTAAATTTAGGTAATCTAACGTCTAGAATATTAATTGTATAACAGTCATTATCTTCTAATGTAAAACCTAAATCTAACAACCCTTGTTCTGTAATTATTATTTTTTTTGCCTTCATTTATCGCTTAATTTTAAGTTCAGATTATTTTTAATCGTGCCTAATCATATACATTTTCGTTGTAGTTAATATTGGCGAAAAACACTCGGTCTTTCATTTATGTAATTCTAGTTAATTCCATTTTTAAATCTAAAGCCGATCTTTTTAATGCTCCAGATTCTTTACAACCCATAAGATAATAATCTCCATCTGTATTTAATCTTTCTTTTAACGCTTTAAGTCTTTTGTTAAAGCGTTTTACTTCGTCTTCTACTATTTGAATATCTTTTTTTGTCATTTTAATCTAATTTATTTAGAATGTTATACTGAATTTCACCTGCGTTAAAATCAGGCTTCTCTATAAGCAATTGCAAGTCTTCTGATTCTGCCCACTCCATAATTTCATTAAGAGAATTTTTATCTAAGAAACTACAGTCAAAATGCATTGCTCTTACTTTTCCTAAACCTAAAGAACCTAGTTTTAAGGCGCAAATATATTTTGATGAACTAGATAGTTGGTTATTGTCTATTGGTAGACCATTATACAGTAAACCATCGTCTGTCATTTCAAATTCTTCTGGCAGATTAGCGTCTTTAATCATTTGAAGTCTTTCTTCTGAAATAGTGTTTAATTCTTTAGTAAGATTATCTGATTTTTCTCTTGCTTTTTTACCTTCTTCTACCCAATCATTGTATTCTTTTAATTCTCTTTCGTAATTATCGAATTTATATTTTTGAGTATAAGCATCTTCTAATTCTTTATCTATTTCTGTAAAAGTGTGATAAGTTGGCTCGTCTAAAGTTTTAACCTCTTTATATGGTTTTGGTTCTGGGTGTTTTTTTATCAACTCATTTGTAATACCATCATAATCAATAAATTTTGATACTGCTGTTCCTCTAATGCTTAATAGTTTATTAAAATCATTTTTAATAGTAATTAAATCGTTTTTTAAGTTTTCTTGAAGTTCATTAAACTCTATAGCTTCTTTTTGATATTCTTCATTTTCTTTAACCCAATTTTCTTTTAAAGAAGTATTCTCTTTTACTAAATCTTCTTTTCTTTTTTTAATTGCATCAATATCTGGGTTTGTAACTTCTTCGGGTTTTTTCTTATTTAAACCTGATATTCTTTTTAATTCTCTGTTAGCATCAGTTCTTTCTGAGTACTTTTCTGCGTACTTTTTATCTATTTCGGATAAATCTATACCTAAAAGGTTTTGAACCATTTTAAGAGCTTCTTTTTTAGTACTTCTGATAAATTTATCAATATCAAATTTAACTCCGAAATACTTTTCTCCGATTGCAGAAATAACACCTGTAGTCATTTTAATATCTTCGGCGGTTGTAAAAGATAATTTCTCTGATTTTTCTGTAAAACCCCAATGAATTTTAGATCCGTCAGTTAACTCCATTTTATTACTGCCTTTTGTTTCTCCTCTACGAACAATAATGTTTGGTTTTTCGCCTTGAAAACGATTAATTAAACCTTTTAAAAGGCTTGATTTACCTTTATTGTTTCCGCCTGTAATAATTGCAGAATGACCGTTTAAATCTATTTCTTGATTTTGGATTGCTTTGTAGTTTACTACTTCAATTGATTTGATTTTCATTATTTCTTGTTTTTAAGTTATTGTTTATGTTTTAATTTGTTAGCACATTTTTTACTGCAAAACACCTTATCTATTTCTTTTTTTTCTTGAATTGTTTCGTATTCCATTTTACCCCATCTTAAAGAGTTTTTATCCCAATTAAATTGTTTGTTACAAATGAAGCAAACGTGGGTTTTTGATTTGTCTTTTTTAAATACGATTTTCATTTCTTAAACTTCTAATTCTCCAGTAATAATATTAAAGTGATGTAACATATCTACTTCGTGATGTTCCCAACCTCTCTCTGCATAAACGAAACCATCACAACCCTCAATAGTCCAACCACTTTTTTCTAACATTTGGGCTTGAAATTTAAGTTGTAAAGCAAGTTTAGATAACTTTGTAGTTGGTAGATTTAAAGGCATTAAATCAGTCCATTTAACCTCTCCTTTTTCAGTAAATTTAATATTTACTTTATAGTCTTGAAGTCTGCAAGTTTTATTTTCCCAAGAGGTAACTAAAACTCTATCTCCTAAAGCACAATGATTGTTTTCTACATCTGTAATTAATGCTTCTGGAATAACATCTCCTTCAAAACCTAATTTATCATTTAACTCGTAAAATTCTTTTACAATTCGTTTTAACATCGGATGTTTAATTTGAAAACATCTTGATCCGTCTTTTGGTTTTTTGTAAGACCCGTATAAGTCAGAAAATTCAAGGGCTTTATGAATGGATGTGCCGAAGCTAGCTGAACAATCTCTACTTAAATCCCAAGCACCTTGAATAATTTCTTTTTCTAATTTCCAATACTTAATGCAATTCTGTAAAGCGTGTGAAGGAAACTTTTGAATGTACTTCTTTACATACGTGGTTGCTCCGATTAAAAACTCTTTTGTAATAGGATTTGTGTATGTATGAGTGTCTTCGTTAAAATTTATAATAACACCTTCTTCATTAAAAGATTTTACGTTATCTTCTTTTTTTAATTCTACTCTATCCGCTATTTCTATGGTACAAGAAACCAAGTGATTTACCAGGTGTTTTTTAAACTTGGTATCTGATTCATCTTTGATGTAGAAATCAACTACTTTTCCTGTAATTGGAAAGTTTATTCTCTCTATATCGTATATGTCATCGGTTTTGCTTATGTAACCTATTTTTTCATCATTAAATAAAACTACTAATGCTTTACTATCAAATTGGTTGTAAGGTTCGTGAGAGATTGTTATCTGACTTCCCTCTTGAATTTCTTTTGCTTCTGACGGATTAAATTCCGTTCCGACTATTCTACTTCTCATTTTTATATTTATTTAAGGCTTTATTACTCTACGTTTATTTCTTGAACTTCTACTTTGAATTTTCTTTTGTTTTCTTTCTCGAAATTATAAACGTGATGCTCTAATCTTAAAGGTGTGTTTTCTGTAATACCTATTAACTTATAAAGTTCTTCCTTATAAATTCTTCTTCCATTTAAAAATGCTTTGTATAAAAATCCGAAATTAGTAACAATAACTTTTAACTCTTGTTTATTTCTTTCTTGCATTTCTAAATACAGCCCTCCACTCATATCAATATCTGTTAAATAAGATTCTTGTAAATGTCTGTAAGTGTTGTGTAATTCTTTATTTGCTCCCATAATTTGTTTATGATTTAAGGTTAAAAGAAATTAGTGAGAATAGAAATATCAATATAATTATAGCGATAACTAAAGGCAACCAACTTGTAAAAGTGGTTTTGTCCTCACTTCTTTTTAATTCTTTCATTTATTATATTTAAAGGTTAATACTTTGAGATTATCGTTAAATCTCGCTTTTTAATTTGTTGTAAAACTGTTCTAATCTATCCCAATAAGGCTTTTTTATTTTTCTACTATTATTACCTCTTAACATATCTAAATGAGAGGCAATAAATATAGTAGGGTTTCTGATTACTGTAGCTTTATTTAATTCTATGGGTTCGTCAGGAAATTTATACCCTTTAAAAAACAACTCTATTTCATCAATCTTTTTCATTTTTCTTTTTTAATTCTTCAATTCTTTTTGATATACCTATTATTTGTTCTGGAGTTAATGCCCTTGTAGTTAATGCTTTTGTTAAAAGGTCTAATTTGTCAGATTTTAAAGCGTCTTGATAATTACTATCACTTAAAGTTTTTTTCTCTTTAGTAATGGTTTTTGGTGGTGGCGTTTGTTTTGGAGGTGTTTGTTGAGTTTGATTATTACTTTTAGGTAAACTATTAAAATCGATATTAGAATCAAATCTTAAAACTCCTTTTTCGTCTTTTCCTAAAATTCTTTTAACTTTATTATTTTCGTCGAAATCAATATCCCATGTCCATTTATCTAACTTTAACCCCCAATCAGAAGTTCCAATTTTTTTACCTCCTTGAAGTGCTTTTACCTTAAATTCTGGCTTATCTTTTTCGTGAGTTAAATCTTTAGCTCCTTTTAGCTGTAGAAATATTCTAGGATAATCATATAACTCTCTACCAATACCAAATCTAAAACCTGCTCTTTTAAAAGAATCAGAAGCTCTACCTTTTGTTTTTTCTGATTGACTTTCTACACCTACATCTGTTCGCCAAACCCATTCATTATCAACCTTTACACCAATAGAACAAAATAATTGACCATCAATTAATTCGTATTTATTCTGCCAATCTAAACCACAAACTTCATCAAGTCTATTCATATCTACCCTGGCATCTTTATAAGGTAAAATAGTAGCCCAACCACTTGTACTAATAGATTGTATTCTAAAATCTATATCAGAAATTTTTAAAGGTTCTGAAAGTTTTTCTAAAATTGATTTTTCTGTAGCCATAACTATTTGTATTGTGTTTTTTTAAAGGTTAAAAACGATTCCATTTTTTTTGTAAAATCTTCATCAAAAACCCTACAATACCATAAGTTTTTTAATCTTTCTTCTTTATGGTTATCGCCTAAATACTCTGGGTTTTTTAATCCAAAAAAATGTTTAGGGTTTTTTATTTGTAGAGAGTCTAATTCTTTTTTTACAAATTCTACTCTTTTTTTTAATTTCTTATTTCTTTCTTTCATTTAAGAATGATTTTAAAGGTTAAAATTGAGTTGGTAAATATACTGCTTTTTCACTCAAAAATACACTGTTTTGTGTAAAAAATTACTTAATTTTTCTATCAATCCTATTTTCTTTGTATCGTTCAAAATCGAACATAATATTTTGTTTTTCTGTAAGAGATAATCTTTGGTGTGGTCTTAAAGGTTTTAGATCGTAATAATTTTGTGATGCGAAATAGAATTTAACAGAACATTTTGGTTCTATATGTCTTTTAATAGAGATATAATCAGGAAAGGTGTAGTGAGTATGGCTACTCATACCATAAACTCTAAAAGAGCATTTTATATTGGCAAATTGTAATAATCTTGAAAGGTTTGATAAGGTTGGATTTTCTTTATCTAAAAGAGATTCTAAGAAATGAATATCTACTTTAGAAGATTCTGCAACCTCATTTAATGTAAGGTTGTTTTTTTTAAATTGGTCTATCATTAAAGGTAGAATTTCCTTTAAATCTTTATGTCTTTTTCCCATAATTCTCTTGATTTTTCTGATATTAATTTAGTTTCTAATTGTAGATACATTTCATAGTCTCCAGAAGTATTTAAAAATAGTTTTAAAAACTCTCCTTTAGTAAGTTTAAGGTAGTTAAAATAATAATCAAAGGTTTTAGATTCTGATTTTAAAATGAAGTTAAAAACAGTTTCTAATTTAAAGGTTTTACAGCTTTCTGTTTTTGTTATTATCTGCCACATTGTTTTTTTGTTTGGTTTTATTTAGAGTTTAATTTTTCTTAATTGATTAAGTGTGCAGTAAGATATTCTCACGTTATTTATTGATTGTATATTTCTTTTTCTTAATTCGGAAATTAATTTTTCTTTTTCTTTTTTGTCTTTATTTTTTTGTAAAATTAATTTTCTTTTTCTCTTTTTTAATAAAATTTTATTTTTTTCTTTTAAATTTAATTCTTGTTTTGTTTTTGGTTGTTTTGTTTTTGGCTGTTTAGTTTTACGTAATTTCTTTTTTTTAGTTTTTTTATTATGTTCTTTTTTGTGGCATTTTCTACATAGGATTTCTAAATCATCAAGTTTTTCGTTAAAAATATTTTTATATGTTTTGTGATGTATGTCTGCTATTTTACCTTTTAAATTTGCTTTACATCTTTCACAAGAGCGACCTCTTAATTTAAGAACAGTATCTCTTTTTTCTTTCCATTCTTTAGAATTTAGGTATTTTAAATACTCTTTTTTTCTTTTAATGAAAAATATTTTTCTTGATGATTTAGATTCCATTTTTATTTAGGGTTAATTTTATTTAATACATCTTCTAATATAGGTAGATAATAACTATTAGTGTCTTTTAACATATCGAACATAGCTTCGCAAAGCTGATGCATTTTAGGTGCTTGTGCAATTAATCTTCCGTTTGCTTCAATTTCTTCGTCGGGAATTTTACCGTCGTTATTTATATTTAAAGAAAATGCGTTTGTGTTTTTATCTTTTAAACAATAGACAAAACCTATTGAATTTTCTGATTTAAACCATTCTCCTTGCGTGTATTTATGTTTTACAATAGGTCTTTTAAATACTTTTTTAGCGTTTATTTCTCTTGCTAATTTACCTAATTCTTCTGTTGTAATATTGTCTTTTCCTGTAAACATAATTATATTTTTAGATTAATAAATTTAACTATTGCCTTGTATGTTTCTTCTTTTTTTGATGAGTGATTAAACTCATTAGATGTAGAAAAAACATCATTTATTTGGCAACCTTTTCTGTATATAGTAACTCCATAACCTAATTCTTCTACTTTTTCTACAACTGGCATTAAACTACTCCAATTTTTATGATAGTCTAAATCTTCGGGTCTAAATGCTCTTTGCGGTTTAACTGTTTTATCTAATAAAATAGTATTTGTTGGTGTAAACAACATACCCATAAGTTTAGTTGCTATGAGTGTGTTGTTTTTTATTATTTCTTCTAGATTTGTATTTTCTACTATCATAATTTAATATTTTAAAGGTTTTCTTTTAGTTTTTTATAGTCTTCAATCTCTGATTCTATTTGCCATTTAATTTGATTTAGTTCATCAATTAAAGATTCTGTTAATGGGTTTTTGTAAACGTGGAAATTACTTATATTACTCCATCCAATAGAAAATAAAAGGTTGTTTACATTTTCTTCGTTACCAATGATTAAGCATTTTTCAACTTCATTTTCACTTTTTTTGCCTTTGATTCTTTTTTCTTCGGGGATGTTAAATTGATAATCATCCGAAAACTGAATTACTTTTAAAATTAGTTCTTCTGTATCTTGTATTTCTACGTTAATATTACTTTCGTAATCATTAATAGATAATTGTTTTCCGCATTTTGTTAATACTTGAAATATGCATTGATTTCTATTTTTCTTCCAATTTAATATTTTAAAGGTTGTCATAATGTTTTTTATTTTAAGGTTTTCTGAATAATTATTTACTCGTTAGTGTATTCTTTCTCACAATCTAAGTTACAGAAAAGGTACTTCACTTTATTTCCGCAATTCAAACAGTCTTTTTTCTTACTTAATATCTCTTTATAATTTAAAGGAAAGTAAGTTTTTAGTTTAGTGTCTCTGAATACTTTTTGTGCTTTTAGTTTTTTAGTGATTGATTCTATTTCTTTTTTAGACCTATTAATATCTTGGTATTTTAAGACTTTTAAGCCGACCTTATAAGGTAAATACCCTAAACCATTTTTTAATATTCTTAGATAATTAATAGTTTTTATTTTTTGGTTTTTATCTAAATGACTAAAGTATTTTAATTTCTGAAAATCTATTTCTTTTTCTGTTATCATAATATTTTAATAAAGTTCAATTCCATTAATTTCTAACATTGCAAACAGCATATCTGCAAATGGATTTTCATCTAAACACTCCATACATTCGGGTTTTATAGGTTTTATGTATTTTAATGTCATTTCGTGGATAAACTCGTAGCAATCTTTTACACCTGATTTCAAGTCAAGAAAATTATTGTCAATTTCTTCTTGTATTGCATTATAATCTATTGATGTTTTCATAATTACATTATTTTTAAATTAAACTTTTCATCAGGAATAAACATCATATATTCTTCGTTTGAAGTTGTTTTTTGCTCTAGGTTAAAATCTAGCATAAAGTTATGTAAACTATAAACCATATCATATTTTTTAGCTTTTTTAAGAAGTTTTATTAATTTTTTAGGTAATTCGTTCAAGTCGTTAAATTCGCTTAATGTAAACCCGTTAAAATCCTTAAACGTGTTAAATAAATCATCTGTTTTTAGCATATAAATATCCATAATTTTATTTTTTAAGGTAAAAGATTGAAGCATCTTTTACGTGGTTTTCTAATTTTTTAAATGCTCTTTTTTCATCTCCATAAGTTTCTATTTTTATTTCGATTGTGTAATCTTCATTTGTTAAGAATATAAAAGTTTTAATTGGTGGCATAATTTTATTTTTTAAAAGTTGTGTTAAATTCTTTTTTAGTGTATTTTAAGTATAATTCAGCAAATTGCTTGATGCTTTTTATTTTATAACCTGATATAACGTCAAAATAAACCTCAACATCCTCGTAAGTGTAAACAAAAATCGCTTTATCGTTTTTAAACTTTTTAATAAATTCCATTAATTTTTTATTGGCAGATGTGTCTGACTTCACAAATCCATTCTTTTTTAATAATTTTCTGAATAATATTTTTTCTTGATGGTTCATAATTTTAAGGCTCTCTTTTTAAAGATTTAATTGTTTTTAAATTTCTTCTAAGTACTGTTTAAATTCTTTCCAGTTTTCTTGAATTACATTTGCATTAAAATGAGCTGAATTACTACTTCCGTTATCTTTTACTTTAAGGTTTTTGGATTTCAGAAATTTTCTTATAAGTTTATTTACTTTAGAAAAGTATTGATTAACGTCTTTTGTTTTTGGAATAACATCTTGATGATTATCTTGAATATAGTTTAATATCCCATTGTAAGCTGAATTATAGCTTTTATGTCCGTAAGAAGGTTTATTGAATTTCATTATTTTAAGTTTTTTAAGATTTCTTTTTCATATCCCCAAGAATGAATAACTACATAAAAACCCATATAATGTATTCTTGCTATTAAAATAGGATCTTCTTTTTTAAAATTTTTTGCTTTTGGGTCAAATTTAGATTCAGGAGCTATAATGTGTAGTTCTTTTAAATTATAGTCTAATTTGTTTTTTGAGATAAATTTATTTAATTTTTTAAATTTATCTAAAACCTTAAAAGGAACTTCTGCTGTATAGTTTTTGATATAATCAAATTTTAGATTATATTTTTTACATATATCAAATATGGTTTCCTCTGTAAGAATATCGTAACCGCTAAAGTCTTTTTTAAGAGTTTTAAGTGTTTTTCTTTTTTTCTTTTTGTTTTCTAAATCTCTTAAAACTCTGGAGTAATCAAAGTTTCTAAAACCCAAACTTCTCAACCCCTCAATTTGACTCACAATTTCATCATCAAACATAGAATTATCCAACTCTTTTTTTATATCTTTAATTTCATTGTCTGCGGAACTTTTAATTTCTTGGTGCAACTCTAATACTTTTAAATTGTTCATAATTTTTGTTTTTTAATTGTTTTTAAATTGTTTTTCTAAACTGATTATACTCTTTTAATAACCCCATAAAAGAAATGAAGTTTACAAAATTGGTATATGATGGTACTAATATTTCAGAAAGCGCAAAGAATTCTATTTGATTTCCTGTAGCTTCTAAAAATAATCTTAGAAACTTTTGTCGGTTCATTATTTTAGGTTTTGCTGTATAATCTAGGGTTCTGATTCTTGCATCTTGGTTTTTTTTAATAAACTCGGCAATTTTAAGATAATCGGTTTCTGCGATTACTTTCTTTTTCTTTTTACTGGTTACTATGTATATCATAATTAAAAAAGGTTTTTAAGGTTGTATTTTTAGTGGTTTACAGTAGTTTTGAGCTACTTAATATAATGTTTGGAGTAAACTATTAGATAATACTATCGTAAACCTTTATTTTATCGCTTTCAGTACATTTCAGCAGTTAAAAATATAAACGTGTACTTAAATTCTTATTTAATTGTAAATTTGGTTTTATAGCTACTTTGTGAATACTTACCGCTTCTGTCAAATATTAGAATGTGTTCTCCTTTTTGCTCTAAAACTTCCATTAAATCTTCATAGTTTTCATCTTCAAAATAAAGAAACCCTTTTTTGAAAAAAATAACATTTTTAAAATCATAGATTTTACTATCTGGAGCTTTTATTCTAACTAATTCATAAGTAGTTTCAATAGAGTTTGCTAAATTACTTTCGTATTCAAAAACATAGATTAATAAATTGTGTTTAGTTAAATCTTCTACAAATTTACATAGCAGATTTGAGTTTTGTGTAGCAGAATTACTAAATGATCCTTTTGTAATCATTGTCTTATATTGGTTTTCAGTTTCTTCTCCGAAATCATCTACATAATTTTTAGTAGTCCATTGGCTAAAAGATAAGTTTACAAATAAGATTGTGATAAGAGTTAAGATTAATTTTTTCATTTTTATATTTATTTAAGTTGTTAAAAATTTGTGTTTAAGGTTTTCTACTGAATTATTTACTTGTTAAGTTGTTAGTTTTCTAAATAGTATTGAAAAATAGAGTTTAATTGAATTCTTAATTGTTTTTTTGATGCTTTTGCAAGTTTTATAAACTCTTTTTTTTCTGAAACTTCATCGTCTGAAAAAGATAAAATTCCGTTAATTAATGAAGTTCTTGTGTTTTCTGCTATGCAAAACACTATTTGCTCTAAAATTTCTTTTTTGTCTTTGTCCATTTTAAGTTAATTTAAAGTTTATGTTTTTTAGAGTGCCATATACCTAAAAGATACATATTCATTTGACTATAATTTAGTGGAGGTGAAATAGAAATATCCTCTTTAGTTAAAATAAATCTTGTTTTTTTGCGTTTATCTTGGTCAAAAAATAGTTTAATTTCGCCTTTTATCTTAAAGTGGTTAATACTATTTTGTAAGGCTGTTAATTCTGGGTTACTGTCCATTTGTTTGTGGTTTTACTGGTTGATAATCTAATTTATTTGATATTCGTTCTAGTGTATCGTTATCGATAAAATTTCCTTTTACCTTTTCAGTCCACCATTTATAAAAATAATATGTCTTACTCATTTTCTTTGTTTTTTAACCATTGGATAAATTGATGTGCTTGTTCGTGTACTTTTTCAATAGGGTATTTTGACGGTTTATCAATCATAGCCCAATTTGTTCTGTAGTTCTCGAATTCTGAAAAAGTTAATTTTTCACTTGCCAAGCTGTCTAGTTTTTTGATTAATGGCATTAACCAATCCCACGATTTATGGAATTTTAAATCATAATCCATTTTCCAAACTACCGCATTTTCAACGTCTGAAATATTTGGTATTAAATATTTAATGTTAGGAAAGTAAACGTCTTTTTCATATTCCATAAATTCGGCTATTTCTGAATTTATACTGTTTACATTATTCATTTTCGGGATTTTATTACAGAATAAATCTGTTAATACTTCTTTAGAGTTTTCCATTATAAAAAAACATTTAAGGTTAATAAAAAGCTAATTGTAAATATTACTATCCAAGTAATAAGTGCTACTCTGTTAATTTTCTTCATCTTTGTTTATCTTTTTTAGAGTTATTTTTTTACCTTCTCTTACCCATTTGTGAGTGCCATTCTTTACTTTTTCTGCATCTGTTAAAACGCATTTTTGTTTACATTCTTTTGCTATTCTTTTGTTTTCGCTTCTGAAATGTTCTGCGGAAACTTTATTGAGTGCATTTCTTTTAAACATAATTTTAAGGTTTTCTATTAAATTATTTGTTAGTTTTTATTTTTTAGTTAAGAATAACAAATGTTATATCTTCGTCGTTTTCTTTGTTGTCTGTTAATACTAAATATTGTTTTCCTTTTCTGAATAACCTAAATTCACTAATAGCTCCGCAAACTTTACCTATTGCATATTTTTCGTTTTCTATTTGTAAAGGTTTTTGGTTTTTGTAAAGAGTTTTAATATCTCTTATTTTAAGATCGATAATTCTCATGATGCTTTTAAATTATATTCTTTATACTCTCTAATTACATTTAAGTTTTTGTACTCCAGTAAATCTAATAATTGTAAATAGAATTCCGTTTCGTATTCGTTTTTTAACGATTCTAAACACTTCTTTTTAATTAGATAGTATTTATAATCAATAGCGTTATAATCTTTTGCGTAAAAAGGTCTGTTTAGGCTTTTTTCGTTTGTTTCGTTTCGTTGTCTTGTAAAAATATCCTCTAAAACAAAATTGTATTCTTTTACTACTAATTTTAAGAAGACAAAATATCTAATTTCAAAATCTGAAATATTATAACTTCCTCGTTCTTTTCCGCAAAATTTTAAAATGCTTTTTGTAGGTAGTTCATCAAATAAATTTATAGTTTCATTTCTTTTGATATTGATTTTATCATCTAAAATAAAATCACCTGAATAAGCAAAATACCTCAAAGCATTTCTTTTTGTTTCATAGGCTTTCCATCCTCCAGTCTTTTCGTTTTTGGTTCTAAACCAATTATGATGTATAAATAAAGTGTCTAATCTTTTATCTGTTGTGGTTTTCATTTTTTTTTGATTTAAAGGTTGTTTTTTTTAAGGCTTTCTTTTTAAAGATAATTAAGTTTAAGAATTAAATTAACTACAAATAACATTTTCTTTTGCATCTAATTTTATAGATTTAAAATTTACTTTTAAACCTGCATAAAAGATTTTTTTATTATCAGATTCTTTATTTTTTTTGTCGCAAAATATTTTGTTTAAAAACTTCTTTTTGCTTGTTTCTTTATCAGATAATAAATGTCTGTAGCTTTCTATTGATTTTATAAAATGTTTCATTTTTCGGCTTGGTTTTTTATTCTTTACACAAATAAGTTTTTGGTTTTCCTTCTATTATATAGTGTTTATACAATTTTTCTATGTAGCTAGATTGATTGCTTCTTTTTGCGTTGTTTTTCAGTCTTTCAAGTTCGTGTTTTTGCACTAGAACTAATTTATAAGGCTGTTCTAATAGTTTTCTGATTTTATGTTGTAAGGTTATGTTACCTATTTTTAAAGAGTTGTTTAAATTTGCCATTTTATTTAGTTTTTTAATTGATTAATTCAATAATTTGAGTATCGTATTTTTTACGGTTAAAATCATCTTTGTAAGGTGATGAAATTTTAATTTTGTATAGGGTTTTCGCTCCTTGATCTAAACTTGATATAATACTATAAAATTTAGTATTGATTTTTGCATCAGATAAACCGCTTTTTAAAAATGCTTTTAAATGATTTTTTTCTGTTTGTGTAACGTGTAAACATTTAGTTATTTTCATTTTTTACATATTTTAAAACGTTATTTATTAAAATGTCTCTAGCTTTTTTATTGTTAGATAAATAATTTTCACCTAAATAATAAGGACTAATTTTTAAACAATTTGGTATTTCTAAATTGATATTTTTAGTATCTGTTTCAATGCAAATCAACCAACTTTTTTTTTCAATTAATTTTTTTAATAATTCTTTATGAATTGAATACGGATTCCAAAACCATGCCCAATATTTTTCGCCGTCAATTTCTATATTTAAAATAGTTTTATTTTTTCTACTTTTTATTGCCATTGTTTTAAGGTTTTAAGGCTCTCTTTTTAAAGATTAGCACGTTTTAAGAATTAATATCATATAAATAAAAATTTCCTTCTTTACTACTTACAAAGTTGAATATCTTTGTACCTCTTTGGTCGGTTTCAGAATTATAAAAATGTTCTTTGTAATAGGTTTCTTTTTGTTCTGTTTTCGTTGGTTCTAAATTATCAAATATTAGATAAAACGTTTTTTTTGATACTTCTATTTGCATGATGTTATTTTTTTAAAGGTTTTATATAGAAATTTTCAAAGGTTTTTGTTTCTGAATTTTCGCTAAAAGCTACATTTATTTTTTTACTTGTTTTAATCCAATTTTTATTTAATTCGGTTTTTATTGGATTGAAAATAGCAACTTTACAAACTGAATTAAATTGATTTTTTTCTTCTGAAATTCCCGTAAATTTTAAAGGAATTTTTTTATCGATATAAATATATGTATCACTTTTTTTTAGTTCTGATATTAGCATAATTTTTATTTTTAAAGGTTGTTAATTTAATTAAGATATAAAAAAGGTCTTTGTGTATTCAGAAAATTTTTGAGCGCTTAAAAACTTTTTAAAATCGTTTCTAAAATTTTCGTTATGTTTTTTTAAATTTTCTTTTGATTTGTAAATATTCTTTTTTTGCCATTCCTTTATAAAGGTTTTAATTTCTTTATTTTCTCTTAAAATTGTGGCTTTTCCTGGACTTTTTTTTTGATTGTAAAGCATATTATTTTTTTAATTAAAGGTTAATTGTATAGGTTTTTAAAACCCGCAAACGTTCTTTTAACTTCATTTGTTTGCGGGGATAAAAAACAAACCACCTTTAAAATATATTTTTACTTATTAATTTTTAAGAAAGACTTCTTTTAATTCCTCCGCATAAATTGTATAATTATTTGCATACAATTCTAATTTGTTTTTTTGCCAGTCTTTATACTTTTGCTCGTTGGGTAAAATTTCGATATTATCATTATCGACCAAATTTGAATAATGTATGCATTTTTGATCCTCATCAATATTTGCATATTTAAATTTAAAAGAATAGCATAAAACCTCATCAACATATTTTTTTATGGCTTCTTTTAGGTTTTCGGCTTTTATTTCTTGGCTTATATCGTAATTATTAACGTTTTCGGTTTCTCCTTCATTAAAATTATCAATATAAACATGATGTAAAGAAGTAATTTTGTAAGTTTTCATTTTTTAAGTATTTTAAAGGTTAAAATTTTTAGGTTCTTTAATAAATTATAAGGCTGTTAAGGTTTTGAATTATCTAATTATTGCGCTGTTATAATTAACTGACCTAGTAGTACATTTTTGAGATGACACACAACTACATAAAAAGGTAATTATTAATAATATTAATACTAGTTTTAAAGTTTTCATTTTTTGTGGTTTTATGGGTTTAAATAAAAATTTATAATTCTAAAATTTGCATCTCTTGTGAGTTTACAAAATCCTAAATTAAATTTTTTAGGCTCGTTTTTGTAAACGAATAAACAATTTTTAATATACTCGTTTCTATGCGTTTTAGATATGTTTGCGGGTAAATTAGCTAATATTTGACGTATGCTTAATCTGTTATAAATTGGCTTTAAAGTATTCATTTTTTTTATATTTTAGATGCTGTTCGGCTTTATACTTTATAAGTGTATATTGTAAAGTTATTTTTTTGTAACTGGCTTAGGGCTTTACTGTATTCTTTTAAAGAATATTTTTTAGCTTCGTTTTTAACGTTTATATATCTTATAAAACAATTTTCTAATTTTGTTAAGGTTACAACAATATTATTTTTTTTTGCGATTATTTTCTCTGTAGCATTTATTTTTTTCATGCCTTCAAAGATTGAAATATCATTCATAATTATATTTTTAAGGTTAATTTATATTTTTTGCTCCTTGTTAAAATTCGATTTTTACATACTTCTATAAAGCATTAAACAAGGAAAGTAAAACAGTTTTAAAACTTGTTCAGGTTTTAAGGGTTTACGATCTAAAATAAAATGTTTCCCCTTGATAATCGCATTGTGAATAATCTTGTTGCACGTTCTCCGCTGTACTATTCCAATCTATTTCAACCCAATGAGGAAAATCTTTAGAAATGTACCCACAATCAGTTAAAAGATCCTTAACGTATTCTTCGAAATAATTTTCGTTTATTAAAGTTTCACCGTAATAGAACTCACTACAATCGTTTTCAATTTCGTTTATTTCTTCAATTTCTTCGATTTCCGTATTCCATAAATCAATAAAACTTGTAATTTCTTCTTTATCTTGTTTTATATCCTCGTAACTTTCTGTAATTTCCTCATATTGTGGAAACTCCTCTATAAAAGCATTAAAAATTTGTTCTTTTAAATCGTTTCTTTTTTCTTCTAGGTCTCTAGTATCTAAATAATCCATAATTTTAGTATTTAAGTTTGTTTTAAAGTTTAATAATCTTGAAATAATTCGTTAGCTTCATCAATATTGATGCCTATTTTTTGTAATTTTTTAGCGTTTTTACTACATTCACGATATAGATTTAAATGATTTATAGAATCATTACTATATCCGAATTCGTCGCAAAAATCATCAAAAGACAAAGATCCGCAATAAGAATCTAAAACTAAACAATACAAAATATCATCAATATTTAAAGGCTTTGGATTCGTGAATGTGTTTAGCTGAGTAACTAAATAGTTATAGCTTTCAATTTCTTTTCGACTATTGAAATTAAGCCATTTTTGAGCCTCTTTTTTGCAGTATTTATTTTTTTCTACTCTATGCCCTATTCCAGCAAAATAGTCAAAACTTTGCCCGTTGATAATGATATTATAAGTATCTTTTAACCAAAAATTTTCGTCAAAAGTTAATTGTAAATGTATCGCTTTAAAATCAAAAGATTTCTTTAAAATGTTGCTTTGTGTTTTCATAATATTATATATTTATAAGGTTAAAAATTTAAAGGTTTGTTTTATCTTAATTTATGGTTAATAGTAGAAACTAAATCTATTTTAATTTCCTCTTTTAATACCTGTACTAATTCTTGAAGTACTAAAGATTCCGAAAGGTTTTGAGGTGCAAAGTTTAAAATTTCGTTACTGGTTAACGGCTTATCTTTATTAATGCCTTTACATTCCTGCAATTCTGTTAATGATCTCATAATGATAATATTTTAAAGGTTATTATTATTTGATGATTGTTGTTTTTTATATAATTGAGTAAATAAGAAAAAAGAAACAAGGGATAAAATTATACATATTATTGCCTGTTCGTGTTTTATCTTTAAAAGAAAGTTATAAGCCATATATAAAGATAATAAAGTAAAAAAAGAAATAGCTATTGACAGTATAAAACTAATTGATTTCATAATATTTTAATATTTAAAGGTTCGTATTAATTACAATGCAAATCTACATTATATTAATTGATTAAAAAAAATAAATAAGCAAAAAAAGATTAATTTATAATCATTCTAAATAATAAGCTATATATAATAATAAGAGTAACACAATACAATAAAACATCACAACAACAAAATAAGAATATTAATACAACAGATAAACAATAAACAATATCTATACAATCCGCTCGACAACATAAAGAATATAAATAATAAACAAAACCAATAACAACAACACTAAACAATAGGCAACAACAATAATAAAAATAAAACATCATAAACCATAAAACTATAAACAACATCTATTATATTTTTTTTACAGGTCTTAACCCATTTTTACGTCCTCTAATCAACGCAAATAAAAATTCTACCCCCAAGTATCAAAAAGTTTTAAAAGTGTCTTAAACGAGCTAAAAAAGGTATTAGGCGAGTAGTTTTGGAATTAGCTGTAGCGTGTGAGGTAAAAAACTCAAAAAGTAGAAAGGTTTTGAGAATATCTAGAACCCCATCCCTAAAATGAAACGGAAAACCCAAATGGAAAAGGTGGTGGATATTGTAGTACTAAGCTCTAACATTCAACAGTACACGCTCATTAAAAAGTAAAAATATGTCTAATATTGGTGTTAATTATTTTGCGTACTACTACTACGTATATAGGAGATAAAAAGATTTGATGTAAATATTGGTAGTTTTTGTAGTGTTGATGGGGGTTGTAGAGGATTGTAGTGAGTATCGTTTTTTGATATTGATAAATGTTAAATAGTATTAAAAAGTGATACTATTGTATTATCTTTGTTGCATAAGATAGTTAATTAATGTTTGAAAACAAAGAGAAATTAGAATTAATTTTATTTAGGTATTGGAGAGGTTTGTATAGGAGTAGGTTTACTACTGATGATGGTAGGGTTAGTTATTGGGGTTATAGTGATGTAAAGTATGTTCCTATTAGTAAGATGGTTTTAAATATGAATATATCTGGGGAGTTATCAGATAAGGCGTTGGCTTTCTTGGTTAAGGTATTGAGTAGGTCTAAGGATAATAGAGACCCTTTAGAAAGTGGAGGTACATTTGTAGATTATGAGTTACCTTTTTTTAAAAGTAGGTATAGTAGAAATACATTCTTTAAGTATAAAAAAGAATTGGTTGATTTAGATTTATTAAAACACTTTGGTAGTAATTACTATGTGTTTAATCCAAGGTATTTTAACAAGATAAAAAATACAAAAGTAGTTAATCAGAAAAATCAAGTAAATGGTAACAGTTAAATACGATTTAAAGAACTTTAAGTGTATCTATTTAGGTATAGATATTAGTGTTACAGATAGAGGTGCTTATGCTTATAAATGCTCACGTACTAAAAGTGTAAAGTATGTAAAGAAAGAATCTGTAAATAATTATGTTGCTGTTAATATTAACGGTGTTTACTGTATGGTGTTTACTGATGATTTTAATGTAGATGAAGATAGGATTCATAATGTAAATGTAAGTGAGTATATAGGTAATAGAAGACGTTACCTTAATCATATAAATGAAATACACCAAGAACAAGTTATGGAAATAGAACGTAAAATAGAGTACTTTAAATCAAAACTAAAATAGATAAATTATGAAAAATCAATATCTAAAAAATAACTTAGAAAAAGCTACTATGGATATAGTAAAAGCTTTTGAAAAGAAACAAGATATGTATTTTCAGTTCTTTGTTGCTGATGATGTTACAGGTATTGCTTGTTTTGGGGATGTACTGTATTTTAATATCTCTGATATATGCCACGATGTATTTACAGAACAACCTAAAGGATTAATCGTAGAATGGTTGGAAGACTGTATGGAAAACGAAAAACAAACTATAAATTACCAGTCTTATTCTAAGGGATTGAGGTTTGTTAAAAATGATAAATAATTTTGTATCTACACGGTTACGAACTAAGCCTAACCCCTTATAAACACTAGAAACCTTAAAATAGATAATTATGATATTTATATACGCTAAAGACAAGAAAATTAAATGTCTTACTCATACAGAATCACTAGAAAGAAATAAACAATTATTGAGTGTTGGGTATATTCATACTGCTACATTAGATCCTTGTCGGTTTTTAGAACATTTACATAACAACGATTTATCTGTTCCTGGAGATTTATTTAATTCAGTAAAAGATTTATCTAAAACTTAAAATTATGTCAAGAAAAATAGCAAAAGAAGGTGATACTATAGAATGGTCTTTTCCTGACGATAAAAACACTCCAGAACATTTTAGAGGTAATACTTTTCAAGCAAAAGTAGTTGTGGTAAACCGTAAAGAAAAAGAATATGCTGTGTACGCAGAATATGGAATTGACTATATAGGTTTTAATGATTGTAAAATAATAAATGATAAATAATAATTATGATGTTTTTAATTTATTTAATAGGTTATTCTATTGCAGGTGCTTGTATATTTTACGCTTTACTTTATTTGATTATTCATTGGGATTCTTTCTTAGAGTTTTTTCATCTCGATAAATTTCTAAAAAGATTGAAATAAATATTTTATAGTGTTAAAAAATACATTACTTTTGTACCACTTCACTTTCATAGTGGTTATATTTATTTAAAGGTTAAATATAAAAAACACATCAGCTCTTGTTGGTGTGTTTTTGTTTTTATATATTTGTTATCAAGATAGTAGCTTTTCTGGTCATTTTTATTACTTTAATTATTGTCATTCATTTGTATTAATTGAAAAACCACGCATAATCTGCGTGGTTTTTTTATTTGGTAGTTGTACTTATTTATGTTATAAATGAAGCCAATTTCTTACTCCAAGGTTTTTAATAGTTGTATCTTTATCCGCCCATACTTGCAATATCGATTTATCTGTAAATAAAAAAGGTTCTTGTAAGTCAATTTTTGTAGATGCTATAAATACATCGTCAGTAAGTTGAGAATCGTAATACCTATGAGCAAATTCTATTGGAAATGCGTTTGCGTGAACTCCTCCTAAAAGAATTCTAGCTTTTACTAAAACATTTGGTGTATTTGTAGTTACTCTTAAATCAATTCTTAAATCTACTAAATCACCTTGTTTAAGTTCGCTAAAATCGTATTTACCGTCAGTAGTATCGATTATATCCGAAACACCTACTACAGTATTTAAAGAATACGCTCCTAATCCGTCGTTTGGTAAATTTACCCAAGTAGATAAATTAGCGTTACCAGAGTTTAATTCAATAGGGGTTGTAGTTGTTGATGTATCATTATAATCAATAACTCCCCTATACAGACGTTCCCCACCCACTTGTGGGGTATTAAAACCCGTATTTAAAGTGTAAAAGTCTTCCCACTCTTGTTCTGTATAAGCACCTCCTGCTTCTGTTTTAATATTTGCTAAAGGCACTATGTCGCTAAATTTTTCTATTCCTTTAAAAAAGAAATTTGTACTTGATTCTGATGTTTTATTTACTAAAACATTTTTAGCAAAACCTGTGTAATGTACGTTGTTTTCATCTGTAACTACAATGTAGTTATTACGTCTAAATATTTTATAGTCCATTGTTTATCTAATTAAAAATTCTGAATAAAAGTAATTGTTTTTAACTAAAAAACAGAGTATTACAGTAATTCAGTATATTTATCTTTTTTTGTAAGGAACTCTTTTCTTTTTTCTTTTACCATTCATATTATGAAGTTGATTGAATTTATTTATCATCATACTTCTTTCTTGTGCCTCGGTTTTTATATTTTTTAAATCTATTTCTAATTTAGATATTCTTTCTCTTAAAAAATGATTAGATTTTTGCAACTCAGATTTTTCTTCTTTTATCACCGATTTTTCAATAATAAGATTATTTATTTTTTTTTGATATGATTTTATATCTTGAAGTAATCCTCTTACATTTTCTTGTGATTTAAGAAACTTTCTTCTCATAACAACCCAAGAGCAAAACCATTTTTCTTCTGTATTGTTAAATGTAAACATT
>NZ_CBFHZT010000044.1:0-21439 GCF_965660385.1 Polaribacter sp.
CTGTTTTTACTGTTGGTTTTGATTCCTGTTAAACCTTGACCTGTATCTTTAACCAACTGACTTGTAGTAGCCAACACAATAAAATTTATTGGTAAATCTTTTAAAAGTGTACTATGAAGTTGATTGGAAGAAAATAAAATATTGCCCTTATCTGCAATTAAATGTTCACAATTTGTAAAAACAGGTGTTTCCTCTGTGTAATTATTTACAGATTTAATATCACTTGGATTAAATAATACAGCTAATTTTTGATCTAATAAATGAATTTCTTTCCAGTTATTCTCTACAATTATTTTCTTTAAATTTACAATTACTTCTTCATCGTTTTCACAATACAAAAACTTCCCCCCTTTATCTACAAAATTGTGTACAAAAAGGTCGTCAAGAGATAAATTTACTTCCTGCTTTTGAATGTATTCATCTTCTTTAACTGGTTTATTAAAAAGTTTTTTAAAAAAATTCATGTAAATCTACTCTTCAGAAACATTGTCTACTGATGGAATATCTTCTTCTTTAACAATTTTAACATCATCTTCTACTTCTGATTCAAATGGTCTTTTACCAAAAATCTTCATTAAATCGTCTTTAAAGATCACTTCTTTTTCTAATAATAACTCAGCTAAAACGGTTAATTTTTCTTTGTTATCTGATAATAAATTTATGGCACGCTGGTATTGAATTTCTATCATTTTAGAAATTTCTTTGTCTATTTTTTTCCCAGTTTCTTCGCTATAAGGTTTTACAAAAGCATCATTACCAGAAGAATCGTAATATGTAATATTACCAACTTCATCATTTAAACCATATACTGTAACCATTGCTCTTGCTTGTTTGGTTACTTTCTCTAAATCGCTTAATGCCCCTGTTGAAATTTTATCAAAAATAATTTTTTCTGCAGCTCTACCTCCTAACGTAGCACACATTTCATCTAACATTTGCTCTGTTTGAACAATTAAACGTTCTGCTGGTAAATACCAAGCCGCTCCTAAAGATTGCCCTCTTGGCACTATGGTAACTTTTACTAAAGGTGCTGCATGCTCTAACATCCAACTAACAGTAGCATGACCCGCTTCGTGAAAAGCAATAACTTCTTTTTCTTTTGGGGTTATTACTTTCTTTTTCTTTTCTAGTCCTCCTACAATTCTATCAACTGCATCTAAGAAATCTTGATGATGAATTGATTTTTTACTAGTTCTCGCTGCAATTAAAGCTGCTTCATTACACATGTTGGCAATATCTGCACCCGAAAAACCTGGAGTTTGCTGTGCTAAAAACTCCACATTAACATCATCCGCAATTTTTAAAGGTTTTATATGTACTTCAAAAATTTCTTGACGTTCTCTAATATCCGGTAAATCCACATAAATTTGACGGTCAAAACGTCCTGCACGCATTAAAGCTTTATCTAAAACATCTGCTCTATTTGTAGCTGCAATAACAATTACATTAGTATCTGTACCAAAACCATCCATTTCTGTTAACAATTGGTTTAAGGTATTTTCTCTTTCGTCATTACCACCAGTCATACTATTTTTTCCACGAGCTCTACCAATGGCATCAATTTCATCGATAAAAATAATAGACGGCGATTTTTGTGCAGCTTGTTTAAATAAGTCACGCACTCTAGATGCACCTACACCTACAAACATTTCTACAAAATCGGAACCCGACAAAGAGAAAAATGGTACTCCTGCTTCACCAGCTACTGCTTTTGCCAACAAGGTTTTACCTGTTCCTGGAGGACCTACTAACAAAGCTCCTTTTGGTATTTTACCCCCTAATGAGGTATACTTTTCTGGGCTTTTTAAGAAATCTACAATTTCTTGAACCTCTTCTTTTGCTCCTTCTAAACCTGCGACGTTTTCAAAAGTTGTTTTAACTTTGGTATCTTTATCAAATAATTTTGCTTTAGATTTTCCAATACTAAATATCTGACCTCCTGCTCCAGAACCTCCTCCTGCTCCAGACATTCTTCGCATAAAAAACAACCAAATGGCAATTAATATGATGAAAGGTAAGAAACCAAGAATTGCATCAAAAATGCTAGTTCTTTCTCTGTTATCGATATCTACAATAAGATCGTTTTTTTCTTTTGCTTCGTTTACACTTTGCTCAAACGTTCTTAAATCACCAAAATTATATTCATACACTGCAGAACCTGGCCTGTAAAATGTTGATGATGTAAATTCTTTATGCTTTGATTTTTTTAAAGCATCTTGCGTTAAATAAATTTGTGCAATATCTTTATTTAAGATTACAATTTCTTTAATATCATTGTCTTTTAAGATTTCATCAAACTTATTTTTAGAAATACTTTTTGATGCTAAATCTCCACTGCTAAAAAACTGAACAGCAATAATTGCAATTAAAACTGCTCCATAAATCCAATATGCATTGAATTTAAATTTAGGTATGTTGGGTTTGTTGTCTTTATTTGAATCACTCATGTGTTATAAATCAATAGGTTAAACAGGATTAATTTCGGTGATTTTTGCATCACCCCAAAGGCTTTCTATGTCATAAAATTCTCTAACATGCTTTTGGAAAATATGTACTACAACATTCACGTAGTCCATTAAAACCCATTCAGAGTTGGTTTGCCCTTCTATATGCCAAGGTTTATCTTTAATTTCTTTACTTACTACTTTTTGTACTGAACCAGAAATAGCGTTTACCTGTGTATTTGAAGTACCTGAGCAGATTATAAAATAATCACAGACTGTGTTTTCTATTTCTCGTAAATCTAGGAGTTGAATATCTTCTCCCTTTACATTATCAATTCCTTTAATAATTACAGCGATTAATTCGTCTGTGCTTACTTGCTTTTTTGTCATTAACGTATTCTCTAATTTGCGTGCAAAGTTATTGTTTTTTTGCGAGTTTTTTACGTAATTTTGAACTACTTTACACATTATTTAACACTTGAAAATTATCAAACTTAATGCCATTGATTCTACGAGTTCTTTTTTAAAAGAATTGTCTAAGCAATCTACGCTACAAAATTATACAGTTGTTGTTGCAAACACACAAACCAATGGGCGTGGTCAGCAGTCTAATAGCTGGGTTTCTGAACCAGGTAAAAACCTTACTATGAGTGTGTTTGTTACTAATTTAAACTTACCCATTACTAACCAGAAATACTTAAATTTTAGCATTAGTTTGGCTATATTCGATCTGCTATCTACTTTGCAAATTAATGCTTTAACTATTAAATGGCCAAACGACATTATGGCAGTACATCAAAAAATATGTGGCATTTTAGTAGAAAACGCTATCAGAAATCAGAAGATTCAATCTTCAATTATTGGTATTGGTTTAAATGTGAATCAAACTAATTTTCCAGCTTTTTTAAAACAGGTTACCTCGTTAAAGTTACTTAACAATACAGTTTATGACCTTGATATTTTGATGACAGCATTGTTGCATCATTTAAAAAAAAGGATTGCACTTTTACAAAGCAAAGCATATCATCAATTAGAAACGGATTATTTAGAGGTATTGTACAAAAAAAATAGCCCAACTATGTTTAAAGATAGTCAGGCACATTTATTTATGGGTAAAATAATCGGAATTTCTGCTTCTGGAAACCTCTTAATTGAATTGGAAAACGAAACCGTAAAAGAGTTTGGAATTAAAGAAGTTTCTTTGGCTTAAACCGTTTCTAAGTTATCGGTTAAGGTTTCAATAAAACTTGTTAATGGCTTTTTTACCATCATTGCCATCATAGCATTAAAATTGCCATTAAAATCTAATTGTACTTCAGCAGAATCATCATCAATTTCTTGAATATCTGCCACTAATTCAAAATCTAACTTGCTGCTTGCTGCACCTAAAGTAACATTAGAATATTCGGTTTTTTCTTTTAACACCAATCTAATTTCTGGCATTCCTTTTAAACCAAAGATAAAAGAATCTCCATCAACCTCAAATTTTTGAATTGATGTTGGCATTAATTGTTCAAAATTCTTTAGGTCAGACAAAAACTCAAACGTTTCTTTTTGAGATTTATCTACTACTACTCTATCGCCTTTTATATTCATTATTTAGTTTATTTGTCTTGATTCCATTGGCTTGGATTAGCTCGCCACTCTTGCAACGTAAGCAATTCTTTTTCAGAAATATAACTGCTATCTAAAGCTTGTTCTAATAAGTTTTCGTAGTTACTTAAGGTTGCTAAATTTATATTTTTTTCTTTAAAATTTGCTGTAGCCACATCAAACCCGTAAGAAAAAATAGCCACCATTCCTTTTACAACAGCACCTGCTTCTTTTAATGCAGCCACTGCGTTTAAACTACTTGTTCCTGTACTAATCAAATCTTCGATTACCACTACATTTTGTCCACGCTCTAAATGACCTTCTATTTGGTTTTTTCTACCATGTTTTTTAGGTTCTGGTCTTACATACACAAAAGGAACTCCTAATTCTTGAGCCACTAATATACCAATAGCGATAGCACCTGTAGCTACACCAGCAATAACATCTGGCTTCCCATACTCTAATTCAGCAATTTTTGCGATTTCTTCTTTTAAAAAAACGCGCACTGATGGGTAAGACAATGTTATTCTATTGTCGCAATAAATTGGCGATTTCCAACCAGAAGCCCACTCAAAAGGCTTACTAGGGTTCAGCTTTATCGCTTTTATTTGTAATAAAAGTTCAGCTGTTTTTTTTGCAGTATCTTTGTTCATAATCATGGGACAAATGTATAAAGTTTTTGTAAATGATAATCCAATTATTATCACATCTTCATTAAAAAATGAAAATAATTATCCTATTTACCTTTTTGAAAACATCACTTTTGAAGAAATATTGCATGTAATAAAGGATACTGACATTAATGGAATACAACTATATTCAACTGACTTAAAGAAAGATTGGATAAGTTTTACACAACATTTAACCGTAATTGCTGCTGCTGGTGGCTTGGTTACAAATGCCAAAAATGAATTGCTTTTTATTTATAGAAATGGCGTTTGGGATTTACCCAAAGGTAAAATTGAAAAAGGAGAAACTATTGAAACAGCAGCCATTCGTGAAGTGGAAGAAGAATGTGGTATTTTTAACCTAAAACTGGGTAAAAAACTCGTAACTACATATCATATTTACCACCAAAATGGCTTAAACTTAAAAGAAACGCATTGGTTTTTAATGACTTCTGATTACAATGAAGCATTAATTCCTCAACTTGAAGAAGGAATTACTGAGGTTTGCTTTAAAAATGAAGTAGCTATTCAAAAAGCATTACAAAATACGTATGCAAACATTAAAATAGTGTACGATACTTACAAAGAACTATAGTTTTCTCAAAAAACCTTCTATCTTTGCCCACTTAAATTTTGAACACGCAATGACTACCTTTTTAAAAAAAATAACACCAAATGCCAAAGATGATGTCTTAGCAGGTATCACTGTTTCTTTAGCCATGATTCCTGAAGTAGTTGCCTTTGCTTTTGTGGCACAAATAGACCCTTTAATGGCACTTTCTGGTGCTTTTATTATCGGTTTAATTACAGCTATTTTTGGTGGTAGACCAGGTTTAATTTCAGGTGCTGCTGGTGCAGTTGCTGTTATTTTTGTACATATGATTTCTGAAGGCCACACCAAAGGCATGTTATTAGATCAACCTGTAGAAAATATGGGCTTTTTCTATTTAATGGCTTGTGTTGTTTTAATGGGTATTATTCAAATTTTTGCGGGCGTATTTAAATTAGGAAAATTTGTACGTTTAATTCCGCATTCAGTTATGATGGGTTTTGTAAACGGTTTATCTATCGTAATTTTTATAGCCCAAGTAAAAATGTTTTCGCACAAATCTTTATCGGTTTCTGCAGAAGGGGTAAATGAATATAAAAGTACATTTATGCAAGGTACTGAGTTGTATACCATGCTTGGATTGGTTTTATTAACGATGGCCATTATTTGGTTGTTGCCTAAAATTACAAAAAAATTACCAGCTGCATTAACAGCTATCTTAGTGACTTCTTTACTTGTAATTGGTTTTAATATTGATACCACTACAGTAGGTTCTTACATTATTGAAGGTGGTGGAACTGGCTTAAAAGGCGAATTTCCAACACCAAATATGGAACTTTGGCAAAATTTACCCTTTAATTTAGATACCCTACAGTTTATTGCCTTACCTGCATTTTTAGCAGCTTCTGTAGGATTGATAGAAACCTTAATGACCATGAACTTGGTTGATGAATTAACTGAAACCAGAGGTAATGGAAATAAAGAATGTATTGCACAAGGTTCTGGAAATATAATTTCGGGGTTGTTTGGTGGTACTGGAGGTTGTGGAATGATTGGCCAAACTGTTATAAATATTAACGCTGGTGGTAGAGGACGCTTGTCTGGTGTAATGATGGCAGTTACCTTACTAACTTTTATACTTTTTGCTGATAAATACATAGAAATGGTGCCTATTGCAGCTTTAGTTGGGGTAATGTTTATGATGGTTATCGAAACCTTTGCTTGGTCTAGTTTTAGAATTTTAAAGAAAATACCAAAATCGGATGCTTTTGTACTTATTGTAGTTTCTTTAGTTACTGTTTTTGTAGATTTAGCTGTGGCTGTTTTTACAGGGGTTATAATTTCTGCCTTGGTTTTTGCTTGGGAAAATGCGAAAAAAATTAGAGCAAGAAAGCGCTATAAAGAAGACGGAACTAAGATTTATGAAATATGGGGTCCTTTATTTTTTGGAAGTATTTCTGTTTTTAATGATAAGTTTGATGTAAAAAACGACCCAGATGTTGTAGAGATTGACTTTGTAGAAGCGCGTATTTCTGATCATTCTGCCATAGAAGCTATTTTTGCTTTGGTTGAAAAATACCAAGCTGCCAATAAAAAAATAACCTTAAAACATTTAAGCGAAGATTGTAAAGTATTGCTTTATAAAGCTAACCCAATTTTTAAGGATATTATCATTGAAGATATTGATGACCCTCGTTATCACTTAGCTGCTAACCCAGAAAAATTTCCTAAGCCTTTGAAAGAGTATAAGTTTTAGGTTTAGTAATACAGTAATAAAAAAACTCAACTTTTTTAAAGTTGAGCTTTTTTTAATTTAAAATTATACATATTGTATGTTGATAACCATACCTTTTTAAAATATTTTTGTAAAAAATATAAAAATTATAAAAACATTTCAAACTTACTATGCCAATAAATCATAACTTTCACTTGGTGGAAATAATAATTCTATTCCTTCAGGTTTAATTTTAAATAAAGGACCTTTTTCTTTTGCACCTCCTGTTTTAGTTCTCTTTATTAAATGATCCATAGTAATGATGCCTTGTTCAATCAGTAAATCAAATTGAGAAGTAATGGGCTTTTTAGTGTGCTCGACTAACTTATATTGAAAATGTTCATGTTCATCAATCTTGATACTTTCAGCTTCTACCCAAAATGTTTCTTTATGTTTAGATTTTAATCTGTTATGAAGTTTGTCCAATGTCCAAACCACAAAATCGCCAACCTCAGGTTTATCAGAGTTTTCAATCAGTTGTTTAATATCGCTATCGATTCTTAAATTCAAGCCTTGAGAGTTTCTCGTAATTGCCGAAACTGTGCAATATAATTTAAAATCATCTTCTCGTTTGTATCCAAAGTTGTCGAGAATTTCTGCCGAACTTTTAAACTTACTTAATTTCCAATCTGGAACTTGTGCAAACAAATTTTTTCGGTTCGTTCTGCTGTTTCTAAACGATTTAAGCTCAATTCCTTTATAATCTGGTTGTTTAGAAGAATTAATATCAATTCCAAGAGCAGTTTCAAGTGTTCGGCCAACAGAAGTGTCAGCATCTACCATTGAAGGAATTGGGCCAGCATTTGCTATTTTTCTTAACATAGCTAAAAGCTCAAAAGCAACTTCGTTCTCAGTTGTGTTAATTGCATTAATTAACTCTTGAAATGGATTTAGAATTGAAGAATTAATCAATTCCTTAACATCTAATTTTGTCAAGTTAAAAACTTGAAAACTATCATTGTAATAGGTGATTGCAATAATATCGTTTGGGTCGGCAACTTTTGTCAAACCATAAAACCAAATTCTTGGATCTCCTTTTTTTGTTGAAGGTCGGTATAGTGAAGCTTTTGACTTAATGGTTTTAAAACCAGTATGAATGATTGCAGGAATCATCACTTTACTCTCCGTTCCTTGACTTTGTAATTCGTAATCGTGAATATTCTCACTTTTCAAATAACTTCGAACTGCACCAGTTGCATCCATTATGGATTTTTTTAATCCTGTTTCGGTTGGCTCAATTAAAGTAAGAGAAACTTGGTTTTTGGTCAGTAATTTTATCTTGTTTTGTTCTACGTTTGTAAGTTTTCTCATATTTTAAAACATTGAGTAACAATTTCTTTAAGTAGTGGTTCTGCAAATTCAACAATAAATTCTTCATCATTTTTATCCATTATATATTCTCCAAACTTATTGTGGGCGATTGAAGACCTTACTCTATATATCCAATAAGCACATATTTTAGGAATTATTATATTATAATTATGACCTTGAGATTCAACAAACGCTTGATTACCAAATTTTCCTTCTTCATCAATAATAGCTCTAAAGTCATTAGTTCTTCTTAATGGGTTACTTTCTTTACCATATTGATAAAATATTTTAACTGCTTTTTCCTTAAAAGGCTCAATAGTGTTCATCGTATTCGTTAGAGATACTAAATCAATACAACGCTCTCTTATTATTGATATAAGCCTGTTAATCTCTTCTCTAGTGTATTCCTTTAACTTACCGCTAATTTCTTTCTCTTTATTGCCTTCTTCTACTAACGCTTTAATTTTTTGAGCGGTATGCATATCAAATTGCAATTCTAGTAAATGGTATAATTTTAAAAAACGATTAAATGGATTTGGTTCATTTATAGATAGAAACAGATTGTCTTTGTAAATACTATTTCTTATTTTTAGATTACTAGAGACCGATAGACTATTAGTTGTTTTCTTCTTGTCAAAAATTATGTTAGGCTTATCATCAATATGAAAGAAACTTCCCCAAATGGATGAAGTCTTTTTATAACTTGATTTGTATTTATTAAAATATCTTTTACGAATAATTATATAATCAAACTTGAAAGTGTGACTTTGGTCTACTATATATTCTTGGTCATAATCGATATAAAAACATATTTTTTCATCGTTGGGCAATCCTTCAATGTCCTCGACTTTTCTATCCTTTAGAAACTTTATTTCGCCAATATTAGTGCCAGATTCATATTTAATGTCAATAGTATTATTTCTATCAAACGAAAATGACGTAGTAATAGGTAATGCGATTTTATCATCTATACAAGTGTACCCTAAAACTTCACTTATTTCAATATTTTCTAAGAAAGCATCCCCGTCTATTATAGCAAGTAACTGTTGGTAAGTCATAATTAGTTTTTCTTTAAGCTAATAGACATATCCACCCAACAATTATATAAAGAGGTTAAGCCTTCGTCTCTAAAATATTCGGTAAATGAATTGACTAACAATAATCTAGTAGCATAACCAACATTATAAACTTTAGGGTCGGCAACCTCTTGTCTTATTTTTTTATAGTCTTCTAATCTTAGAACATCATCGCCAGAATTAGCATCGGATAGTTTATTTTTTAATATTTCAATAGCATTTTGAATTCTTTCCGCTCTTGATTCGTGAAGTTTCCCAATTCCAGCAAAAAATGAGTTAATAACATTAGCGTCTGCAAACCAATTTCTGAACGATTTCAAATTTGTTTTATCGCATATACGAAACAATTGTTCATCTAATTCACAATAATCATTTAAGTACATTTTAAAAGCTGAAAAACTTTCAGTTAGATATTCTTCATTTCCATCCATTATTTTCTCTTCAATCAGTCTTTCTGAAACAATACTGGACTTGTCTACTTCTGGCGACCTCATTAAGAAACTATAATATGCTGTTACTAACCTTTCAAATGGAAATTGTCTTCCTCCAGTTCTTTTTGACTCTTCATTTTCTACTAATATTTCCAAATTATCAATTTCTTTGGTCAAAGTTACTCTCATAGTAGTGAAAAGTAGTTCTATTTGATGTCTCATAGACATAGGTTTTTGACCAGAGTTTAAAACAATCAATCTATAAACTAAATGTGATATATCTGGTTCAATCCAAATTTCTAACAACAGTTTTTGCTCATTTTTGAATTTGACATTATTATCGAGTAACTCTTTAATTTTGTGTGTTCTCTGTAAACCATCAAGTATATAAATGTTATCCTTAATGAGTTTTATTTTTTCAGTAATTTTAGTAATATCCTGTTTTTCTACAATATCAATAAAATCAGATGCTACATCTGGTTCAATTGCCAAAGTAATACCTGGAATTAAAGCCCCTTTTTCTAAATCTTCTTTTAGGCGTTTATAACCTCTATGTACTTCTTTTTTTCTTTGAAGTTGAAATTTATTATAGTTTTCTCCAATTAGTTCAAAATACTCTTGGACTAAAATTTGTGCGTACAAGACATTGGTATTTGTACGAAAGTCTTTTGTAAAACCAATTATTTTAAATGAATTCATAAGTTATTTAATGTTTTTTAAAATTTCACTTGCAACTGCTCTGGCTAATAAAGGTGGAACAGCATTTCCAACTAAGGTGTATTGTGGAACTTCTGTTTTTCTATTATTTCCGCCAGTTGAACGTTTTCCTTGAAATACAAAAGAGTCATCAAACGATTGTAAGCGTGCCATTTCTCTAACGGTTAATGACCTTGGTGAGTTGTAGTGAATATAATCGTCTGCAATAGTCATTATGGTAGAGCTTTGTTCGTCTGGCTTTAAAACATTGTAATTTCTTTTATTTGTAGAAAGATTTAATTTTTCAAGTTCTGGTTGTGCTTTTTTGTAATTCCCATTTTTTAAAATGACACCAAGTCTTTCAATAACCGTTTCGTTTTGGTTACTTGTTTTGTGATTGTTTAGTATGTCAAAATACTTTTCTCCATTTTCAAGTGCTTCGCTATTTCTAACATAAAAAGGCTTAGTTTGAGGTTTGAAACGTTCAATCAATCGACCTTTTTTTGACCACTCAGCAAATGATTTTCCGCCTTTTGAAATTGGCTTTCCATCAATTCTACGTTTCTTTAAAAGTTTAGCCATTTTTTTGGCTGTTCCATTGTATTGAGCTGAAATGTCAACCAATTCGTAACGATGGGCTTCTTCATTATTACCTATGAAATCTAAATCATACAAAGCTTCAAAGATAGTAACTTTTTCTTCTTCTGAAACTGTTGCAGGAATTTCAGAAATATACTTTTGGTCTTTACGGCAACCAATGAAAAGCACTCTTTCTCTGTTTTGTGGGACGCCATAATTAGAAGCATTAGCAACAAAAGGTTTTTCTATTTTGTAAAGTCTAATACTTTCAAGAATAGTTTCTAATTCTTTTTTTTGTGATTTATTACAATGCGTTTTTAATATCTGTATTGACTCATCGAAAGAGTTTGTATAAATTTTTAAAGCAGTAATGATATCATCACAATCTTTTTTATAAATCGTCGGAACTTTTAAAATTTTAAAGGCATTTTCAATTTTTGATATGACACTCTCTGAACTGATTTCTGTTAGAAAATCAGTAAAAGCATTCACAAAATTATCACTATCAATATTGCAAAAGTCTTTTTCTTTTATGATATCACGCTTTAATTTTTCCCATTCTTTTGCTCTAGCTAAAATATTAAAACCGTGACGAATAGTATTTATATTTTCGTCCGTTTTACTGGTTTTGTAATCTACAATTTTTGGTGTTAGTTTTTTGAACCTATTTTCTACAAAATTGATGAAATCTGCTTTTCCACTTTGTTTATCTTTTTCGAGTAGCTTTTCAAGTTCCACACGTTTTATAATACTATCGAGTAGAAAAGAATTTAATTCCACTCGCACTTTTTTTATAAATGAAGTGAGTGAAGGAATCTCTTTGATGTCAACAATGGAGTTTATCTCTTTTATGATAAGCTCTTTTATCTTACCCTTTTCTTTTGTTAAAATGCCTTTTACATTCTCCATTACGAAGTATTTTGGCTGTAACACCTTAATAACTTCTAAATAATGAGAAAATAAGTCGTCTTTTTTGTCGAATTTTTTACGTTTTCCTGCAAGACTAAAACTTTGGCAAGGTGGACCACCACAAACAACGTCAATTTTTTTACCAGCTATTTTCTCTAATAAATTGTCTAAAAAATCTGGTTCTGTAATATCTTGTTTAAGAAATTGTGCATCCAAACCTAATTGGTGATTATATCGTACTAAGTGCGTTAATTCACAGTTTTCGTTTATATCGTTAGCAACAACAAAATCAAAGTACTTATTGTTATGTTCAGCTTGTAAAAACCCTTCGCTAAAACCACCTGCACCAGCAAATAAATCTACAAAAGTGAACGGTTTACCGTAAAGAGAAACTTGTTCTTTTACAATATTTACGTTATTATTTTCTTTATAATTTTCTATATGTTCGTTTAAAATTCTTTTAATATCATCTTGAATAAAAGTCTTTTTATTAGAATGATGTAAAAGTTCATCAGTTCTTTCTCTTAAGAAATCTAAATAATGATTAATTTCATTTGATTCTATATTTGTTCCTTTAGTTTTCTGTTTAGATTTATCAAAATTTTTAGGTTCAATTTTTTTTCCAGTTGAAACTTTGACTTGATTTCCGTTACAGTTTATTCTCAAATGTATTGGTGCAAAACCTTTTTTATCAGTTTTATCTAAATAAAAATTTATTGTAGCCATAATTTTAAAGTACGTTTTTACATACACGGACAAATTTACGGACATTTTTTTGTTTTTAACTAATACTATAAATTGTTTATAGAAAGTTATTTTGAATTCTTGATTTTTATACCAAATGATTCAGAAATTTACCATACAAGACCTAGTAAGTTTTATGATGAAACTTATAAATAATTAAAAAAAACAGGTATTGAAGAATTGGATTAAACCAACCCTAAATCCACCAATTTTTTTTTGAAAAAAGTTTGCTAGCTTTATTAAAAATTGCTCCACATGGCTGAGCAACAACAAGCGCACCTTGCTCCTAACATCTGAGTGTTTTTTGTGTATCTTTAGGGAAGTTTCATGGTATTACTTCTTTGTACTGCTAAAACTTTATCATTAAATTGAATGATTGCACAAGTAACTTGAATAGTTTTTTTCATAACCTTTTAAACTATAAAATAGCTTTTAACAAATCTACAAATTATTGAAAGTATTCAATGACATCCTTATTCCAAAAATAGCAACAACGCCTTATTTCTTTTAAAGTCAGCTACTTTAAAATTGTACGCCTTATACTTTAAAGTGTTTGTTAAGTAACTTTTTTGTAAAACATTAGATACTTTTACAGCACCGACCAGTAACCATTTTATAAAAATAGTGCAATAATCATCTATTTATTATACTATAGTTTTATAAATATAGTACAATAGTTTTGAATAAAATATAGTATTTTTACAAGTGTAGCAATAAACCTCTCAGGGTCTTGATAAGAAATCTTAAAAATAAAGATACAAAATTTTAAACGATTACAATGGCATTACGTTACAGAATTACCAAAAGAAGCAATGCAATAAAAAATAAAGAAGCATAATACATTATGCAAGCTGTTAATACGGGTACTATTGATTTAGATACTTTAAGCAAAAACATTAGTGATGAGTGTACCATACATAGCGTAGATGTTAAAGCAGTATTAATGGCGCTAGGTAATAAGTTAGATTTTTATTTAAGTGATGGTAAAATTGTAGATCTGGGTGATGTTGGTAAATTTAAAATGGCGTTTAGTGGTGTAGCTGAAACCACTCCAGAAGCACTGAGTGTAAAACGAAACATAAAAAAATATCATATCAATTATCAACCATCCGTTAAAATGAAAAGAAAGCTAAAAGCTGGTATTACCACCTACAAAGAAGGTAGCCGAAGTTAGTCATCAACTACTAATTTCTGAATACTACTAACCAATCCATCATCAATAAAAGGTAAACTAAAGTTAGGGTAATTTTAAAACAAAATACAAACAGGGTTTGGTGCTGCAATCTCATTGATAAAACTCAATTTACCAGTTTTTACATCTCTTTTAAATGAAATGATGTTATTACTGTCTTGATTAGCAACCAATAAAAATTTTTGATCTGGAGTTAATGAGAAGTTTCTTGGATTCGCCCCTCTTACATCTTCAAAACCAACTAAAGTTAAATTTCCGTTTGCAGCATTTACCTTATAAATCACAATAGAATTATGCCCTCGATTGGAGGCGTATAAAAATTGCCCATCATTAGAAATATGAATATCTGCTCCCTTTGTAAAGGCAGTATATCCTTCAGGTAACATAGAAATCGAATTAACTACATTGTACATATCATTATTTTCTTTTACCAAAGAAACGGTATTGTTCAATTCGTTTAACACATACATCCATTTAGTATTGGGATGAAAAACTAAATGTCTAGGCCCTGCACCTTCTGCCATTGGTAATTTAGCTTGTTTGGATAAAACTAATTTATTTTCTTTTTCATCTATAGAAGAAAACCACAATTCATTGGTACCTAAATCTACAGATATCACCTCATTTTTAATAGGATGAAACCATGCTGAATGTGCGTGAGGCGCTTCTTGCCTGCTTGTTGTTCCTTTACCTGTATGCTGTTGAGTTGCTAACAAGTTCGTTAATCCGTTTTGATTGTCGAGCTTTAAATAACCTATATTTCCGCTTGTATAATTGGCAACGATAACTTGGTTTTTAGCATTTACTGATACAAAACAAGGGTGTTCTCCTCCAGATTTCGATTTAGATTTAAAGAGTAAAGTATCTTTTTTAATCGCATAAGATTTTACAAATCCTGTTGCATTTTCGTTGGTTTCTTCAATAGCTATTAAAGTTGCATTGTCTTTTGTTTTTGCTAAAAAAGAAGGATTATTGGTTTTAGCCACTAAGCCTATTTTCGATAAAATGCCTTTTGCATCAATTTGATATTGGTAAATACCTTTACTATCTCCATTGGTATACGTACCCACATAAAAGGTTTTAGGTTTTTCTTCTTCCATTTTTGAGGTTTTGCAACTTAAAAAGCTTATGAACACCACTAATAATGTTATTTTTTTCATAACTGTTTTAAAAATTTAATTGAGGAGCTTTCCAAGTAATGGAATCACCCAATAAGTTATATTTTTCACTAATTATTGTACCTGATTTAGGTGTAAATTTTATCAATATATAACCTGTTGTTTTATTGTTATAAAAATTTACCCACTCCTCTTTCCAGTATTTTTCTTTCTCTGCTGCTGAATTTATAAGTGTTGCTTCGCCAAATAAACTAACGTAACTTACTGTTTTTGCATCAAAATAATATAAGGTTGCTTTTGGATTATTTTTAAGTTGTACTACTTTTTTACTTTGGGGTTTTGTTGCCATCCAAATTGTAAAATCATTTTGGGGCAAAAAAGGATCCATAGTTCTTGCATGTGCTACCCCTGCTGGATCTACAGTAATTAAGGCACAATTTTTAGAAGCTTGCAGTATTTCTCTCGCAATTTCAAGTTTTGTTTTCTTAACAGGGTTATGGCAATTTACAAAGAGCAATACCGTTAAAAATATATACAAATATTTCATAAAATAATGCTATTTAAATACTTTAAAAACAGGCAAACGCAAATGTGCGGGTTCGTAATGTGGAGATTTTTTATAAATAAAATCTAATTGCATTCTTGGATTGTTTGCAAATTCTTGGTCGTTGTTTCGTTTTTCTTCAAATTCTTTTTTTAACGACGGATTTTCCGCTAATAATTTTTCTGCAACATCTTCAAAAACATATGCAGAATAGCCTTCTTTTTGTTGTAAAATAGTATCGAAAAAGTTCCAATTAAAAAAAGAGTCTGTTGCTTCTGCCTCTAAAGTTTCTAGCAAATAACGCACTCCTGTTTGATTTGTTGGGATATAGATATCGCCGTTTTTAAAATTAATATTTTTAGTTGATGAAGAAACTGTGGTATTGTAATGTAAATAATGCCCTTCGTAAGGCGCATTTCTGCTTTTAAAATCTTTAATATGATTTACCACAACCGCAATTGTGGTATCATTTTTAAAACGTGTAAATTCAATGTTATTGTTTTGCAATCTGTCTACAATTGTATGCCAACCTTTAGGTAAAATATACGCTTTTGGTATAGCTACTTCTTTAGTAACCAAAAAATTATCATAATATTTCACCACTTCTTCAAAGGGTTTTGATTTGTCGTAAAACAGGCGTTTTCCACTAGTAACTTTGCTATCTCTATATTCGCCTTCATATCCCTTAAAATGCAAGTCGCTATAATTTTCGGTATCTACTTTATAATGTATAGGGTAGGTTTCTTTTGCTAAAATTGCTTGTGTTGCATTTGCTCTTAATTGTTTGATTTTTTCGGAGTTTTGTTCAGTAAAATCAAAAGCAGAAAATAACAATTCATAGGTTTGTTCCACTCTAATTTTGTAAGGCTTTAGCATGTGTGTTTCTACCATTAAACCTAAAGTATGAAACAAGGTGGTATACCCTGTAGAATATCTTGGAGAATCGAAAAATTGAGACCAACCACTTTTTGGTGTAGATCCCCAAACATTTACGTAAGGGGTAATGTTAATCTTTTTTTGTGCTAATGATTTTTCTATTCCAGGTCGCATTTCATCATTTAAAAACTTACCTAAATCACCACCTAATTTGTTATGTTGTGTAAATAAATGCGTTAGTGCATATTGATAATCTGCACCATTGCTTACGTGATTGTCTATAAAGACATCTGGATTTACGGTATGAAAAATTTCTGCAAAAGCAGCTGCATTTTTAGTATCTTGTTTTATAAAATCTCTATTTAAATCATAATTTCTGGCATTACCTCTAAAACCGTATTCAAGTGGTCCATTTTGGTTGGCTCTTGTATGCGAATTTCTGTTTAAAGCACCTCCAATATTATACACCGGAATTACACAAATTATAGTGTTTTGATACTTTTGCTGTAAAGAATCATTTTGTACAATATCTCTTAATAACATCATAGAAGCATCTATACCATCAGCTTCTCCAGGATGAATTCCGTTATTGATTAAAATTCTGTTTTTGGGTGATTGCTTAATTTCATCAACATTATAGATCCCGTTTTTGTGATATACTGCCAAATGTAAAGGTTCGCCTGAATCGGTTTGCCCAAAAGAAAATAAAGAAATTTCATCATAGGTTTCAGACAAGTCTTTGTAATACTTGATAACCTCTTGGTATTCTGGAGTTGCTTTACCTCCTGATTTTTCAAAAAGTGTGGTAAAATCTTTGTTTTCTTTGGATGAATCATCACAAGAAAAAATTAAAACTGATATTAGAAGTACAATTTTTTTTTTCATTTTATATTATGTTACAATGTCGAAAATAAAATCAACATTAATTATGAAATTTCTCCACAAAATCGAGAAGACAAAACGATGTGGAAAGCATATTGGTTTTAATTTTTATTTTACTCTAACAGCATTAGGCACTAAGCCTGTGTAATCTCCATCATTTCTAATAACATCTCTAACAATTGATGATGAAATGTAACTTTTACCAGAAGATGTTAACAAAAATACAGTTTCTATTTCCGATAGTTTTCTGTTGGTATGTGCAATGGCTTTTTCAAACTCAAAATCAGCAGGATTTCTTAACCCCCTCAAAATAAAATTTGCATTTTGTTCTCTACAGAAATTAACAGTTAAACCTTTGTAGGTAAGCACTTTAATTTTAGGCTCGTGTTTAAAAGTTTCTTGGATAAATTTTTTGCGTTCTTGTAAAGAAAACATGTATTTTTTATCTGCATTAATACCTATGGCAATAATTATTTCATCAAAAACGGTAACACCTCTTTCAATAATATCTACATGCCCCAATGTTAAAGGATCAAAAGATCCAGGGAAAATTGCTTTTTTCATTTAATATAGTTTAACTGTTTATAGGTTTAGAAGTTTATTGGTAATCAGATAAACTTCTAAACAAATCAACTCTAATTTAGTGCAGACTCAATAGCATTCTCAAACAAATCCTTTAAAGAAATTCCTGCTTCTTTGGCTTGCTGTGGTAAAATACTTTCCTCTGTCATTCCAGGCACTGTGTTCATTTCTAAAAAATAAGGTTCATCATTTACAAAAATATATTCCGACCTAGAAAAACCACTCATATTCAATGATTTATACACTTTTTTTGCAACCTCTTCTACCCTATTTTTCTGTTGTGCTGAAATTCTTGCTGGTGTAATTTCTTGAGATTTGCCTTCGTATTTAGCCTCGTAATCAAAAAAGTCATTTTCTGAAACAATTTCTGTAATGGGCAATACCTTAATTTCTTGGTTATACTCAATAACCCCTACAGAAACTTCGGTACCTTCTAAAAACGATTCAATTAAAATAGCGTTATCTTCTTTATAAGCTGTTTCAATTCCTGATAAAATTTCTGCTGAATTGTAAGCTTTTGAGATACCATAACTAGACCCAGCATTATTGGGTTTTATAAAACATGGTAAACCAACTTTTGCTATAATTGCATCAGTATCAATAATATCACCTTTATTTAAGTATACAGCAATGGCTGTTTTAATACCATATTCTTTTACTACACTTAAGGTATCTCGTTTGTTAAACGTTAGTGCCATTTGGTAAGAAGGTGCAGAGGTATGAGGAATGTTTAATAACTCAAAATAACTCAAAAGCATTCCATTTTCTCCAGGTGTACCATGAATTGCATTAAACACAACATCAAAAACAATGTGGTTTTTGTCTTTATAAAATGAAAAATCGTTTTTATTAATCAAATATTCGTTGCTGTCACCATCTAAAACCACCCATTTTTCTGGTAATATATGTACACGAAACGCATTGTATTTATCCGTATCTAAATGATTAAAAACTACATTTCCGCTTTTTATAGAAATATCTTTTTCTGAGGAAAATCCTCCCATTATTATGGCAATATTTTTTTTCATTACTTTGGGTTAATTATAACAAATTTATCAAAATATAAATAGAAATCACAACGTTTACTTTTTATATATTTGTACCACTAACAAAAACAATCTATGAGTATTTTTCAATTTCTTAAAAGCAAAACATTTTTTAAACAAATTGCCATTGCTGTTGTTGGCGCTGTTGTGCTTTTTTTTATCTTGAAGTTCTGGCTAAATATTACCACAAATCATGATCAGAAAATACAAGTTCCAGATTTGCATAAACTAACACTGGCAGAAGCTGAACGAAAATTAAACGAATTGAATTTAGACTTTAAAATTTTAGATAGTGCCAGTTACAACCCCACGTATCCAAAAAAATCTGTGATTGAACAGAGCCCAGAAGCTGGCGATTTTGTTAAAGAAAAGCGTAAAATTTATTTAACATTAAATCCATCAAAATATAGAGATATTACTGTACCAGATTTAAATGGAAGAACTAAAAGACAAGCCGAATCTGAGCTGCAAGCAATTGGTTTTATAGTGGGTACAGAATATACTTATGTGAGAGATATTGGTTTGGATGTGGTTAGAGGATTAAGACACAAAGGAGAAATTTTAAACCCTAATGATAAGTTGCCAAAAAACTCTATTATTGATTTGGTTTTGGGTGATGGAAAACGTTAGTGGATCTTAAATTTAAGTGATAAACAAAGTTAATTTGAAACAACTTACCCATTACGATATTAAAAATAAGCAAGAAAAATTTCCAATTACCATTGTTTGTGATGCTATTAGAACCCCAGAAAACATTGGAATGTGTTTTCGAATCTCGGAAAGTTTTGGGGTAGAAAAAATTTTTTTTCATGCTAATTCACCAACCCCTTTAAACCGAAAAGTAATTAATACTGCCAGAAATACTATTGATAAAATTCAACATGATTTTTATACGGATTTTAACGCAACAATTGAACAATTAAAAGCAGAAGGAAACACTATTATTGGCATAGAAATTACTGATAAAAGCATCAATATTCAAGATTTTAATTTTAAAAATCATCAAAAAATCGTATTACTTTTGGGTAGTGAACGAAATGGGATTGCCAACATTAATTTGGTTGATGCTACTATTGCTATACCCATGTACGGAAGTAATTCTTCCATGAATGTAATACATAGTTTGGCAATTACTTTGTATGAAATTACCAATCAAAAAAAGAAAAAATAAATTTCGTTAAACGTTATTTTAAAAGTAAGCATACTGAAATAAATTCAGCATAATATGAAAGGAGTTTTATTAGTAAATTTAGGATCACCAGACAGCACATCTACCAAAGATGTAAGAAAATATTTGGATGAATTTTTAATGGACGAACGCGTAATAGACGTGCCCTATTGGTTAAGAGTTTTGTTAGTTAGAGGTATAATTTTAAACACAAGACCTAAAAAATCTGCAAAAGCATATAAAAAAATTTGGTGGGATGAAGGCTCTCCACTAATCGTTTTATCAGAACGATTACTCAAAAAAGTTAGGGCTAAAACAGCATTACCTGTATCTTTAGCAATGCGTTATGGAAAACCATCAATAAAAACGGGTTTACAAGAATTGCACGATCAAGGTATTACAGATGTGTTAATAGTGCCTTTGTATCCACAACATGCCATGGCTACTACAGATACAATTATGGTTTTGGCAGAAAAATTAAGAAAAGAGTTTTTCTCTGAAATGAAATTGACTCATATCCCTGCTTTTTATCATAAAAAAGATTACATAAAAGTTTTAGCAGATAGCATTCAAAACTATTTAAAAGATAAAGAATGGGATAAAATTTTATTTTCATATCATGGTATTCCAGAAAGGCATGTTAGAAAATCTGACATTACTAAAAGCCATTGTAACCCTTCTGATAGTGAAAACTTTGCATGCTGTAAAACAAAATCGCCAGCTCATGAGTTTTGTTACAAACACCAATGCTATGAAACTACCAAACAAGTAGTTGCATATTTAGGTTTAGAACCACACCAATATTTTGTTTCGTTTCAATCAAGATTAGCTGGTGACCCATGGTTACAGCCTTATACTGATAAGATGATTGAAAAATACCCAGAAGAAGGTGTAAAAAAACTAGCAGTTGTTACCCCTGCTTTTGTTTCTGATTGTTTAGAAACCTTAGAAGAAATTGCCATGGAAGGCAAAGAAGAGTTTATTAAAGCTGGTGGTGAAGAGTTTCATGCAATACCTTGTATAAATGACAATGACGATTGGGTGGATGTTTTGGTAAGTTGGATAGATCATTAAAAATTAGCTATAACAACTAAAATGAAACCCTACAAAGATGAATCTCCTGAAAAAACGATCATAAAAGCTCGTAATATTTTAAGTGATTTAGGTATTTTTATTATTGAAAAACATAAATTTAAAAGCAAACATATTCATACTGCGAGTGTTGAGGTTTCAAGTAGTAATTTAAATAATTTAAA
>NZ_CBFHZT010000045.1:0-20162 GCF_965660385.1 Polaribacter sp.
AATTGAATTTAAAAACATACAATTATGAAAAACACTAAAAAACGCTCAACCAAAAAATCATCATTTATTTTATTTGGTATTTTCTTATCTCTATTTCTATGTTCTAATACTTTTTTAGCACAAGAAATTGAGGTTAATGGTATTGTTAAAGGACAAACTTTTGAAAAAACTGAAATTTTAAAGGGTGCTAATATTTTTTTAAAAGGCACCAAAATAGGCACAAGTTCTAATAAAAAGGGTGAATTTACTTTTCCTCAAAAACTAAACGTAGGTGATGTTTTAGAAATTTCGTATTTAGGTTTCTTAAAAAAAAGAATCACTCTAAAATCAACTTCCAGTTTTTTAGATATTACATTACAAGAAGATGATAATCAAATGTTAGGCGCCGTAAACACAAACAAACGTTATAAATCTAAAAGGCAAAAAGACTAATTTTATGTCTAAAATTACGCTCTGTGTTTTTTTATTATTTTTTAGTTTAGGTAGTGCACAACAATCAGATTTTAGTCATATAGATTTTTCTAAAGCAGATAGAATTGCCAAAACCGTAAAAACTAAACGTCTTTTTGAGTTGAACAAACTCACTTTTGACTTAACGAAAGATTTAACAACAGACGTAGAAAAACTCAGAGCCATTTATATTTGGATTTGCAATAATGTAGCAAATGATTTTGGGCTGTATGCGTTAAACGAAAGAAAAAGAAAACGGTTTGTAGAAGATTCCTTAAAACTACAAAATTGGAACTCTAAATTCAAAAAAAAACTTTTTAAAAAACTTTTAAAAAAGAAACGCACTATTTGTACAGGTTATGCGTATTTATTAAAAGAAATGTGCGCAACTGTTGGTATAGAAAGCAAAATGGTAAACGGTTTTGGCAGAACTGCAAGTGTTAATTTCAACACACTGACTATGCCAAATCATACTTGGAATGTGATAAAAATCAACAACAAATGGTATCTCTGTGATCCTACTTGGGCTACAGGAATATCTTTTCCTGAAGAAGGGCGTTTTAAATTTATCTACAATGATGGTTACTTTTTAACAGAGCCAAGTGTTTTTTTTCTAAATCACTTTCCTATTAAAAGTAAATATACTTTGCTAGGTGAAAACACTCCGAATTTTAATGATTTTATTGATGCTCCTTTGTTATATGGTGATGCCTACCTTGTGTTAAAAAACCATATTTCACCAAAAAAAATGCATCACACAATTCAAAAAGGACAAACTTTTACGTTTCAATATCAACTTCAAAAAAATATAGACACAAAAACCATAAAGTTCATCGTAGATAGCGGTTCATCAGAACGTACTATAAAACCTGAAGTACATTTAGAAAATCAAAACTTAAAACTGGTGCATACGTTTCCTAAAAAAGGTTTTTTTGATGTACACTTGTACATAGAGAATAAATTAATTTCCACATACACCTTTAAAGTAACAAAATAATTTTTACACCCTAATTTTAAAATTATGAGTACTTTTAAGATCTGATAAAAAATCAAAATTAATGAAGTGGAGAAGCACACGAACTAGTAGTAATGTAGAGGATAGAAGAGGAATGTCTTCTGGTAGCAGTTTTAATAACAATGGAGGATTATTAAAATTAATATTGCCTTTAATTTTAAGGTTAATAACCACAAAAAAAGGATTAATTATTGTTGCCATTGTTTTAGGTGTACTTTATTTTACAGGTAACAATCCATTGCATCTTTTAACTGGAAATTCTTCAAATCAAATAGAAAACACCACCTACAAAGGCTCTGCAAACGAAAATAAATTAGCAGAACATAGCAAACGTGTTTTAAAAAGTACAGAAGATGTTTGGAACAAATTACTAAACAATTACAGAGAGCCCACTTTGGTTTTATTTACAAATACGGTTTCCTCTACATGTGGTTCAGCCTCAAGTGCTACAGGACCATTTTACTGTCCTGGTGATGATAAATTGTACATCGATTTAAGTTTTTTTCAAGAAATGGCATCACGTTTAAACGCTCCTGGTGATTTTGCGCAAGCCTATGTTATTGCACACGAAGTTGGGCATCACATTCAAAATATTATGGGCACCACCACCAAAATGCAAAAACTTAGAGGGCAAATTAGCCAAAAAGAATACAATAAACTCTCTGTTAAACTAGAGTTACAAGCCGATTTTTTTGCTGGTGTTTGGGCACATCACTCTCAAAATATGGATCTTATTTTAGAAAAAGGAGATTTAGAAGAAGCCTTAAATGCTGCTTTTGCCATTGGTGATGACCGTTTGCAAAAACAAGCTTCTGGAAGAGTAGTGCCAGATTCTTTTACACACGGAACCTCTGCTCAAAGAATGCATTGGTTTAAAAAAGGTTTTGATACTGGCGATTTACAACAAGGGGATACTTTTAACGCAAATTCTTTGTAAGTAAGATGCCATTTATCATTAAAAAAGCTACTCAAAAAGACATCCCTGTCTTAGCAAAAGTGAGTAAAAAAGCATTTTACAAACCACATAAAGATGCAATTCCGGAAGCAACAATAGCAGAATATATGCTTAATAACTTTAACGAAGCAACATTGCTTAAAGAAATAACCAACTCCGATTTTCAATATTATTTAATTTATGTAGATGATGTTTTAGCTGGTTTTTCAAAAATAATATTCAACTCGAAAAATCAGAATATAAAAGAAAGCAACGTAACCAAAATGGAACGCTTTTACCTCTTAGAAGAATATTATAATTTAGGTTTAGGTAAAGCGCTTTTTCAATTTAATGTAAACTTGGCAAAGCAAAATCATCAAAAAGGCATCTGGCTGTATGTTTGGATAAAAAACCACAGAGCTATACAATTTTATACCAAAAATGGTTTTCAAAAAATAGCTTTATACGATTTTCCAATTTCTAATACTGAATCTAGGCTCAATGATGTGATGTATTTAGAATTCTAAAAAAATCATTTACTACATTTTTTACATCAATTATGACAATTCTATTTTTTGAATCATTAAAATTTAAAGAATAGAAAAATCATTAGAAAGAACATCACATTTTAAAGACTATTTTATATCAAAATGGGTTTCAAAAATGCAGCAATTTTTGATTTTAAAATATCAGAAACGCATGCAAATCCTAATTAAACATTATATATAGAAACCTAAACCTCTGTTTATCAAACATATTCCTTATTTTATTGTATATTGTTAGCATATAACTACTAACTAACTTACAAACTATGGCACTACAAATTAACAATTTGAGTAAAACGTATTCCAATGGTGTACAAGCATTAAAAAACGTTTCTTTAACAATCCCTAAAGGAATGTTTGGGCTCTTAGGGCCAAATGGAGCAGGAAAATCATCCTTAATGAGAACATTGGCAACCCTACAAGAAGCAGACTCTGGCTCAGTAACCTTAGGTGATATAGATGTTCTAAAAGACAAAGCTAAAGTAAGGGAAATTTTAGGCTACTTACCTCAAGAGTTTGGCGTGTATCCAAAGATTAGCTCTTATAATATGCTAAATCATATTGCCAAATTAAAAGGAGTTTCTAGTAAAGGTGAGCGAAAAGATTTAGTAGAATCTCTTTTAAATAAAACAAATTTGTGGCATGTTCGCAATAAAAGTTTAGGAACATATTCTGGTGGTATGAAACAAAGGTTTGGTATTGCACAAGCTTTAATTGGTGATCCTGGTTTAATTATTGTTGATGAACCAACTGCTGGTTTAGATCCTGCAGAAAGAGTGCGTTTTCATAATTTATTAAGTGAAATTGGTGAAAATACCATTGTTATTTTATCAACTCATATTGTAGAAGATGTTTCTAACCTTTGTCATAATATGGCAATTATTTGTTTGGGTGAAGTTGTAGCTCAAGGAAATCCGATAGATTTAACTAAAAATGTGGAAGGTAAAATTTGGACAAAAGCTATTGATAAATCTGAATTAGAAAGTTATCAAAATGATTTTCAAGTGATATCTACACACTTAAAAGCAGGACAAACCGTATTGCATGTTTTGAGTGATGAACAACCTGATAGCACTTTTACAAAAAGTGTTGCTAATTTAGAGGACGTGTATTTTGCTGAAATAACATCTCGTATGGAATCTCTTTCTATATAATTGAATATTAACCTATAAAACCATCAATTATGTTTAAAGAAATTTTTCTATTCGAGATAAAATATAGATTAAAAAGACCTGCAACTTGGGCATACTTTGGTATTTTGTTTGCCTTTGGTTTGTTCTTTTCTATTGGAGGAAATGGCCCTGCATCAGAAAAAGTATTTGTAAACTCACCAATTGCTATAGCAACAATGCTTTCTACCATAAGCATTTTTGGAATAATGCTTTCTAGCGCTATTATGGGAGTTCCTATTTATAGAGATATTGAGCACAAAACCGAAAATTACTACTTCTCTTACCCTATTACTGAAAAAGGGTACTTAATGGGACGATTTTTTGGTTCTATGTGTGTTCTGCTATTTGTAAGCTTAGGGCTTCAATTAGGCTTAATAATTGGTTTTGAAATTGGTCCTTATGCTGGTTATGAAGAAGCCGAACGTTTTACAAGTTTTAACTTTTGGTGGTACCTACAACCTACCATTTTATTGTATTGGACCAACTTTTTCTTTGCTGGTTGTATATTCTTTGCCTTAGTTAGTTTAACAAAAAGAGTAATGTTAGCTTATGCTGGTGGCGCTATTTTATTTATTACTTATTTGGTAACGTTAACGCTTTCTCAAGATATAGAATCTAAAGATTTAGTGAGTTTACTAGACCCTTTTGGACTTGGAACTTATCAAAATATTACACAATATTGGACACCAGAAGAACAAAATAACTTAACAGTGCCTTTTGAAGGAATGCTTGTTTGGAACAGATTACTTTGGGTTGGTCTTGGTATTCTTTTATTTTTATTTACGCTTTTTAGATTCGATTTTCAAAAATTCTTAAATAAGAATTATGGCAAGAAAAAGAAGAAAAATGAAGTTGCTAAAAATTCATCAAAAGCGGCGCTTACCAAAATTCCTAAAGTTCAAAAAGTTTTTTCTACGAGTTTACACATAAGATTAATTTTTAGCCTTGCTTTTTTAGAATTTAAAAATATTGTTCGAGATAATTTTTTCAAAGCTATTTTGGCAGCAGGGGTGTTATTTCTGTTTTTTGATGCTTGGTTCGGATTTCCCACCTATGGAACTCCTTCTTTACCGCTCACTATTTATATGCTAGAAGTTAAAGATTTTACCTATGTAATTCTCATTTTTATTCTAATTGTTTTTATGACGGGTGAAGTTTTGCATAGAGAAAGAGCAATAAGGTATAATCAAATTTTTGGATCATTACCAATACCAAATACAATTGTGTATGGCTCAAAGTTTTTAGCACTAGCTCTTGTAGCTTTTGTATTGGTAAATATGGTTTTAGTAAGTGGTGTAATTAACCAAATAATTAAAGGGTATTTTAATTTTGAATTTGGTAAATATTTTACTGATTTATATCTAATTGAATATCCTAGGTATATCATATTTATCATGTTAGCGTTCTTTGTACATTCCGTAGTTACAAAGAAATTTATAGGACACGTAATCGCGATAGCAATTTGGGCATTTTTATTTGGCTTAAACAGCTTTGCAAATATCGACAACAATCTATATTTATATGGATATTCTCCTGGCTATACCATTTCTGATATGAATGGGTTTGGACATTTTGGAGAATCTTTATTTTGGTTTCGTTTTTATTGGCTTTCTTGTGGAGCTTTATTAGCGGTTATTGGTTATTTATTTTGGAAAAGAGGTACAGATTCTGGGTTTAAGTCAAGATTTCAGGTTGCCAAAAGCAGGTTAAAAGTACCTACCCTAATTACAGTTGCATTATTACTAGTATTTTGGATCGGATCTGGTTTTTACATTAATTACAACACAAAAACATTAAACTATTATGCCAATTCAGACACTGGAACAAAAACAAGAGTTGATTACGAAAAAACGTTAAGCAAATACAATCAAATACATCAACCTAAAATAATTGATGTTAAAGTACATGCAGATTTAATGCCAAAAGACAGATGTGCTACCATTACAACTAATTTTATAATGGTAAACAAATCTAATCAACCTATTGATTCTTTGCATTTGAATTGGGGAGGAAAATCTAGTTTCAAAATAAAAAAAGAAACCTTTTTAATTGATAATCAAGAACCTGTTTTAGGCAAAAAATTCGATAAATTTGGTTACGAAATATACAAACTACCAAATAAATTAATGCCTAATGACACTGCTACATTAGAATTAAAAATAACGCGCTACTTTGAAGGGTTTCCAAACGAGGGCTCTGGATCTCAAATTGTATATAATGGTACTTTTTTAAATAATGATGTTTTCCCTTCTTTTGGGTATAGTTCACAAGGAGAAATAAGTAGTGATCAAGATAGAAAAAAGTACAATTTACCTATTAAAGACTATTCGTTACCAAAACAAGATGATGAATGGGGTACTAGTAATTTACTATTTAATGATGATGCAGACTATATTACTTTTGAAGGTACTGTAAGCACAGATTTAGACCAAATAGCTATAATGCCTGGTTATTTACAAAGAGAATGGGAGGAAAATGGTAGAAAATACTATTCTTATAAAATGCGTGGGGAATTAGATTTTTTCTATAATATTTCCTCTGCTAAATATGATGTTTTAAGAGATGTTTGGACAGGTAAAAATGGTGAAAAAGTAAATATTGAAATTTTCCATCATCCAACCCATACTTATAATTTAGATAAGTTTGTAAAAGGGGTTAAGCATTCTCTCGATTATTTTACCGAAAATTATAGTCCTTATCAATATAAGCAAATAAGAATTATAGAGTTTCCAAGATATTCAACATTTGCACAGTCATTTCCAAACACAGTGCCATATGCAGAAAGTTTTGGTTGGGTTGGTGATTTTAGCAATCCAGAAGATTTAGATTATGTATATATGGTTACTTCGCACGAAGTTGCTCATCAATGGTGGGGGCATCAAATTACACCATCTGCAACAAGAGGTTCAAATCAAATTTCTGAGTCTATGGCAGAGTATTCTTCTTTAATGGTTATGAAAAAAGAATATGGTATTGATGCGATGCAAGATTTCTTAAAAAGAGAATTAGATAGTTATTTACGAGGCAGAGCGAATGAAGGTAAGTTCGAAAAAACCTTATTAGATAATGATTCTCAAGCCTATGTTTGGTACAGAAAAGGAGGATTAATTTTATATGGATTACAAGATTTAATTGGCGAGAAAAATTTAAATAGTGGTTTTAAAAGATATATGGATACTGCAAGATTTAGACCAAAAGCGCCATTTACCACTTCTTTAGAGTGGTACAGCTATATGAAGTCTGTTACCCCAGATTCTTTACAGTATTATTTAGAAGATAGTTTTGAAAAAATAACTTTATACAACAACAAAGTTAAAAAGGCTACTTATAAAAAAATAGCTGATGATGAGTTTGAAGTAACACTTGAAGTAGAAAGCACAAAGAATTATTATGATGGAAATGGTAAGCTTTTAGAAAAAGGAGACCAACCCAACCTAATTGAAATTGCCGTTTTTGATAATGATTCTAAAAACGACCAAAGTGTTACTATAAAAGTACCTTTAATCATTAAAAAAATGTGGGTACAACCAGGTATAAATACCTATACGTTTACAACTTCAAAACTACCTGTAAAAGCAGGAATTGATCCTTACAATAAATTAATTGATCGAATTCCTGATGATAACTTAAAACCTGTTGAAGAAGTAACAGAGTAAAATTTTAATATTAAAAAATATAGATAAGCCATAAGTAAATTTATGGTTTATCTGTATTTTACATTTATTATAGTTTTTTTAGACAACCAAAAAAATACATCAATTTTATCCTTTTTAGTATGAAAAACAATTGGATCTTTATTTTGTTTATTCCTTTTTCATTTTACAGTCAAGTCGATACAGAAATTCACGTTTTTGACATCAAAAAAAAGGGTGAAAATTATGTGTTAGAAAACGGAAAAAATATATCAAACAATCGTGGTTATGACAGTCAACCGTTTTTTTATGACAATGCTACGCTCATTTTTGCATCCTCCAGAAATGGCAATACAGACATTGCAAAGTGTAACTTAAATTCAGAAAACCAAGCAATACAATATATTTCTGAAACTAAAAGTGGTGGCGAATATTCACCTCAAAGAATTCCTAATTCTAAACACATTTCAGCAGTTCGTTTGGATGATGATGGTTTACAACGCTTTTACAGCTATCATTTTAAAACTAAAAAATCTTCTGAGATCATTCCCAATCTAAAAGTGGCTTATCCTGCTTGGTTTGATAAAAACACTTTGGTGGCCTCTGTAATTGTAAATGATAGTTTACACTTAATCATATCAGATCTAAAACTAAAAACTAACACAACTGTTGCAAAAATGGTAGGGCGTTCTGTACATAGAATTCCAAATACAGACTTAATGAGTTTTATCAGCAAAGAAAATGAGAAGTATTGGCTTTTAAAGTCTATCAATCCAAAAACAAAAGCCATTAAAACAATTACATCATTGGGAAAAACCGAAGATGTTACGTGGCTACCTAATGGTACATTGTTAATTTCAAATCAATCTAACATTTACAAATTTGACCCTAAAACTGATAAACAACCTGAATTATTTTTTAGTTTTTCTGATGAGAACATCAACAATATTAGTAGAATGGCTGTAAATTCTAATGGAACAAAATTGGCTATTGTTGCAGAAGTTTCTCCTGAATATTTGGCTACAGCTCAATTAAAAGGATATAACTCTAGAGATATAGATGCCTTTTTAAAACCTTTTGCAAAAGATGTAAAAGTGTATCGTTTTCCGAATACTTTAAATTATCAAGGTTTGGACAAAATGAGAAAAAATTATACTTCATTTTTTAAAAACACACCAGATTTGCATTGTAAAATACTAAAACGAATTGTATTTAAAGATAAAGTAATAGATCATGAATGGGTTACTGTAAATGGCAAAACATTTAAAGCAGTTGCCATTTATACAATGAAAAATGGTAAAATTGCAAGTGTAACATTTATGTAAATATTATGAAATTTATACACTCAAAAAACAGATTAGAAGCACTTTCTGATGGTGTATTTGCTTTTGCAGCAACATTAATGGTTGTGAATATTGGTGCTAATACCAACATTACTTCTTTTAAAGAAGAAATACCGAATTTTATAAGTTTTGGAGTTAGTTTTTTTGTGATGATGGCAATCTGGAAAGTACACTATAATTTCTTTAGAAGAACCGATTATATTGACAATTGGGTTATTGCATTAAATATGATTTTATTGTTTACAGTCTTATTTTACATTTTCCCTGTAAGATCTTTATTGAGTACAGGTATTGGAGGTCAAAAGATAAGTATTGATGAATTTTCGAATATATTTCAATTGTATAGTATTGGTTTTACGTTAATTTTTGCAAGCCTATATTTTATGTATTTAAGAGCTTTTAAAAAAGATAAAAAAAACGACCAAAACATCAAGTTACTATTTTATGCTCAGCATTTTTTAATCTTTATTATTGTTGGCCTTTTCTCCTTTGTGCTAGCTAAATTTCAAGTAGGTTTACTTTATGGATTTCCTGGTTTTGTTTATGCATTTTTAGGGCCAATTTGTTATTTACATTCCATTAGGTTTCATAAAAAACACGAGCTTATTTACTAACTCATTCGTTTATCAAAATACTTTTTTAAGTAGGTAAATTGAATGCCAATCATTAATCCAAAGAAAACAAAAGCATACACTGTGGTGTTAGATAAAGAAATGCTTTTTACTACATTAAATTCGTTAAACTGATTAAGAAAATTCAACTTAATTTCTGGAAAACTAAAAGGGCTTTCACCAGTATTCTTAAATGCTAAAAATAAGGTGACAACAACCATGGCAACAATTGCAAACCAACCTTTTTTAGAAATTAAAGAGGTAGTTTTTAAAGTTTGAATGTTAGCTTCTAACGAAATTTTCTGCATTAAATTTGATGTAAAATCTATAGAAGGTTCTGCCTTCGGAATTTCTTTTACATATTTTTTTGCAAATGTATCCAGCTCTTTAATGTGCTTATTTTCTCCCATAATTTTCTATCATTTCTGGTGCTAAATTTTCTTTAACAATAGTTAATAATTTTTTTCTTCCTCTGTGTAATTTTACTTTTAAATTGGCTTCAGTCAAATCTGTGATATCCATAATTTCTTTTAAAGATAATTCATCGTAATAAAACATCCAAATTAAAGAACGCTGCTCATCAGGTAATTTTTGCAGACAAGCATCCATTACTTTAGCTCTTTCTTTTCTTGCAATCCCTTGCATAATAGATTCTACAGCTTCTATTTGATTAAACGTAATTTCGTTTATTTCAAAAGTATTATTGTTGTTTTTTTGTTTCTTAATTGCATCTAAACTTGTGTGATACGTAATGCGATACAACCAAGTAGAAAATTTAGAATCACCTTTAAAGTTTGATAAATTTTTGTATGCTTTTATAAACGTATCTTGACTTATTTCTTCTGCTTCTTCCCTATTCTTCGTCATTTTAAACGCCAAACTAAATACCATATTCTTATAATTATCAACAAGATAAGCAAATGCATTTGTATCTCCCTTGATGACTTTTGTAATGTAAAGTTGGTCGTTGTTGTTAGTCATTTTATCTTTGACTACAGCTTTGATATAAAGGTTACACTTTTTTTTATTTTTTTTATCACCTTATAAATTTAAACTTTTTTCTTTATCTAAAGAAGATTTACCAATACCACCCATAAATTTAAAATACAACTTTATAAAATTATTTTCTAAGTAATTGATGTCCAATAGCACATTGTAAGCAACGTTTTTGAGCACAATAATTGTTTTTCAGTTCTAATAACGCCTGACTTTCCATGGCATTTTTTGCTGTGATGTGTAGTTCAGAAAATTTGGTAATGATACTATTTTTTTCTGCCTGTATTTGTTTAATAAGATTTAAAAATATTTCTTGATTCCACTCATTTCTATGCTGTAAATAGCTAAATTTTAAAGGAATAATTGTATTGATTAAAAGTAAATCAACAAATGATTTTGATAATTTTTTAGGTGATTTTTTAGAGCTTTTCTGAAACGTGTAATGAGTTTGCCAAAAATCATTCATTTTAATAATAAACAACGCATAAAAATCTTCTTTTTTAGATGATTCCATTAATTTTGAAAATAAATTTTGATGTGCTACATAGATACATGCCAATTGTGCAATTCTTATCGTTGGAAAATTATTTGGGCGCATTCTAAAAAACTGAAATAACTGTTTAGATATTGGTTTCAATTGGTATTTGTGCTGTAAATATTGATATTTTTCTTTTAAATTTTGGTGATACACTTCCTCCAAGTCATCGTCTAAAAAACCAGCTTGCCCAAATAATATAGCCATTAATTCGTCTTCATGAAAACGTACTTTTCGTATTATAGTAAAATCGATAGTATTCGCCAATTGTAAAAAAGCATCGCCATTTATTTTTAATCCAAAATTTTTGGCTAATAATTGAAATAAAACTGCTTCAAAGTCGTAGTTGGATTTCTTTAACAATGCTTTAATTAAAGTGGATTTCTGCTCTAAGCGTTCAAAATACAAACGTTCTAGCCAATTATTTATGGTAAAATCATCAACCTCATACATTTGTTTTTCACAAGGAATCCAAGATTTTTGTTGATATAGCAAAGATTTATAATTCGTTAACAAATGTTGATCTGTAAAATGTTTTAATACTATTGTTGGCAATTCTTGATTGTTTTTTAAAAAAACAGCAGCATCATAATCCCAAACAACATGTAAAATAACAGCATCATAATTCTTGTCTTCTTCATGTTTGTGCAAATACCAATCTGACGATTTTATGTGCATTTCTACATTACCTGCCCAAAGTTGACCGTCAATTTTAAGCTGTGAATTTAAAAAATCTGGTCCAGTATTTTTATTTGCTGTACCCGATTTTATAATTTGAATCGGTTTATCATCAATAGTAAACAAAGCAATTGTAGAAAAAAGTTTGTATTGCCAGATATAATACAAGAAGTCCTCATTCATAGTTTTTATTTTAAAGGTACAAAAAATTTATATTCATATCAATTTTACCAATAACAAGAGGTTTTTTGTGGTTAATTTTGCCAGTATTTTTGCAAAATAAATTATACACATGAATTCTATAGAAAGTTTACAATGGCGCTATGCTGTTAAAAAATTTGATAACAATAAAATCTTATCAACTGCACAAATACAAACCTTAAAAGAAGCTTTTAATTTAACAGCAACTTCTTACGGTTTACAACCTTTAACGTTGTTGGTTGTTCATAACAAAGAAATCCAAAAAGAATTGGTTTTACACTCTTGGAATCAACCTCAAGTTTTAGAAGCTTCTCACCTTTTAGTAATCTGTATTCCTAAACAATACAGTGCTATTGAGGTTGAAAAATACTTTAATTTAGTACAAAAAATTAGAGCAACTCCAGATGATGTCATCAATCCTTTTAAAAAGTTTTTAACGGCTGAAATTGAGAAAAAAACACAAGAAGAATTGTTACTTTGGAATAAAAATCAGGCTTATTTAGCTTTAGGAAACCTATTAACGGTTTGCGCTTTAGAAAAAATAGATGCGTGCCCAATGGAAGGTTTTATACCCGAAAAATACGACGAAGTTTTAAATTTAGAGCAACAAAACTTAACTGCTGCTTTGGTATTGCCTGTTGGTTTTAGAGCTGAAGACGATTATATGGCAGCTTTAAAAAAAGTGCGTAAAAATGTAGAAGATGTAGTTATTGAAATCAACTAAATACTATTTTTTTTAAGTGATAAATTCCAAAATTCCCCATGAATTTGTGGTATTTTTAATATCATCTTCAACACAAAAATCCTAATCTTTTAACTAAATTTGAACTCGAATTTTAAATAACTTATGAGCCAAAATATCAGAAATATCGCCCCAACAACGGTTTGGAATCACTTTGCAGATTTAAATGCTGTACCAAGACCCTCTAAAAAAGAAGAAAGAATTATTCAATTTATGGTTGATTTTGGTAAAAAACTACAACTAGAAACTATAGTTGATAAGGTTGGCAATGTTATTATCAAAAAACGGGCTACTTGTGGTATGGAAAACAGAAAAGCAATTGTGATGCAAAGTCATTTAGATATGGTACATCAAAAAAATGCTACTACAAATTTCGATTTCAATACAGAAGGCATCAAAATGGTTGTTGATGGTGATTGGGTAAAAGCAGAAGGCACAACTTTAGGAGCAGATAATGGCTTGGGTGTTGCAGCAATTATGGGTGTTTTATCATCTACAGATATTCCTCATCCTGCAATTGAAGCGTTATTTACCATTGATGAAGAAACAGGCATGACTGGAGCCATGGGCTTAGAAGGAGGTATTTTACAAGGTGAAATTCTATTGAATTTAGATACTGAAGAAGATGATGAAATCGGTATTGGTTGTGCTGGTGGTGTAGATGTAACCGCTACAAAGAGTTATCAAGAAGAAAAAATTGGAGAAAATGTAGCTGGCTACGCTATTGCTGTGACTGGTTTGAATGGTGGACATTCTGGTATGGATATCATTAAAGGATTAGGAAATGCCAATAAAATCATGAATCGCTTATTGTTTGGTGGGTATCGAAAATATGGGTTAAGAATTGCTGAAATTAATGGGGGTAGTTTGCGTAATGCAATACCGAGAGAAAGTTTTGCTAAAGTTATTGTTGATAATGCTCATCAAGTATCATTTTTATTAGAAACTGAAACACTTATTAACAAAATAAAAGAAGAGTTTTCAACAATAGAACCAAACTTATCAATTGATATTCAAGAAGTTGAAACTCCAAAAAAAGTTATGGAAATTACTGTGCAAGAGAAATTTATAAAAGCAATTTATGCGGCTTTAAATGGGGTATATAGAATGAGCGCTGATGTTGATGGTTTAGTAGAAACTTCTAACAATATTGCAAAAGTAATTGTAAAACAAGGTGCAATTAAAGTTGGTTGTTTAACACGTTCGTCATCAGAAAGTAACAAATGGGATTTGGCAAACTCTTTACGCTCGTGTTTTGAATTAGCGGATTTTAAAGTGGAGTTTTCAGGTACATATCCAGGTTGGTTGCCAAATATGAATGCCTCTATATTAAAAACCTTAAAAAGTTGCTACATCAATTTATTTAATGAGCAACCTAAGGTAGCTGCTTGTCACGCAGGTTTAGAATGCGGAATTTTAGGTCAGAATTATCCTGAAATGGAAATGATTTCTTTTGGGCCAAGTATAAAAGGCGCACATTCACCAGATGAACGTGCTCAAATTTCATCAACTCAAAAATTTTGGCAATTATTAAAGGAAGTGTTACAAAACATCCCAGAAAAAGAATAGCTTTTCAGCAAAAATATTATTTTTAAAAATTGTTTAAAAACAAAGAATATTTAAATATACAGTACTAATTTACAACTACTTAAACATTTATCTTTTTGTTAACATCTTTCATTTCTTAACACAATAAAAAAATGTAATTTTACCTTTTAGTAACACACATTTTTTATGGGAAAAATTATTGCTATTGCAAATCAAAAAGGAGGCGTAGGAAAAACTACTACAAGTGTTAACTTAGCAGCTTCTTTAGGTGTTTTAGAGAAAAAAGTATTATTAATAGATGCTGACCCTCAAGCAAATGCATCTTCAGGTTTAGGGTTGGATGTAGAATCTGTTGAGTTAGGTACGTATCAAGTTTTAGAACATACCATTGCTGCAAAAGATGCTATTGTAAGTACAACGTCGCCAAATGTAGATTTAATTCCTGCTCATATAGATTTGGTTGCTATTGAAATTGAATTGGTAGATAAGCAAAATCGTGAATATATGTTGCAAAAGTCGATCATTGATATTAAAGATGATTATGACTATATTTTGATAGATTGTGCACCCTCACTTGGTTTAATCACTTTAAACTCATTAGTTGCTGCAGATTCTGTCATTATTCCTATTCAATGTGAATATTTTGCCTTAGAAGGTTTAGGAAAATTGTTAAACACTATTAAAAGTGTACAAAAAATTCATAATCCAGATTTAGACATAGAAGGCTTGCTACTAACCATGTTCGATTCTCGTTTACGCCTTTCAAATCAAGTAGTTGATGAAGTAAGAAAACATTTTTCTAGTATGGTTTTTGATACCATAATAAGAAGAAATACACGTTTAGGAGAAGCCCCAAGTTATGGCGAAAGTATAATTGCTTACGATGCTACCAGTAAAGGTGCTGTAAATTACTTAAATTTGGCACAAGAATTATTAAAAAAGAACGCATAAATGGCAAAAGCAACTAAGAAACAGGCTTTAGGAAGAGGATTATCTGCTTTGTTGCAAGAATCACCAAATATAAATTCTGCATCAGACAAAAATGCAGACAAAGTTGTTGGTAATATTATTGAAATTGATTTAGATTTAATTGATGTAAATCCATACCAACCAAGAACTTATTTTGATGAAGAAGCTTTAAGAGAGTTAGCAAGCTCTATCCGTGAGTTAGGGGTAATTCAACCCATTACAGTTCGTAAATTAGCAGGCAATAAATTTCAATTGGTTTCTGGTGAACGAAGATTTAGAGCATCAAAACTAATTGGCAGTAAAACCATACCTGCTTATATTCGATTAGCTAACGACCAAGAAATGCTAGAAATGGCATTGGTTGAAAACATACAGCGTAAAAACTTAGACCCGATTGAAGTTGCACTTTCTTACCAACGTTTAATTGATGAAATTCAATTAACACAAGAAGAATTGAGCACAAGAGTGGGTAAAAAACGTTCTACAGTTACCAATTACTTACGTTTATTAAAATTAGACCCAATTTTACAAACGGGTATGCGAGACGGTTTTATTTCTATGGGACATGGACGTGCTATGATTAATGTTGAAAATACAGAAGATCAATTAGCCATTTATGAAAAAGTATTGCGTGAAAAACTTTCAGTTAGACAAACTGAAGATTTAGTAAAAAACTTAAAAACAGGTGCTCTTGCAAAACCTAAAAAGAAAGTGGTACCTAGTTTTATTAAGGAAAGTAAAAATGAAATTAGTGCTTTTTTTGGGCATAAAATAGATATTACTGTTGGCAATAATGGTAAAGGTAAAATATCAATTCCTTTTCATTCTGAAGAGGATTTTAACCGTATCAAAAACTTATTAAAGTAAGTGTTTATTAAAAAAAATATCATATTTCTTTGTATCATATTTTTTGCTACAACACTTTTAGCTCAAAAAGATTCTACTGCAGTAAAAGTTAAAGGTCTTAAAATAGATGGAAAAATAAAAATCCCTGAAGGTATTTATGATCCTTTAAGACCATCGAAAGCTGCGTTTTATTCTGCTATTTTTCCTGGTTTGGGGCAGATATACAACAAAAAATACTGGAAAGCACCAATTGTTTGGGGTGCTTTGGCGATACCTACTTATTATTATCAAATAAATAATAGCGATTATAAACGTTATAGAAATGCATACCGATTAAGAAAAGCTGGCTTGCAAGATGAGTTTACGCTAGATAATGGCACAGAAATTATATCTACTACAACTTTAGAAACAGCACAAGAACAATTGAGTGAAAATAGAGATTTCTCGCTATTATCAGGAATAATTTTATATATTTTACAAATTGTGGAAGCCAGTGTAAATGCACACTTATTACAATTTAATACCGACGATAATTTATCACTAAAGCCTAGTTTTATTGCTGATCCAATTCAGTTTGAAACACCAAAATTAGGTTTAACATTTAAATATACTTTTTAAAATGAAGATTGCACTTTTAGGTTATGGAAGAATGGGCAAAGAAATTGAAAAAATTGCAATTTCTAGAGGTCATGAAATAGTAATTCGAAAAGATGTTGATGATAAAATTGACATTACCTTAGCAGATGTTGCTATAGATTTTAGTGTACCTAACTCAGCCTTTAACAATATTACAGATTGTTTAAACAATAACGTGCCTGTTATATCTGGAACCACAGGTTGGTTAGATAAATATGACAATGCAGTTGCCTTGTGTAAAGAAAAAAATGGCGGTTTTATTTACGCCTCTAATTACAGTGTAGGTGTAAATATCTTTTTTGAATTGAATAAACAATTGGCAAAAATGATGAGTACTTTAAAAGACTATAATGTTTCTATGGAAGAAATTCATCATACCAAAAAATTAGATGCACCAAGTGGTACAGCCATTACTTTAGCAGAAGGCGTTATAGAAAACACGTCTAAAACTGATTGGGTTTTGGGAGATGAAAGTAGTGAAAACGAAGTGCCAATTGTAGCCAAAAGAATACCTGATGTACCTGGTACACACACAGTTTGGTACAATTCTGATGTAGATACTATTGAAATTAAACATACTGCACATAACAGAAAAGGCTTTGCCTTAGGTGCTGTGATTGCTGCTGAATGGATTTTAGATAAAACCGGAGTTTTTACAATGAAAGATGTGTTAAACATCTCCTAAAAACTGTAACAAATTAGTGTTTTAATAACTAATTAAAAAAAATAAAGATCTCCTCGAGCGCAGTCGAGAGATTAAAAAAACTATGTAAAATTAGTTCTCGACTGCGCTCGAAGAGATATCAATATTGAGATTATGACATATACACAATGGTTGATTTTCATTTTAGCTATACAAGTAATACACTTTTTAGGAACTTGGAAATTATATGTAAAAGCTGGTAGAAAAGCATGGGAAGCTGCAGTACCTATTTATAATGGCGTAGTTTTAATGCAGCTAATTAACCGACCAAAATGGTGGATAATACTGCTTTTTATACCCATTGTTAATTTATTGATGTTTCCTGTAATTTGGATTGAAACCATAAGAACTTTTGGCTTCTACAAAAAGTTAGATTCACTTTTGGTAATTGTAACTTTAGGCTTATACATCTTTTACATCAATTACGCTACAGATGCAAGATACAATGCAGAAAGAAGTTTAAAACCACGTTCTGAATTGGGTGAATGGGTAAGTTCAATAGCTTTTGCTATTATCGCTGCAACTTTAGTGCATACCTATTTTATGCAGCCTTTTACCATTCCAACATCTTCTTTAGAAAAATCGTTATTGGTGGGTGATTATTTGTTTGTAAGTAAATTTCATTATGGAGCAAGAGTGCCATCTACAGTAATTGCTGCTCCAATGGTTCATGATTCAATACCATACACAGGTGCTGCATCCTATTTAAAAAGTCCGCAATTGCCTTACACGCGATTACCTGGCTTACAGAAAATAAAGAATAATGATATAGTTTGTTTCAATTGGCCAGCAGATACTTTGGCAACCATGTGGGGCGATAATTCTGGAAAATTCACTTACAAACCCGTAGATAAAAAAACCAATTATGTAAAACGTTGTGTTGGTATTGCTGGTGATTCTATAGAAATGAAAGATGGTTATTTTTACATTAATGGAAAAAAGAACGAATTGCCTTACAGAGCAAAATTACAGTTTTATTATACGTTTGAATGTAAAAAACCAATAAGCCAAGCAACATATCCAAAATTTTTATTGGATAAAGAAAGAACTGGTGTCTATAAAATTTTGACAGAATATTGGGAAAATGAAAAAGTACAAGAAGCTATTAAACAAAATGGAAACCTCTCTAAAATTGGACAGGATTCTTTATATACAGAAGTTGCTGGTGGTATAAATCCGCAATTTGCCCAACGCTTAAAAATGGTTAATGTTGATAATAAAATCAATATTAACATGACTGATGAAGAAGTAGAACGCCTAAAAAAATATTCGCTAACAGCCTCAGTTACAAAAGTAAATCATTCTAAAGACAAAGCGATTTTCCCTCATGTAGAATCCTTAGGATGGAGCCAAGATAACTTTGGACCACTTTACATTCCAGAAGCTGGTGCAACAGTAAAACTCGACAAAAACTCATTGCCTTTTTATGAACAAATCATCAAAAATTATGAAAATAACGACTTGGTAGTTAATGGTGATGATATTTTTATCAATGGAGAAAAAGCAGATTCTTATACTTTTAAACAAGATTATTTTTACTTAATTGGAGATAATAGACACAACTCTTTAGACGCTCGTTATTGGGGTTATGTACCCTTTGATCATGTTTTAGGAAAACCAGTAATGATTTGGTTTAGTTGGGATGCAGATGCACCTTCTTTCGCTGCAAAATTAAAGTCTATTAGATGGGACAGAATGTTTACCACTGTGCATGGAGATGGAGAGCCTGTTTCTTACAGATACCTAGTTTTTGCTTTAATTGCTCTATACATAGGTTATAGTTTTTATAAAGGAAAAAAGAAAAAGACTGAATAGTAAAATTACTATAACCCTTTAAACACTTATTGGCCAATGTCGTTATTCATTCCTACCTATTTCTCACCTATTTCTCAATATTCAGAAATAATTAAAGCGGATGAAATAGTATTTGAAATAGAGGATAATTTTCAGAAACAAAGCTATAGAAATAGATGCTATATCTACAATTCTAATGGTAATCAGTTATGAAGCATACCTGTAAAACACTTCAAGAATGTAGGTCGTAATATAACCTAAGATACTCTTGTAGAAAATGATTTTCCTTGGCAAGACCATCATTTCAAATCATTAAAATCTGCTTATAGAACATCACCTTTTTTTGATTTTCTAGAAGACGATATTGCACCTATTTTTCATAAAAAATATAAATATTTACACGATGTGAATATAGATACCTTTCTGTTTGTAAAAGATACTCTGCAATTAGATCAAACTTTTAAGAAGACCAATTCATATCAAACAGAAAGTGTTACTAGGGATTTTAGGGTTCTTGCCGATAGAAAACATCAACCTAAAAAAACAATTGAGCCTTACATACAAATGTTTGATGACAAGCATGGGTTTCTGGCAAACTTATCAATATTAGACCTAATTTTTATGGAAGGCCCGAACGCAATTAGTTATTTGTAATTGCTATTCATTTTTTTATTACCTTTAAGAAAGCTTAAAATAGTATGGAATATCTTAAAAATGCTTTTCTTAGAATTCACCCAATACCAGAAGAGAGTTTAGAAAAATTAATAAGTATTGCCTCTAGTGAAACGTATGAAAAAGGGTATTTACTTGCA
>NZ_CBFHZT010000046.1:0-19652 GCF_965660385.1 Polaribacter sp.
GTAGAGTCATACAACAAGGAATTGTCTGCATATTCATTTAATTTGTCTAAATATTTCTTTTCAATTTTATTGGCATCTAAGTAATAGTAAGAAATTGCAATCTGAGCATATGCATTAGCGTATTTTGAATCTTCTTCTATAGCTTTTTCAAAATTCAGAATGGCCTTGTTTAATCCTGCTTCACTTTGCTCATTTTGATTTTCTAATCCTTTTAAATAATAATCATAAGCCAATATGTTTTCAGTTGGTTTTTTATTTATTTGTTGCAACTCTGCTGGAGTTACTTTTGCTTTTATGGCTTCTGCAATTTTTTTTGCAACTGTATTTTGTAGTGAAAATACATCTACAACTTTATTGTTATATTGTTGTGCCCAAATTGGCATGTCATTAGAAGCATCAATTAATTGAATGTTTAATAAAACTTGATCTCCAATGCGTTGTCCACTTCCTTCTAATAAATAGCCAACATTCAATTCTTCAGCAATTTCTATTATAGTTTTATCAGTGTTTCTATATTTTTCAACAGATGTTCTACTAATTACACGTAAGTCTTCTATTTTTTGTAAATTGTTAAGCGTAGATTCCATTAAGCCATTTACAAAATACAAGTTCGTAGAATCACTACTCATATTTTTAAAAGGCAAAATAGCTATAGACTTCTTAAGATTATGAGAACTAATTTTTGAATTACGACTATTATTTTTAATAAATAGGTAGGAAACAACAGCAATGATTAAAATAGTAGCCAAAACAATTGGGTTACGATATTTTTTTAAAATGCTTGTGTCATCTTTTGTAACAAAAACTTCAGTTTCTACGTTTTCAGTTTCTACGTTTTCAGCTTCAATTTCTGGGTCTTCAATAATTTCTTTTCTAGATTCCCCAGGAGAAAACCCATAATGCTCTCTAAAGCACTTGGTAAAATAAGAATTATTACTAAACCCAACTTGATAAGAAATTTCAGAAACAGTAAGTTCTGTTTCTTTTAACAATTCCATTCCTTTTTGAAGACGCACTTGTCTAATAAATTGACTAGCACTAAGCTCAGTTTGCTTTTTTATTTTTCTAAGCAAGTTGGAACGACTCATGTTCATTAGAGTTGCTAACTCTGAAACACCAAATTGTTCATTAGAGATATTCTCTATTACAAACGCCTTAGCTTGTTCAATAAATTTTCCTTGATATGAGATTTTTGCCATAGAATTTTACGCTATTCCAAATGTATAAATTTTCTACTAAAACAAAGCTATTTATTATTTAAACTCATTAGCTAAAAACTGCTTTTTGCGTCATAATTTATATAGTTGCGTCATAATTTTCAATCTATCATCAAACTTAACACATTAGGCTTCATAAGGGTTATAGAGAATATTGCTTCTTGCCAGATCTTTGTAGAAACAAAAATCAAGGTATTAATCATTACAAATTTAAATTATGAAAACACTTAAAATTAACTCAATTAGAATGACAATTCAAATGTTATTTTTTACACTTTTATTAACGAGTTCATGCGCAAAATCTGATAAAAAATCAAACTCCGATACAACTGCAAAAACAACAAAAAGTGTAACCAAGCCAAGTATAGATATTCATGCTGCTGTGCTTACAGGGAATCTAGAAGCAGTAAAACAACATATTGAAGCTGGAACGGATATCAATCAAAAAGAAGCAATGTCTGGTTCTACACCTTTAATGTCTGCAGCAACTTTTAATAAAACGGAAATTGCAAAAGCATTGATAAATGCTGACGCAGATTTAACGATAAAAAATAATGATGGAGGTACAGCTTTGCATACTGCAGCATTTTTTGGACGAATAGAAATTGTACAATTATTAATTGATGCTAAAGCAGATAAAACGGTTCGTAATAATTTTGGAGCTACACCAAGAGAAATAGTGATGACAGACTTCGCTCAAATGAAACCAATTTACGAAATGCTAACGCAGCAATTAAAACCAATGGGTTTTACATTAGATCTTAATGAATTGCAAAAAGCAAGACCCGTTGTTGCAATGATGTTACAATAAACAATACATAAGATGACAACAGAAAGAAGATACGATATAGATTGGCTAAGAGTAATAGCCATTGGCTTGCTATTAATGTATCACATCGCCATTATTTTTCAACCTTGGGCAATGTTTATAGGCTTTATTCGAAGTGAAGAAGCTTTAGAAGGATTGTGGAAACCAATGACCATGTTGAATGTTTGGAGAATACCTTTATTGTTCTTTGTATCAAGTATGGGGTTGTATTTTGCAATGAAAAAAAGAAATTGGAAACAATTATTCTTTGAACGAGGAAAACGTATTCTATTGCCTTTTGTTTTTGGCTATTTTGCAATTACGCCTTTGCACATGTATATTTTTCAAAAGCATTATAATATGCCTTTAAGCTACTTTGCAGATAGTGGCCATTTATGGTTCTTAGGTAACATCTTTGTGTATGTACTATTGTTGTCTCCACTGTTTTTCTTTTTACAAAAAAACGATGATGGTAAATTTAAAAAGATGATTTCAAAAGTAATGAGATATGCTTTGGGACCACTTTCTATTTCTGTTTTTTTTATGTTGGAAGTGGGGGTAATAAAACCTCAATTATTTGAAATGTATGCTCAAAATTGGCATGGATTTTTTATTGGCTTGCTTGCTTTCTTTTTTGGATATCTTTTTGTCTATACTGGAAATGCTTTTTGGCAAACAGTGTCAAAATGGAAATGGTTATATATTGGTTTGGCAGCGATTCTCTTCTTAATTCGTTTTACTGGTTTTGAATCTATATCAAACATGCATTTAACAGCTATAGAATCTAATGCTTGGGTATTGGGTGTGTTTGGAATTGGGTACCGTTACTTAAATAAACCAAGTGCCTTACTTAGCTATTTAAGTGCTGCTGTGTATCCAGTATACATCATTCACATGTTTGTGTTGTATTTAGGAGCATTATTAATTCTACCCTTAGATATTCATCCTATGTTACAATTTATAGGAATCACCATATTTACATGTATCGTTTGTTTTCTAATGTATGAATTCGTTCTAAAAAGAATGGCAATTTTAAGACCTCTGTTTGGGTTAAAATGGAAATTTAAAATAGGTGGAAAGCACGATTTGAAAATACAGAGTGCCAAATCTAAAACAATCTAATGCAATGTAATAAAACCTTCAACCATGATAAAACTATTTAGAAAAAACAGACTTAAAATGCTCACTCAGAATAAATTTGGAGCTTATGTAGCCTATGCAGCTGGAGAAATTATCCTGGTTATTGTTGGTATTTTGATTGCTTTGGCTATTAATGAACATGCCAACAGTAAAAAGAAATTAGAATTACGTGATTCCTACATGGTGCAATTAAATGATGAAGCAGATCAAAATTTAAAGAAATTAATAGCGCTAGATAATGAGGCAAACCGAATGCTGAATGAATTGAATACAATGTTCCAATTAGTATTAAATAAAGACTATAAGAATCCAAAATTATCAACCAAATCTTTTTTTCTCGTTGTTTCTAAGAAATTTTATCCGGTAATGATTACTTACGAAAATTTGAAATTCTCAGGAGAAGTAAAACTTTTTGATGATTTAAACATTCGTAACGCAATCTCTGAAACCTACGAAACGTTTAATCCAATTGAAAAATTAGAAGCCTCAGAACAACAGGCAATTGAAGCCTATTATGAGAATTTTTTAATGCCAAAGGTAAAGTTTAGGAATATGGGGGGTTCTTCAGAAAATTATGGAAAAGACATTTATTTTGAAAATATGGTGTTAACCAGAATGACCACAATTGCTCAAAATAAAGAGGCGTATACCAATGCTATTGAATCCTTAAGAAAATTAAAAAAAACGTTTGCTGAAATACAAAGTGAAAATTAAAAAATGCTCGATTTTAGATTAGTGAATTGTAAATACCATAACTAAAACAATCTAAAAACTATCATATTATGAAACAAAACAAAATTAAAAAGATGCTTAAATTACTATTTATACTAGCCAGTGTATTTTCTTTAACCTTTGTGCCATGGACATTAGTAAAGGCATGGGGGAAACCTCTTCCAGATACCATTCAAGAGCAATTAATTGAAGCTTTAGATTATGATTTTGAAGGAATGATTGTTTATGTAGATCAAAAAAATCAAGAACCAAAATATTATGCTGCAGGTTGGCACAATAAAGAATCCAAAATATCTGCAAAACCTAATGCCTTATTTAAAATAGCGAGTATTAGTAAATTGTATGATGCTTTAGCTGTTACTAAATTGGTGAGTGCTGGAAGACTTTCTCTAGATAAAACAGTGGCTGATTATTTACCAGAACTTACAGGGAAAATAGAAAATGCAGACAAAATCACGTTAAGATTAATGATTCAACACAGAAGTGGTATTCCCAATTTTACAGATGCTCCAAAATTTTGGGAAGCGCCTACAGAATCCTTTGAAGAAAGTTTAGCGCTAATTAAGGGGAAATCAGCCAATTTTGAACCTGGTAAAGACTATGAATATTGTAATACAAATTATCTACTCATTAATAAAATAATGGACAATGAATTGGGCTATGCTAATTTTAAATTCATTCAAAAAGAAATTTTAAATCGCTTACAGCTTAAAAACACATTTAGTGCTGTTAGTAAAGTAAATATCGATAATGTAATGAGTGGTTATCATATTGGCTATGAACATGATTTAAAAACAAATGACTATGGAATGCATGCCACAGCAGAAGATGTAGGTATTTTTCTAAGGGCATTGAACAATGGTTCTTTATTTGATAAAGGTGAACAAGAAATATATTCCTCTATTTATCAATATGAACATTCTGGTTGGGTTCCTGGTTATCAAAGTTTTGCAAAATACTACAAGGACATTGATGCTGTAATTATTACATTCTACAATACTACCGATCCTAAATTGTATAACTGGAACTTGTCAGAAATTATCAATAAACGGATTTATAAAATAATAAAAAAACAAAAAAATGAAGGCTAAAAAAAACAGAACAAAAAAGAAAGCGCATCCATTTTGGAGTTTTTTCTGGCTAACATTTCTAATCGTTTCGCTTTGGTATGCGTGGTACTCATTTTATGCACCTTCGAATGATATAAGTTGGACAGATGACATTAAATCTGCTCAAAAGATTGCCAATAATTCTGATAAAAATATTATGCTATTCTTTACTGGTAAATGGTGTTCACCTTGTCGAATTATGAAACGTGAAGTTTTTGCAGATCATCAAGTTATAAAGGCCATTGAAGACAAATTTGTACCAGTAGAAATTAATATTGATGACCCAAATGCTGAAGCATTAGTAAAGCAATATAATATTGGTGCGACACCCACAACAATTTTTGTAAGCCCTGAGGGAAAGGTAATTAATTACGCTGTTGGAAAAGTTGGGAAAACGAAATTCCTTGAAATGATTGTTAACTTATAATTATACTAGAAATAATCAATCAATCATCAATCAAAAAACGAACAATTATAAAATCAATAAAAATGAAAACAATCAAAAAACAAATTTTAGTAAAAATGGCTTGTGTAGCCTTTGCATTCGTATCTAGTACCACATATGCACAAAACACAAATTCAGAAAAAACAACACAAAGAGAAGGATTCATGTTTGAATTTACAGTGGGTGGGGGTGTTGTAAGCATAGAAGATGGTGCTGGTATACAAACGTTTGATGAATCTCAAGGAACCTTTGTTTTTCCTGATCTAAAGTTAGGTTATATGTTAAATGAAAAATTGGCTATTACGATTTCTATGCCTGGAAATATTTATGAATTTCAGGATAATGATAGAAATTTTGGAGGTTTTATTCCCTCTGTACAATATTGGGTAAAAGATAAATGGTGGATTCATGGAGGTTATGGTTTAGCAATTGACTCACCAGCTCTTTATGATATTAAAGATAATGTAAATGACGATTGGAATTTTGGTCATGCTGTAATGATTAGTTCAGGTTATGCCGTTTATAAAAAGCAAAATTTCGCTCTCAATGTACAGTCTAAATTAGTTATGGGTCGTGCCAATTTAGATGGAGATGCACATAGAGATGCTGTCATCTTTAATGTAGGATTAGGCTTTAGTTGGTTATAAATATTAAATTAAACAATCCATGACTCAAAATACAGAACATAAAAATTTAATAAAAACCGCGAGAATAACTGGCTTATGGTATTTACTGATGGCCATTACAGGAATTCTCGGATTTATGGTCTATCATTCTCAAATATTTGTATCTGGTAATCCTGAACAAACGCTAACAAATTTAGTAGCATTGGAATCTACAGCAAGAGTTAGGTTGCTATTAGAGTTTGCTATTGTGATTTCCCAAGCACTTACTGCTGTGTGGTTTTTCAAATTATTTAAAGATAATTATGAATGGAAAGCTTGGACTCTTAGTATATGGGGAATGGTCAATGCATTAATCATTATGATAAGTGCAATTTCAATTGCATCAGCAATAGGTATTGCAAATTCTGATATAGGTAATATAAAAGAAAAAGTTTTACTAATTCAGATACTGCATTATGTAATTTCAAATTCTTGGGGAATTGGTGGCTTGTTTTTCGGATTATGGTTACTTCCTATGGGATACATTGTTATCAAATCTAAAAGAATGCCAATTTGGTTAGGAAGAGTAATTATTTTAGGTGGTATAGGTTATGTTATTTCTACGTTTATACGTTATTCTGGAATTAATTTTAGTTTAAACAAATACCTTATGTTACCAGCAACTATTGGCGAATTCTGGATGATTAGTTATTTACTAATTTTTGGAATAAGACCTAATAATGGAATAAATAAAACAAAAGAATTTTAAACAAATTAGTAAAAAACTATATATGGATAAAAGGAAAATAATTGCATTATTACTATTAAGTATAGGAATTTCATTAAGTATTGCTTTTTTACTTCGAATTGACTTTCCTCATGGCTTTGCTCCATATTTCAAATGGGAATATTATAATCAATTTGGGCCTTTAATTATAAGTATCGAACTTGTAATTGCAAGCATCTACCTTTTTAATGAACATATAAAACAAATTTTACATTGGCCCTTTTCGGATTTACTGCGTTGTTAGACATGCTATTTAATCAAATAGGTCTTTTCACTAGCTTAATGCCACTTTATGGAACAATAATCTTTTCAATTTGTGGTTTGGTGTGCCTGTTCTTAGCTTTTACAAATGCATTTAAGTTAAAGAGTATGACAATTCTAAAAACTATTGTAAGTACAATTCTAAGTGTGTTAACAGAACTGTTTTTTAATTATTTCTAATAAAGTTTGCCATAATAAAGAATTTTAAAATGAAACATATTTTCTTCATCAGCTTACTAATAATTGGATGTAAAACTGCATCAAAATCGAATGTAGAAACAACAGAAAAGGTAAGTCAAGAAAACCTAATTGCAGTTATTGATACAATCTGGAAAACAGAACAAGAACCTATTAGATTTAGAGATTCATTAATTTCTAAATATGGTGTAGATTCTGAATTGGTAAAAAAGCAACAAGCGATCATCGATAAAAACCATGCTGTTAATGAGAAAAAAGTGAAAGAAATTCTAATTAAATATGGTTGGCCAACTAAAGAAATGGTTGGAGAAAGAGGAAATTGGACGATTTGCAATGTCATTCAACATTCAGATAATGAGATTCGAATACAGTACCTACCACTGATGAGGCAAGCAGTTAAAGATAAAAAGTTAGAACCACGATTCTTGGTGAGAGCAGAAGATAGAATTGCCACAGAAAGAGGTGATTTACAAATCTATGGGGGGCAAATGAAGTACTATCCAGAAACCAAAAGTTTCAACCTTTGGCCAGTTCTTGATCCAAAAGACATAGATAATAGAAGAACAGCAATTGGATTAGATTCAATAGCCATCTTTTTAAAAAACAGATTCAATTTTGAATGGAATCTAGAAGAACAAATAAAAAGAACAAAAGAATTTGAACTAGCAAAGCAAAAAAAATAATAGTACAGATTAAAATAAAAATTAATTATCAAAAAGTATAAAACATGTTTTTCAAGTCAAAAGAAGGAAAAGAAAAAATGAAACGATTAACCAAATTCATAGAAAAGAATATTTCAGGAAAAAAAGTTTTAGTCCTTTTTATCTTGACAAATGTTGTGTAGACCTTTATGCTGACTGTTACAATTCCTAAAACAATGGAATTCTCTAACGGAATGCAATTATTGGATATGATGCCTACAGGATATGATTGGAATTATGTAAGTGAATTATTCAGTTCGCTTGGAGAAAATGGACGTATGATGTATCTAACCAATCAAATACCTGTTGATATGATTTATCCACTGCTATTTGGACTTTCTTACTGTCTGCTTTTAGGTTATTTCTTGAAAAAATTAAACAAATTAAACAAATTAAATTCCCCATATATGTATCTCTTCGTTATACCAATAATTGTAGGAATTGCAGATTATTTGGAAAATATCGGAATTATCACAATGCTAAAAAGCTACCCTAATTTGACAGAGATTTCAGTAAAAACGACGAGCTTATTTTCATTGATAAAAAGTATGTCGACAACTGCTTTTTTTATTATCCTAATTATCGTTTTAATAACACTTGGGCTAAAAACCATAAATGATAAAAAACAAGTGCTAACAAGGTAATAAATACATAACTAGCCTAAGGAATGTCTACGATATCTTATCCAGATCTTTGGCAACAGGCGTAAAAACTATGAACATTATAGAACAACTATTTCTTTAAACAAAAAACATGAAAAAAAAATCTTGGATTATAATTGGCATTTTATCCACACTCGTTGGATTATATCCGATGATCTACTTTTTTATTGATTGGCTATTATCATCAAAGTCAGTTGAACTTTTAAATAACGATTTATGGAATATTGCTTTTTATGGACATATAACTTTTGGTGGACTAGCTTTATTAATTGGGTGGTTGCAGTTTAGTCACAAATTGAGAAGAAAGAAGATTAAACTACATAAAATAATTGGAAAAATATATGTGATTGCTGTTTTAATAAGTGGAATTTTCGGGCTTTATATAGCTTTATTTGCTACAGGAGGTGTCATTAGTATTTTCGGATTTTTATCACTTGGCATTATTTGGTTAACTACGACTGTTTTAGGTTTCAAAGCCATAAAAAATAGAAATATTGCATTGCATAAAAAATTTATGATTTATAGTTATGCAGCTTGTTTTGCTGCAGTAACTTTAAGAGTTTGGCTTCCATTATTAACTATTGCAATTGGTGAATTCAATAGTGCTTACAGAATCGTTGCGTGGCTTAGCTGGGTTCCTAATTTAATGGTTGCATTCTTGATTGTTAAGAATAATGTATTAAAAATCCAAAGCTAAGTTACATAATACAATGTGATAGGTATATCAATAAAAATTCTTTTAGGCAAAACAATCAACACCAAATAGATATTACATTCATCACGAATTTCACAATTACTAACTGTGCTTTAAAAAATAAAACCATTATTTTTTTAAAATAATTGCTTAGCCTTAAATTAAAGTTTTTGTAAATTTAACGCTTAAAGATGCAATCCATTAATCAGAAATCCATAGCTGTACTTCCATTCGTCAATATGAGCAACAATATTGAAAACGAATACTTCTGCGATGGATTAACAGAAGAAATCATTAATGCATTAGCAAAAATCAAGCAACTTTCAGTTACTTCTCGTACTTCTTCATTTTACTTTAAAAATAAAACAGTAACTGCTCAAGAAATAAAAGAGAAGCTAAATGTAGCGACCTTTATAGAAGGCAGTGTAAGAGCATCTAGAAATAAAATGCGCATTACAGTACAAATGATCGATACTATAGACGATTTTCATTTCTGGTCAGAAACCTTCGATAGAAACCCAGAAAACATATTTGAAATTCAAGATGAAATTAGCCTGTTTATCGCAGAAAAATTACGTGAACATATTGGTCATCTTGAAATCGAAAATAAGCTAGTAGCTCCAATTGATGTTCCAGTAGCTATTTATAAAGAATACTTGAAAGGGAGGTATTATATAATGAAGTTAGATTATAAAAGTTCTATAAAGGGTATTAATATCTTAAAAGAAGTGATACTCAAATCACCTAATTTTTCAAGCCCTTACTTAGATATTAATCTTGCATATATTCAAATGGGAACAATGGGGCTGTTGCCTGCTCTTGAAGCGTACAATAAGGCACAGCCTTATTTACTAAAAGGAATAGAACTGGATCCAAACTCATCCAGATCTCAATTGAATAGTGCTTGGATAGAATGCTGGCAAAATTGGAATCTTAAAAAAGCGTATGAACATGCCAACAGAGCATTAGAAATTCAACAAGCAGACGATATTTACTTAACTATTGCTAACTTTTTAACTGTAGAGGGGAAACTAGATGCAGCTCAAAATTATCTCGAAAAAGCGTTGCAATTAGATCCGTATGCAGCTATCAATCATCATTATAAGGGTTTCCTATACTATTTGAAAGAAGAATACGAAACAGCAATACCACATCTTAAAAAGGCCTTGGAATTAGATCCAAAGCTACCTTTTCCGCCAATTTATATCGGGATTTGTTTAGTATTGTCAGGCAATCCAAATGAAGCCTTAACATACTTTGATTCACTTAAAGGTGTTGCTGTAAAAGACCTCACGAAATTGGGAGGAAAAACCATGTGTTTTGCAAAGCTTAATGAAACGGAAAAGTGTAATGAAGGTATAAAAGAATTAGAATCCTATTTAACAACCGAACTTGTTGATAAGGCATTCACATTTTTGATATTGGTTCATGCCTTGTTGGGCAATAATCAAAAGCTAATTGATTTAGTCGAACAAGCATACCAGAACCGTTTACCATTAGTGTTACTATTGAATCCCTCACCAATTCTTAAGGATGTAAAACATCACAAAAGATTTAAAGACATAATGCTTAAGGCAATTCCAGATAATCTAAATTATAAGCAGAAGAAAAAGTACAAACAGGTACTGTTAGATACTAACGAAATTAAAAAGTACAGCAAAGAACTAGAGCAAATTATGATGGACTATAAACTGTACTTAAACCCAGACCTATCATTAAAAGATGTAGCCTCTTATCTAGAACTACCTGCTAATTACGTTTCTCAATTAGTAAACCTAGGCTTTCAAAAAAACTTCTCTGAATACGTGAACACCTTTAGGGTCAACGAATTTAAAGAACGCATTCTACTCAAAGAAAACAAAGGATTAACTATTATGGCTGTCGCATACGACAGCGGTTTTAATTCCAAAACAGTGTTCAACACCTTTTTCAAAAAGATAGAAGGGATAACACCCAACGCCTATCTTAAAAATAATATTTCAGCTTCATAAATTCAAATTAAAAAGGTATTCTTGTATACAAATAAATATTTTTTAACGAATTTAAAGACAGTTTTGAGCACTTTAAAAGTGAATGTTTTTTCAACACAAATAAAAAATAATCATCTTTAGCACATTTAGAAACAAAGCTGATAATAGAAAGAACCTCTTATTTCTTTTCAGATATAAATACTTTTAAATCTGTAAAGGCTTTGTTTCTATAAGGTATTAATTTCTTATAGTCTTCACTGGTAAACAATTTCTCCATAGATTCCTGGTTTGGAAACTCAACAACCATAATAAAGTCAGGTTTTTCTTTACCAATTACACCACGTTTAATGGGATATTTAACAGGTTTTGCACCTACCAATTCATATTTTGCTCTAATTTTAGATCTGTAATATTCAAAAGCTTCTTTCTCTTTCGGGTTTACAAAAGCTATAATAATGAGTATAATTTTAATGTTCATAATGTAGTGTTTTCCTATGAGTGTATAGAAGATTAAAAAAATCACATTTTTTAAATTTTAAAAATAGTGTAGTCATGGTAGTATTGATTTGTAATGTTCATTTTTTTATGAGGAGTAAGTGTGATTTTTCTTGATGCAATCCCACTAATGATAGTAAAAAGTATGGTTTTGCATAAGCAAAGTTGATAACCATCTAATTGTCTCCAAATATCATATTGAAGTGTATGAAAAATAGAATAAAAATAGAACGTGCTATTTGTAATCTTACACAAGCAGAATTGGCAAGAAAAGTAGGGGTGTCTCGACAAACGATACATTTAATCGAAAAAGGCAAGGCTATACCATCAACGGTATTGGCTTTAAAAATATCTAAGATTTTCCAAAAACCAGTGAACGTTTTTTTTGAGCTTGATGAAAAGGAATAAAATCTTTTAACAGTAGTATAGCACATAAAAAATTGGTTCTAGTTTTTAAATTAAAACTTTCGCAATACTGTTTATAGTTAATTTTATCAAATCACAAGACTAGCAGTCATAAACTGCTTAAGACAGTATTTTATTTAAGTATCAGTATATTGTATATCAATGCTTTATGTATTATTTAAAAAAAATAAATATTTTTTTGTGATTTTTTAAGTACTTCAAGTACTAATAGAATGTAAGTAATCTTTAAATGCATACAAAAGAGGAATTTATTCAACATATAAAAGAGAATGAAGGTATTATTTATAAAGTTGCAAGGCTTTATACCAATAGTGCCGAGGATCAAAAAGATGTATACCAAGAAATTGTGTATCAACTTTGGAAATCGTACCCTTCTTTTAAAGCCAATTCAAAAATAAGTACTTGGATGTATCGTGTGGCACTAAACACGGCTATCGGTCATTTAAAAAAAGAAAAGAGAAAAGGAACTCGAGTAACTATAGATAATTTTCTTTTGAATAAAATAGATGAAGTTGATGCAGTCATGGAAGAGCGAATTACACTTTTATATACGCATATAAAAAAACTTAGTATTGTGGAAAAAGGAATCATACTCCTTCATTTAGAAGGCAAAAACTATGATGAAATAGCCGCAATTTCTGGATTTACAAAAACCAATATTGGGACACGTTTAGGAAGAATTAAACAAAAATTAAAATCTCAAATTAAAAAATAAAATAAGCATGGAACTTGAAGAAATGAAATCCCTTTGGGAAGATATGAGTCAAAAGGTCAATCAACAAAAAGTATTAACTGATCAGTTAATTCTAGACATGACAAAAGAACGTTATGAAAATAGTGTGCGCAGAATTTCTGTGCCAGAAACGCTAAGTGCACTTATCTGTTTTGCAGCTGTTTTTTACCTAATCAGTAACTTTAACTTGCTAGATGTTTGGTATTTAAAACTTACAGGGGCACTTACCATAGTCGCTTGTGTATTGCTACCAATCCTTTCATTAAAATCTATTAATAAGATGAAAGCTATAGAGGTTTCTAAAAGTACTTACAAAGAGTCCTTAGTGAATTATGCAAAAGCGAAAGTAAGATTTATGAAATTACAAAAAACAAGCTTTTATACCAGTTTTATAGTATTGATACTTGCTGTAATTTCCTTTGGTAAAATTATGAAAGGTATCGATGTTTTTACAATGACAGAAAAACTGAATTGGCTAGTCCCTTCAGGAATTGGAGTCTTATTTATATTCTCAGAATGGGTGTTGAAAAAATATAAAAAGGCTACAGACGCTGCAAACGCAATATTAAAAGAGCTCGAAGCCTAAGCCTATTTCAAATAAATAATCACAATTAAGTAATGCATTTATTATAAAGCTGAATTTTATTCGGATAAGAAAAGTGCGCTCAAAAATGAACTAAATTAAATTTAAAAAATGAAAAAAATATACATCACATTCGTCTTAGTGTTATGCTCAGTCTTAACGTTTTCTCAAGACATTACAGGCATATGGAATGGAACAGTAAAACTAGGAAAAGACAAAGAAATTCGTTTTATTTTCAATATTAAAAAATCAGATAATAATTATGTCACAGAGTTGTCTATACCAGCACAAAGAGTTGCAGGATTAAAACCTCAAAGTACCACGTATGACAATGGAATCTTATTAATTGATGGTTCAAACTTAGGCATCAAGTATGAAGGCAAATTCAATACTAAGTTACAGCAATTTGAGGGGAATTTTTCAGAAGGAGCTAATACACTTCCATTACAATTAAAAAAGGGAAAGTTAAGCGTAGCTACCAAAAATAATAGACCCCAAGAGCCTGTAAAACCTTATCCTTACAATGAGGAGGAAGTAGTTTTTAAGAATAAAAAAGCGCAAGTTTCACTTGCTGGTACTTTGACTTTACCACGAAATACCAAAAAAGCTCCTGCTGTTATTTTAATAAGTGGTAGTGGTCCACAAGATAGAGATGAAACGTTCGCAAACCACAAACCTTTTTGGATACTTGCAGATTATTTAACACGCCAAGGTATTGCAGTTTTACGTTTTGATGATCGAGGAGTAGGAAAATCGACAGGTAATTTTAGTGAAGCAACAACTGCAGATTTTGCTACAGACGTTGTAAGTGCTGTAAGCTATCTAAAATCAAGATCAGATATTGATACTGATCATATTGGTCTAGTGGGGCATAGTGAAGGGGGTATTATTGCACCTTTAGCAGCGAATCAAACAGAAGACGTGTCTTTTATAGTACTATTAGCCTCTACAGGTATACCTGGAAGCGAAATATCATTAATGCAGTCTATTTCAATGCGTCCTTTTCCAGTACCTAGTGAAGCAGCATATGAGCAAGCCATTAGAGAAGCAATTCAAATTGCAGCTTCAGATAAGGAATTGGCAACAATTAAAAAAGAATTGACTGCGCATTACAACAAAACAATTGCCCCAATATTAAAACCTATGGTTGGTAATGATGCTAAGGTAAATGAGATTGTGAAAGGTTTAATCAAAGCTAGAACTTCACCTTGGGTACGTTATTTCTACAATTACAATCCTGCAACTGAAATAGAAAAATTGCAAATTCCGGTATTGTCTTTAAATGGTACGAACGACACACAAGTAAATGCAGAAATCAATCAAAAGGGTATTAAGGAAGCATTGATAAAAGGAAAAAATACAGATTATAAGATCGTAAAATTAGAGGGTTTAAATCACTTTTTTCAGGAGAGTACAACTGGTAAAATGGATGAGTATAGTAAAATTGAACAAACATTTTCTCCAATAGCCTTAAAAGAAATTTCGAGTTGGGTTTTAGAGCATATCAATTAATCAGTTCGGATGCTTTAATCAGAATAAAGCAACAATAACCCTTACATCGTTTTGTAATAATAATATTTTAAAATCATGAAAAATTATATAACCTTTTTACTGCTGTTCATAACTGCATCAACTTTTTCCCAATCAAATTCAAAAATTCAAAAGAAGGTTTTAATGGTTGTGAGTAGTTATGGTAAAGATAATGGCCATACAAGACCAGGCTTTGAGTTTGAAGAATTTGTGGATGCGTATAACGTATTTACTCAAAATAATATAAAGGTTACTGTAGCCAGCCCCAAAGGAGGTAGTGTCATAGCAGACAAATTCGATCCAAAAAAAGAAAAAAATAAGGCGTTTTTAACAAATGACAATACAGCTTCCATCCTCACGAAAACAATAGCCACCTCACGAATTAATCCTAGTAGTTTTCAAGCTATTTATATCGTTGGTGGTAAGGGGGCAATGTTTGATATTCCTTACGACTCGGCATTACAAGACATTATACTAAACTTATACAAACGAAAAGGTACAGTTTTGGCCGCTGTTTGTCATGGGCCATCAGCTTTTGTAAATGTGAAACACCAAAATAAGTATATTTTAGATAAGGTCAGAATTACAGGTTTTTCAAATGAGGAAGAACATATTTTTAAGAGTAAATGGGTTAATGAGTTTCCTTTTTTATTAGAGGACGCTCTAATTAAGAAAGGGGCAAGCTATCAAAAAGGTAGTTTTATGTTAGAAAACGTGGTTATTTCCGGTAAATTTATAACAGGGCAGAATCCAGCTTCCACAAAAGCTTCAGCAGAAGCTGTGGTGAAAGCTTTTGGTGTGCTGCCTTTGCCCAGAACTACTGCCAAACAAGATGCAACATTAGAGGTTATAAAAAAGTTTCTCAATAGTCAACTTGATCAAAATGCACTCCGTAAAGAAAGTAATGCAGATAGTTATCAATTTAAACTCATAGCAACCTACGGATTTATCCTGATCCAGAATAGCAAAGATCGTAAGGAGAGCCTTGAAAAAGGGATAGCTTTAATAACATTTGCGAAACCATACTTTTTCAACGAGAATTTTCAACTATTAGTAGCTAAAAAACTTATGGTGCTTAATAAAAATAGTGATGCAAAAAAAGTGCTAGACGAGCTCGTAGCAAAAAATCTTATGAAAAAAGAAGCTGAAGTTTTACTAAATGAAATAGCTAAGTTTTGAAAAAGAAAATCAAATATTTCATAAAAATTGTAGGTACAATTTTGGTTCTATTGATGATAACAATCACTGGTGCTTATTTGTGGCCAACTTCCACATTGCAACCACCAAAATCTTTCGAAAAAACAATCATTAATAACGTAAATATTATTGATGTTGAAACTGGGGAAATAGCTAAACATCAATTTGTTGTAATTGAAAACTCTCGTATTACAAAAATTGACAGTATAAATATTGAAGTTTCAGATGATGCCTTAAAAATTGAGGGTAGTGGTAAATTCCTCATTCCTGGATTATGGGACATGCATACACATTCTAACCAGCATTCAGAGTGGTTACATCATCCGCTTTACATTGCAAATGGTGTTACTGGTGTAAGAGACATGTCTGGTCAATTGAATGAGAAAGATAGCTACTGGGTAGGTAGCAAAGAACGTTTACAATGGAATAAGGAGGTAGATAATAACATAAGGGTAACACCGAGATATGTATTACAAAGCAGTTACCAAATGGACGGTGAAAAAGCAATTCCTGAAGAGTCACCCGACTTTTTTAAACTGCAAAAGCCATCTCAAGTAGATTCATTGTTGCAATTTTATAAAAATGAAAACGTAGATTTTATTAAGGTATATCAGCAATTACCAAAAGACACTTACTTAGAACTAGCTAAAAAAGCACCAAAATATGGCCTTCATTTGGCGGGTCATAAACCGATGTTTTTAAGTTTAGAAGAAGCGATTAACTTTGGACAAAGGAGTTTTGAGCACGGGCGCATATTCATGTACGAATGTTTTCCAGAAGCTGATAGTTTAAAGAAACCGGAGAATTGGAAGCAATATTTCTCAAAATCAAAAGCAAAGATTGTTCAACAGTTTGATTCAGTCCAAGCAAAAGAGTTAATGGAATTAATGTATCATAAAAATGCCTATTGGACACCAACTTTACAGACCTTAAAGTTTGAAGCTTTTGCACATAAAAGTGAGTTTACTAATAATGAAAATTTAAAGTATGTCACTTCAGTCAGTAAGAAGTTATGGTGGAAATTTGATACAGACCATAACAAAGAGAAAAATATTGAACGTGAGGGTATTAGTGTAAGTAAACAATTTTTTGAAGCTTCAAAACAGCAAGTTGCGATGGCCAATAAAATGGGTGTACCCATTATGGCAGGAACCGATGTTACAGACTCTTATGTGTTTGCGGGTTTTAGTTTACGTGATGAATTATACGAATTAACAAGAAGTGGACTTTCTAATTTAGAGGCCTTACAATCTGCAACTATAACACCAGCAAAATTTTCCAATATAGAAGAGGATTACGGCTCTATAGGAATAGGAAAAAAGGCAGACCTAGTAGTATTAAATAAAAATCCTTTAAACAACATTCAAAACACAAGGGAGATATATGGTGTATTTCTAAATGGTGCATACTATAATGAAGAAAAACTAACGGAACTCAAAAACTTCGCTGAAACAGCTGCCAGCAGCTTTCATATGAATGTAAAAGCATTAATAAGCTTGGTGAACAGCCCCTTGATTCGTGTACAGTTTGCCGATTAACAAAATTAGTTCTGTTTTATAATCTAGAACGTTTTAGAGTTTAAGCAATGCTAACTTTGAAAACAAATTAAGATTACAAACAATGGAAAAAAAGAAAACTAAAAAATACAGAAAGGGAGTAAAATTAGGAATAGGAATTATACTAGGAACTGTAGTGGGGTATCTAACCTCAAATATACAATTGTGGTTTGTTTTAGGGATTGCCATTGGCGCAGCTTTAGAGTACGGTACAGCAAAAAAGCAATCATAAAATGAAATCATTATTTACGACACTATTTTTTATAGGTATTACACTTTCAACTGTTAGTGCTGTTTCTCAAAACAAGAACCAAGGACTTGTTAATAAAATTGATTCTTATCTGAAGGCAAGTGAAATAAATGGATTTTCTGGTGTGGTTTTAGTAGCAAAAAATGGAGAAATTCTTTTATCCAAAGGATACGGTTGGGCAGATCGAAAAAATAAAACTCCCAACTCACCTGAAACCGTTTTTAATATTGGTTCAGTAACCAAACAATTTACAGCATCTGCTATCTTAAAATTGGTAGAACAAGGTAAAATGAAAACTTCGGATAAACTGAGTTTATATTTTCCTCAAATTCCTCTTGATAAGACGGATATTTCAATTCATCAACTATTGACACATACTTCAGGTATTTCGAATAAAACAGGGGGTTTTAGATACCATGAAGCCAGCAAAGAACAGTTCTTAAAAGAGTTTTTTGAGGCAACATTGCATGCTAAACCTGGCACATCCTACCAATATGCAAATGCCAATTACATTATGTTAACCGTGATACTAGAAATGGTTTCAAAACAAACCTACGACGCTTTTCTACAGGAAAACCTATTTGGTCCTGCTCAAATGAAAAGTACAGGATATAAAAGCATCAATTTTAATACAGAGCTACTAGCACATGGCTATTACTATAACAGAGATGATGAGCTATGGGCAGATTGGGGTACAACTCAGCAACACCTCCCTAATAATAAAAATCATTGGTACAGTATTGGTAAAGGCGATATACACGCTTCGGTTGTAGATTTGTACAAATGGCACATGGCTTTAAAAAACAATATTGTTTTATCATCAAAAACTACAGAACTTCAAGAAACGCCGTATGTAGCTGAGAATGATAAAAAGACCTCCTATTATGGGTATGGTTGGGCGGTAACTCAAACGAATAGAAATACCAAAATCGTTGCGCATAATGGTAGTAACGGATTGTACTTTGCAGATTTTGTAAGATTTGTAGAGGATGAAGTAGTGGTTATATACATGACAAATAAGTTTTTAGGACCTGAATCAGAAAACGTGGCAAGAGAGATTGGTAAAATGATGTTTGATGCAAATTATAAGGCGCCACCAATTCCTACAAATATTTATGAGTTAATACATTCATTCATGAAAGCCAATCCATCTAAAAATGCAGAAAAATTACCAGATTTTTTAAAGAAAGAGGTCAAAAGTGAATTTAATGATCCTGCCATACTAAACCGACTAGGGTATAGTAGATTAAAAAAAGAAGATCAACCGGATTGGGCATTAGCATTGTTTAAACTGAATGTGAAATTATTTCCTAAAAATGGTAATTTATGGGATTCATTAGGTGAAGCATACTTAAAATACAATCAAAAAGAAAATGCCATAAAGAGTTATACAAAAGCAGTTAAATTAGGTAGTAAAGGATCGAAAAAAGTATTAAATGAATTGCTAGGTAATGACTAATGCAAATAAAAATATTGATTACACGAAGCAGGTGTACCAATAATTTGTGGAACTGATGGCGGTATTGGGGTTACGCTTCCGGGTTTTTCAATTC
>NZ_CBFHZT010000047.1:0-4377 GCF_965660385.1 Polaribacter sp.
TGCAATAAAATAAAAAAAACGGCCACTCACTCATACGCAACAAAAAACTACTCATACACCTATGTATAAGTAATGTTTTGTAACCATTGGTCGTAAATTCTACCTACTATTTGTGCAATCATTAAAGGTGGTACACTCATTCCCATTAAATAATATTCTTTGTTATTTAAGAAATCGTAATCTAAAGGAAAACTTGAACACCTTAAATTTTCTAACTTACTTCTATGTCTTGGCTCATCAAATAATACACAATCATCTTTACCAGTAATTGTATTTGCAACCTTGTGTTTGTATAAAAATTTCTTATTAAAATGTAAGTTAGGTTTGTTGTGTACTCGTTCATTTATTTGTTCAAAACTTGAATCCCCAAACTCTCTTTTATTCCAAAGTTCAGTACTAAATTCAGTTAACATTCTTTCTTTGTTGTTTGGTTCGTAAACCTTATCAAACGTAATTAAATCTTCAAAGAAAACTAAATCAAGTAAAGGAAAATCATCAAACAATACACTAATATTTTGAGGTAACTTACTTGCTAAATCCTTTCTAACTGCAATAAAAAATACTCGTTCTCTTTTTTGTGGTATTCCCATTCTATTAGCATTTAAACAAAACTCTTTTACTACATATCCAGCTTTGTCAAAATCTGCAAGTATTTTTCTAACATATTCTTTTGCTTCACCCATTAAAATACCTTTAACATTTTCGGCAATAACTATTTTAGGTTGTAGTTTTTCAGCAAGTTCTATAAAGTCAAAAAACAAAGTATCTAAAACTTGTTCAGATTGCCCTTCTTTAAACTTCTTTTTCTTTCCCCAATCTTTTTCTCTATTTCCAGAAACAGAAAAACTACTGCAAGGTGGAGAGCCATCTAAAATAGTTAGGTTATAAAGTTCTTTAGGTAAATCTGTTCTATCTTTAAAAGTCCTTATATCCTCAATATAAGAGTATTTTGGTTTATGATTAGTAATATAACATTCAGCCATTTTAGGGTCAATCTCATTCATTCCTATTACGTCAAAACCTGCAAGTTTATAACCCATTGTAGAACCACCACCACAAGCAAAACAACTAAATACAGTTCCTTTGTCTTTTGTAAACTTTGCATCTTTCAAAGTCCACTCATAATTAAATTTATTCTTACTCATACTCTATAATTTGCCCTCGTTCCTCACGCAGGCCGTTTTTTTTATTTTACAGTTCATTCCGCTATCGCTTCATCAGGTAACACGTAATATAGTCCAGCTTCCTACGTCAGCCGATACCATATTACTATTCGTTGTAAACAATTAAAGGGCTTTGTATAGCTCTAGCATATATCTAATTTCACTACCTGTACAAATCTTACCGTCTTTTAACCAAGGTTCGTCAAGATTTTTTTCATATCCTTTAACTCTCATCCAACCTTTAAAACTTAGGTTTTCCTTGTCCTTTAACAGCTCGCTATCGCTTTTACAACAAGGTATATAATCCATTTTTTTAACTGCTTGTATTGCATCACTTATGGCATCTGTATATCCTTTAGCGTAAGACTGGCTATAATTACCTCTTTCACTTGTTTCTATTCTTAAATCTCTTAGTACTTTTAAAACTTCTTTCATTGTTCTGTTATTATTTATTCGTTAAAAAATCGTATCATATACCATAACCGTTATATACAATACTATTTTTTGCCATCCACTCTTGCGTGCTCACTCAATAAATCTTGGATGTAGTTTTTAAGGTCTTTCTTTGCTTTAATGGCAAGTATCTGTAACTTTTCGTAAGTACCATCTTCTTCGTTTATATCAATTAATTTTCTCATAAGTCTTTATAAAATTCTTCTTTAGTAGCATTTAAAACAATACCACAACATTTGCATCTATCATAACCAGATTCGAAACAGAAATAACTTCCATCAGTATGTTCGCAATCTTCATCTTTATAATCTTTCATTGTTCAATATTATTAGGTGTTCATTGTCACTGAACATTAGTAAAAAATGAACGGGAGATTAATATCTCCCGTGGTTAGTGGCTTCCTCATTATACTTTTCTTCAAAAGCATACGCATCATCCTCGTTAGTAAATGTGCCAACAATCTCATGGTCAGCATCTGCAATATCTGAATGGTCGCCTACAAAGGCTAAAGTACCATCGAAAATAACTAAATAACTCATAGTAAAAGAATAAACCCTGATTGGCGGGTAACCATTGTTACATCATTGTAACAGCACAAATATATATTATATATATGATATACACAAGTAAAAAATGAAAATATTTTATTTTTATGCAAAAATAATCTGCCATCGCTCAAAAATAGTACAGTATATAACAATGTATATAAGTAATGGCAGGTTATTGTTTAATTCTTATTCTCTGTTTATCTATTTACTTTTAGCTTGTCCGATAAGTAGGTGCTTTCTATCTGCCACTACTCATATACTTTACCGTTAGCAACAATAAAAAAGGGCGCTTACTCGGTCGGCATTACGTGTGTAAATCCAGTACCAAAAAAGTGTTGTGCTTTTTTCATTGTTCGTTCCCAAGTATGTCTTGATTGTCTTCCACTTCTTTGATTCCATTTATGAGTATAAAAACTATATTCTTTTACACTTTCAACATACAAGAAACCATCTTTATTTTCTTTTAAAACACCTTCGCTTTCTTCATTTGCGCCATAACTTGCCATTCCACCTTTATATTGGCTTCTTAATGTGTCGTATCTAAAATTCCATATAATACTGTCACCTATTTTTAGGTTGTTTAATTTTAGGAATTCATTTTTAACCATTATTAAAATTTCGCTTTTTAGATTTGGTACAACAGGTTTACTTATAATCTCACTCATACGTATTTGGTTTTTGCAAAACCACGCCCTTTTTTACAGTTGCTAACAACGTGTATAAAAAATAGCGGGTTCTGTGTTTAATTTATATTTTTAGCCTTTTAAATAGACTTGTTTTAATCCGAAAGTTTATGCGTACTTATTCCGCTACTTTCCATACACAATGCGTTGGCAAACATTTAAGATTCGTAATCAATAATGCTAATGTGTGCTTGAAATTCAGGCGTAATCTGATAGATTTTTTTGCCTTCACGAATAATAAAATGTGGCTCAACTTTTAAGTGCTGACAAACAAGCTTAATGCTGTTCATCGTTGAATTATACTTTTGATTAGCTTTTTCAACTAACCTTTCAGCTTCTCGGATTTCTTCGAGAGCTTCTTTTTGTTCTTCTGATAAATTGACAAGCATTTTAACGCCTTTGTCTTTATCCCCTTGTAATTCGTTGACTATTTCTGAAAATGACATGATTAAAAACGATTTGCCAACACTGCATAAAATTAAGCGGGCAGTGTTGTTATATTTCCGCTTTTGGTTCTTTATTTAAGTTTGTTGCGGGCGGACAGTTTCGAGCCTTAAAAAGCCCGCCTAATCTTATGCTTGACCGTTATACACAATAAAAATCAAAGTTTACGCCATTCAGCTAACTTTTTCCTTATTTCATTGTGTTCGACTATTTTAAAACTACTATCATACCAAATTAATTCTTTCATCAAATGATATCCCTTAGCTTTTAGCCAGTCAGTAAATAATGGTTTATTTATCATAATTTTTAAAGTGTATAACAACGTACAAAAACAATAACTTGCTATTTGCTTTGTTTGTCAATTAATTGCTGTAATAATTTTGCTTGTTTTACTTGGTTTTCGCATACTACATTTAACCAAAAACCTATTCTAATAATTCCGTAAATCAATATTAAACCAATTATTAAAAGTGCTATTTTCATTTTTATTTATTTTAGTTATTATTTTCGTTACTGTTCTTGTACAAATCCGTTATCTACAAGGTGGCACTACGTCCGTCAAAGACAACCACCATACTATCCTTTGTTCCGCTTTGTGTTTTTCCGTGTTTATTAAGCGGGAGATAAAAATTACCGTCTTCGTCCAATTTACCAAACTTAATTCTACCTCTAATAAAATCTATTTCAGTTGCATTTGGCTTTATCCAATCGTGAAATAGTTCAGTTGAAGTTGATACAGGAATTAAGAAAACACAAAGCTTGCCTTTTCGCATTTCTTCAACCCCTTTCTTTACAAAAGCCTCTTTTAGTTTCCTACTGTATGGTGGGTTTACAAAATTTGAGTTTCCCCACTCAATACTTAATCCATCTACAACTTCGCCTTCACAATAAGGGCAAGGATCAAAGTCAAAGTTAAAACGCTTATCCAACTCCTTGTAAAAGTAAGGAGGTGTAGCGTAATTGTCATCGTTGTTTATATGTATTTTTCTCATAATAAAATTTTGTTTTCATAGCCCGTGCCACCCAGTAGATAACACAGGCTATATGTCCATATTCGTACCTCATACGGCACATAGCCAAACCGTT
>NZ_CBFHZT010000047.1:4477-19372 GCF_965660385.1 Polaribacter sp.
CCGTTATGTTTAATTGCGCCAATCTTTGTGCAAGTGTTACGCTTTAGGGCGCAACTAAAACATAACAAGGCATATAATTAAACACTAGTTATGGTTTTCAATTCCAGCATATCCATTATCCTCACCATAAAAAAACTCGCAAAAAGATATTGAGTTACTCCCATCTTCGCAAGCCTTACTGTTAATCCAATCCACAAACGTATTTCTTTGTTTATTCCCTTTATTACTTTCTTCCCAACCTTCTTTACTTCCATCAGGTGCAATAAAAAATGATTTATAACCGTTTGTTTTGCTGTTTAATATTTCAGATGTTCGCTCTTTAAAAATATCTTTTGCTTTGCTATGTGCTTCTTTAATTAATTCATCAATACTGCTAGTTACAGTTATTGCGTGGTGTTTTATGTACCCCATTTTTTATTATTTAAGTGTTTAATTTTAAGTTTGTGTTTTTTAAATCGTGCCTAATCATATACTTTGTACGTTGTGGTGCATTAGCCCTCGCACTCTTCGTAATTAAATCCTTCGGGTAAATCTTGTTCATCTTTAGCTATCTCTAGCCACATACATCTTGTACATCGCCCGTGCCAAGTTCCATCACCCCTTGAATGAAATCCGTTGTTTAAATCATCGTCCGAACAAGAAGTTCTATCGTGTTCAGGTCTCATTATATCTATAAATTCAAATGCATCCATCGCTAAAAACGCACCACAACAATTTGTATAAGTAATATCCGTTGCGGTGCTTGTTTTTAAGGCTATTACCATTTATTAAGTTAATTTCAATTCGATACTTCATCGCTTTTAAACGGCTACTACTCATACAATAGGCGTTAGCAAACAATTAACCAAAAATAAGGGCATATAAAATAAATGTAAAGAGTATTATTAAGGGTAAACAACCATTCATAAACTGGTCGTTTTTCGCTTCTTTATATTCTAATTCTTTAATCTTTTTGTATTGTTTTTTTTCTAAATCAGTCATTTTTGGTTAAAAGTTTATAACAGCAGATGAAAATCTGTATAAAAAAATCTTAATGCGTGGTTTTTTAAGGTTAAAAATACTTTTGTAAAAATAATAAAAAAAACACAACTTGCGGTAAGTTGTGTTATAGATTAATTTTATGTAGTTTCTTCTATTTATTTATAATATCTATTTCTGTTTTTATTGATCGTATCTCAATTAAATTCTCTTCGCTTGTAGATAGTTCTACTTCCATAAAATCGCCAAAAATATTTCCTCCGTCAATGTTTTGATTTTTTTCGTAAATTAAGAATGATATTGATTCTGAAATATTGTCTTCTAAAGTTATTTCGTTGGTGTTTTTATTGATTTCCAAAACCTTACTTTTAGCAAAGGATGTTGCTTTGTTTCTAATGTAATCTCCAACAGATAGGCTTGTAGGGATGTTTAATACTGATATTACTCCGTTTATTATTGGATAAGTTCCTATTCCAAAAATGCTATTGTTTTCAATATTATCGCTTGTATCTCCCATTATTTCTGAATACCAATAATCATTTATTTTTCTATATGAATTTAATGGTATTTCTCTTGACGATAGTCTTGTTTTTAGTTTTGCGAACCAAGGTATTGTAGAGTAAATTCCAAGAGATTTAAATATTTTTTCAAACCCGAAATGATGATTTACAACAAATTTTATTTTACTATCATGTTTCACTCCATAAAACTCGTTTGCAGAATCAGTTGCATTGTGTTTATACATTACTCCATTTTTCCAGCTATATAACTCGTCGTTTGCATTTAGAATAAAGTCTGGACTAAATGTTAGGCTGTTTGAAAATCCTTTTTCTCTTTCTTTAAAAACTAAGCATTTATTATTACTTGGAGTGTGTAATAATATTTCGTTATGTTTAGGGTCGAATCCAGAAATAAGTTTGTTGTTTTTGTTAGTTATCATTAATTCAGAAAACTCCTTATCGTAAAAGTTTTGATTAATAGGTGTTATTCCATCGTTTGATAATCTTAACCAAGAACCTCTTTGTTTGTCTGTGAAGTAATCTCTAAATCCGTCAGAAATAAAACTTTCTGGATTTTTCGATATTCCGTGTTTTCCTGCTCCGTAAGAAGAGTAACTCTTTTTATCTAAAATATTTTTTGAAATACCCACAACACTACCTCCTTGGGTGTCGTAAATTATATTTTTATTATAAGGAATTCTACCTATACCATCTTCTTGCAAAACAATTAAGTTGCCGTTTTTATTGTATATCTTTTGAATAGATCCGTTTTCTCTATCTAATGTGATAAAATTTTCTAAAGATAAGTTAAATGAGTTTAAACCATTAAAACTAGCGTCATCACTATAAACATCACTCCAAGTTATATCTTCTGTACATACAACTTCTTTGTATTCTTCTTTACTTATAGATGAAACTCTTGAACCTAAATCAATTCCTTTAGCATTAAATTCGTCTTTTATTTTATAACTTTCTACTCCATTTCCGTAAGAAAATGCATTAAACCAATCTAATTTAACTTTTAAATCAATACTTGTTGTTTTTGTTTGGATTTGGTTTATGTCATAACCATTATCACTTCCTAAATGAAGACCATCTTGAATTTTGTATGTTTTTCCTATTTCGTAAAAAATATCAGAAGACGTTTTTTTTGGCTCGGTTTCAAAAATAACTCTTGAATTTCCATCTGATTGAAATAAAGTTGTACTTGCTCTAACGTAAACCCATTTGAATGAAGATTGAGAATTTTGTGACTCTACAACCATAGTCATATATCCATCTTCATTGTATTCTAAATAACTAGCACTACCTGTAGACCATAGAGATATATTTCCAAATCCTGTATCAATGGTTGTTTCTCTTGACTCAAATCTTCTCAATACACCTCTCATAAAGTATATTTTAGTTAAATCAAAATCAGGAAATTCTGTAAGGATTTTATCTCCAACATTTTCTTTATAATACCATTCTTGAATATTGTCGTATCTAGCAGATGAAACAATGTTTAAATTAAAGTAAACATCACCCCTATTCCATTCGTCATACTCTAGTGTAATTACTGATCCCGCTTCAATAATTTCGTCTTCTAAAGTATGGTTTGCATCTGTTCTTGTTGCGTTTAATTGACCTTGTGTTCTGAAAAATCCGTAAGCTTTTTCGTTTTCGGTTATTAACCCACCTCTTAAATAAATATTCCAAGTGTCTCCACTTGTATATCCGTTTGCTGAACCGAAAGTTAATTCTAACCCATTAGTTATTGACTGTGCTGAATTAGCTGTTATTGTTATTGAGGAAGACCAAGTTGAACCATCATTTTCACTCCATCTAAATGAATTTGTAGAAACAATTTCTATAGTTATTCTTTTGTCGGTCATAGAAGATAGAGTTGATGGACTACCTGTATTTGCTTGTAAATCATCAAGACCTGTTGCGTAAGAATGTAGTATTCCTATAATTGGGTTTGAACCATTTTTTATTGGGTTGTGATATTTTCTTCGAGCGTTGTGATATGTGCTTATTTCAAAGTTTTCGTAATCATCAACATTTAATCTAAATCCATCTGGTTTTATTTTAAAATACAAACCACTTTGCTCTTCTATTGTATCTGTTACATCGTCGGGTTGCAAGAAGTTTTTTTCTTGTGATTTTACTTCGAGTACTTTTATTTTTTTAAGATTGTTTAAAACCCCTTGTGTGTCTGATTTTACTATTAAAAAATCACCTTCTTTAACTTTATCTTTATCAGCTCCGTCTAATTTTATCCATCGATAAACACCGTCTTCATAAAATAAAGTTGGCAATACTTGGTCGTAACCTCTTTTTGATTGTTTAATAAAAAACCTATAGTATTTAGCAAAATAAGGTGCTTTGTTTTTAAGAATAACATCTATTGAGTTTTTATTAACACTATATTTTGACGGAATAAATAGTGTGTTATTTAAACTTTTAAGCAAAGTAGTACCTCTTAGGTACTCATCTAAATACTGAATAACTACTTCGTAATCCCTGTTTGATTTTGCTGTTTTTTCAGGAATTAATGAACCTGTATAGTCATATTCTAAATATACTAACTCTGTAATCAATTCTTCCCCAGAAAAATCAGGGTAAGGTAATTGGTTTTTAGTTAAAATTAATTCTTTATCAGAAACACTTGTTATAGTGTAAGAACCTGCATTTTCACCTGTTAATGCTATTGGATCACCTTCGTATAGTTTTATGTCAATAGATATTTCTGTTTGTATTGTTAAAGAAAAACTACTTGGTGTTGATATATGAGTAGTGTCCTCTAAATTAAAATATTCAATAGTTGTAGGTTCAGAAGATTTTCTTATTTGATTTGTTTCCGTATCTAACTCTAAAGTGTAATCAATATTTATCTTATTGTTAACATCATCAATTATATCATAGTTTTCTTTGTAATGAGCAAATAGTAATCTTCCATCTATCATTGTTTGACCTAAAGCTTCTCTTGGTACATTGTCAAATAATTTCCTTAATTCATTTTTACTTAAACCTCGAATAGAGTTAAAGTTGCTAAAATAAAAAGTTTTAATTTCGTTATCCCCCCAACCAACACCATCATCCATTAATCCTTTTACAAAATCATTTATGATAAAAGCTTCGTTATCTCCACTTTCTTTAAACACTAATTGAATCTCAGTAACATTTTTTCCTCCTGTATCGAAACCTATCTCTACTTGATTGTATTTATTAATCATTGACTCGTTAGATTGAACAGAAAAATCATACTCAAATGTTTTTGGTTCAAAAGCAGGAAGTGTAAAAGGAGAGAAAGCTGAATACTCCCCATCTAAATATCTCCATCTATAAGCAAAACAAATAAATTTTTCTTCTATATTGTTTTCAAGAACATTTTTTTTAGTTAAATCTTGTAGTGATATTTGTGGTTTATCGTGAGGTGGTTTTACGATTAATGTAATATCTTCTTCTTCAAAACCATTCTCTCCATAATTCTTTGCTCTTTCTATGTTTATTCTTCGGATGTTATTACCCCACTCGCTCCAAACTAATAAATCATCAATAACGTTTACACCTGTAATATATCCGTTTTTATCGAAATTTAAAACACCTCTAGTATCTACTGTTACATCTGTGGTAATTTCGGTGTTTGTATCGTATTCTACTATTTTACTTAACTGTCCGTTTGTAGTTGCTAAGAAATACAGAATAGTGTCTTTCTTTTTATTGAAAGTGGCACAAATACATTTATAATCATCATTATCATCTGTGGAATCACTAACCATTAATGTTCCTTTGATGTTTGTTCCTATTTCGTCGTTATTTTGAGTAGTGCTAAATCTTAAATTCTCAGCATCAATAAACATATCTTGCGGAACTAATGATTTATCGGTGCTTTTATTCATTACACCTTTTGTAAATGTATTAATTACTTTCATTGTTTAATTATCTTAGCATCATTGATTTTAATATTTGCTCTACAGTAATTTTATTCCCTAAATGTCTTTGAGATTTTTTCTTTTCTAATTTAAACATATCTCTATTGTAAATCAAATCTTGTTTAGGTGTGTTTCTTTTAGATTCTAATAACTTCCATTTAATGTAATAAGATAAAGTCTCTTCCATTAAAGTATGTACTTTTATTTCAGAGTCTTTTAAAGAATCTAAACCGCAAGAAATATATTCTAATACGATTTCTTTTTCTACTAAATCGTCGCTAAACTCAAAGTAATTTGCAGATTTTACATCTTTTACCCAATACTTTTCTTTTTCTTCTGCGATTGATAATTGTCCGTTTTCGCAAGTAACGTATTTAATACAATTTCCAAACTGAACATCATTAATATCTCCTTCTAAAATATTTCCATTTTCGTCGTATAATAATTTCCAATCTTCATCTTGTAAAGTTTCGTTGATATATGAATTATTATTTACGTCTATAACTTGTAATTTTCCACAATCAGTAATAAAAGAAGCTTTATGCCAATTAATCATATATCTTGGATAAGGAAAGGTTTTATGAGGTGCAATTTCAAAACTAATTGCTTTGTTTCTTTGCTTAATATCGAGATTAAATTCTTTTAATGCTTTTTTACCAATTAAAGACATTCTAAATCTTTTCGCTTTTTTGAAGTAAGAATCGTCGTCTGATAACAGTATGATATTATCTATAACACTTTCTAAAGTTGTAAAAGCATTCTCTCCCCATAATTCTGGGTTTTCGTAATATTCTTGATCACTCGTAGATACTGCCATTTTATTATTGTTTATTTTCTACTTGAATATTTTGATTTTCGTTTTGCTCTGCACTTTGTACAACTAATTGCTCTCTTGTAGCTACACCTGCCTGAGACATTATTGAGTAATATAATTCATCAAAAAGTAATGGAGGTGCATCTACATCCGCGAAATCTGATTTAGTAGGGTCAAACATTGGTTTACCATCAACTTCTTCAAAAGTCCATTTAGCTTTACTAGGTGTTCTTAAATAAATTAAATCTATATCATTTATTGATGTTGGTGCAACCAATAAAGTACTTCCTAATTTTGTGCAAATAGGCGAACATTCTGTAGGTGGATTATCTTTACTTCTTTTTAGTAAAGTGAAATCATCTATATCTACTTTTTCTAAGATAACACTATCTTTAGATACGTCTTGAATTAATGAAATATCGCTACTTAAATCAAAATAACCGTTTCCTGATGTTACGTTTTTTGAAGTTAAATAGTGTTCTAGTAATTGTTTTGTATGTTCTTCGTAATCTGCTAAATTCTTTCCATCGAGCATCCAATTAGATTTTCTTGTATTTGATTTAACGTCGGAAAGCAATTTATTAAAAACAGTAAATAGACTGCTATTTAAGTATAAGTTAAAATAAAGAGGTCTTAAATAATCTTTTTGCTCTTTATCTAAACCTGCTTGTACTGTTTGGAATAGTCTATCTATCATAATGATTTAATTTACACAAATATAAATAAAGTTTAGTGTTATTTTTTTTATAGTAGTAATTCTAATCATCTATAAAAAACATTAAAAACGATTTTTTATAGATAGTTGGCAACAATATAAAAAAAGGAATAGAATGGAAATAGAGAAAGGAATATGGAATTAAATAAAGACAATTTATATGATTATCAGGAGTACACTAAACTAATGGATAAAAGAAGTGACTCTGAAAATTCTTGGGTTAGACAAGTAATAATTGTTGTCTCTGCTATACTTGGACTAATAATAACCTTGAAAAAGAATAATTCTGAGAATAATACAGAGCATATCTTATTCGTTATTACAATTATATCAAACGCACTCTGTATCCTTGTCGGATTAATCTTCCTATATAGAGACACTTCTGTTTATCAGTCATTGTCGAAGAAGTATATAAAATATATAACTCTCCCTTTGGAAGAAAGGATACCAAAGTTAATATTTTCCGCCCCAAATAAAATTTACGACATTTTAAAAGGATTCTTTTTTGTGTTATTATTTTCATCGGTTATAAGTTTAGTTATTTATGCTATTCATTCAGATGTAGTTAAACCTGAAAAAAATCAAATACAATTGCAAAAAATGAAAGAATATTTACAAGAGAACCAAAAAGCAATAAAGGAAATGAGTATTTTAATTTTAAGCCAACAAAAGGATAGTCTTTTACTTCCTGCCAATTCTGAAAAATAAATTTTAAAAAAGAAAACATTACAATTAAAAATTAAATAAATATGAAAAATAGCGAATTAAAAGAACTGAAAAACGAAATAACTTTATTGAAAGACAAACTTGAATTACAAATAGATGAAATTAACGTCAATTTAAAAGAATTAAATACAAACTATTTAGAAGTAGTTAAATTATTAAAAAGATTAGATAATTAATTCAGATTTTAATTCGATTTTAGTTTTATGTAATAACATTTCTGCTTCTGAATAAGAAAGATATTTTAAAGCTTTTTTAATTTTAGATTTTCGTTTTTTATCGGAAATAGTTTTTGACATAATACAATAATTTAAAGATTATTAAAAAATGTGTGTTAAGGCTGACAAAACAATATTAATGACAATAGTTAAAAATACTGTTGCCAACACCGTATAAAATTAATTGCTACTTTTAGCTTATCTAAAAATAGACATTGCTTATTTGTGTAGATGTTGAACTAATTTAATTACTCTATTTTACTTAATTAGCAACTTATTTTATACATAACACGTTACAAATATATAAAAAAAGCACCCGATTAAGAGTGCTTTTTACCATTATTTCTTTTTTTTATTTAATTCTTTTCAAGATGTTTATCTAAAGAATCCAAGAGAGATGTGTACACCTCCCTTCCTTCTTTATCTAATATTAGCCAATCTGCAAAAGAATTTATTGCATCTGATTGTTGTGGTGCTATATAAATTTTTTCTTTGTCTTTTGTCCAATAAATAACTTTACCCTCTAAGTAAATTTCTTGTTCTATTAAAGCAATTGTTGCTATTAACTTTTCTTTCTTGTTTTTTAACTCCGAGAATTCTATAAGTTGTTTTCTGAAATCAATGTTTTGCTCAACTTTTTCTCTTAATTTAAGTTTGATTTTCTCTGCACTAATATTTAATGTAGAGTATCCTAAATAGAATAATCCCATTGTTTTAGCTTCGTGAGGTTTAGAATTCATAATGTAAGACCTAATCTTATCTAACTCTTGGTAAAGTTTGATAGCTTCGATTTCATCTTTGTTTGCGTCTACTTCTCTGAATAATTTACCCCCATTATCAACATTGTCTTCGTGATTACGCATTGCTTCTATTAATAAAGGTGTTTCTTCGGGATCTACCAATAATTTACCTTTTCGGATGTAAATAGGTGTTACTCTTGGGTTTTTCTCGATTTTCTTTTGTTCTTCAATGTAAATCGATTCTAAAGTATCGCAATACTGAGCCATCCGAATACTTTTTGTTTGCCCTGCCTTACCTCCTGTTTTGTACTTTTCTTTAACCCTAAAAGGTTGTTTAACGATAACGACATTATGTTTGCCTATCGTTTGAAAAAGTACTGGTTTTTGAATTTCTTCCATTATTTCTAAATTTTAATACAATTAACTGCTTAGTACACAAATGTAATCAAAAATTCTTATAAAAGAAAGACGACAATTTTTAAGCTGTCGTCTTTCAAGAAAATAAGAAATAATGGTAATACAATAATATAAAACATATAATTGAATATTAATATCTGTGGTAATAAAAAACTCTCCAATACATTATCGGAGAGTTTTTTTTATAAAAAACCTTTACTGTTACTTGATTAAAACGACAACTTCGGGTACAGGAACTGCGATTGCTACATCTGTAGATACAGAACGCTCATCAACCTCTTTAGTACCATTACCATTGAAACCACCTGCTAAGTAACTTCTAATCATACCTGGTTTTAATGGGTTATCTAAGTACACTTTAAACACGTAAGGAACATTTTGTTCTTGTCCGTTAATCATTGTTTTAACTGTACCTGTTGGTATAATAACACCTTTAGGCATTGTGTCTTTAACTCTGTTTTTACCAAATGCACTATTACCATCAGTTAATCCCCATTTAGAGAAGTGGAATGTATAACCATCTACCGTAAAAGAATTAAATCCGAATCTAGCGAAGTTAGTTTCTGAGTTGTTCATATTTGATCTTAACTCGATACTTACTCTTTCTGCTACTTGACCTGCGATTGTTTCTAAGTGTCTGTATTGAACTCTATCACAGTGAATAGTGAAATCAGTTACAGTTAATCCTAATTCATCGTAGTAAGCTGTAATTGCTTGTATGTGTGCAATATCAGTTAAATACCCTGTACTTAAAAGACCGTTTTTCTCGATATTATCGAAAAGACCTTGTGTACCATATTTACCTGCTAATTGCGCTCCAGAACCAGTTGCACTTTCGTAATCTCTTAAAAGAGTTTTACCGATTTTTTTATTAAGTCTTTTATATAACTTAATTTTATTTTCATCGTACCAATCTACATCTCCGTTTTCATCTTCAAAAGCCCATCTTTCACCACCAGAAGCAATCATTGCGTCTTTAATAGTAGTAAGAGTCATTACTCTTGTTTTCTTTTTACGTAACTCCATTAATCCTTCTGGACCTTCTGATGCTCTATCAAAATCACCACCTGCTTCACCATCTACAGTTAAGTTAGTTGTAGCTACAGACCAAGAAGCACCGTCTTTACAAACTGCGGTAAAAGTGTTGTTTGCTTTATCTACAGCAGTAATAACACCTCTTTCTACTTTACCTGTATTATCAGTTACCTCTACAACGAAATATTTTCTAAAAAAGAAATAATCTTCACCTGCAACATAGCCTTCGATTGCTGTTGGGTCGATTGTAAATACGTTTGCATTTCTTGTTACAGCACCATCATCATCGATAACGTAATCTGGAGTTTCTGTTTCAATAATTTCAAATGAACGTGTTTTAATACCGAAATTCATTTGGAACATATCTAAGAATCCCATCATAGAATCTTTAGTAATATCTTCGATATCGGCATAAACCTTATCTAATTCTTCTTGAGGAAGACCTCTTCTTGATTGCATTTTAGCTAATAAAGAGATAGGATCTGTATAATTGTCTTGACGCAAAATGTTTGGAGAAACATTGTTATGCGGATTTGTTGGTTTTGTTAATGTTGACATTTTGTCTTGAATTTAAATTTAAAATTTAGTTTTTTGCAGGAATTAACGGAGTACCCATTCTTTTACTTGAAGTGTTTGCTCCAAATGTTTTAAATCCTCCTGTTCTTTCTTCTGCTCGTTTTTCTTTTTTACTATCTATGGTAACATTTCTCTTTTCTTTAGAGAATTTTTCTACCATTTTAGTGTATGCTTGACCAATCATTTCTGATATAAATTCGTTTCTTATTTCAGGGATTGACCACGCAATATCTAAAGAGCTTTTATCAGTATCGATAACACCTTTACTATCTTGCCACCTCTTAAAGAAATCCTCTTCTGTTTGGGTTGCTTGTGTGATTAAATCTTTATGTTCTTGACTTAAAGAGGTTTTTAATTCTCCTAAACCATCAAGATTTATAGAAACTTCATTTAGTTTCTCTAAGGATTTATCTCTTTTATCCCAATAAGGTTTGTAAGCTTTCGCTTTTTCTTCTGGAGTTAATGGTTTTGCTTCTTGACTACTCACTTCTTTTGGAAGGCTGTATTCTTTAGAAACATTTTTCATATAACTAAGAGCTTTAGCATAAGTTTTTTTGTACTCTCGCTCTACTTTTGCAATCTCTCTAGGTGAAAGTTCATCTTTTTCTTCTTCTGTTAATTTAAGAAGTTTTAACTCTCCATCAATATCTTCATCCATCAACAAAGGTTCTTGATATTTAAAGTACTCTTTAATTGTAGTATCCTTATCCTCTTTAGTCCAATCTCTTTTAGAGTTGTAGTAAGCGTCAATTCCTCTACCTGTACTTTCGTTAAACTTTTTAAATTCAGAAACAGCGTCCGATAACTTTTCGGGTTGTGAAAATTGATTAAAATCAGTTACATCAATTCCGTATTTTGATTTTAGAAAAGACTTTACTTTATCCTCACTTAAAGTTTCGGTTTCCCTAGCTTCTTGTTTGGTTTCGGTTTTTTCTACCTCTTTAGGAATGACTTTAAAAGTTGGTTTCCCTTCTTTATCGGTTTTAACCTCGTTTTCTATAACTTTAGATTGTTCTACTTCTTCTGATTTAACTTCTGATTTTGGAGCATCAGTTTCCTTTTGCGTATCAGTTGCTTTCTCTTCTGTTGCAGAATTCTCTATTGTTTCTTTTTTTTCTACTTCTTTATTTTCTGTGTTAGCAGGTTTATCCGAAGTTTCTTTATTTCTTCCGAAAAAAACAATTTTGTTTTCGTTATTTTCAGTTGTGTCTTGTGTTACCATTATCTTTTTTATTTATTTCTACTGCAATTATATATAGTAAAAAATTATTTTCTTAAAAAGATGGTAATATTTGGATAAGTAGTTGTTTCTGAATATATTTGTAACGTGTTATGTATAACATTAGTTGCTAATTAAGTAAAATAGAATAATTAAATTAGTTCAACATCTACACAATAAGCAATATCTATTTTTAGATGAGCTATTAGTAGCAATTAATTTTATACGGTGTTGGCAACAGTATTATTTTAGTTGTCATTTCCTTTATTAACACGATTATTTTTTATTATTAATCTTTAAATTATTGTATTATGAAAAATTTCAAGGAAAAGTATTTTGATAAATCTAGCATTTACCTTTATCTAACCATAATTGCATCAGCCATTCTCCTAGTTTCAGAAGTATTAAGAATATTGAAACAAATGCCCCAATGTTAGCTCTCAATTGTGTTCTTTTAAACTTACCTAATGTTTTTTCAGCTAATTCGAAATCAATAATTTCTTTTTCGGTTTTATAAAAATATTTTTTACCTTCAAATGTGATTTTACATAGGTATGGGTTTTTAGTTCCAAAAGTTCTCACAGAATTTCCATTGCTATCAATTTTTGGTTTATCTGAAACTAACTCATATTTTATTAAATTTAGCTTTTTAAGCTCTACTATTTTCTCATTTAATAAAACATAATCTTTTTCAATTCCTACAATTTTTATAAAAGTATTATCATCTCCGTTTTCAAGAAGATATTTTAATATTTTATATTCTAAAGTCTTTTTCATATTCTATTTAGTTTTTAATTGTTTTATACTCCATTTTGTTCCATAAATTAAATACCTTAAAATGAAAAATACAGAAAATACAACTAAACATATTCCTAAGATTTCTTCATTATAAATATTTTTATTAAATAAAGATTTTTTCGTTTTTTCTAATTCTTTTTCTGACACTTTTATTTCGTTTAGGTATTTTTCAGATTTAGTGTCTTTTATTATTTTGTTATAAAAATCTTCTTCTTTTAAATTCTTATCGTAAAAATCTTTTTTAATAATTTCTAAAAATCCATTTTCCTTTATGAAATCATAAATTTGATTTGATTTTTCCCTTTTCTTTATTTTATAAATAAATTGTTCTCTTTCCTCTAATTTGTGTTTTTCATTATATATGTTTGGAACTCCGTTTTTTAAAAAATGAAACATTTTCAACTTATAAGGTAGGTTTTTGTATTTATTTAATTTATCAACTTTTTGTATTAAATCATTCTCTTTATTTTGATTTATATTAATAAGTAAAGACCATATTAAAAATATCAATACAGATAATATTATACTTCCGAGTAAAAACAGAAATTCTTTAGCAATTACTTTTTTTATTTTTCCGTTAATTTTCATTATCTATTCCTTTCTCTATTTCCATTCTATTTCTTTTTTTATATTGTTGCCAACTATCTATAAAAAATCGTTTTTAATGTTTTTTATAGATGATTAGAAAAAAATGTAAATTTGTATATGGCTAAAAAGTTTGTAAGAGTAAAACCAAAATCAACTAAGATAATAGACTACACATCTAAAGTTAAAAAAGACTTTATGATAAGTTCTTCTAATTTAGAGTTATGTTTTTTGATTTTTTCGGTAAATGAAATGTTGGATAAATACAAATTAACCCACGAAGAGGTGTTGATTATTTTGTATTTATATGAATTAGGATTGTTTACTATTTATGTAGATATAAATAGAGGAACAGAATACTCTCTGAACCCCTTTTTAAAGAAAGGATTGATAGAACAAGATTATTCTAACAATGATAAGAAGTTATTTAAACTCTCTGATATAGGAGTTGATTTAGTAAAAAATATATTCTATAATTTAGAAAACTCGGAGGTTTTTAAAAATAGAAATAGAGAAATAAGTTTAGAGTTGGAATCTAAAGCAGTTAATTTAATTAATAAGTATATTGGTTAGTATTTTTCATTAAATAGGGTATGGATTCTTTTTTGTTCTTTTGTGGGTTTTTTAGATGATAATTGATGTAAATATTTATCCCAATCTTTTTTGCTGATTTGTGTTTTATCTGGAATTGATTTTATCTTAAACATAATATTTTTATTTAGTTAATTTCCATTTAGTAAAATAAAACTCTTGTGGTTTTATGTATTTTATGTTGTTCTTGTAATTATCATTATAATACATAGTTGCAATTTTTTTTAGTTTTTCATAGCTTCTTTTTTCGGTGATATTACTTAATTCATCTATTATATTACAGGCGATTAAATCTGAGCAAAAGATACCGTATTTAGTTTTAAAATAACTTTTAACTGATTGTATTTCTGACCAACCTTTGTTTTTAGAATATGCTTCTTTTAATAATTTAAAAACGGCTGTTCTGTCTGATTCAAATAATTTTAATTTTCTGTCAGAGTGTTTTGTTTTTGGGGTTTTATTTCCTCCTGTGTTAATTATTATTAATTCAAATTTATCGTTCATTGTTTTTGTTTTTTTAAATACTAATAATACCTTTTACAATACCTGTTATGGTATCTTGTGTTAATTTATATCTTGATCTTATTTTTCTAGGAAAGCATTTTTCATCTAAACCTAAAACTAAAATATAAGCAATAGGGATATCTAAAACTTTAGATATTTTAGTAAGTGTATCTATAGATGGATTAGCTTTATCATTCTCTATTAAAGAGAGATTTATATTTGATATACCAATTTTTTTAGCCAACTCTTTTTGAGATAGATTTTTAAGTATTCTTGCATTTTTTATGGAGATTCCGATGTTTTGATTCATTTTTTTTAATTTTAAAATACCACAATAGTTCAGTTTAGCCCTTAGTTGTAATAAATGTTGCCTATGGAAGGGTTTTACATTCCCAATTAAGGTAACTTCCGTCAGTATCATAGTTCATATTACATTTACCGCAATGAGGGCAACACTTCACTGCGTTAATTACAACACTGCATAAAGGCAATACTTTATTCTGTGATTTCCCAAATGTTTCTTTTGTGCTTGGCATAATTAAGTATTTTTAAAATCCCAATCGCC
>NZ_CBFHZT010000048.1:0-19290 GCF_965660385.1 Polaribacter sp.
CATTCTATATTTTACCCTGTCAGAATATCCTCCATCAGGTAAATCTGGTCTTCCAGGATTAAAACAAATTTGTGGATATTCCATTCCCATTTGTCCATCAACTGAAATTGCCTTATGATAAGGATAATCAAATGTATATTTTGAATATGTTTTTAAAGTTTGTGCTGCAGCTTTTGTGGAATGATCTCCATATAAAGGGTTTGCTTCTTTAGAGTATAAAGAATGTGCCATTACAGTTCTACCATTAATATCTACAGCCATAGCATCCCAAATAAATTTTCTTGATGTTGCAAAAGCATAATCTCTAACATTTTCTGCATAAAACTTCCATGTTTTGGTACCAGTTGCTTTAGTTTTTTCAATTTTTTCGGCCTCTTTTTGTGTTCTAATAACTACTGGTTCATCAAAAGATTTTTGTGCTTTTTCCCATCTTTTTAATTCTTTCTTAGAGAGTACTTCTTCCATATTTTGTAAAACACCTGTTGCGCCTAACATGTGATCTTCTGGTACTGTAATATTTACATTAAAGTCTCCAAATTCTAGTGCGAATTCACTTCTTCCCCAAAACTGATCATTTTGCCAACCTTCTACATTATCGTACACACACATTCTAGGGTAAAATTGTGCAATTACATAGTTATTATTGTTGTTTTCATCAAAATGTTCATAACCAGATCTACCACCTTGTGTTCTGTGATTGTTGATGTTGTACCACCAAGAAATATTAAATTTAAATGTTTCTCCAGATGCTAGAGGCTTTGGTAAGTTAATGCGCATCATGGTTTGGTTAATGATATACGATAAATCGCTGCCATCTGTATTGGTTACGCTCATAATATTAAAACCACCATCAAAACGCTCTTCTGGGTATGCACTTTCAAACCTTCTTTTACTCATTTTTGTTCTAATTTTACCCGAACTAATGTCTGGTGTTTTAGAATCTGCGGCTCTCATATTTTGATCTAATTGTACCCATAAATAAGGTAGCTCATCTCTAGAGTTATTATGATAGGTAATAGTTTCTGAGCCAGTAATTTTTGTATTGGCATCGTCTAAAACAATATCCATTACATAATCTACTTTTTGTTGTGTGTACTCTTTTCCAGGTGCTCCAGAAGCTGTTCTTTCTAGATTTGGTGTAGCTAATTCTTGCTTTAGCTGTCTAAATTTGTTGGTGTTTGTGTGTCCTTGCTTTGTTATTTGCGCATAAGAGCTCGCTGCAAAAGCAAAAGAAAACAATAAAAATCCGATGTTTTTCATAAAATTAGTTGTTTGTGTGATTACTGAATGATTTAATATTTTAAATGAGCTGAATTTTCATCTTTAGTTAATAGAACACTTTTATGTTTTTTGCCTACTTTAGATTTTATTAAATTTTGTTGTTTTGGAAAATGTTTGGTTAAAATTGTATTGGTAACATCAATATTATGAACTTCATTAATATTTTCGATTTCTAAATAAAAGAAAACCAAATCACCATCATATTCTTTGCCAATATAATTAAAGTTTTTTTTACTTCCATCAACTTTAAAAAAGAGTTTTTCTTTAAGATAGTTTTCAAAATACACATCGTTATTTTTTAATTCTTTTTTGGTGGTTAACTGTAAGTCAATATTATGATCGCTATTTAAAGCGGTTTCGATATCATCCATAAACACGTTGATAATAATTTGTATGGATTTTGCTTCACTTTTGTAATTTATTTGTGTTAAACTCAAATAATATTTATGAGTGGTAAACGATAAAAGTGGAACTATAAATAGGAGTATTGCTGTTTTATTTACTTTCATACTGATATAAAAATCAATTATTGAGCCAAATTACTCATTTTTTATCAGTTTAAGGTAAGAAACGCTTTCTGTTCTTAAAATTTTAATGAGTTCTAAAATTCTACCTTCTTTATGTAAATCTTCGATACCTAAAGGGTTACAATATTCTAAAAAATGGAAATATTTATCAATAGGAATTTTTAGCTCATCAAAGAAAAACTTTTCACCTAACTCAGAAAATACTTTGTAGGGAAATGCTTTTTTCTGAGCTAATTTTTTTCGTAAAGCCCACAAACGCTGAGAATTTTTAAAAGGCATTACAACAGCAGCACCTGCACCAGCCATAGGCATTGCACCAGCCATTGTATTTACAACTGGAGGTCTTACTTTTTCAATAGCATCTACAGTGGGGTCTATTTCCGAAAAATCTACATTAGAAAAATCCATCACACTATTTAGTAAAGAATCTCTCGTATCTTTTGGTACATCTTTAGTGTCAACACCCAATCTACCCATTAAATTATGTCTTTTTAAATCAAATTCATCTAAAACATATGTATTTGATTTTAATTGAACCGCTATTTCTTCGTTTTCAAAAACTTGATTTGAAACGACTAATTTTTTGAGTTTATGTTGTATTGATGAAAAACTTAAAGTATCTCCTTTTGAAACAAAAATTCGAAATAAACCCTGATCACTAGAAAAAGTTCCTTGTTTTGTTTTTAAATTGATGATATTAGCGTTTTTAACAACCCCTAGAGAGTCAGAAACTTTACCCGTAATTAACTTTCTTTTTTGTTGAGCTGATAGCGAAGTGATTAAAAACAGTAATAATACAAAGGGAATACGTTTTTTTAACATGGATTAATTTCTTATTGACAAATTATAAATTAATCTGCTGAATACCTAAAAAATTTATTGGAAACTTTTGTTAAAAAATGGGTTTGAATTATTTTAATTAATTTAAAAAAGAAAGCTGTTCTACTTTTTAAGCGTTTCTAAATACGCAATACTTTGATTTTCAAACAACTGAATTAACGCTAATAGCTTCTTTTTTTTGTATAAATTAATAACAGTTGATAAATTGCAAAACTCTAAAAAGTTATGATATTTTTGTTTAGGGATATTTAGTTTTTTAAAGAAATAATCTTCGCCAAGTTCAGTTAGAATTTTAGTAGGTACTTTTGTTTTATCAAAATCATTGTTAACAATTGGTTTATACTTTTTCTTCTTTAAAGACAGAAAACCTAATAAATTTACACCTTGATTTTTTTGGGTTGGATCTACAACTACAACTTCGGACTCAGCTCGGTTATTAGCATCTATTCTTGAGTCTTTGAGGTTTAAATCAATATTCGAAAAATCTAGGTTATCCTTAAGTATAGAATCTCTTTTCTGTTTTGGTATTTCTTTAATATCAGAAGTTAAGATTCCTCTTAAATTATGTTTTTTAAGTGTAATTTCATCTAGAGTATAGGTGTTTAATTTTAAAATAGCTTTTATGTTTTGTTTAAAAAATATTTCATCTGAGACTATGATAATTTTATTGATATGCTGAACAGATGAAAAATTTAGACTGTCTCCTTTTGAGGCATAAATGCTAAATAAACCTTGGTCATTTGAAAATGTGCCAAGTTTCGTTTTTTGATTAATTATATTTACGTTTTTAACAATTCCTAAAGAATCTAAAACTATTCCCTTAATTAATCGTTTTTGACTTTGTGCAGCTGACATTAAGGATAAAAATATAAAATAAAGAAAAAGTATTTTTTTAAGCATAAAAAGTGTGTATTTACTCAACTAAATTGTAAAAATTATTCTTTTTTAATCAAACTGATTTCTGTTTTATCTTGAGGGAAAGTTTTACTTTCTTGCATTAGTATTTTGGTGAGTTTTAATCTTTCATCTTTGTTAAAGTGAGCAATGATGTTTTTTTTAAAGCAAAAATTTAAAAATGGCGTAATGTTTTTTTGTTTGATGTTTAAATCTGTGATAAAAAAATCATCAGTATAAAACTTTCTAATTTTTTCTAGAATTTTGTCTTCATATTGAATCTTTTTCAATTGTTTTTCTCTTCGATTATTTCCGTTTAATGTATTAATTAAATTGTCTAAACTTATTGCAGCCCCAGAGCTAAATTTAACAATACTATAGTCTTTTTTTGCTTTTGTATTTGCATAAGGTAACTGAAGTGTTTTGGCATTTACAGTAGGTGGAGGCATAATTTCTGGATCAACAGAAAAAATACTTTTTGTGTTTCCTAATGTAATTTCGTCTAATTGGTAGGTTTTATCTTTTACGTGAATACTAAAAATTTCTTTGTTAATTATTTCCTTGGTAATAGCAATTTCTAAATCCTTTATATTGATGTGTGAAAAAGCCAAAGTATCGCCAATTTTAACAGGTATTTCGAATAAACCTATGTCGTTAGTAGTTGTGCCAATATTAGAATTTTTATTGATGATATGCACATCAGCAATTATATCATCTTTAAAAAAAACTTTTCCAGATATTGTTTTATGTTTTTCTTGACTATAAGCAAAAGCGCAAAAAAGAAAACAATATAAAATTAGTTGATTTTTCATGTTAACAAAGAAAAGAGAGGCTGCTCTTAAAACTCTATTAATAGAATGGTAAACTTTTGTTAAACGAAAAAAAGCACCATAATTTTTATGATGCTTTTAAGAATTATTTTGTGTTTTCTTACTTTTGAATGTTAATAGTAGCTTTACCAACTACTGTAGAAGTAACCCCATCTAAGGTTATAGATTTGTTTACATCTGTTTGTATCGTTAACACATCATCTACAAAAGAAATTACCTCAATGGTCATATTTTCGCCACCTTCATTTAATTGCAATGTATTGTCATCTAAAGTCCAAGCACTAGTTGTAAATCCAAAGTTATCGTTAAAGAAAATATTGTCAAAAAGTAACTCTTCTGTTTTTTCATCTCCACTTGGTTCTTTATATGTGAGTTGAAAAATAAAATCGCCAGTCATTGTTACACGATTTGGGTTTTCTGAAAAGGCTATATTTGTATTAAAATTTTTTCCAAAACCGTTACCAGTAAGTGTTATATTTACAGGTTCTGTAACATTTAAAACAGCATTATCCATTGTTATACTCTGAATTGTCCAAGTACCCACCAAATCGTTACTTGTTATGGCAACCAAAGAAGTATTTGAAACTTTACAAGAATATACTGTAGAAATTAATAATGCCAGAATAATTATTTTAGATTTCATATTTTGTGAATTTAAAAATGATTAAAGCATAAAATTGCCTTTTTTGTAAAATTACGAAATTAAATCAATTCTAACTCATAAATTTGTTTTATGAAAAAAATGATAATTGCAAGTACATCTACAATTCATGGAAGTAGTTATTTAGAGTATTTGTTACCTACTTTAAAGACTTTTTTTAAGGGGGCGAAAACAATTTTGTTTATACCTTATGCTAGGCCAAGTGGAATTTCTTACAATGAGTATACTACTTTAGCAAATAAAACTTTTGCTAAAATAAACATATCTGTAACTGGAATTCATGAATTTGAAAACCCAATTGATGCAATACAAAATGCAGAAGCTATATTTACAGGAGGAGGAAATACGTTTGAGTTGGTAAATCAACTGTATAAAAATGATATTTTATCAACCTTAAAAGAAGTTATAGAAAACGGAACCCCATATTTAGGAACAAGTGCAGGAAGTAATATTTGTGGAGTTAACATGATGAATACCAACGATATGCCTATTGTTTATCCTCCAAGTTTTACTACTTTAGTTTGTATCCCTTTTAATATTAATGCTCATTATTTAGATCCGATAAAAGGCTCTACACATATGGGTGAAACTCGTGAAACAAGAATTAAGGAATTTCATGTGTTTAATGAAACTCCGGTTTTAGGTTTAAGAGAGGGGAGTTGGTTAGAGGTTTTGGGTGATGCTATTTTTTTAAGAGGAAAACTTACTGCTAGATGGTTTGAGAAGGATAAAGAGACTAGAAATCTGGAATTAGGAAGCTTGAAGTTTGATGTGTAAAGATAGGAGTAGGAAGTTAGTAAATTAAATGAGTTTAAAATGACTAACTTCCTACTTCACATAAATATTTAATAGCCAATATAATCTACAATTTCTAAACCATAGCCAATCATACCAACTCTTTTGGTTTGTGGAGAATTACTTAGTAATTTTAATTTACTGATGTTTAAATCATGTAAAATTTGAGCTCCAATACCAAAATCTCTTTGATCCATAGCAATGGCTGGTGCTTTTAATTCTCCGTTTTTTTGATTTTCTTTTAGTAGTTGCAATCTAGTTAATAAATTTTTAGATTGATTTTGTTGGTTGATAAACAAAATAGCACCTTTACCTTCTTCATTAATCACCTTAAACATTTGGTCTAATTTCTTATCAGCATCATTCGTTAAAGTACCTAAAATATCATTATTTACTAAGGTAGAATTAATTCTGGTTAATACGCTATCCTCATTTGTCCAAGTACCTTTTGTTAACGCAATATGCACTTGATCATTAGTGGTTTGTTGATAAGCTCTTAATCTAAATTTCCCAAAACGAGTTTCAATATCAAAATCGTCTTTCTTTTCAATTAAAGAATCGTGCTCCATTCTATAAGCTACTAAATCTTCAATAGAAACAATTTTAATATCTAACTTTTTAGAAACTTCAATGAGTTCAGGTAAACGTGCCATAGTTCCATCTTCATTCATAATTTCTACAATAACACCTGCAGGTTGCAAACCAGCCAAACGAGCAAAATCTATGGCAGCTTCTGTATGACCTGTTCTTCGTAAAACGCCACCTTCTTTTGCTTTTAAAGGAAAAATATGACCAGGTCTTGCCAAGTCAAAAGGTTTTGTTTCTTTGTTGATTAAAGATTTTATAGTTAGTGCCCTATCTGAAGCTGAGATACCAGTAGTTACTCCTTTACCTCGTAAATCTACAGAAACAGTAAACGCAGTTTCCATAGGATCTGTATTATTGTTTACCATCATATCGAGTTCCAATTCTTTGCAACGATTTTCTGTTATTGGCGCACAAATTAAACCCCGACCTTGAGTTGCCATAAAGTTTATCATTTCTGGCGTAACTTTTTCTGCGGCTGCTAAAAAATCGCCTTCATTTTCACGATTTTCATCGTCTACAACTATAATTACTTTTCCATTTCTGATATCATTAATGGCAGCTTCAATTGTGTCTAATTTTATTTCTTTATGTAAAATAGGTGAACTCATTATTTATTTTTTTTAGTTATTAATTTTTTAAAAAAATTAGTAACGGGTTGTATAAAAGAATCGAAATTAAATATTCCTTTGTCTTTTGTTGCTCTTCTTGTTAGTAATATAGCTATTGGTATCATAATTATGGCAGATATCCAAGAACCTAAAAACGAAGTAATACTACTTTCTTCTGCCAAATTTTTTCCAAACGTGTTTGTGAAAAAGTAAATTACATATACTGCTATTGCCAATATCATTGGTAAACCAAATCCACCTTTTCTTATAATTGATCCTAATGGAGCACCAATAAAAAATAAGATTACACAAGAGAGAGAAAATGCAATTCTGTTGTAGTATTCGGTATCGTAAAAGTTTAACACTTTTCGTTTATACTTAATATTGTTTTTATTATTTTTAACAGTACTAGCCATTCTACTTAACTTGGTTATAGCAGAATTTAAAATGGTTATTTGATCTTGAAGTTCAAAATTATTAATAATAATACTATTGAGATTTTTATTTTTTTAAGAATCAGGGTATTGATACAATTCTTTTGCTTGAGCACTGATGTAAATATTTTTAGCACGTATTTCTAGAATCTCATCATAATTATTTTTTAATCTAGGAATGGTATCTTTAATCTGCTGTAAAGTATACATCATTGGGCTGTTTTTAGAATTTATACTATCTAAAGCCCCATCATTTAACAAATCACCAACATCAATATTAAATTCGTATTCTTTGAAAGTTGCACTAGAAGCTGCCATTTTTTTTCTCTTAATAGATGTTTTAGCTGACTTTACGTGCTCTTCATAATAGTTACCATTGTACAACATCAAGGTCATATATCTACTACCTTCTTTTGAAACAATTTTACCACTATCTGCAGTAATTACTTTTTGATTGCCTCTTCTAGCCTTTAAATCGTAAATTAAAACGTTTTTTAAGAGGTTTTCATTCTCACCATATTTTTCATCAAACTTTATTTGATACCCAGGAATATCTGAATTAAAACTACCAGCAACAAGTGCCATGGCAGGTTTTTTCTTTTTTATATTGCTATATAAATTTCGTTGTTTTAAATTGGCATAAGGAAAAATATTATTTAAAAATAAAAAATTAACCAAACTTAAGCCAATAGCCAAAATTCCTAATGGTCTTACCAATCTTTGCAATGATATCCCAGCAGATTTGGCAGCAGCAAACTCATAGTTTTCGCCTAAATTACCCAATGCCATTATGGATGATAAGAGCACACCAATTGGTAGTGCTTGTGGAATAATCATTAAAGTAGAATAGTAAACAAACTTTAAAATAAAGATGATACTTACACCTTTACCAGCAATATTTTCGAAGGCTTGCCATAACAATTGCATCACCAAAACAAAAAGTACAATTAAAAATGTAGCAACGAAAGGTACTAAAAAGCTCTTTAAGATGTATTTATCTAAAATCTTCATAAAAAACAAAAGTAGCATCTTAAATAGTAAGATGCTACTAATTTATTGTTAATTGAATTGTTTAATCAATTATATATTTCTTGTCCAAATACTTTTGTTTATCAAACTTAAAAAAGTGTTCTGATAACGATTGGTTACTTTTAAAATCTGTAATGGTAAAACTGGTTTTTGCACCATTTGCCCCAGTTTGAATCAATTTGTAAATATGTTTAGTTTTGGCGTCTATACCTAACTCTACTTTTACAATATCAGATTCGCTATCCATTGGGTTTAAGGTTACAAATTGAATTTTTCTACCATTTATATTTTTTAAATTTCCCATTTCTAAATTGTAACCTTCTTTGTAAAAAGTTAATAATTTAGAGGGATAAATAAAACCATCATCTTCGCCCATATCACCATTTGTAATAGAAATTTCTTTTTCTTCATTATTGATCACATAAAGTTTTTTACCATCATAAATAAAGTTATTTCCTAAATAATTAAGATTGTATTTTTCGCCTTGTAAATTGATTTCTCCACGAATTGGTGGTTCATCACCTTCTTTAATTCCTGCTTCTTCATTACTTAACGTTTGGCTAAAACTTAAGTACATGTTATTGTAAGCAGACATTTTATTGGAAACATCATCTAACAACGTTTTTGCTGCAGCTTCGTTTTGTGAAAATGCAATGTGTGTAAAACATACAGTTAAAAGTAAAACTATTATTTTTTTCATTTTATGGATTCTTTTCGTTTTCTAATAATTGTTCTAATGCTATAAAATCTGGTATCAAAACTTGTCTTGCTTTACTACCCTCAAAACCACCAACAATTCCAGCAGCTTCTAATTGGTCAATTAATCTACCAGCTCTATTATAACCTAATTTTAATTTTCTTTGTAAAAGAGATGCAGAACCTTGTTGTGCTGTAATTATTATTTCTGCGGCTTCTTTAAACAGTTTATCTCTATCTGCAATATCTATATCAACACTTGTGCCATTTTCATCATCTACATATTCTGGCAATAAATGCGCATCTGCATAGGCTTTTTGCGACCCAATAAAATCGGTGATTTTTTCAACTTCTGGAGTATCTACAAAGGCACATTGAATTCTTTTAATGTCATTACCATTTGTATACAATAAATCTCCACGACCAATTAATTGATCAGCACCACCAGCATCTAAAATGGTTCTAGAATCTATTTTAGAAGTAACCCTAAATGCAATTCTGGCAGGGAAATTTGCTTTAATAATTCCTGTAATTACATTTACAGAAGGTCTTTGCGTGGCAACAATCAAGTGGATTCCAATAGCTCTTGCCAATTGTGCTAAACGTGCAATTGGGGTTTCAACTTCCTTACCAGCAGTCATAATTAAATCTGCAAATTCGTCAATTACTAAAACAATATAAGGTAAAAATTGATGTCCATCATTAGGGTTTAATTTTCGCTGTTTAAATTTAGTGTTGTATTCTTTAATATTACGGACCATTGCTGCTTTTAGCAAATCGTAACGATTATCCATTTCTATACAGAGCGAATTTAAAGTATGTACAACTTTAGTAGTATCTGTAATAATAGCTTCGTCTTCACCAGGTAATTTTGCTAAATAATGTCGTTCTATTTTATTAAATAAAGTTAATTCTACTTTTTTAGGATCAACCAAAATAAATTTTACTTCTGCTGGATGTTTTTTATATAAAAGTGATGTTAGCACTGCATTTAAACCAACAGATTTACCTTGACCAGTAGCACCAGCCATTAACAAGTGAGGCATTTTAGCCAAATCTACCACAAAAGTTTCATTAGAAATAGTTTTTCCTAAAGCTATAGGCAATTGCATCTGAGACTCTTGAAATTTTCGAGAAGAAATGGCAGAATGCATAGAAACTGTTGTAGATTTTTTATTAGGCACTTCAATACCAATCGTTCCTTTACCAGGAATTGGTGCAATAATTCGAATTCCTAACGCAGATAAAGACAGGGCTATATCATCCTCTAAATTTTTAATTTTTGAAATTCGTATCCCTGCTTCTGGCACAATTTCATATAACGTAATCGTGGGCCCAACTGTTGCTTTTATTTCTGCAATACCAATTTTATAATTTTTTAAAGTTTCTACAATTCGGTTTTTGTTAGCCTCTAATTCTTCAGGGTCTATAGAAATACTTTCATTGTATTGTTTTAATAAATTAAAAGTTGGAAAACGAAAGTTAGACAATTCTAATGTTGGATCAAACTCACCAAAATCTTTTAAAATTTTATCTGATAAATTTTCGGTAGAGGATTCTTCCTCTCTAGCAACTGCCACATCTATTCCTACATCATTCATATCTTCTACTGAATCTTCGTTTGGTTGTTCTATTTTAAATTCAGGTTCAGGCTTTTTATCAATTTTAAAGATTTTTTCATCGTTTTTTGCATCAACATCAGAATGTTTGCTAATGGTAGGCTTTAAGTTTTTAACTGATAATTCAAATTCTGATTTTTCCTCTTTTTCTTCGGGAATAGATTTGATATTTTTTTTAGTATCAGGCTCTTCGTTTACTTGTTTAACAGCGGTTTTAGCTATTTTTTGTTGTTCATATTCTTCAATCTCTTTAGCTTTTCTTTCCTCTCTTTTTTCCTTTAAATTTTCGATAAAAGCATCAATATTTACCCTATAACGCACTATAATATACGTTATCAATAAAAATACCAAAGCAATCACCAACCCTGTTTTACCAATAAAACTTTGTAGATAATTGTTAATTTCAAAACCAATAACACCAGATAATAAGGCATATTTTTTATTTAAAAAGCCTAAAGAAATAGAAAACCAAAGCATAGCTGCCATATTCCAATTCCAAGAAATTATAATTTCTGAAAATTTCTTTTTAAGGAGGATAAAAAAGCCAGATAAGAATAGTTGAAAAGCTACAATAAAGGCAGCTAAACCAAAACCATCATAAATAAAAAAATGACTTAAATTGGTTCCAATTTTACCTAAAAGATTTTTGCTAATTACTCTTTTATCAGCAAGATAATTTAAAGTACTTTGATCTTCTTGCCAATTAAAAAAAAATGAAATGAATGCAATACACAAAAATAACGAAAATAACATCAAGAAAAAACCAACAATAGTTTGCGTTTGTCTTGATTTTAACGACGAAAAAAAACTTTGTTTTTTCGTTGTTGAATCCGTAATTTTCTTAGTGCTTTGCTTCTTTTTAACCATTAAAAATGTTGAATATTTTTAAGGGGTAAATATACATATTTGCTTAAAATAATGCAGAAATTTTCGGGATATAAATAATACCAGCAATTACTAATGAAATTAATGCAGCAAAAGTAGGGGCTCCAGCAGCGATGTCTTTAATCAACCCTATTTTAACGTGGAAATCTGGGTGAATAAAATCGGCTACCTCTTCAATAGCCGAATTACAACCCTCTGCTACAAGCACTAAGCCTATTGCTAGAAATTGAATTGCCCATTCTGTGAGCGAAATATGAAAACAAAACCCTAAAATTATGGCAATTAAGGCAAAAAAAAGCTGCGCTTTTATACTATCTTCTGTAGTCACTAAAATCCATAAACCTTTAAAGGCGAATTTAAGACTACGAATTCTTCCTCTAATAAAACCATCTTTAGGGTTTTTCATTTTATAAAGCGTTTAAAGCAGCATTATAATTTGGTTCATCTACGATTTCAGGTACTTGTTCTGTGTAGGTTACTTTTCCATCAGTTCCAACAATTACGATACATCTGGAGTGCAAGTGAGCCAGCGGACCATTTTCTATAGTTAATCCGTAATCATTTCCAAAACTTCCGGTTGCAAAATCAGATAACATCACTACATTTTCAATACCTTCTGCACCACAAAAACGTCCTTGAGCAAATGGTAAATCTTTAGAAATACATAACACTACTGTATTTTCTAAATCTGCAGCTTTTTTATTAAACGCTCTAACAGACATTGCACATGTTCCAGTATCTACACTTGGAAAAATGTTTAAAATAATATTTTTGCCTGTAAAATCGCTTAGATTTTTGTGTGATAAATCTCCAGCTGTTAAAGTAAATTCAGGAGCTTTTGTACCTGGTTCTGGTAAATTTCCAATTGTTTTAATTGCATTTCCTTTTAACGTAATATCTGCCATTTTATATGTTTTTTATGATATTCAAAAATAGGTATTTTTATTCAAATAGATTTGTAAAAACTGTGAAGTTCATCTTAAAAAATGAATCTTTAATCTGTATCTTCGCAGTCAAAAATTCAATAAAATAAAGTGAATATTAGTCAATATACATCAGAATTTAAATACAATTGGAAGTTGGCAGCACCTGTAATGTTAGGTATGTTAGGGCATACCTTCGTTGCTTTTGTAGATAATATTATGGTTGGGCAATTAGGTACTGCAGAATTGGCTGCAGTATCTTTAGGAAACAGTTTTATGTTTATTGCAATGTCTATTGGTATTGGATTTTCTACGGCAATTACTCCTTTAATAGCAGAAGCAGACTCATCTGATAATTTAGTTCAAGCAAGGGCAACCTATAAAAACGGATTATTTTTATGCACAACTTTAGGAGTATTCTTATTTCTGTTAGTATTTTTTGCAAAACCATTAATGTATTTGATGCAACAACCTAAAGAGGTCGTAGAATTGGCAATTCCGTATTTAGATTTGGTAGCCTTTTCTTTAATTCCATTGATTATTTTTCAAGCGATAAAGCAATTTAGTGATGGAATGTCGATGACCAAATACCCAATGTACGCTACTTTAGTGGCCAATATTGTAAATGTTGGCTTTAATTATGTCTTAATTTTTGGGAAATTTGGTTTTCCAGAATTGGGTATTGTTGGCGCAGCTTATGGAACGTTGGCTTCGAGAATTATTATGGTAATTTATTTATGGTTGCTATTAAAAAATAAAGCAAGATCTCACAGAATTATTAGTAATTTAAAATTCTTTGTTTTAGATATGTTGATGATTAAAAAAATCATCAACTTAGGTTCCTTAAGTGCTATGCAAATGTTTTTTGAAGTAGCTATTTTTACAGCAGCAATTTGGTTAAGTGGTTTGTTGGGTAAAAACCCTCAAGCAGCAAATCAAATTGCGCTAAACTTGTCTTCAATGACATTTATGGTGGCAATGGGTTTAAGTGTGGCATCAATGATAAGAGTAGGAAATCAAAAAGGGTTGCAAAACTTTAAAGAGTTACGCAGAATAGCATTTTCTATTTTTTTATTAGGCATTATTTTCGCTACAGTTTTTGCCACTTTCTTCTTTTTATTTCATCAAATTTTGCCTAAAATTTATGTAGATTTAGATGATGCTGTAAATTATAATGATAATATGGAAGTAATTACAATTGCCTCGAAATTATTATTAGCTGCAGCTATTTTTCAAATTTCAGATAGTATACAAGTTGTGGTTTTAGGTGCTTTACGTGGTTTGCAAGATGTTAAAATACCAACCATTTTAACCTTTATTTCGTATTGGTGTGTGGGTTTTCCTGTGTCTTATTTTTTAGGAAAAGAAACCATGTATGGCAGTTTTGGTATTTGGTTAGGTTTGTTAGCAGGTTTATCTACGGCCTCTGTATTATTATTTGTTCGATTTAATCGATTAACATTGAGTTTAATCAAAAGTAAAACTACTAAATTGTAAATATTTCTATACATACATCAATTTTTTAAGGTTTTGGTAAAAATATTTGGCAAATAGTTTGTTTTCTTGTACTGAAAAGGGCCTAATATTTCTATAAATTTTCAATTGTAAATTATTTTATCACCTTTTATTAATACATTTAGGTTTTAATTAAGTACAACTAAATGAAATTTACATTAGGCATTGAAGAAGAATATCAAGTAATTGATCCTACCACTAGAGAATTAATATCTCATAATCAAAAAATTGTAACCAAAGCATCTAAAGTTTTAAATGATCAGGTAAAAGCAGAAATGCATCAAGCTGTTGTGGAAGTTGGTACAAATATTTGTGAAGATATTACAGATGCAAAGCAACAAATTTCTCATTTAAGAAAATCAATTTCAACAATTGCAGAAGATTTAGGGTATAAAATTGGTGCAGCTGGTACACATCCTTTTTCGAAATGGGAAACCCAATTGATAACACCAAACCCAAGATATGATGAAATCATAAATGAAATGCAAGATACTGCAAGATCTAATTTAATTTTTGGCTTACATGTGCATGTTGGTATGGCTGATAAAGATATGGCTTTACATTTGGTAAACGCCATGCGTTATTTTTTACCTCATTTGTATGCTTTATCAACAAATTCTCCTTTTTGGGAAGGAAGAAAAACTGGTTTTAAATCTTTTAGGTCTAAAGTTTTTGATAAATTTCCAAGAACAGGAATTCCTGGCGTTTTTGATAATTATGCTCAATATGAGAGCTATGTAAACTTGTTAGTAAAAACAAAATGTATTGATAATCCTAAAAAAATTTGGTGGGATATTCGTATTCATCCAGTATTTCCCACCTTAGAAGTTCGTATTTGTGATGTGCCTATGACTGTTGATGAAACAATTTGTATTGCTGCTTTGATTCAGGCTTTAGTAGCCAAATTGTATAAATTAAGAACACAAAATTTAAATTTTGTTACCTACCATAGAGCGTTAATAAATGAGAATAAATGGAGAGCTGGACGTTATGGAATTGAAGGTAAAATGATAGATTTTGGAAAAGAAATAGAAGTTGAAACTAAAGTTTTAATGCAAGAATTTGTAGATTTTGTAGATGATGTTTTAGACGATTTAGGGTCTAGAAACGAAGTGGAATATGTTTTTAAAATGTTAGAAAAAGGTACAGGAGCAGATAGGCAATTGAAAATTTTTGAAGAAACAAGAGACTTAACTAAAGTGGTAGACTATATAACTACACAAACCATAAAAGGCTTATAATTAATTTATTATAAAATTAAATGAAACGTAAACACATATACTTAGCCTTGTCTGTTCTTGGCATTTGTTATACTTGGTATTATAACATTCAATATTTTAATACAGTTGAAAATGCAAGTTTTATAGGTTTTTTTAAAGATGCACAGCAAAATTTTGCGGGGAAATCTTTTGGGGCAGATTTAACTATGGTCTGTTTAACTTTTTTTGCGTTTATGATTCCTGAATCACTTCGATTAAAAATTAAATATTGGTGGACACTTATTCCAATTACTTTTTTAATTGCTGTAGCTTTTACATTTCCTTTATTTTTGTATATGAGAGAAATAAGGCTCGAGCACAACAAAGATGAGTGCTAGGATATTGATATTTCTAATTGTTTTTAACTTTTTCTTAAAATGATGCTTGTTGTTTAATAGCTGTTTAAAAGTCATATCATTCAAATGATAGCAAAATTTTAATTTCATTTTCCCAAAGATGAAATAATGGAAAAACACTCAAAAAGCCTATTTATTGAATAAAAATAATCTGTGTTTAATACTAAAAATAGTCTAAACCACTTTGAAGCTTTTCCCCAAAAAAAATAGGCTGAAATATTAGAAATTGATAAATTTTAAAAAAACTAGAAGTAATAAACCCTAACTTGAAATATTATTCGCTAAATATTTTTATTTCTTATGTTTTTTATTGTTTTTGAAATGATTAAGTTAATTTAGAGAAGTTTAAAATGTAATTTTACTTTATTATGACAGAAAAAAAGGATAAAAAGAACAAAGCCGAAGAAACTATTAAAAGGAAACTTTTAAAGAATCAACATCAAAAAAAAGAAAAAAATAATACAAATTATCAAGAGCAACAACAGCAGCAATAATTTTTATTGCATTTGTTCAAAAAAAGTCAATTCGTAATTGGGTAATAACTCAGGTTTTGTAATTTTAATAAGATCTTTTAACACCAAATCTGGTCTTGTTGGTGCCAACTCGTAATACACAACACCACCTGTTTTACCTTTTTTAGTAGTTGGCGTAAATATTTTATTATCTTTAAAAGCTTTAAATTTTGCATACAATTTTGTGTTGGTTAACATTTGTTTTTTTGATGAAAAATAGCCGGGTGCAATCCAAAAATCAGCATTTTGTGCTTTGTCAAAAACACTTTCAAAACTTAAAGATAAACTACCTTTTCCTTCTGAATCTTTCCATAAATAGCTGAGGTTTGCATCATTTAAAAACTGAGCAACAAAGCTGTCTCCTGCAGGTAAATTCCAAATATCTTTACTCATAATTGCACCAGATAAAACTGTTGGTTTTTTTACGGTTTTTGATGCTGTTTTTTTAGCTTCCAAGTAGTTTGTTTCAATGACTTTAAAAATACTATCAGCTTGTTTTTCTTTATCGAATAAAACTCCAAAAAATTTAATCCATTCCGCTCTTCCTAAAGGTGTTTTTTCTAACCAATCTCCATTATAAATTACATTTATTCCGGCCTTTTTAATAGTGGTTAAAGATTTATCTGCAGATGAAACACCATAGCCAACTATCAATTCTGGATCTAAATTCAATAAAACTTCGGTGTTTAACGCGTTTTCTTTGCCAATTTCTTTAATTTTTCCTTTATCAATTAAGGCTCTTGTTCTTTGGGATGAAACATATTTAGCATACGGAAAACCTATTATTGTATTTTCTTCAGCTAACAATTCAACCATAGGAATATGTGTGGTTGAAGTCACCGCTATTTTTTCAATAGGCACTTGAAGAACTCCATATTTATAATCAATAATAGTATTAGATTTTTTTCTTTTGATGGTATAAACAAATGTTTCTTCTGAATTTTGATAAGCAGATTTAATAATCAACTTTTTAGTGCCATTATAATTAATAATGTCAAAACCTTTTGCATATTTAATTGTGCTTTTTTGTGTTGTTTCAGCCTCAGTTTTATGCGTTTCTTTTTTACAAGAAAATAAAACTAAAAACCAACAACAAAAAACTACTAACTTTTTAATCATGAATACACTTGATTTTCTTGTTCTTGCACTCTAATAAAGGTAGTTCTTTTGGTTAATTCTTTTAATCTTTTGGCACCAACGTAAGTACATGTAGATCGTATTCCTCCTAAAATATCAATAACAGTATCTACTACATTTCCTTTAAAGGGTATCTTTACTGTTTTTCCTTCAGATGCTCTATAATTTGCAACACCACCAGCATGTTTGTTCATAGCTGTTTCAGAACTCATACCATAAAAAGCCTTGAATTTTTCTCCATTTTTTTCAATCAATTCACCACCACTTTCAGCATGTCCTGCTAGCATTCCACCTAACATCACAAAATCGGCACTGCCTCCAAAAGCTTTTGCCAAATCACCAGGAATTTTACAGCCACCATCAGAAATTATATGACCTCCCATACCATGAGCAGCATCTGCACATTCTATTATGGCAGATAATTGTGGGTAACCTACTCCTGTTTTTACACGAGTAGTACATACAGATCCAGGACCAATGCCTACTTTAATAATATCAGCGCCAGCTAACAACAATTCTTCAACCATTTCTCCTGTAACCACATTACCAGCTATAATTATTTTATTTGGATGATTGCTTCTCATTTTTTTTACAAACTTTACAAAATGTTCAGAATATCCATTAGCAACATCAATACAAATAAAATTTATTTGTGGAAATTCATTTAAAATTTGTTTTACTTTTTCAGAATCCTCTTTTCCTGTTCCAGTACTTACAGCGATGTTATTTAATATTTTTTGAGAAGAATTTGTTGCAAAGTTTCTCCATTCTTCCAAAGAATAATGCTTGTGTATCGCTGTAAACATATTATGCTTGGCTAGAGCAGTTGCCATTTCAAATGTACCAACAGTATCCATATTTGCAGCCATAATTGGTACTCCTTTCCAAATAATATCACTGTGAAGAAAACTAAATTCTCTTTCTAAACTAACTTGCGATCGCGATTTTAAAGTGGAACGTTTTGGACGAATCATAACATCTTTAAAGCCTAATTTTAAATCGTTTTCTATTCTCATACTTCATTACATATTGAACGTTAAAGATATAAAAATTGATACTAGTATTTATTAGATTTTTAAAAAGAATACAGCTACATTTGCCCAGATTTTGGTTTTGATGTAAAAATCATTTTACATTGAATTAAAAGGGAATCTGGTGAAAAACCAGAACTGTACCCGCAACTGTAAGCATGTGTCAAATTTGATTTGGCATCCAGCTGAAAACTATTACCACTGTTTATTTTGAATCATGTTTAAAATAAATGGGAAGGTTCAGCATAATGCAAGTCAGGAGACCTGCCTCAATCACGAGTTAAAAACTTTCGGGATAAAAGTTTATGTACTAATTACTATTTACTGGTACACAAAATTTACCTGATTTATTTAAAAAATCCGAAAAAACTTTCGGACAAACTAATTATTGCCTTTTTGTAAATAGCAAAAGGCATGTTTTAAATTAAATCGTTATCATGAAAAAACAATTTTTAATTGTTAGTGCCTTGGCTTTTAGTTTTGCCAGCACAACTCTTTTTGCTCAAAAAAAAGAAAAGCAAAAAGAAAAAGTAGAATCTTTAAATGAAATTGTAGTTACTGCTACAAAGTTTGCGTTAAAAAAAGAAAACACAGGTAAGGTAATTACCCAGATTACACAACAACAGTTACAGCAAAATGCTGGTAGAAATTTTATTGAAATTTTAAATAGAGTTGTGGGTATAGATGTAAGAGGTGTAAACACTAATGCATCAGAACCAAGAAGTATTTATGTAAGAGGTGGTAGAAGTAGGCAAGTATTGGTGTTGATTGATGGTGTGCCAGTTACAGATCAATCAGCAATTAATCAAGAATTTGATTTGCGTTTGTTAGCAGTAAGTCAAATTGAGCGTATCGAAATTTTAAAAGGGG
>NZ_CBFHZT010000049.1:0-19205 GCF_965660385.1 Polaribacter sp.
TCAAATATCAGTGAGTTATTTTTTCTAAATGATTTTTTAACGAGCAATTTTTAACAATTTCTCTTACTTTTGAGCACTTTATAATTACGGTTTGAAATTTAAATTCTACAATAACTTTTATCTTATTTTTATTTTGTTGGCTTTTAATGGTCTTTTTGCTCAGGATTTATCTTTAGAAATATCTTTTAATGATAAGAATGCTATCAATCTTTTAGATAAAATTAAATACCATAAAAAAAATCATGATTCAATTTCTATCGATGTTGAAATCACTAAAATTTCAAATTATTTAAAAACGAAAGGTTATTTTACACACGTTTTGGACAGTACTATAAAAGACAACAAAAAAGTCAGAGCTTACTTTACCTTATATAATAAGGTTGATAATGTAATTATTAAAGTTAAAAAAGATTATCATTTTCTATTTGAAAACATAAAATCTGATAGTCTTTACATGAAAATAGAAAATCTTCAAAACCTACTTTCGGAAACGTCTGAAAAACTGGAAAAACTTGGAAAATCATTTTCTAAAGTGCGGTTAAAAAATATATCCGTTCAAAAAAAAATATTAATTGCTGATTTAGAGATTTATCAATCAAAAAAAAGATATTTAAATAAGGTTATCATAAAAGGTTATACGAATTTCCCAAAATCATATTTAAAAAACCATTTTAAAATTAACACTAAAACAATATTTAATCAATCAAAAATTAAAGAAATTTCAAATGCTGCCCAAAGCTTAAATTTCATAAAAGTGATAAAACCTCCAGAAATTTTATTTACCAAAGATTCTACACTCTTATACTTGTATTTAAAAAAAATACAAAATAATAGTTTCGATGGTATTATAAATTTTACCTCAAGAGAAAATGGCGAAATATTGTTTACTGGAAATGTTGACTTGAAACTAAACAACACCCTAAATAAAGGAGAGAAATTTGAACTATTTTGGAATAGCATAAGCGAACAAAGTCAAGAGTTTCGATTATTAACTGAGGCTCCTTATTTATTTAATTCTAGATTAACACCTAAGTTATCTTTTACTATTTACAAACAAGACTCTATTTTCTTAAACACAAAGTTCAATGCTGAATTATTTTATAATTTTAATCCAAAATCGAAAATAGCGCTTAACTTCAGTTCAGAATCGTCTGATGCACTTCAAAGTGAAATTACAAATGATATCATTAGTTATAATAATTACTTTTATGGAATAAACTATAGCTACAATATACCAAAAAACGATTACTTTTTAAATGATAAATTTAATTTTGAAATTACACCCAACATAGGAAAAAGGAGAACCGATCAAGAGCTTTTGAATCAATTTAAAGTAGTAGCATCAACCACTTACTTCTGGGATATTAACTCCAGAAGCAGCGTTTACCTAAAAAACAAATCAGGATACTTAAATTCTGACACTTACCTAACCAACGAACTTTTTAGGATTGGCGGACCAAAATCGATTAGAGGGTTTAGTGAACAAAGTATTTTCACAAGAAAATTTACCTACTTTAACTTAGAGTACAGATTTTTAACAAACAACAAATCTTATTTATATACGGTTACTGATTATGGAAACATGAATAACACCAATTTTATTGGTTTAGGATTGGGATATCGTTTTATAAAAAATAAATCTATCATTAATATTAATTCTGTGTTAGGCAACAACAACAATTCCTTTTCATTATCTAAAATCCAATTAAATGTAAATTACGTCACTTTTTTTTAAAAATGTTTAACGTTTTTTGATATCCAATAAACTTTTCATTGCATTTTAACAACTATTAACATTTTTTAACAATTATTATTGGTTCTTTAATTTAATTTCTTGATATTTGAACCAAATTAATTCAAATAAATTAAATAATGAAAACAAAGTTTAAAGGATTTCTAACACTACTCTTGGCGTTAGTTGTGCAAATTACTTTAGCACAAGAAAAGACAGTTTCTGGAACTGTATCTGAAGCATCAGGTCCACTACCTGGTGTTAGTGTTTCCGTAAAAGGAACAGCAAAGGGAACTGAAACTGATTTTGGTGGTAAGTATACAATCAAAGTTAGAAAAGGAGACATTTTAATATTTAGTTACTTAGGTTACAAGAAAACTGAAAAAGTGATTGGAGATACCAATGTTTTAAATGTTACTCTAGAAGAAGATTCAAGTTCTTTAGATGAAGTGGTGGTGGTTGCTTATGGTACACAATCTAAAGCATCTTTAACAGGATCTGTTAGTGTTATTGATGCAAAACAAATAGAAGCTGCAACGTTTTCTAACCCTGTGAAAAGCTTGGAAGGTTTAGTTTCAGGCTTAAGAATTATTCAAGCTGATGGACAACCAGGATCTGACCCTATTATTAGAATTCGAGGATTTGGATCAATAAATGCAGATAGCGCTCCACTTATTGTATTAGATGGGGTACCATATACAGGTAGTTTAAACAGTATAAATCCGCAAGACATTGCATCAACAAGTGTATTAAAAGATGCGTCATCTACCTCCCTTTATGGTAATAAAGCTTCTAATGGAGTTTTATTAATTACAACAAAAAAAGGAAAAAAAAATAGAACACTTGTAAGTGTAGATACTCGAATAGGAATCACACAAAGAGGTGCTAAAGATTACAATGTAATTAAGACTCCTGGAGAATTTTACGAATCTTACCATAGTGTTCTTGCAAACTCAGAATTTTATGCTCAAAGCCAAGCAGGCACCCCTGTTACAATAGCTCAAGCAAGACAAACAGCATCTAACAACCTTATTGGTGCTTTAGGTTACAATTTATATGATGTATCTGATGAAACATTAGTTGACCCATTAACTGGTAAGCTTAATAGTTCTGCTAATCTTTTAGTTAACGATAGGTGGGAAGATGCTTTATTTAGGGATCAAGCAAATTTCAATTCTACAAACGCCAATATATCTGGGGGTTCAGACAATATAACATATTACTTTTCTTTAGGTACAGAAAATAATAATGGATACACTGTAGGTAGCAGTTTTAAAAGACACACTACACGTCTAAAAGTTAGTGCTGATAAAATTGCGAATGTTTTATCATTATCAGGAGATGTTTCATACGCAAAATCCTATAGTCAATTTGTACCAGGTGATGGAGGGAGTACTTTTTCTAATGCTTTCTTTTGGACCAGAAGAATTGCACCTGTTTTTCCAGTTTATCAATATGATGCTAATTGGAATCCAATTTTAGACCCAAATAATCCAGGAGGAAGAGCTTATGACTTTGGTGTTCCTCAAGATTTTGGGGGAGGTAATATTAGAGGTCCAAGAAATTATGCTCCAGGTGAGCATCCTTTAGCAGTAATAGAAAACACAACAGAAACTACTGAAAGAGATAATTTTAATATTGCTTTTAGAGCTAAGATTGATCTACCATTTGATATAAAATTTGAGTATGTAGCAAATCTATTAACCGAAATAGATAAAGGCACTGATTTTACTAGACCAGGTGCTGGTGCTTTCGCAGCCTCTCAAAATGGATTATTAACAAACAATAGAAATAATTTCTCAGCATTTACAAATCAACAACTTTTAACTTGGAAAAAAGATTTTGGTCGTCATAGTTATGATGTTCTACTTGGACATGAAACCTATGAAGAAAAATTCACTACTTTAAGTCTTACAAAATATAATATTGTTGGAGGTTTTAGTCCAATATTAGATAATACTTCTAAATATATTAGCGCCAGCAATTACAATACAAAATATACCACAGAAGGTTATTTCTCGAGATTTATTTACGGGTTAGATAATAGTTATTATCTAAATGTAACAGGTAGGTATGATGCATCTTCTGTATTTGATCCAAGTGTTCGTTGGGGTACATTCTGGTCTACAGGTGCTTCTTGGGTTATTAGTAACGAAGATTTCATGAAAGATATTTCCAATACAATTACTTATGCAAAATTAGCAGCTAACTACGGTACAACTGGTAATGACAGAATATTTTATCCAGGTGCAGGAAGAAATTTTGTAGCTTATGAAGATCAGTATTTAGTTGATGAAAACAATGAAGAATTAACTGCCCAACTACTATATCTAGGAAATGACGAATTAACTTGGGAAAAATCAGCTAGCTTTGATATTGCTTTAGAAATGAACTTATTAAACAGAGTAAACTTATCTTTAGGGTATTACAATAAAACCACTAACGATCTTTTATTTAATACACCACTTCGTGTTTCTTCAGGAAACCCATCAATACCAGAAAATATTGGTTCAATGATAAACAGTGGTATTGAAGTTGAAGCTTCTTGGGATGCTGTCAAAAAAGAGAAAATTAATGTGAACATTAATGCAAACCTTTCTACCATAAATAACGAAATCACAAAACTTCCTGTTGGGCGAGATTCAATTCAGAGCGGAAACTTTCGAAGAGTTGTGGGTAGAAGTATATTTGACTATTACATGAGAAAATCTGCTCCTATTAACCCTGAAAATGGAAATGCAAGATGGTATAAAGTAGATCCAGCTACAGGTGAAGATGTAATTACAGAAGTATTCTCTGAAGCAGACAGGTATTTCTTAGATAAAAAAGCAATACCAGCTATAACTGGTGGTTTTGGAACTAATGTTTTAATAGGAAAATTTTCGTTGGCCGTACAATTTGCCTACCAATTAGGAGGTTATGGTATAGATAATGAATATTTCGGACTATTAGGAGCAACTACGAATGTTACCAATTTCCCAGACTATGATAAAACTTGGACTGTAGATAATCAAACAGCAAGTTTACCAAGGGTAGACCCGCTAGAACCAGATCAATATAGGGTAACCGACATGCGATTGGTAGATCAAAGCTACCTAAGTATTAGTAATATAAATATTGGTTATATATTCCAAAACGATGCAATAAAAAAATATAATATAGATAGTATTAGACTATATGGTACCGTAAATAATGGTTTCTTGTTATATAGTGCAAGACAAGGTTATGACCCGCGTTTAAATTCAGTAGGACAATCTTCAGCTGAATTTGGTGCTAATAGAACCATATCAATGGGATTAAACATAAAACTTAATTAAAAATAATATTATGAAACGAAATAATTTTTTTAAAATAAAACAAATGAAATACTTCGCCTTGCTTTTTATTGCAGTGCTAGGAAATTCATGTGGAGATTTAGATCAAAGTTTTGAAGACGAAAGATACTTAACACGTTCTCACTTTAATGAAATTTCAGCAGCCGGAGGTACTGTTGGAATAGAAGCTATAGATGGAGCTATTTTATCTTATTTTAGAGATGGAGAAGGAGGAGAAATTGAATTCGGTATTAAAGCCATTGATCTTGGAATGGATTTAAGAAGTAATGATATTGACATGAGCAGAAGTACTTGGTTTGGTGCTTGGAATAGATATGATAATACAATCTTAACAAGTGGAGATAATGATTTTATTTGGACATTTTTTTATAGAATAATTAAAGACGCTAACGAAGTTATTAATTTAATTCCAGACAATGTTACTGATGAAAATGTACTTGCTTTTAAACATAAAGCATATGCATATAGAGGTATTGCTTATTTTTATTTATTAAGAATATACCAACATACAAAAGCAGCCGATTCAGAACTATCTATTCCATTTAATAATGGTGCAGAATTAGGATCTCCAAAAGCACCTGTGGGAGATGTAAAAAAACAAATACTAGACGACCTAAATTTAGCTTATGAAGGTTTAAAAAACTACAGTAGACCAAGTGTCGAAATAGTTGATGCCAATGTGGTTGCTGCTTACTTAGCAAGATATCATTTAACATATGAAAATTGGGCTGAAGCAGAAAATTTTGCTGATATTGCAATGAATGTAGGATCTTTAAGTACAGATGTAATGCATGGTTTTGATGAACTTTCTCTATCAGAGACAATATGGGGTGCAGAAGTAACCGCTACAACATCTGAAGTATACCAAACTTTCTTTTCTCATATAAGTCAAATAAACGATGGATATAGTGGATGGAATCATTTTAAAACTGTAAATTCAAACTTATACGATATGATTCCTGATACTGATAGGAGAAAACAATGGTTTGCAGACCAAGAATACCCTTCTGGAGTAATAATTGTACCAGGCACATGGCCGCATTATAATATCACACCTAAATACACAAGTCTAAAATTTATTGCACAACCAGGACCAGGTGTATTTATTGGAGATTATATTTATTTAAGAAACGCCGAATTTTACTTAACTAAGGCAGAAGCATTAGCAAAACAAGGTAAGGAAGCAGAAGCTCAACAGGTATTGTTTGATTTGAATACCACTAGAGATGATGCATACGTAAAATCTTCAAATACTGGTCAGTCTCTAATAGATGAAATTTTAATGTATCGTAGAATTGAATTGTGGGGAGATGGTTTAGCTTCTTTTGATATGGCAAGAAATGGTGTTGGGCTTAATAGAAAAGACGGGAGAGAGAATTTAGTTCAGCCAGGAGCTGATCTTATTATACCAGCTTTAGATCCTAAGATGATTTTTGAAATTCCACAAAGAGAAATTGACGGAAACCCAGATATCAATTAATTCTTTTTTGTAAGTTAATTTAAATATAAAGCCAGTGAATTAAATCTCACTGGTTTTTTTGTAATATATGATTTTCAAATTTTAAATTTTTAGAATAAAAAAACACTATAAACTTTAAAATCAAACCTAAACATAACAAGTATATAAATAAAACTTCAAAAATATTTAAACCCTGAATTTATCATCTTAACAACAATAAAATTTTTTTAAATATACATAATCATATATTAAAGCAGTTTTGATTTAAAAATGAAAGTTAATGAAAGAAAATCAAAAAATCTAAACAATTAAATCCTCTTATAATTAGTTAAATATAAAAATGATTCTTATGACTTATAAAACTTTAAATTATTAAATTCTTAATCTTGAATATTTTATAAACAAATTTGATCCACTGTTAACAAAAACTGTATTTGAAATATTTCATTTCCTAAATATTTAATAGAAAATTAAAAATAAGTAAAAGTTCAGAAATGACTACATAATTATTTTCTATCCAAAGTCATATGACAATTTAAAACATTGTTTCCTATATAAAAACCCAAAAAACTTGATGATTAACTTTCTTTTTTTTTCTTAAAATGGATTTGTTAAACTAAAAATCAATTAGTATCATCTTTAGCTTTCTATTTAAAACTTTTTTGATTAAAATGAATATAATAGTATACAAATTCTAAAAATCTTAAAAAAAACTATAACAGAGAAAAAAACAATATTTTTTTTTCAAAGAATTACAGAAAAAAAGTTATGCAACACTAGGCTTGTTTTATAAACTTAAATTACATTTAGTTAGCAATAACAAGTGGTGTATTATTGATTTTTATATCACTAAAACAAATGCGAAGAATAAACATTCTCTTAAAAAATAAACATTTTAATAATACAATATTTCTTGTTTAGAGATTTTTATATACGAGTTTATTTGTTAATTTGTTTATTAAAAGTATTCATTTAGCAAACAAATTAAGAAAAATTATGAAGAAAAAAGAGCAATTATAGAAACTATAAACGATGTGTTAAAAAATTTGTCAAATAGAGCATTTTAGACATCGCTTTTTTAATAGCTTCTTAGGAAATTTAATAACAGTATTAAGAGCTTATTCATTACTTGAAAAGAAAATTGGTATTAAAATTGAAAGATTTTTAACAAAATATCGGAATAAGTTAAGTTGTACTCTTTTTAAATTAATATTACAGGATAAACCTTAAAAGGTAAGTCCCATAAAACTTTTCTAACTCATTGAAATAATTAAAAATTATTTATAAATCTCAAAAAAACATTTTACAAAGTCTTTAAAAAAAACCACTTTAAATTATAAATAGATAATTTTTAGACTGAATAACTTTGTAAATAACTAAAGTACACTGAGGCATTGGTGTTAAGTATATATTGTTTCAATTATTTTAGCATATATTAAACAAAAAAAAGGTTAAATAAGTTGTCTAATTAACTTTATTTTAAGACTTTTGAAATTAATTAATTCAAATAATTATAAAATGAAGACAAAGTTTAATGGAATTTTAACGCTATTACTGGCGTTGGTAGTGCAAATATCCTTTGCACAAGAAAAAACTGTTTCTGGAACAGTATCTGATGAATCAGGTTCTTTACCAGGGGTAAGTATTTTAATTAAAGGTACTTCAAAAGGTACTGAGACTGATTTTGATGGGAAATACTCAATAAAAGTTTCTCAAGGAAGTGTGCTTGTATTCCGTTCATTAGGATACAAAATGACAGAGATTACTGTTGGAAGCTCTGATGTCATTAATGTTAAAATGAAAGAAGATGCAAATGTTTTAGATGAAATTGTAGTTGTGGGTTATGGAACAACTACAAAAAAATCATTTACAGGAACAGCTAGTGTTGTTAATAACGAAAATATCGAAGCAAAGGCAGTTTCAAATGTTGCACAAGCATTAATTGGTGAAGCTTCAGGTGTTGCTGTAACCAGAACAAATGGTAGACCAGGTGCTAGTGCTACAATTAGAATTAGAGGTTTTAGTTCTATTGAAGGTAACAGTGCACCTTTATATGTTGTTGATGGTGTTCCTTTTTCTGGAGACATCAATGCTATTAATCCTAATGACATTGAATCTACTACAATTTTGAAAGATGCATCTGCAACAGCTATTTATGGTGCTAGAGGTGCGAATGGTGTAGTTTTATTAACTACAAAAAAGGGAACCGTGGGTAAAAGTACTGTTGAATTTGATTTTCAATCTTCTATCAATAGTAGAACATTACCATTTTACGACCTTATAGAAAATGAAGAAGAATACATCGAGACTGTTTATGATGGTCTTAGAAACACTTCAGAATTTGAAGGTCGTGCCAATCCTTCACAGTTTGCTTTAGATAACTTATTCTCTGACAGAGCTGTTGCACCTTTATACAACATGTGGAATGTTGCTGATGGGAATGAGCTTATTGACCCAGCTACTGGAAGAGTAAGAAGTGGTGTAACCAGAAAATTTACACCAACAAATTGGAGAGATGTTGGTTATAGAGATGGTATTAGAAATGAGATGAACTTTAAAACATCTGGTGGTACTGATAAAACAAGACATTATTTCTCTTTAGGTTATTTATCTGATGAAGGGTACATTGCTCAATCTCAATTTGACAGATATTCTGCAAGACTTAACGTAACGTCTACACCTGTAGAAAGAGTTAAAATTGCAACTAATTTAGATTATTCTTACAGTGAATACAATGATGCTACTGGTTATGGTGGTGGTGTAACAACTTACATGTTAGATTTTACACCAACTATTTATCCTTTATATCTTAGAGATACAAATGGTGATATTGTATTAAATCCAAATACAGGTGAACCATTTTATGATTTTGGAGACAATTCAGCAGGTAATGCTCGTGACTTCTCTGCAACTTATAACGGAGTGGGTGAAGCTATTTACAACATTGTAAGAACAAAAAGACACAATGTAAATGCAAATATTAACGCTACTGTTGATATACTTGAAGGATTAACATTTGAAACTACATATGGTATGAATTACTATGGTAGTAATTTTGATCAAACAAGAAACTCTCTTCAAGGTAGCCAAGGTGTTGCTTTAGGTGGTACTCTTTTTAAATCTAACACCACATATGTATCTCAAAACTTCAATCAAATTTTAAGATACAAAACACAGTTTGGCGAAGACCACAATTTCAATATGTTAGTGGCTCATGAATCATTTGTTGATAAAATTGAAGACTTTAACCTTAATAAAAAAGGAATTGTTAATTTAAATCCAAATGCTGCTGCAGTTCCAGAAAATTATTTGGATCAAAATGGAGTATCTACAGGATCAATTACTGATACCTCGTTAGAAAGTTACTTTACTCAAGCTAACTATAATTATGCAAATAAGTACTATATCTCTGGTACTTTAAGAAGAGATGGATCTTCAAGATTTTTTAGAAACAAATGGGGAACATTCGGGTCTGTTGGTGCAGGTTGGATTGCTAGTGAAGAAGCATTCTTAAGTTCATCAAAAGTTATTAACTTCTTAAAGCTTAAAGCTAGTTATGGTGTTTTAGGAGATCAAGGAAACGCTGCTTTTGCAGGTCAACTTGGTTTTAACATAGAAAACCTTTTAGGACAACCTTCTTTGGCTCCAAGAGCTGTAGTAGATCCAGATATTACTTGGGAATCTAGTGAACAATTTCAAGTAGGTGTTGAAGTAGAATTTTTTGACGGTAGAATTCAGGCTGATTTAGATTATTATACGAAGACGACTGATAATTTATATGTAAATAAAAGATTACCACCTTCTACTGGTGATGCAATAATCCTTACAAACGATGGGTCATTAGTAAACAAAGGTTTTGAATTTAATGTAACTGGTAACATTATTAGAAGTCAAGATTTCAAATTATCATTAAACGTAAATGGTGAAATGTTTAATAACGAAATCACTAGAATGCCTATTGAAAACGCAACAGGTGAGCCTAAAGTTATTAACATAGATGGTCAATTTGCACAATCACTAGGACGTAGTATTTATGACTATTATATTAGAGAATGGGCTGGTGTAGACCCTGCTAATGGAGACCCAATGTGGATTGAAAATTGGTCTGACGCAAACAATAATGGACAATACGATAGTGGTGAAGGTATTCAAGATATGTTAGTTTTTACTGCAGACAATCCTGATGCAGTTATACAAGATAGAGTAACTTACACATATGCCAATGCTACAAGAAAATATGTTGGTAAATCAGTTATACCAACTGTTAGAGGTGCCTTTAGATTAAATAGCTCATTCAAAGACTTTTCTTTAATGGCTCAATTTGGTTACAGTTTAGGCGGTTATGGTTATGACCAACAATATGCAAACCTTATGACTAATAGTAGAGTAGGTACATCAAGTTGGCATACAGATATGAGACAAAGATGGATGGAACCAGGAGATATAACAGGTGTTCCAAGATTGTACTCAAATGAAAACGTTCAAGTTGTTTCATCTTCTACAAGATTTTTAACCAGTTCAGATTATTTATCATTAAATAATGTTAGATTGGGATACAATGTACCATCTCAATACTTAACAAAGATAGGTTTATCTGCAGTAAATTTATGGGTATCTGGAGACAACCTATTTGTATTAACTGCTAGAGATGGATACAATCCTACAACCTCTTTAACAGGTACATCTGGTAGATATACCTACAACCCAATATCTAATTATACATTAGGTGTAAGAGTTAAATTTTAATAAAACTTTTTAATTATGAAAAAAACAAAATATATAATAGCAATCGTTGCAAGTCTTATTCTTACTTCTTGTAGTGATGATTTCTTAGATCAAAGGCCTACGAGTTTTATTTCTAATGAAGATTTAGGTGAAACTGCCTTAATTAACCCTGAAATTGTTGAGGGTAACTTAAGAGGTATTTACAATCAAATGGTAACAGCCTATATTGGTGGTACAGATAGACAAGAAGATTTTGGTCACAAATCATTTGATTTGATGAGTGATTTATTATCGAGTGATTTAGCACAAGTTGGTGCAAGTTATAATAGATTCGTTGGTTTAGCCAACTATATATGGACCGAAGATAACACTATTACCCTACCAAATTATACGGCTTGGAGATTTTACTATAGAATCATAAATAGTGCTAATTTAATTATTGCAGCTAATGGTGGTAATGACATTATTCCAGAATCAGATGCTGTAAAAGGTGTAGTAGGACAAGCTAAAACCATTAGAGCATTTGCTTATTTTTACTTAAGCCAATACTATGCTATAAAATATGATCCAAGCGCAGAAATTTTACCAATTTATATTAATCCAGGTGAGCCAGGAAAACCAAAATCGCCAATGAGTGATGTTTATGATCAAATTATAAATGACTTAGAATCTGCTATCAATTTTATGAATGGTTACCAAAGACCTAACAAAGCATCTATAAATCAAAATGTAGCTAAAGGAATTTTAGCTTATGTTTATGCTTCTATGGGTAATAAAAATGCAGAAGCTAGACAATTAGCTGATGAAGTAATCAACTCTGGTGAATTCACAATGATGGATGCTGACGAAGTTACCGGTGGTTTTACCTCTTTAAGCACTCCAGGATGGATGTGGGGATTTGATATAACAGTTGCAAACGATTTAGGTTTAGTTTCTTGGCATGGTTTCATGGACTATTATAGTTATTCTTACCAAGCAGTTGGTAATTATAGAGGAATTGACAGAGGACTTTATGATAGAATTGATGATAAAGATATCAGAAAAACTCAGCATGGTGACCCTCGTCCTGACGTTTTCGCTGTTGGTCAAGCTCCTTTGATTCCAGCGCAAAAATTTTATAACCTAAATAAAGTAGCTTTCGGACAATTGCCTATTACAGATGATTATGTTTACATGAGAGTTACTGAAATGTATTTATTGTCTGCAGAAATGAGTGCTGTTGAAGGTAATGACGCTGCTGCAAGAGCTAGATTAAAAGAAGTTTTAGCAAACAGATTCTCTGATCCTGCTGATTACGCTTATGTAGATGGTTTGTCTGGTCAAGCTCTTGTAGATGAAATTGTTTTTCAAACTAAGATTGAATTTGTTGGTGAAGGTAAAAGTTACTTATTAATGAAGAGAAGAAAGTTAACAAATACTAGAGGTAGTAATCACTTAAACAGAGCTGGTGAAAGTATTTCTTATGACGATCCAAAAGTTACTTTCGCTATACACCAAAGAGAATTAACAGATAACCCTAATATTTCTGACGGTAACAAATAACATATGGTATACGTAAGCATACTAAATCATTAATTTATTAATCACTACTTATATTTATAATTAAGGTAAGTAGTGATTATTTAATTCAATCCAAATTATGAAAAACAAGATATTATATTTTTTAACACTTATTGTTCTTACAACTTTTACTAGTTGTGAGGAAGCAGCTGAGCCAACAGGTATATCCTTTATTACGTTTAGCACACCTTCTGAATCTTTTATAATAGATGAAGGTACAACCTTAAATACTGAATTTAAGATATATACAGCAACTAACGTGGGTTCTGATACAACTTTAGATTTAAATGTTACTACAACTTTAGATGCTGCCAACTATACGTTACCTGCAACTGTAACCATGCCAGCAAATTCTAATGAGGTAACAGTAAGTCTTTCAATCACTGAAAATAATCTAGACAAAATTAACGGTGAAACATTATCAATAAGTTTCTCTAGCCCAGATGGGTTTTATAGTGGATCTACTACTTTAGATATTGTTGTAAATGTGTTCTGTCCTTCTGCTATTGCAGGTTCTTATGTGTATGGTGATGGTAATGGAAAAGCTGCAACTATTAGTGCAGGTAATGGTGTAAATAATTTTATTGTTAGTGGCGATAACGGTTTTGGTACTGATTATCCTTTTTACATTAATGATCAATGTGGTTCAATTACTGTAACTGGAGGTGTATTACCTGATGACTTTGGTATTCCTAATTCTGGTACTGGAACTGTGCAAGCAAATGGAGATATTGTTATAACCTATACAGTAGATGGTTATTTTGCTGATAGAACAATGACTTTGGTAAAACAATAAACAGTACATTCTTATAATTAAACAACCACCTTTTTTAGTAAAGGTGGTTTTTTTATGTTTATATTTATCTAACTTTGCATTATGACCACAGAAACTACAAATATTTTCGGAATAAGAGCCATTATAGAAGCCATAGAAAGTGGCTCTTCAATTAATAAAATTTACTTGCAAAAAGGATTAAGAGGCAATCTTTTTTATGAATTAGATAAAGTTATAAAACAAAATAAAATAGCGACAAGTACTGTACCTGTTGAAAAACTGAATAGATTATCTAAAAACAATAACCATCAAGGTGCAGTTGCACAAATATCACCTATAGAATTTTTTGATTTAGAAGAATTATTAGAAAAAACTCTAGAGTCTGATAAAACTCCTTTATTCTTAATTTTAGATCAACTCTCTGATGTAAGAAATTTTGGTGCGATTATTAGAACTGCAGAGTGTACTGGCGTTAATGGTATAATCATACAAAAAAATGGAAGTGCACCTGTTAATGCAGAAACTATAAAAACATCAGCAGGAGCTGCATTTAAAGTGCCCATTTGTAAAGTAGATCATATTAAAGATGCCCTATTTTTATTACAAGCATCAAACATAAAAACAGTTGCTGCTACTGAAAAAACAGAAAATTCAATTTATGACATCAATTTTAATCAACCTTTAGCCATAATTATGGGTTCTGAACACAGAGGAGTGAATCCATCTGTATTAAAAATGGTGGATTATAAAGCAAAATTACCTTTATTTGGAGAAATAGCATCTTTAAATGTATCTGTTGCATGTGGTGCTTTTTTATATGAAACAGTGAGACAGCGTATTAAATAGTCCATGGAAATAGTTAAATTAATGTAAATCTTCTGTAGACTCATCGTCTAATTTAGGCGGATTAAAATTTCCTTCTTCATCAAAGTATGAATCAAATTCTGTTTCAATAAATTGGTGTTCCTGCCTAGTTATACCATTTCTTCTAAACACGATTGCTAAAATAAAACCAACTATAAAACCAGATAAATGTCCTTCCCAAGACATGCCTTCTTTAATGGGTAAAACATACCAAACCATGCTACCATATAGAAAAATTATTATTAAAGACTGTGCTACAAGTCTGTAATGTTTTCTTATCAGTCCACTAAAAAAAACGAAACTAAAAAGCATATAAACAATACCACTGGCACCAATATGATAAGCATTCTGTGCAATAGCCCATGTTAAAACGCCTGTAAAGAAACCTCCTAAAATCAACGTCTTATAGGCTATATCTTTATAAAAATAAAAAAGGCTAGCTAAAAGTACAAATAAAGGTATAGAATTATTAAAAAGATGACTTGGATTGCTGTGAATAAAATGAGTTAAAAAAACACCTCTAAAGCCCTTGAGACTTCTAGGGTAAACACCATATTTGTTAAAGTTAAATCCAAATTGAATTTCTATCCAATAAATTATCCAAATTAAGGAAACATAAACAATAGGAATCAAAAAAATTGATTTTGATATTTTTAGTTGATTTTCTTCATTCATAAAAGCAAAATAACAAAAATCTAACCAAATTACATTTTTACGAATTCTGTCAGAAATCTTTATTATTTTTACCCAATGAATGAACCTTTGGCAGAACGAATTAGACCTAAAACTCTCGAAGATTATATAAGTCAACAGCATTTGGTTGGTAAAAATGGTGTACTCACCAACTTAATTCAAAAAGGTATTATTCCATCATTAATATTTTGGGGTCCACCAGGTATTGGTAAAACAACCCTAGCCAATATAATTGCCAATGAATCTAATAGACCATTTTATACACTAAGCGCCATAAGTTCTGGCGTAAAAGACGTAAGAGATGTTATAGATAAAGCAAAAAAAAGCGGTGGTTTGTTTACCACCAAAAATCCTATTTTATTTATTGATGAAATTCACAGGTTTAGCAAATCGCAACAAGACTCTTTACTTGGTGCTGTAGAAAAAGGCTGGGTAACATTAATTGGTGCTACCACAGAAAACCCAAGTTTTGAAGTAATACCTGCCTTACTTTCTAGATGTCAGGTGTATATTTTAAACTCTTTTGATAAAAACGATTTGATAGCTTTATTAAAAAGAGCTATGGAAAAAGATGCGTTTTTAGCCACTAAAAAAATTATGTTAAAAGAAACTGATGCACTATTGCAGGTTTCTGGTGGTGATGCTAGAAAACTCTTAAATATTTTTGATTTATTAGTTTCTACAGAAAATGAAATAGAAATTACCAACAAACTTGTTTTAGAAAAAATTCAGAAAAATACAGTTAGATATGATAAAACTGGAGAGCAACATTACGATATTATTTCTGCTTTTATAAAATCAATACGAGGAAGTGACCCAAATGGAGCTGTATATTGGTTGGCAAGAATGATTGAAGGTGGAGAGGATGTAAAATTTATTGCACGTAGATTAGTAATTGCTGCATCTGAAGATATTGGAAATGCAAACCCTACTGCATTAATTTTAGCCAATAGTACTTTTCAGGCTGTTTCTATTATAGGTAACCCAGAATCTCGAATTATTTTAAGTCAATGTGCGGTTTACTTGGCAAATTCACCTAAAAGTAATGCTTCTTATATGGCAATAAATACAGCCCAACAAGTAGTTAAAGAAACTGGAGATTTATCAATACCCTTACATTTAAGAAATGCACCAACCAAATTGATGAAAGATTTAGACTATGGCAAAAATTATAAATATGCACATGATTACACAAACAATTTTGTAGATCAAGAGTTTTTACCAAATGAAATTTCTGGAACTAAATTTTATGAACCTGGTGAAAATTCTAGAGAAAAACAGTTTAGAGAAATTTTAAAGAGTAGATGGAAAAACAAATATGAGTATTAAAACTTAACATCATATACTAATTGCTGTAATTGATTATCTTGATAAAATTCGGCAATCCACTTCTCTCCTACTTTATATAAAATTCCATTTTTACCATTTATAATAAAAACGTCTTTTAAATTTGTTTGTAAAACTTTATAAACTACTTCTGGTTTGGTGTTTACCAATTGAAATCCGTTTTCAATAGCTTGCGCATAAAGTACTTTTAAAGCAGGTGAAACAACATTTACATTTTTAGTGATGTCTTGTTGTTTATTTTTTGAAACTGTAATTACCTGTTTGTTGTCGTCTTTATTGCTTAAAAAAGCATTATTATCAAAATCTTCAATAGTATTGAAAGCATTTCTAATAGCTTCATGATACGCGTTTTTATAATCTTTTATTTTACTTTTACCTACTTTAGAGGTATAGACTACTTTACCAGAGCAATCAGAAAAATCAATTCTATTTTTAGTGGTAAGCATATTAGACTCATCAGTAACTTTAGCCATTAAAAACGCACACCTATTATTCTTAATTTCTTCTGGCAAAGTTTCTCCTTCAAGATACACTTTAAATCCTTTTTTCTCTAATAGAAATTTAGTTAAAGAACTCGTTTGAAATTGATCTGGTTTTTTTAAAAAATCAAATTTATTGGCTACTATAATATATTTATATTTCTCTAAATTATTTTTTTGACTATAAATAGATAAACTCATTAAAAGTAATAGCAGTATACTTATTTTTTTTAGCATTTTAATTAAATATTAAATTGAAACCTACTTGTAAAGATAAATGATTTGAAGAAGATAAATTATTATACGATAAAATATTATCGACCATAGTAAACATATTAAATTTACCCAACTGGGCTGAAATGCCAGCACCAATATTTGCTAAAGAAAAATCATCTACAGTATAAGTGAATTTGGTAAATATTTTTTTGGTTAAAGCCTTCTCGTAAAACCCTGTGAGTGCCAGTTGAGAACCTGTGGGTCTTAATACACTATACAATTGCAAACCAACTGCATCTGTAAAAAAGTCTTTATATGTATAATCATAACAACGTCTGCTCTTTTTTTCACCAAATCTATATTTTAAAGCTGCATTAATTTTTGTAGGTCTCCAAGAAAAATAAGAATTTTGATTTTCAGTAGTTGGTAAATCTCTTCTAAAACGTCTGTTTAACGCATCCCAATAATTAGAATTATTGGTATTAAACAATAAATCAACTCCTTCAAAACTAAAGTTACCTTCTACTTTAGTATTTTTGATATTACTTTTATGATATACAAAACCAAGATCGAGTATACTTGCAGAAAACTCTAATTGAGGTGATATTTTACGAAAAACACCAAAGTCAAAACCAATACCCATATTAGAACCCAAAAAAGTATTGCCAAAATATTTACCAAAATCATCTATATATTCTTCTGTTCCAGTATCTATTAAACCAGCAGTTCTAGACGCTAAGTTGATGTTATTAAAATAATGGGTAAATAAATTATTTGTACCTTCTGCTGTAGTAAACGTACCTGTATTGTTATTTGTTTCAATATGTAATGCAGATGAATACATTTTAAATCGTAAACCTAATCTTAGATTTTCATTAACCTGTTTTGCCAAGCCAATATGCAGTACCCCTAAAAATTCGGCATTAAAGTTAATTTGCGAAACCATAAAGTTTTTGTTGAGATATGCATTGTTGCCTTCAGTAATTAAGGTCACCAAGTCTTTTGGATAATATCCTATAAGCTCTAATTCTTCATAAAACCCAAAACTTAAATATAAGCTATCATTTAAACGAAAACCAGCATTTAATACTTCTATTTGAGTATTTAATGTTAAAAAATCTTTACTTGTTAAGTGTTGTAATGCTTTAGATATTTTATCATTTATATGTATACCATCTTCAGCAAAAATATCTGTCAAAACAAAACCTGTGGAACTTGCATCAAAGGAAATACCAGATAAAAGAGGAAAACCGATATGAAATTTATAATTTGTTTCACTAGCCGGATTTAATAATAATGTTTGTGGTAGTTCTGCAAAATCATATAATACTTGTTTATTTTGAGCTATACTTTGATGCAACCAAAAAAAGCATAAAAGAATGCATAATTTTTTCATACTAAAAATCTGTTGCTATGAATAAAGTAACCGAAGATTTAAATTCAAATTCACTTGTATCAAGGGGATTCATTGGTTTACCTGTATTTTCTAACGAGGCAATGATTCTTACTTTTGTTGCTGTAAAAATATCTGGATTAGAGGCTAAAATAATTTCTTCTTCATAAGCAGGTGGATTTAAATCTCTACGTTCTATGAATATTGAACTAAAATTATATACCACATCATCACTACTATTTAACAAATCAATCTTAATATTTGCACCTCTATCAAATTCATTTTTAAATGTTGCATTAAAAACCATTTTAACGACATTATCTGAAATAATACTATCTTGAAATAAATCGAACTCAGTAATATCTTGCCTGCTATTTTGTTGCACACCATTGCTATCAAAAAACTGAGAAGGTTGAACACTAAAAAATGTTAAAGAAGATGTTAATATGGGTTGTAAAACATAATCTTTGATTTGTGAAAAGTTTAAATTTTCTGCACAACTTGTAAGTAACAGAAAACCAAGAAGTACACTTGCTTTTTTTAAGGGGTTCATAATAATATCTAATAATTCTTCGAATTAACGAAAAAAACATCAAAGATATTGTTTAATCTCTAAAAGTGATGAAA
>NZ_CBFHZT010000050.1:0-19040 GCF_965660385.1 Polaribacter sp.
TATCCAAGAATTTGTTTCAAAAATCTTAGAGGGGAATATTACTTTTTTAAGCAGAGCCATTACTTTGGTAGAAAGTACTAACGTAAATCATCAAAAAAAAGCGAACGAAATTTTAGAGCGCTGTTTACCTTATGCAAATAATTCGATACGTATTGGCATTACAGGTGTTCCTGGTGTGGGTAAAAGTACATTTATTGAAGCTTTTGGAAAACATTTAACAGCACAAGGAAAAAAAGTTGCTGTTTTGGCTGTAGATCCTAGTAGTTCTGTAAATAAGGGTTCTATTTTAGGTGATAAAACCAGAATGGAACAATTGGTTACTGATAAAAATGCGTTTATTAGACCTTCGCCTTCTGGAACTTCCTTGGGTGGTGTAGCTCAAAAAACACGAGAAAGTATTATTTTATGTGAGGCTGCTGGTTTTGATACCATTTTAATTGAAACCGTTGGCGTTGGCCAATCTGAAACTTTGGTACATTCTATGGTAGATTTTTTCCTTCTTCTAAAATTAGCGGGTGCTGGAGATGAGTTGCAAGGTATAAAACGTGGTATTATTGAAATGGCAGATGCTATTGTGATTAATAAAGCTGATGGTGATAATGAAAAAAACGCTAAAATAGCTAAGGTTGAGTTTAACAGAGCTCTGCATTTATATCCTTTAAAAGAAAGTAATTGGCAACCTAAAGTAATTACTGCAAGTGCTTTACAAAATATTGGAATTGATAAAGTGGATGCTATGATTAAAGAATATTTTAATGTAACGAAAAGTAACAATTACTTTACTTTAAAACGAAATAGCCAAAATAAATATTGGTTATTAGCAACCATTGAACAACAATTAAAAGCAGACTTTTATTCCAAATCAAATATAAAAGATGCCTTAGAAAAAGAAATTAAAAATTTAGAAAATGGTAAGACAACGCCTTTTAATGCTGCAAAGCGTTTATTAAATCTATAGATTTTTTATTACAAAAAAAGCGGCAGTTCAACTTCTTGATAAAAGTATCAGAAGTGTCTTTACCATTAAACTTCTAAATTTTGACTCACAATTTTCTTAATTTTCTTATTTAAAGACCTCATTGCATTGTAGCTTGTATGCTCTAAAACGATGACTACCAAATCATCTTCTAAGTAATTGGTAAGCGCTGTACTAAAGCCATTCCATTTGCCATAATGATAGATTTTTTTATCGTTAAATCTATCCATTCGAAAACCAAAACCATAAGGAACTTTTCTTCCATATATTGTTTTTCCTTTACTGTACATTAAATCTAAAGATGCTTTAGAGAGCAATTGTTCTGAATTTAAACCATAGGTCCACTTAAATAAATCTTCTGGAGTGGAATACACATTTTTATCACCAACAATGGCATCATTAACAGTACTTCCAATTTTTAAATGCCTCCATCCTCTGTATAAACGATACCCAATTAACTGATTTTTTCGAACAGTATCGTTCTGAAAACTATACACATAGGTGTTTTTCATACCTAATGGCTCAAAAAAATTCTCTTTCAAAAAATGGTTAAAAGATGTACCCGAAACTTTCTCTACAATAGCAGCCAAAACAAAATAACCTGTATTCGAATAATCGAAATTACGGCCAGGTTTAAAAAAACGTTGTGCTTTGGTTAATGGCAACACCTTCATTAAATCTGTATTTGTAGGTGCTTTTTCTTCTTTCCATTCGTGCTCGGCTATCCAAAAATACTTTGGCAAACCAGAGGTGTGGTTTAACAAGTTTTGGATTGTAATATTCTTATACGGAAAATTTGGAAAATAATTATTTACAGTATCTGTAAGTTGTATTTTATTTCTTTCCTTTAACAGCATTATTGCTGCAGCTGTAAATTGCTTACTTACAGATGCCAATTGAAAAGCAGACTCTTTTTTAATGGGCACTTTCTTTCTAAAATCTGCATAACCAATTTGATTTTCGTAGACTATCTTTTTATTTTTAGCCACTAAAATAGCTCCATGAAAATCGTGTCTTTTATGAATACGTTTTAATAAAGAATCTAATTTTTGATTCAGTTTTTTAGTTTTTGTTGAAGGATAGTATTCTACAGGAACTAAGAGATTAGCTTTTTCATCCGTCTTTACAACTTTTTTAGGTACAACCTTTATTTGTTTTGGTTCAGACATCTTAAAAGCAAAAAAAGAAATGCTAAAAAGAACTACTACGCTTAAGGAAATATGTTGAATGTTTTTTTTCAAAGAAATAATTAAATTTTTGTAAAAATAAGCATCATTAGGTTATAATCAAAATTCTATACTCAATGGCTTACTTTAATAGCCTTTTTAGACTATAGTTAAACAAATCCTAATATTATAACCTAACTATATTTTTATTATTAATTACAGTCACAATATATTTTTTAGCCTCAAAAATTAAATACTGAGAATTCTAAAGGGTTCGTTAATGGCTAAATTGATAAATATCATTCACTGGTATGAGAATAATCATTATATTTATAAGGTAATATTTTTTTGAGAAATTAAAATTTAATACAACAAACCATTTAATAAGAAGATTATCGGTTTTAAATCGCCTTTGAAAATTCAATTAATCTTAAGGAAATTGTATTTAAACGATATAAATGTATTGTAAAACGCATTCGGTCTAACTACAATAAACCTAAGCTATAAATTTGCATTGGGCAAAATATTAACATTAAAAAAATCCCCATTATGAAAACTAAATTTATCTTATCACTAATTTTATTAGCTTTATTACAAAGCTGTACACCAGATTTTCCAAACAATCCTGAAGAAACTGTAGAATACATTCAAGATGATATTACTACATTAGTAGTACCTGATGGTCATGATTTAAGACCTTTAGCATTACAAAACACGAGTATAAACTTATCTGAAAATTCTCGTGCAGAAATGGTTAATGTTAAAATGTTTAAGGTTGAAAATGATACCCATACATTATTGTATGAAGGTTTCATCAACAAAGAAAAATCAATCAGTAATATTTTTAAAATACCAAACCATGTTGAACTTATTTCAGTTCAAGCAGACTTGGCTACAGGCACCAGAGAGTGGCTTGTTACCCCTACTGAATTGCAAAACATTAGCATAGAAGACGAAGAAAGAGCTACCACTGAAGAAGGCAAAACCTCTACAGATTCTAAAATAAGTGCAAAATCGAACTCAGATAATCCACCAAGTTGGGACTGTGATGATTATGACGAATTTACAGGTAATGATGATGGTGATTATAAAATAACAAGCACCTCAACTCAAGGTATTAACATTAATAAAAAAACAACTATTTACATATGTGATGGAGGTTCATGGAGCCCATCTTATGTAAATGATAACAATAAACAACTTACTATCTATATTGCAGAGGGTGGAACCTTAAAACTTTCGGGTAATTTTAACTCAACCGTTTATAATGTAGGTACTTTTAACGGTGTGAACCTTGGAATGAGCAAAGACAGTGCTTTAGACAACTGGGGAACTACGAATATTACTGGTAGTTTAAATATAGACTCTAACGATGTAAATGTTTATGCAGGTGTATTTAATATTTCTGGTTCTTTAAACTTAAATAGTAATGCACACTTTGATAATGATGGTGGTGTTGTAAATGTTGGAGGTCATCTTACAACTGCTGGAAAATTACATAACAAAGAAAATTCTGAAATGAATGTAGCTGGTAATTTTACGGTAAATGGAGGCGAGTTTGAGAATGAGTGTAAAACCATAATTTCTGGAAATTTCATCAACAACAAACAAGCCGAATTTAGTAATGCATCTTACACCGTAATTACAGGAGGTTTGATAAATAACTCTAATATTGATATCAAAATACAAGAAGGCTCTATTTTAAAATGTGCTAGCATTATGTCTAATGGTAAAATAAAAGGAGATAAAGCTTACTCTGTTATCGAAACTGGTAACATTACCTTTAACGGAAATAGTGCCTTTCAAGGTAGTTTAGATATTTGCTCTGATTATTATACAGAGAATATGGGAAAAAATGATGTAATCAATACCTGTAATACGTTTATTTCTGTTGGTGCTTGTTCTCCAGGCTTTAACAACGCTACCGACAATGATAATGATGGAATAATTGAGGGTGTAGATGTAGATGATGCAAACCCAAATGTATCTTCATATAACTATCCTCAAGGTCAAGATACTTATTTTACATCTTTATACGAAGATTTATACCCTTGTATGGGTGATTATGACTTAAATGATTTAGTACACAATTACACCTACAAAGAAGGGATAAATCAAAACGCTAAGATTTCTGAAATTGCCTTCGATTATAAATTCCCAGCAATGGGCGCTAATTTTAACAATAGTTTTGTACTAAGAGTTGTTGACGAAGATGATAATGCTGCTTTAACCTTAGATAATACTGATGCGTATGCAAGTAGTGAAATAACAAGATTACATGACGATCAAAACAACACTACCTTATTTATTTTTAACAACCTTAAAACTATTTATACTGATAATACTGGGGCAATAATAAATACGGTAAAACAAGATTATGCGAACATACCTGTAATTTCTGGAAAAGTTACTAATATTGATGGAGCTTATGACGAGTTTATTCTTAAAGATGGTGAATTAGGCCAAGAAATACATCCTGTTTATAATGCGTTTCATAGCAATTACCCAGCTTTAAACCAACCATCTATGTATAACGATTCTAGTAATTTCTTAAACTGTAGTGATAATTCTTCTGGAAATAATCTTTTTGTAAATTCTAATAACTTCCCTTGGGTACTTAACGATTTACCTGTTGATTTACCATGGGCTAAAGAAGGAGTTTCAATTTTAGAAGCCTATCCAAATTTTGATGATTTTGTAATTTCAAACCCAAGATTAGATTGGTATTCAGACAAAAACGGAAATAGAAAAAAAGAAAACTTAAATAATTAGTAACATTTATTAAATTTAGAATACTCAATAAGAATGAAAAATCATTTTTATTGAGTATTTTTTTGCTTTAATCTAGCTGATATTACTCCAAATTTTTGAGGTCTGTGTCATTGCTGTAAAGGCAGTTTTAATCGGTAAATTTTCTGGTTTAGATAAGTTGGCATCTTCTTGTAAAACAGTAATTGCTGTATTTCTTGCAGCCACTAAAATTTTAGAATCTTTAACCACATCTGCTATTTTTAAATTCAACACACCACTTTGCTGTGTACCCATAATATTGCCTGGGCCTCGTAATTTTAAATCAACTTCTGCTATTTTAAAACCATCTGTAGTATCTACCATCGTTTTTAAACGTGTTTTAGCTTCTGCAGACAATTTATAACTCGATAATAAAATACAATAACTTTGGTCTGCACCTCTACCTACTCTACCTCGTAATTGGTGCAATTGACTCAACCCAAAACGCTCTGCACTTTCAATAATCATAACGCTTGCATTTGGCACATTTACACCAACTTCTATAACGGTTGTTGCTACCATAATTTGTGTTTCTCCTTTTACAAAACGCTGCATTTCATGGTCTTTATCTGCTGGTTTCATTTTACCATGTACAATACTAATTTGATACTTTGGTAAAGGAAACTCACGAGAAATACTCTCATAACCATCCATCAAATCTTTATAATCCATAGCTTCAGATTCTTGAATTAATGGGTATACTATATATACTTGTCGTCCTTTTGCAATTTCATCTTTTAAAAATTTAAAAACGGAAAGCCTATTGCTATCAAAACGATGTACCGTTTTTACTGCTTTTCGTCCAGGAGGTAACTCATCAATTACAGAAATATCTAAATCGCCATAAACAGACATTGCTAAAGTTCTTGGTATGGGGGTTGCTGTCATTACTAAAATGTGGGGAGGTAAAGCCCCTGCAACCTCCCCAAAAGGGAGGCTAGCCAAAACTGAGGAAATCCTTTTAATTACTTTGTTTATATCTCCAATAACCTCTTCATTTGTAAATCTTATGACTTTATATCCTAAGTCATTTAGTATTTTGGTTCTTAAATTATCTGCTTCTTGTTGTTCTTTGGTATTGTGATTATTTCCATCAACTTCGATGATTAAGTTTTTTTCGATACAGATAAAATCCACAATAAACTCATCAACAATATGTTGTCTTCTAAATTTAGCATCTAATTTTTTAGTTCTTAATTGTTCCCACAGCATCTGTTCAGCTTCAGTAGTTTGCTGCTTTCTGTTTTTTTGCAATTCTTTCATCAATTTATAAACTGATGGACGGGCCGTCATATATTTTTTGTGCACAGTTTGGGCTTCCTCACTTGAAGAAGGTTGCGATAAGCTCAATTTATTTTTACTCCACAATTTTGCGCGTTGTTTTACGCCAAACCTGTGTTGCTCATCAATAATAGCAATGCCTAACTTTTTGTATTTTACTTTATCTTCTAGCAACGCATGTGTGCCTACCAAAATATGTAAAGAACCTGCTTCTAAATTCGCATGAATTTCACGACGTTTTTTAGTTTTTACAGATCCTGTAAGGATAGCAACATTAATATCTAAACCTGCTAACAATTCTGAAACTGCTGTATAGTGCTGATTGGCTAAAATTTCTGTAGGTGCCATAATCGTAGCTTGATATCCATTATCAATCGCTAACAACATGGCCAATACAGCCACAATGGTTTTTCCAGACCCCACATCTCCTTGCAGTAACCTATTCATATGTGCTCCAGAACCTACATCTTTTCGAATTTCTCTCAGCACTCTTTTTTGAGCATTGGTTAACTCAAAAGGCAATTTATTTTTATAAAAATCAGTAAAATTGTCACCTACCTTTTCAAACACAAAACCTTTAATTTTTGTTTTATTGATGAGTTTTTTTCTTACCAATTGCAATTGAATAAAAAACAATTCTTCGAACTTTAAGCGGTATTGTGCTTTTGCCAAATGTTCTTGACTTTTCGGAAAATGTACATTTAGCAAAGCATCGCGCTTTTTCATCAATTTAAAATCATCAATAATTTCTTGCGATAAACTTTCCTGTATACCATCATAAACTTGTTGCAATAAATACTGAATGTAAGCGCGCATTAATTTATTAGATACGCCAGCGTTGGTGAGTTTTTCTGTGGATGGATACACAGGTTGCATTTTGGTTTGCAACTTTTTTTTGTATTCGGTAACCAATTCCATTTCTGGATGCGGAATGCTAAATGCCCCATTATAATGATTTAGCTTACCATAAACCACATAAGGAACTCCAATTTTTAAAGAATCTTTTATCCATTTTTGCCCTTTAAACCAAACCAATTCCATGGTACCTGAAGCATCTTGAAACGTAGCTACTAACCTACTGCCTCTTTTTTGAGCTACAGATTTTACATTGGTAATTTGCCCAACAATTTGCACTTCGCTAGAGTTGGGTTGCAAATCTTTGATAGCATAAAACTCGGTTTTATCAATATATCGAAAAGGAAAAAAATTTAATAAATCGTTACATGTTTTTATACCCAATTCTGTGTACAATAACGTAGCTCTTTGTACACTTATTCCTTTTATATATGTAATTGGGTAGTTTAGATTCAATGTTAACGACTAAATAATACGAAAATACTGAATTCAAATATCATTTAAAATTAAAAACACAAGTAAAAAAAGAGCTGAAAATGAATCAGCTCTTTTTTAAAAACATTATAAAGTTGTTTTATACAATATAAAATCTATTTTTATAGACCTCCCTACATCTTATCACCAAAGAAAATAGTGTTCATTAACAACTTATTGGTACCAAACCAAAAAGCCCTAAAATTGGTGTTATCTGTAAAAACAATAACCTTACCCCTACCAAAACGTTGGGCTTTAAAAGGTACAGTATTGGGGATTACTTTTGCATTTTCTTTAGAAATATAACCACTTAATAATGGTTTTTCTGTATATTGAATAGGATTTTGATAACTGTCTTTATGTGCTGTGATAAACATGGTTGAGTTTCTAAATAAGGCAATTTTATCATTTTTATATCCAAAATTTATAGGATGACTCCTATCTATATTTGCTTCAAAAATAGCACCTCCAATTACTTGTGCACCCGATTGTAAAGAACGGTTTTCAAATGAAACATTTGTAATAGGTTCTCTTTGAACACTTTCAAAACTTACATTAATCATTTTGTTGCTAGCAAGCCATCTTACAGTGTTTTTATACCCCACAACTACTCCACCATTTCTAACCCAAGTTTTAATTTTTTCTACAGCACTTTTTTCTAAACGACTACTTGGTATTACAATGTGTGTGTATTTAGAAATGTCCATTCTTGATAAATTACGTGTATCTAAACGTGTAATATGCATATCAAAACGTTGATCAAACAAATGCCAAATTTCTCCAGAATCGTTGCCTGTAACACCATCTCCAACAATCATGGCAACTTTTGGTTTGGTAATTGCTTCAAAATTTCGACTTCCTAAATCAATACCATCATTTAAACCTGTAACAACTCCTGTAAAATTAACATGACTAGCTGCTGCAACCTCTTTTAAAAATTGATACAACTCTTCAACATTTAATTTCTGATTTTGAACAGGAATAAATATAGTACCATATTCATAAGCATTACCTCCATTCTTAAAATTTTTCATCGATACTTTTGCACGTATCCCTTTTTGTAAAATGGTATTTAAGGCTTTAGGTGTGTAAAATTCATTCCAAGGCATTAAATAACCATAAGTACTTTGTGTTGAAACTGTTCCTGCTTTTAGTTTTAGTTCAGTAATTTCTTTGCCTGCTTTGGATAAAGAAACATTTTCGGCAAAATCAACACCAAAAGCATGATTAAAAGTCCATGCAGAAACGTCGTAAAACAAACTATCTTTAAAGGTTTTACGAACATCGAACATTGCTTTTACCAAACGCTGGTTCTTTTGATTCATGGGTACTACATAACTATATCCTTTTTTAAAGGTTTTACCATTTTCGGTAAAATCTGCTTTTATTTCGTGGATTTTAATATGTTGTTTTTTTAGTACTTCTGCCAAATGATAGCTTTTAGCTGCATCCTTTTCATCACCAAAAACAATGGCTTTATTTGAGCCTGTTTCTCTAGATTCTTCATAAAAATCTTGTTGATATTGTAAGATTTTAACGCGCATATTTTTGGCTGCTTCTAAAGTTGATAAAGCCGCTGTAAACTGATTTCTAATGGTAAACGGAAAAGTTAAAATTCCGTTTTCAGTTTCTTGTGCATGGCCTCTAGAGCTTCCTTGCTCAAACAAAATTCCTATACTACCATTAATGTCTGGAAAAGTAGAACCTTTACCATAATAAAAATCATCAAAACTTTCTTCTGAATAATACAATGAGCCTATTTTATCTAAAGCTTTGGCATGATAAGTAGCAATTTCTTTGGTTAAGTCTTGATTTAATTGAGGCGTTAATGGATTAGTTCTGCTTGGTATACCTGGTTGAAAAAAGAAACTAGAATTGCTACCCATTTCGTGATGATCTGTTAAAATATTTGGCAGCCATTTATGAAAGCTCGCAATTCTTGCTGTACTTTCTGGCAATTGCACTGGCAACCAATCTCTGTTCATATCAAATTGATAATGGTTGGTTCTTCCTCTTGGCCAAATTTCTGAGTATTCTCTGTCATTTGGATCTGGGTTAATGTTTTTACTTCTATTAGTATTTGCCCAATAAGCAAAACGTTGTAAACCATCTGGATTAAATGAAGGATCAAAAAGAATAACCGTGTTCTTTAGTAAATCGTCTATATTATCTGCAGCTGCCAAATAATAAGCTACTGCCAAAGCTGCATTAGAACCACTTGGTTCATTACCATGAATAGAAAAACCTTGATAAACCACAATAGGATTGTTAGAAACATCAACAGTTTTATTATTAGTAGCTTCAATATGCTGCTTACGAATTGCCTCAATATTTTTATGATTTTCTGGTGATGTTATGGTTAACAACAATAAGGGCCTATCTTCATAAGTTTTACCTCTATTTTCTAAGGATATTCTATCTGAAGAAGCCGCCAATACTTTCATATACTCCACTAACTTATCATGCGTAATATGCCACTCACCCACTTCGTGACCAATTACAGATTTTGGTGTTGGAATAGCTGAATTGTAGGTTGTATTTTTAGGCAAATAATAAGATAAATCTACCTTTTGAGCAGAAATTGAAACCGATAATAATAAGAAAAGAACGCGTATTTTTTTCATTGTATAAAGTTTGATAGCTAACAAATATAAGCAATCAGAAATTTTATCGTAAAGTTTTAACACCGCATTTAAAAACCTAAAAAACAGATACACCTTATATAAAGAAATTGTAATATATATTGAATATTAATTTTTGTAATTAAAGTAAGCCTTTAGTGTTTACAAAATAAAGTATATTTGATTTTATAATGAGATTTTAATACTTGTAACATCCCTATTAAAAATGGTATTTTACCCTTAAAAAATTAACATGAAAAGCAAAAAAAAATATATTACCATTTTTACATTATTCTCAATTTTAATGGTTTTTTCTCAATCAACTAAAAAGTTTGATTACGAAAAATACTCAGACCCCAACCCAGAGAATCAACTTTCATTATTCTTTAAAGAACATGTTTCTAAAAAATTGCTTAAAACCACAACGTTTTTCAACAAAGACAACATTGTTTTATTGTCTTTTTATGTGAATCAACAAGGAGAACCTTATAAATTAAATGTATCTGCTAAAGGAACAGATGAATATTATACCGCTATTAAAAACACTTTTAAAGAATATTACAAAAAGTATATTGGTTATGATTCACTAAACATTGGCAATAAATACCATCTACAAATTATAAGTAAAAAAGGAAGAAAGATAATTTTTAATTGTAGCTCTAAAATTATTGCAGAAAAACCATCAATTTGTAATGAATGTAAAGATTTAGACTTTTATGAAGACATTAAAAATTGTTTAAACTTAGCAGTAAAAAGGTATTTTTATAAAAACGCAAATTTTAATTTATTAAATAATACCTATTCTAAAAATGACCTAAACTTAAAAAACACAAAAGATATCGACTTATTTTTTAACCAAGAAGTAGATTTAAAAATAAGCTTTGAAATTAATAAAGATGGTAAACTGATTAATAAAAAATCTGGAGTTCCAAGTTTTTTTACAAATGAAGTCAATAGGCTGTTAAGCTCTTTTCCACTTGATATAACACCATCAACGTTAAACAACACTTTTTACCCAACAAAGCACAGCTTTCAAATTAAATTTAAAAAAGGCGAAAAACCGGTGTTTAAAGAATCAAATACTGATTTTTTAACTTTTACCAAACCAAGCCCTAGCAATGATTTTTCGGTTTATGTGAAAAGTAAATTAACAGAAACAGATTTGCAATTGGCCAACTTAAACAGACTCCATAATAGATTAAGTATCTTTTTTGAGCTAGATAAAAATGAGCAAATCATTAACTTAAAAACAAATTCAAGATCAGATCACCTAGACAAAAAAATTAAACAAATCTTCAAAAACTATCCTTTAGAAAATTTAAATTTCCTCAATAAAAAAGGAGTTCATAGCTACACCCTCCAAGTATTATCATTTAAACAAGATAAGGTAGTCGTCAATACAAGTTCTACATTAGGATATGAAAAAGCACCATTATTTCCAGGTTGCGAAAACTCAAAAAACTTACAAGAAATTAAAAAATGTTTTAGTAAAAATGTGCAATTGCATTTTTCTAGAAAATTTAATGCAGACTTGCCTAATAGATTAGGGCTAGCTCGTGGAAAATTAAAGGTTTGGATACGCTTTATCATAGACAAAAACGGAAATGCAACGAAAATAGCCACAAAACTAAGTCAACCAAGCCCTGCCATAGATGTTGAAGTGAAAAGGGTTATGAGTTTACTGCCCAAAATGGCATCTGTAGCTGAACAAAATGGAAAAGCAGTAGAGGTAAAATGCGCTATACCATTTACGTTATATATCCGTTGATTTAAAATAATAGAAAAGAATTACATTTGCAAAATGCGAATAGATATTATTTCAGTTGCTCCAGATTTGTTAAAAAGTCCTTTTAACCATTCTATAATAAAGCGAGCTAAAGAAAAAGGGTTAACAGAGATTGTAATTCACGATTTACGTACCTATGGTTTAGGCAACTATAAACAGATTGATGATACACAATTTGGCGGAGGTGCTGGCATGGTTTTAATGATAGAACCCATAGCTAATTGTATTAAAAAACTGCAAAACGAGCGCAAATATGATGAGATTATTTATATGACTCCAGATGCCAAAACCTTAAATCAAGCAACAGCAAACACACTTTCATTACAACAAAATATATTAATTTTAACGGGGCATTACAAAGGGGTAGATCAACGTATTCGTGACAAATACATTACAAAAGAAATTTCAATTGGCGATTATGTTTTAACGGGTGGTGAACTCGCTGCTGCTGTTTTGGTTGATGCTGTTGTACGCTTAATACCAGGCGTTATTGGCGATGAACAATCTGCATTAACAGATTCTTTTCAAGATAATTTACTATCTCCTCCTGTATATACAAGACCTGCAGATTTTGAAGGGATGAAAGTTCCTGAGATTTTATTGTCAGGTAATTTTCCAAAAATTGAAGATTGGCGAAGCGAAAAAGCATACGAGAGAACCGAACAAATAAGACCAGACCTGCTTGATGACTAAAATGCTTACTATAATAAAAAAAAACAAAGCCATTTCTTGCGTGTTAGGGTTTCAATTATTTAGATTGATACTTTTACCTTTTATGGGCTTAATGCCTCAAGACGCATACTATTATTTGTATGGCCAAAATTTGTCATTGTCTTATTTTGATCATCCAGGAATGATTGGCTATATATTACGCATCTTTTCAGAAATTTTTGGGCAATCTGTTTTTGTCATCAAACTTGCAGATTTTGTAATAACTTCACTTACCATTTTAAGTTTTTATAAATTAGCCTCTTATTTTTTATCCAAAGAAAAATTAAAACGTGCTTTTGTTTTATTAGTTTCTACAATTTTCATTTCAATTTTATCATTTAATTCTACTCCAGATGTGCCTTTATTATTATTCTGGACATTGAGTTTGTTATGCCTATATAAAGCTATTTTTGAAGACAAAAAATGGTTTTGGATTTTAGGCGGAATCGCAATGGGACTAGCCTTTAATAGCAAATACACAGCACTAGTATTACAAATAGGTTTACTTTTATTTTTACTTTTTTCTAAGCAATACAGAAAATTATTGATATCACCTTGGTTATGGATTAGCATCATAATTTCTGTAGCAGTTACTTTTCCTGTTTGGTATTGGAATTATCAAAACAATTTTGCCTCATTTGCTTTTCAATCATCAGAAAGAACAAGTTCAATTTCAGAATTTAAACTAAACCCTGGCTATTTCTTTGGCGCTATTGGGCATCAACTCTTTTTGTTATTACCTGTATTGTTTTTGGTTTTTATAACATTTACTTACAAATACATAAAAAGAGCACTTTTAAAATTTAAAATTCCACAAGCAAAAACCCTGTTTTTATTAGCTTTTTTCATTCCTACTTTTGTGGGATTCTTTTTACTTACCCCAATTTATTGGGTAAAACTAAACTGGATGATGCCTTCTTACATTACAGGAATTATTTTGGCAGGCATGTTTATCAGTAAAAAATTATTAAAGGCACAAATTATTATTGCCATCGTTTTTCATGTCTTGGTAGCCCTACAAGTAGTATTTTATTGGGTACCCATTAAAAGTGATGACACTTGGGTGGGATGGAAAAAACTAGCTTTAGAAACTAAAAAACTACAAGAAAAATATCCTAATACGTTTGTGTTTTCTGATGATAATTACAAGACTGCTGCTTGTTTAAACTTTTTTATGGAAGATAAAGTTTATGCGCAAAATATTATTGGAAAACCAGCATTACATTTTGATTATTTAGGTGATAATTTAGCACTATTAAATTCTAGAAACGCTATTTTTTTAGACTCTGATAAACGATTTACAGATGATAATAAAAAAGGCGAACACCCAAAAATTTTGGATAATTATTTTAAAGAGATCACTGAACTACAACCCATTATCATTAAACTAAATCAAAAAGAAGTTCGTAAATTTTGGGTGTACTACTGTACTAATTATCAACATAAAAAATAATTTAATTTAGTTTTATCACATCAAAAAAAGTATTACTTTTGCAACCGCTAAATTAACCTCTGACGAAGAAATCGTGAATGTTGTTTTAGAAAAACTATTAAACTAAAAGATATGGAATCTTTAATAAAATTTGTACAAGACGAATTTGTAACCAAAAACGAATTACCAGAATTTTCAGCTGGTGATACCATTACAGTGTATTACGAAATTAGAGAAGGAGAAAAAGTACGTACTCAGTTCTTTAGAGGGGTTGTAATTCAAAAAAGAGGAACAGGAACTTCAGAAACTTTTACCATCAGAAAAATGTCTGGTACTGTAGGAGTTGAAAGAATTTTTCCATTGAATTTACCATCTATTCAAAAAATAGAAATCAACAAAAGAGGTAAAGTACGTAGAGCACGTATTTACTACTTTAGAGGTCTTACTGGTAAAAAAGCTAGAATTACTGAAAAAAGAAGATAATCTCTTTATTTTATACAAAAAAAGCATTGTAAAATTTTACAATGCTTTTTTTTTATGAACAAATGTTAACAACTTTGGTTGATAACCTGTTAATTTCTAAATTGTTAAACTATTTTCATATTCATAAAATACATTTATTTTTATAGGATATTTACAAGAAATAAGAATCAAAAGTGATAATACGCTAAATTCCAAACTTCAGTAAATGTAAAGTTCTTTATTTAATGTTAGAAATCTGACTAAAGTTTAGCGAATTACTACAAATTAAGAATTGACAGGTTGTATGAAATTTTGTCAACACATGTTTTGGAATACAATGTGCATATCTGAAATATAAGGTTTAAAAGTTTTACTAAAATCAAAATTGTTAAAACTTATTTTTTTTGTAGTACACTAAAAACAAAAGTGAGATTGAAAACAACTACGAAACATTTCTAAAATTTTAATATTGTAATTCCCGATATAAAATTAAGAATGTTTTAAACTGAATTAGTAATCTGTAATTTCTTTAAAGTTAAGAAATATAAAAGACCTCTTTTATTTGATTTTACAACAATGTAAATCAGTACAAAAACTATTTTCAAAGAAGCCATATCATTGCAAAAATTTGCAGGATATGGCTTTTATTTTACACTTTTACGAAATCGTTTTCAACAATTATCAAAATCATAACAAAACCCACTAATTAATAAGATTTTTTCATCAAAAAAATCACTTTTAATTCATAAATTTGCTCGCTTTCTAAAATATGAACTCTTGTAAATAGAAAGCTAAAACACATAAAACTACTCAAAACACGAATAATAATGAGCAAAAAAGCTAAAATTGTATATACAAAAACAGATGAAGCACCTGCTTTAGCAACTCGTTCTTTTTTACCTATTGTAAAGGCATTCACAAAATCCTCTAACATAGAAATTGAAATTAAAGATATTTCTTTGGCTGCAAGAATTTTGGCTAACTTTTCAGATTATCTTAGTGACGATCAAAAAACAGAAGATGCCTTAGCTATTTTAGGTGAACTCGTAAAATCTCCAGAAGCAAATATTATAAAACTTCCAAACATTAGTGCTTCAGTTTCTCAGTTAACAGCTGCTGTGTCTGAATTGCAAGCCTTAGGGTATGCTATTCCAGATTATCCTGAAGATGCTAAAACAGATGAAGAAAAAGCAATTTTAGAACGCTATAATAAAGTAAAAGGTTCTGCTGTAAATCCTGTTTTAAGAGAAGGAAATTCAGACAGAAGAGCTCCAAAAGCAATCAAAAATTACGCTCGTAAAAACCCACATTCTATGGGCGAGTGGAAATCTGATTCTAAAACTCATGTTGCTACTATGTCTGCTGGTGATTTTGCTAATAACGAAAAATCAGTTACTGTAGCTAAACCTACAACTATATCCATAAAACATATTGCCAAAGATGGTTCAGAAACTGTTTTAAAATCATCTTTAAATTTATTAGCTGGTGAAATTATTGATGCTACTGTAATGAATAAAAAAGCATTAATAACTTTCTTAGAACAACACGTTGCTGATGCTAAAGCTCAAGGGGTTTTACTTTCATTACACATGAAAGGAACTATGATGAAAGTATCTGATCCAATCATTTTTGGGCATGCTGTAAAAGTATTCTTCAAAAATGTATTTGAAAAACATGCAGAAACTTTCGAAAAAATTGGGGTAAATGCAAATGTTGGTTTTGGTAATGTATTAAGTAATCTTAATGAAGTATCAGAAGAGAAAAAAGCTGAAATTTTAGCGGATATTGATGAAGCTTACAAAAATGGACCAGCATTGGCCATGGTAAATTCTGACAAAGGAATTACGAACTTACATGTGCCATCTGATGTAATTATTGATGCTTCTATGCCAGCAATGATTAGAACTTCTGGTAGAATGTGGAATGCAAATGGCGAATTACAAGACACCAAAGCTATTATACCTGATAGCTCTTATGCAGGCATTTACTCAGCTACAATCGATTTCTGTAAAAAGCATGGCGCTTTTGATCCAACAACAATGGGTACAGTGCCTAATGTAGGTTTAATGGCTCAAAAGGCAGAAGAGTATGGTTCTCATGATAAAACTTTTGAAATTGCTGCTGATGGAAAAGTAATTGTTACTGATACAGAAGGAAACACTTTAATTGAACATTCTGTTGAAGAAGGTGATATTTGGAGAATGTGTCAAACAAAAGATTTACCAATTCAAGATTGGGTAAAATTAGCAGTTACAAGAGCTAGAGCTTCACAAACTCCTGCTGTTTTTTGGTTAGATGAAAATAGAGCTCATGATGCTGAAGTAATTAAAAAAGTAAATGCATACTTACCAAATCATGATACTGCTGGTTTAGATCTAAGAATTTTATCGCCAACAAAAGCAACTGAATTTACTTTAGAGAGAATTGTAAAAGGTGAGGATACTATTTCTGTTTCTGGTAACGTTTTACGTGATTATTTAACAGATTTATTTCCAATATTAGAAGTAGGTACTTCTGCTAAAATGCTCTCCATTGTTCCTTTAATGAATGGTGGTGGATTGTTTGAAACTGGTGCAGGAGGTTCTGCCCCTAAGCATGTACAACAATTTTTGGAAGAAAATCATTTAAGATGGGATTCTTTAGGTGAGTTTTTAGCTTTAGCAGTTTCGTTAGAACATTTAGGAAACAAAAACAACAACGAAAAAGCATTAATATTAGCAGAAACTTTAGATGATGCTACTGATAAATTCTTAGATAACGATAAATCACCTTCAAGAAAAGTTGGTGAGTTAGATAATAGAGGTTCTCATTTTTACTTAGCTAAATATTGGGCTGAAGGATTGGCGAATCAAGATAAAAACATCGAATTGAAAGAAGAGTTCACTACTATTTTTGAAGCTTTAACAAGTAACGAAGAAAAAATAGTAGCTGAATTAAATAAAATTCAAGGCAATGCTGTAAATATTGGTGGTTATTATCAACCAAATGAAGATTTAACAATTGCTGCAATGAGACCTAACGTAACGTTAAACAGTATTTTAGGCTAAACAATTATTATAATTTTCTTAAAACATTAACATAAGGGGTGCTATTTAGCACTCCTTTTTTTGTTAGTTTTGGTGAATCAACCAAATAAAAACTAATGAATAAAAAACGTATTGCCATAATTTCTGTGGCTGCATTAATTGCTATTTACCTTGTTTACAGTTATTTTTCACCTTCATCTGATGGCGAAATGTATGTTACTACCGAGGTTAAGAAAGGAAACTTTGTAAGTGAAGTAATCACTTCTGGAGAAGCACAGTCTACAAGCTTAAAAAAAATTGACGGCCCAAAGAATTTAAGAAAGTTTAGAATAAGGGAAATTAAAATTCAAGATTTAGTACCAGAAGGTACAATTGTAAAAAAAGGAGACTACGTTGGTAGATTAGATCCTACTGAAGTAAACGAACAAATTATTGACGCTAGACTAAACTTAGAAGCTGCACAATCTAAATATACCCAACAACAATTAGATACTACACTTACTTTAAAACAAGAGAGAAATGCTATAAAAGATTTAAGTTTTAATATGGAACAAACCAAATTAGAATTAAAACAATCTACTTTTGAACCGCCAGCAACTATTAAAAAATTGGAAATTAACTTAGAGAAATCTGAGCGAGATTTGAATGAAAAAATAGAAAATTATAAGATAAAAAAGAGACAAGCCAATGCTAAAATGGTTGAAGTTGGTACAGAAGTTTCTAAAATAAAAAAAGAACTTAATGATTTATTAGATTTGTTAAACTCTTTTACAATATATTCTGATGGAAATGGAATGATTACCTATTTCAAAAACTGGGATGGTAGTAAGAAAAAAGTAGGATCATCTATAAGTCCTTGGGACCCAACAGTTGCTAGTTTACCTGATTTAACTAAAATGGAATCTAAAACTTACGCAAACGAGGTTGACATTAGAAAAATTAAAAAAGGCTTACCTGTAAAAGTGGGTTTTGATGCTTTTCCAGACATAGAAATTGAAGGCATTGTTACTGATGTTGCCAATGTTGGTGAAAATAAAAGAGGTTCAGATATTAAGGTTTTTCAGGTAATGATTAAATTAAATGAAACTAATGATAACATAAGACCTGGAATGACGACCTCTAACAAAATTATAACATTCGAGAAAAAAGATGTTTTAAGCGTTCCTTTAGAAGCCATTTTTTCTAAAGACTCTATAACTTATGTTTATAAAAAATCTGGATTTTCAGTCACAAAAAAACAAGTTAAAATAGGAGATTCTAATAACGATTCTGTAATTATTATTGATGGCTTAAAAGAATCTGACGTTGTCTATTTGAATAAACCAGAAGGTTATGAAACCGTTCAAATAGCTCAACTAAACTAGTTTTTATGTTTGATAAAATTTATTTTGAAAAACTAAAATCTAATTTTAGTGAAGCTGTTCGTGTTATTCTAGCAAATAAAATTAGAACTTTACTTA
>NZ_CBFHZT010000051.1:0-19003 GCF_965660385.1 Polaribacter sp.
CAAAACTTATTAGGTAAACGTGTAGATTATTCAGCACGTTCTGTAATTGTTGTTGGACCAGAAATGAAATTGTCTGAATGTGGATTGCCAAAAGATATGGCAGCTGAACTTTACAAACCTTTTGTAATCCGTAAGTTGATAGAAAGAGGAATTGTAAAAACAGTAAAATCTGCAAAGAAAATAATAGATAGAAAAGAACCAGTTGTTTGGGATATTTTAGAAAATGTAATTAAAGGACATCCAGTTTTATTAAACAGAGCTCCTACTTTACACAGACTTGGTATTCAGGCTTTTCAACCAAAATTAATTGAAGGAAAAGCAATACAATTACATCCATTAGCATGTTCTGCATTTAATGCCGATTTTGATGGAGATCAAATGGCGGTTCACTTACCATTAGGACCAGAAGCTATTTTAGAAGCACAATTATTAATGTTGGCTTCTCACAATATCTTAAATCCTGCAAATGGTGCACCAGTAACAGTGCCTTCTCAAGATATGGTACTTGGTTTGTACTATATGACCAAAGAAAGAATTTCTACTCCAGAAGTACCAATTAAAGGAGAAGGACTAACTTTCTATTCTCCAGAAGAAGTAACGATTGCTTTTAACGAAGAAAAAGTAGACTTAAATGCCGGTATTAAAGTAAGAACTCAAGATTTAGATGAAAATGGTGAGCAAGTAACTAAAATTATTAAAACTACTGTAGGTAGAGTTTTATTTAATGAAAAAGTTCCTGCTGCTGCTGGATATATTAATGAAGTATTAACTAAGAAAAATTTACGTGGTATTATTGGTGGTATTTTAAAAGCTACAGATATTCCTACAACAGGTGCATTCTTAGATGAAATAAAAAATATGGGATATAAATTTGCCTTCCAAGGTGGTTTATCTTTCTCATTAGGTGATATCATTATTCCTGCTGAAAAACAATCTATGATTGATGAAGCAAATAAGGAAGTTGATGCTATTGTTGGTAACTATAATATGGGTATGTTAACGCAAAAAGAGCGTTACAATCAGGTAATTGATGTTTGGGGTTCTACCAACAACAGGTTAACTGAATTATCTATGAAACGTTTACGTGAAGATCAACAAGGTTTCAACTCTGTATACATGATGCTTGATTCTGGTGCAAGGGGTTCTAAAGAGCAGATTCGTCAGTTAACAGGTATGCGTGGATTAATGGCCAAACCTAAAAAATCTACTGCTGGAGGTGGAGAAATTATTGAAAACCCTATTCTTTCTAACTTTAAAGAAGGATTATCGATTTTAGAATACTTTATCTCAACTCACGGTGCTCGAAAAGGTTTAGCAGATACCGCTTTAAAAACGGCAGATGCTGGTTACTTAACACGTAGATTGGTAGATGTTTCTCAAGATGTAATCATTAACGAAGAAGATTGTGGTACCTTAAGAGGATTAGAAGTTACACCTTTAAAGAAAAATGATGAGATTGTTGAATCTTTATCTGATAGAATTGAAGGGCGTATTTCTTTACAAGATGTATATCATCCATTAACTGATGAATTAATACTAAAAGCAAACGAATCAATTACTTCTCAATTAGCAGATGCTGTTGAAAAATCAGGAATTGATAGTGTTGAAGTAAGATCTGCTTTAACATGTGAGTCTTTAAAAGGTATTTGTGCTAAATGTTATGGTTTAAGTTTATCAACTCGTAATAAAGTGCAAATAGGTGAAGCAGTTGGTGTAATTGCAGCACAATCTATTGGAGAACCTGGTACACAGTTAACATTACGTACATTCCACGTTGGTGGGGTTGCAGGTAACATATCCGAAGAAAATAAGTTAATTGCTAAGTTTGATGGTAACGTAACCATTGACGATTTACGTACGGTAAAAGGTAAAGATAATGAAGGTAAAGAAGTTGATATTGTAATTTCTAGAACAGCAGAAATTAAGATTATCGATAAGAAAACTGGTATTACTCAGAGTACAAACATTATTCCTTATGGTTCTATTATTTTTGATAAAGATAGAAAAACCATTAAGAAAGGAGATGTAATTGTACAATGGGATCCATTTAATGGGGTTATTGTTTCAGAATTTGCTGGTAAAGTAAAATTTGATAACTTAACTCAGGGTATGAACTACTCTGTTGAAATCGATGAACAAACTGGTTTCCAAGAAAAAGTAATTACAGACTCTAAGAATAAAAAAATCATTGCTTCTTTAATAATAGAAGATGAAGATGGTAATGCTTTACGTTCTTACAGTTTACCTGTAGGTGCTCACTTAATGGTAGATGATGGAGAAGCAGTAGAAAGTGGAAAAACATTAGTTAAAATACCTAGAAAATCTGGAAAGGCAGGAGATATTACTGGAGGTTTACCACGTGTAACAGAATTGTTTGAAGCACGTAATCCTTCTAACCCATCTGTAGTTTCTGAGATTGATGGTGTGGTTTCTTTTGGAAAAATAAAAAGAGGTAATAGAGAAATTATTGTAGAATCTAAAACAGGTGATATTAAGAAATACTTAGTAAAACTTTCTAATCAGATTTTAGTTCAAGAAAACGACTTTATTAAGGCTGGTTTACCATTATCTGATGGTGCAACTACACCTTCTGATATTTTAAGAATTAAAGGACCATCTGCTGTACAACAGTACTTAGTAAACGAAATTCAAGAAGTATATCGTTTACAAGGGGTAAAGATTAATGACAAACATTTTGAAGTTGTTGTGCGTCAAATGATGCGTAAAGTTAAAATTATCGATTCAGGAGATACACTATTCTTAGAAAATCAATTGATTCATAAAACAGACTTTATCACTGAAAACGATGCAATTTACGGAATGAAAGTTGTTGAAGATTCAGGTGATTCTGAGAATTTAAAAGCTGGTCAAATCATTACTGCACGTCAATTAAGAGATGAAAATTCTTTATTAAGAAGAAATGATCAAAACTTAGTAGAAGCTAGAGATGCAAGACCTGCAACAGCAGAACAAGTGTTACAAGGTATTACAAGAGCATCATTACAAACTAAATCGTTTATTTCTGCGGCTTCTTTCCAAGAAACTACAAAAGTATTAAACGAAGCAGCTGTAAATGGTAAGATTGATACTTTAGAAGGCTTGAAAGAAAATGTAATTGTTGGTAAGAAAATTCCAGCAGGTACAGGTATGAGAGCTTACGATAAAATTATTGTAGGACCAAAAGATGAGATAGAACAAAGTTTCTAATAATAACGTAAAAGCGTTTACATATTTAAAGTTGAATTGTTTGCAGTATTTTGCTGTATTCAATTCAACTTTTTTTTTATTTTTATAAGCACAAATAAAAAATTGGTTATAATAGCAACAGTAAAACAACACAATTATGGAAGAAAATCAAAATAAAGACGGACAGTTAAACATAGAATTAGATCAAGAGATTGCTGAGGGAACCTACTCAAACTTGGCAATTATCAATCATTCTATGTCCGAGTTTATAGTAGATTTTATCAATATTATGCCAGGAGTACCAAAGGCAAAGGTAAAATCTAGAATTATTTTAACACCACAACATGCTAAAAGATTAACCAAGGCTTTAGCAGATAACGTTCGAAAATTTGAACAACAACATGGTGAAATTAAAGATTATGAACAACCACCAATTCCTATGAATTTTGGGCCAACAGGTCAAGCTTAGGTAACATATCATATAAAGAAAAGGCTGTCTGATAAGTACTAAATGTTGTCATTTTTCGCATTACTGAAATCAAAACATATTTTGATAGAAAGTAGCTAGCGAAGCTAACAACGGAGTCGAAAAATCTATTCAATTAAAAATTGAGTAATTTAGATTTCTCCATAAAGTTAAAATGACAGGACAAAAATACTTTTCAAACAGCCTCTTTTTTTGTTTTAATTCTTTAAATAAAAATATTTTATATAAATTATAAAAAACATATATAAAAATATATGAATAATATTTTCGAAATTTGTAGCAACTAAAACAATCACTACAATGGAAAATATTAAAACACAACAAGAGCCAAAAAAAGTTACAAATAACGAGGTAACCAAAGTCGCAGTAGCTTATGGAGATGGTATAGGGCCAGAAATTATGGATGCTACTTTACGAATTTTAGAAGCAGCAGGAGCAAACATTCAACCTGAAAAAATTGAAATTGGTGAGCAAGTATATTTGTCTGGAAATTCTGCAGGAATCGAAAAAAGTGCTTGGGAAACCATCAATAGAAATAAAATCATTTTAAAAGCTCCAATCACAACACCACAAGGTAAAGGATACAAAAGCTTAAATGTTACCTTACGTAAATCTTTGGGTTTATTTGCTAATGTAAGGCCAGTTACGGCTTATGCACCCTATGTAGATACCAATTTTGCTGGGATGGATGTGGTAATTGTAAGAGAAAATGAAGAAGATTTATATGCAGGTATAGAGCATCAACAAACTCAAGATGTTGTACAATGTTTAAAATTGATTACAAGACCAGGTTGTGAAAAAATAGTAAGATACGCTTTTGAATATGCTAAAGCCTATGGGCGTAAAAAAGTTACTTGCATGGTAAAAGACAATATTATGAAATTAACAGACGGATTATTTCATAATGTATTTAAAGAGATTGCTTTAGAGTATCCTGAAATAGAAAGTAATTCTCAAATAATTGATATAGGTTCTGCACGTTTGGCAGCAAATCCAGAAAATTACGATGTAATTGTTACCTCCAATTTATATGGCGATATTATTTCTGATATTGCAGCAGAAATAGCGGGTTCTTTAGGTATGGCTGGTTCTGCAAATATTGGAACTAATGTTGCCATGTTTGAAGCCATACATGGTTCTGCACCAGATATTGCTGGTCAAAAAATAGCAAATCCATCAGGTTTACTTAATGCAGCTGTCATGTTATTATCGCATGTTGGGAAAACAAAAATTGCAGATACCATTAAAAACGCATGGTTAACTACTTTAGAAGAAGGATATCATACTGCAGATGTTTTTCAAGAGGAAATTACCAAAGAAATTGTTTCTACAAGTGAATTTGCAAATAGAATTATAGAAAACTTAGGGAAAGTACCAAAAAAATTACCACTTAGTAATTTAGCTTCTGGAAATGGAAATATTGTAATACCAACTTATAAAAGAAAAAAACAAAAGCAGGTTTTGGTTGGTGTTGATATTTTTATCAACTGGAAAGGGAATAACCCAAACATAATTGGGGATGCTTTAAATAGTATCAATTCTTTTAAAATGAAGTTGAAAATGATTACGAACAGAGGGGTAAAAGTGTATCCAGATGGAATGAAAGAAACCTACTGTACAGATCATTGGAGGTGTAGATTTGTAGATGTAAATTCTAAAATTGAAGGGCAAAAAATTTACAATCAGGTAGATTTTGAAAAAGTAATTGCACTACAATCAAAACTACACAATGAAGGTTTTGAAATTATTAAGACAGAAAATCTCTATGAGTTTGATGGGAAAAGAGGATTTTCTCTTGGTCAAGGAGAATAAAATACGTAGTGTTTATTTAAATTAGTTTGGTTGATAAAGTGGAGTGAAAGCTTCACTTTTTCTTATTTAGTCGATAATAATTTCAGTTTGTCTATATTGTTGTTGTAATACATCAAAATACAGAAAATCTAAGATTTCTTTTTGACATTGATACATGGGGATTGAATTCCAACTATGATCGCCATTTTTAACAGCATATAGATAATACGATTTCTTGAGTGATTTTAGTTTATTGGCAATTGCTTTAGAACCAAAAAGAGGTAAATAACCAACATCATTTTTAGAACAATAATGATGAGGTGCAACATCAAAAGGTACTAATTTGTCTGAAGTTCCGTGAAAAAGTTGGGTAGGAATTACAGTTTTTAAATTAATTTTATCCAAAGAAATCAAAGCACCAGCCATACTTATGATTCCTGCAAACTTCAAGTTTTTTGGTATCCAATTACCATCATTTACATAAACAAAATGTAATACTGCTTCAGCACCTGCACTAGAGCCTGCCAGAATTATCTTTTCTCTGTCTATTTTAAATCTTCTTTTCTTTTTTAATATATATTGTAAAGCAAAACTAATATCCTCTGAGGCTGTTTTAAATGCTTTAATTTTATCATTAGCTTTTGTAATACAGCCAAAACCTTTTTTTTTCATCGATAAACGATAAGAAATAGAAGCAACAGCATAGCCTCTTTTAGTGAGGTAATTTGCAAAATCTTTAATATAGTTTTCATCCTTTTTTCCTCCAGAAAATCCGCCTCCATGCACATACAAAATCAGAGGATAATTTTTTCGTATTTTTTTAGGAGTATAAAAGTCTAGTTTTAGTTTTTCGCCATTAATTTTTTTGTATTTGTAAGTTCTTTTTTTGACTTTCGAAATGCTATCAAAATAAATATTTTGAGCATGTATTAGGTTACCAAAAAAAAGAAAAATAATGATGAATACAGATTTCATATAATAATTACAGTTTTTTTTGTTGGTATTTTGTTTTTATGGTAAAATAAAAATTTCTTAAATGTTTGTAGAGAAAAGCATTTGTTTTTACATAATAAAAAGCGATAAAACATACGCAAGCCATAAAAATAAGTGCACCAACTATGGCTTGTAAAGGTGATAAGTTTTTACCAATCAATTTTAAACCCAAACCTGTAAAACTTCCATAAATAATAATAAAATGAATTACATAAATAGATAATGTTTTTTGACCAATTTTTAAGATTAAAGCAGCTTTTAAATAGGTTTCAACACCGTAGAAAAAAGCAAAGTACAAAAAAACATTACCCAATCTGGTAAATAAATAGTTATAACTTGCGGCATCTAAAAATAACTTGGTGTCTGTAAGCCAAGAAATTTCACATAAAATATAAGACGAATAAAAAATTAATATCAAACCAGTAATTACAAAACTTAGTATTGTTTTAATTTTAAAATGTTTTTTATCTAAATTTTTATGAAATAAAGTGGCTAAGAATGCACCAAAAGCAACATAGCCAAACCAGGGGATTATTGTAAAAACTGAACCATTACTTTTAGAAATATAATTGCTAATAGCAATAGGAATATTGTTACAACTTAACTCTCTGTACAAAGGTTCTGTAACAAAAATTACAATTCCAGTACATAAACTCAGTAGCGAAAAAACACTTTGATTTTTAGCAGAGATAAGATATAAACCTATAATTAAAATCAAACTTAAACCTATACACTGCAATACATCAATAACTAAAAAGTTTGTATTGAAACTACCAGAAAGCCATTGTAAAACAGGAATTCGAATAAGATAACCCACAAAAATTAAGAACAAACCTCTCAAAGCACCTTTACGCATTCTTAGGCTATCTTCTCCTTTTAATTTTGCTTTTAGTAGTAAAAAGGTAAAAATTAAACCAGAAATTGTAAAAAAGGTAGGTGCTGTAATTCCTCTAAAATAAGACCAAATTGAGTATGCTACATTTGTTTTGTCTCTGTAAATTGGGTTTAAAAGGGTGTCAATAAAATGCCCTTGCAACATCATTAAAATGGCAAACGCACGAATTATATCAATAAAATAAAGCCTTTTAGATTTCAATTATTTTCAATTAAATCCTAAAAATACAGTTATTTAAAGAAAAACACTTACAATTATAAAGAATCTAGGTTATCTTTTTAATAGAATATTACAATTGCCTAGTTCTATTTAATAAGTAAAAATCGGCTAAAACCAAAGCAGTCATTGCTTCAATAATTGGCACAGCTCTAGGTACAACACAAGGATCATGTCTTCCTTTTCCTGTAATTTCTGTTACTTCATTTTCAGAATTTATGGTTTGTTGGCTGCTCATAATTGTAGCTACAGGTTTAAAGGCTACCCTAAAATAAATATCCATTCCGTTACTAATTCCACCTTGTATGCCACCAGATAAGTTAGATTGTGTAGAACCATCCGCATTAAAAACATCATTATGTTCTGATCCTTTCATTTTAGCACCACAAAATCCGCTCCCAAATTCAAAACCTTTTACAGCATTTATAGATAACATTGCACTGCCCAATTGTGCATGTAATTTGTTAAAGATAGGTTCACCTAAGCCAACTGGTACATTTTGTGCAACACAGGTAATTGTGCCACCAATAGTATCACCAGCTTTTCTGATTTCTTTAATTTTAGTAATCATTTTTTCTGCAGATGATTCATCTGGACAACGAACAATATTACTTTCTGTTTTAGTAAAATCTACCTCTTGGTAAGGTTTTTCCATAAAAATATCTCCAACTGAAGATACAAAAGCATTGATGTTGATATTAGCAATCAATTGCTTTGCTAAAGCCCCAGCTACGACCCAATTTGCTGTTTCGCGTGCAGAACTTCGTCCACCACCTCTATAATCTCTAATACCGTATTTTTGATCATAAGTATAATCTGCATGTGAAGGCCTGTAAACATTGGTGTTATGATTGTAATCTTTACTTTTTTGATTGGTGTTTTTGATAATAAAACCAATTGAAGTACCTGTGGTTTTTCCTTCAAAAATTCCAGATAAAAACTCAACTGTATCTGGTTCTTTACGCTGGGTTACAATTTTAGATTGTCCAGGTTTGCGTCTGTTTAATTCTTCTTGAATTGCATTAAAATCAACTTCTAAACCCGCAGGGAAACCATCAATAATACCTCCAATAGCTGTTCCATGAGATTCTCCATAGGTTGTAACCTTTAATAAATTTCCGAAAGAATTAAATGACATAAGTAAAAAATTAAAATTTTGCCAACAAAGATACTTAAACAGCTCAAAAAACAGGCTAATTTTTTATAAGTTAATGATTTCTAATTACGTTAAAACTCTTTTAAGGCTTGATATTTAGAAAGATAGTTCCATATTTTAAGGATATTCAAAAAAGTTAAAAATTATTGATTTTTTTGTTTCAGAAAATAAAAAAGGTTTCTATATTTGCATCCGCATTCAGGGAATACCTGATGAGACACTTGGAGAAATGGCAGAGTGGTCGAATGCGGCAGTCTTGAAAACTGTTGACTGTAACAGGTCCGGGGGTTCGAATCCCTCTTTCTCCGCAAAACCCTTGTTAATCAATTGATTTTCAAGGGTTTGTTTTTTAAGTTGATAATAGGGTTGACAGTAAGGGGGAATCAATGGGATCAAGGATCAAGCCTAAAAGTTGTGTTTAGGCAAAAATTTGTGTTAATCTAAACAGGAAGAATTCTACATTTCTGACACCTCTGAACTGCGTTCTAAACGCTTTTATTTTGGCATTAAAAGATTCAGCAGAAGCATTTGTGCTTTTATTCAAAAAGTAGTTTAACATGGATCTATGGTTTAGGTGTAGTATTTGCTAAAGAATTAAATGCTCTAAATCCAGTTTTCACTTTATGATTATACCAATGCGCTAATTTTGTAGAGGCTATTTCTATTGATTTTGCAGTATTAAAAATATTTCTTAGTCCTTTAACTAAAGTAAATGACACTTTTATGCCAGGATATTCTTTAAAGAGTATTTCACTTCTTTGGTATTGATTTTCTGTCCAGTAAGAGGGTTGTTTCTTATTTTAACTCACACATAACTTTTGAGATTAATCCAAAATTCTCGATAGAAAAGTTAGTGATTATATGCAAGAAATTAAACATAAATTAAAAATTGCAAATTCTTAAATAAATTATTCTTTAATACTGTGAGTTATTTTAAATAATATTTTTTTTCTTTGAAAATTATTATAAAATAAAATATGCTGAAATCACCAAAAACTTCTTTAGTTAAAATATTAGTCTCTTTAAGTTTATTTTTTATTGTCTCTTGTTCAAAGAATAAAGAAGATGTAAAGTATAAAATAGGGTTTTCTCAATGTATAAGTATAGATGACTGGAGAAAATCGATGGATTATGAAATGGAAGTTGAAGCCTCATTATATTCTGAGATAGATTTAACAATATTTCAAGCAGATGGTGATGTTGAAACTCAAAAGGCACAAATAGAATCAATGATTAATGCTGGTTTTGATCTTATTATTATTTCTCCAATAGAACCAAAACCCCTAGTGAATATCGTAGAAAAAGCATATGATAAGGGTATTCCTATAATCATTATTGACAGGAAAATTAATTCAGAAAAATTTACAGCCTTTGTAGGAGCAGATAATTTAGAAGTTGGTAGAAATGCAGCAAATTATATTGCCTCTACAAGTGATGGTGTTGTTAATGTTTTAGAAATAAAAGGTAGTGGAAAATCGTATCCAAAAATAGAGAGAAACTTAGGGTTTCATGAAGTAATCAATAACGAACCAAATATTAAAGTACAATATAGTTATGATGTAGATGAAGTAGGCAAAACTGCTAAAGTATTAGATTCAATAAATATGATTCCTTTAGATTACGTTTATGCATTTAATGATAATATCGCATACGATGCTTGGAAAATTGCAAAATCGAAAGGACTAAAAAATAAAATTAAATTTATTGGAGTTGATGGACTAAATGGTAAAAATAATGGTATTGATTTAGTGAGAAGGGGTATTTTAACAGCTACAATTTTATATCCTACTGGTGGTGATGAAGCGATTAAAATTGCTAGAAAAATTTTAAACAAAGAAACAGTATTAAAAAACAATATTCTTAACACCACAGTTATAGATTATAGAAATGCTGATATCATGAAAAATCAATTTGATAAAATTAATCAGCACCAAAATGATATTGAAAATCAACAATTAAAAATCAAACAACAAGAAGAAACTTATACAACTCAGAGTAATACTTTAAAGCTACTTCTAGTATTGTTAGTTGTAAGTATATTGCTAGCAGCTTTTAGCATCTATTCTAGATTTAATATAAAGAAAAAAAAGCGTGAGTTAGAAATTCAAAATAATAAAATTACGGTTCAAAGAAATCAAATTAAAAAAATTAACGAGGCAAAGACCAATTTTTTTACAGGACTTTCCCATGAATTTAAAACACCAATTACATTAATTCTATCTTCAATAGATTCACTTGCTGAAAACAAAAACATAAGAGATAACAAACTTTTAAGAGAAGTTGGTTTAATCTTTAATAATTCAAAAAGGTTATTAAGGTTGATTAATCAATTAATAGATTTTAGAAAAGTTGAAGATAAAAAGTTTATTTTAAGAGCATCAAAAACCAATTTATATCAATTTTCAAATGCCATTTTTAAAGATTTTGAAAGAGAAGCACAAAAAAGAAACATCAAATTTTTGTTAAAAACTAACAATGAATATTTAGATGTTTATTTGGATAGGAATTTAATGGATAAGGTTTACTTTAATTTACTTTCAAATTCTTTTAAGTTTACACCAAATAATGGCACAATAAAGATTGAAATTGAGGATATAAAAGAAAGTAATTTTGTCAAAATTTATTTTAAGGATACTGGTATTGGTATTCCCAATGATGAATTGAATAATGTATTCAAAGCCTTTTATCAAGGGTCAAATAATAATAAATCAAGTTCAGGTATAGGATTACACCTTTCAAAAGAATTTATAGAGCTGCACAAAGGAAGTATTGATGTAAACTCTAATAATGGTGCAGAATTTATAATTACTTTGTATAAAGATAATGTTCACTTAAGCTCAGATGAGATTGTTTATGAACCCAATATTATCGATAATAAGTCATTAAGTTTTAATTTAGATTATGAAGATGACGCTTTTACTGTTAAAAGTGATTTAAATAAAGAAAATAGAGACACCATTTTAATTATTGAAGATAATATAGATTTGGTAAAATATTTAGATAGCAAGTTAAGTTTAGAGTATAATATAAGTGTTAGTAGTGGAAGCAATTCTCTAGAAAAAGCATTTGATGTTATACCAGACATAATTATTTGTGATGTAAACTTACCAGAAAAAAATGGGTTTGAAATATGTAATATTTTAAAGAAAGATATTAGAACTTCACATATACCTACTATTATATTAACAGCTTATGACAATAAAGAGTCATATATTAAAGGATTAGAATCAGGAGCAGATTTATTTTTAACAAAACCTTTTAGTTTTGCAATATTGTATAGGTCTATTAAAAACCTTTTATATAATAGAGAAAAACTGCGTAAACATTATATCAAGAATTTATATAAGACGAAACCAATAGAGGATATTGGTTTGTCTGAAAATAGTTTTATAGATACATTGAATAAGTATATTTATGAAAACATTGATGATTCAAGTTTTTCAGTTGAGCAATTAGCTGCCAAATTAAACATATCTAGAGTACAACTTTATAGAAAAATTAAATCTATTTTAAATATAAGTATAAGCGATTATATTTTAAATATAAGATTAGACAAAGCAAAAAAATTACTTAAAGAATCTAAGCTTTCAATTTCTGATGTAGCGTATTCTGTTGGTTTTTCTTCACCAAGTTATTTCTCCTCTTCTTTTAAAAATAAGTTTGGTAAAACTCCAAAAAACTTTAGAAAAAATTAATAAAATTTAATTACAATTAATACGATATGACAATATTAATGCAATTATATTAACCTTAAGTGTAACTATTTTATCATATAAATTACTTTTTTAAGGATTTTTAATAATAAAGTTTATTTGTATGTGGTTGATTTTAAGATTCTTACGATTATTATTTAATTTTATTACTTAATGTAACAATTCTTATAATTATTAATTGAGTGGTTTTCTAGTTTTATAGAAACTTAAACAGCAATAATTATAATGGGTAATAAAATATTAGTGTGGTCTTTAACAGCTGCCTTAGCTGGCTTCTTATTTGGCTTTGATACAGTAGTTATTTCTGGTGCAGATAAAAAACTACAAATCTTATGGAATTCATCTGATGCTTTTCACGGAAGTGTAGTTATGGCAATGGCACTTTGGGGAACAGTAGTAGGAGCATTATTTGGTAGCGTACCAACCAATAGATTTGGTAGAAAAAATACATTAATAATAATAGGAGTATTATATACTATTTCTGCAATTGGTTCTGCTCTTGCAAATGATCCATTTACCTTTGCTGTCTTTAGATTTATTGGAGGATTAGGAGTTGGAGCATCAACAATAGCAGCACCAGCATATATTTCTGAAATAGCGCCTGCTAAAGATAGAGGGCGTTTGGTTGCATTATATCAATTTAATATTGTTTTTGGAATCTTAATAGCATTCTTATCTAATTACCTTTTAAACGGTATAGGTGAAAATGCATGGAGATGGATGTTAGGCGTTGAGGCAATTCCTGCTGTTATATATACTGTATTTGTATTATCGGTTCCTAAAAGCCCAAGATGGTTACTTTCAAAATTTAGAAAAGAAGAAGCTAAAGAAGTTTTAGCAATTATAAACCCAGGTATAAATCCCGAAAAATTACTGTTAGAAATCGGTTCTTTAGATAAGAGTGAAAAAGTGAGTGAAACAATATTTATGAAGAAATATAGGTTTCCATTAACACTAGCATTTCTAATAGCAATGTTTAATCAATTATCAGGTATTAATGCCTTTTTATACTATGCTCCTAGAATTTTTGAAGAAGCAGGTTTAGGTGAAAGTACAGCATTGTTAAGTAGTATTGGTATTGGAGTAACTAATTTAATATTTACATTATTAGGGGTCTTTTTAATAGATAAACTTGGTAGAAAAACATTAATGTATTTTGGTTCTATTGGCTATATTATTTCATTAAGTTTAGTGGCTTGTGCATTCTTTTTTGGATGGACAGGTATGGCTGTACCAATATTTTTATTCTTGTTTATCGCTTCACATGCAATTGGTCAAGGAGCAGTAATTTGGGTATTCATCTCAGAGATTTTCCCCAATCACCTAAGAGCATCTGGTCAGTCTTTTGGTAGTTCAACACATTGGTTTTTAGCAGCTTTAATTCCTGCATTAATTCCTATGTTGTTTTCTTCTATAGGTGCAGGTGTAGTTTTTCTCTTTTTTGCAATAATGATGGTGTTACAATTGTTGTTTGTAGCATTTATGATGCCTGAAACAAAAGGATTGTCTTTAGAGGAGTTAACACAAAAAATACTAAAAAAATAAGTAAATAATTATGAAGAAATTTGAATTAAGTTTGATTATTGTCTTGTTAGTTCTTGGTTGTAGTAAAGCAACCAAGACTGACAAGCTTTCTCAATCATCATACGTCAATGAAAAAGTAGAAAAATATAGGTCTAAATTTCACTTTACTCCAGAAGCAAACTGGATGAATGATCCAAATGGATTAGTTTATTCAAATGGTTATTATCATTTATTTTACCAATACTACCCTAATGGAACCGTTTGGGGACCAATGCACTGGGGTCATGCCAAAAGCAAAAACTTATTAAAATGGGAACATATGCCAATAGCATTATTTCCTGACGAATTAGGGTATATATTCTCTGGAAGTGCGGTTATAGATAAAGATAATACTGCAGGCTTTGGTAAGGGTGCAATGATTGCAATTTTTACTTATCATGATCCTGTAAAAGAAAAAGAAGGGAAAATAGATTATCAAACTCAAGGAATTGCATATAGTTTAGATGAAGGTGTAACATGGAAGAAGTACTCTGAAAACCCTGTAATAGATAATCCTGGAATAAGAGATTTTAGAGATCCTAAAGTAATTTGGAATGAAGATAAAGAAATATGGCAATTAATATTAGTAGCTAAAGATCATGTTCAAATTTATGATTCTAAAAACCTTAAACAATGGACAAAAATAAGTGAGTTTAGATTTGAGGATAATCCACCTCTAGGTGTTTGGGAATGTCCAGATTTATTCAAGTTAAAAGTAGATGGTACAGAAGAAGAAAAATGGGTTCTAATCATTAGTCATGGTGGCGAAAGTGCACCAAATGGTGGTTCAGGTACAAGATATTTTGTTGGTGATTATGATGGTACCACATTTACAACTGATCAAAAAGAAAGTCAATGGATTGATTATGGTACAGATAATTACGCAGGTGTAACTTACAATAATACGCCAGATAATAAAAGAATATTTATTGGTTGGATGTCTAACTGGAATTATGCAAATGAAACTCCGACGAAAAAATGGAGAAGTGCAATGACACTTCCAAGAGAATTGAAATTAATTAATAAAAATGGAAAATATCTTGTTAAAAGTAAAATTATTGAAAACTTTAAAACAATTACCACAGAAGTTTTAAAAGAAGAAATTACAGGTCATTTTCCTTATGATTTTCAATATCAAAACTTACAACAAAGTAAAATTTCATTTGAAGCAATAGTTAATGATAAACTAGAAGTTATATTATCGAATTCAAATAAAGATTTGTATAGCATTTCTTATGACAAAAAAACAGGTGTTTTTTCCATTGATAGGTCGCAATCTGGTAATGTTAATTTCAATAGTAATTTTAAAAAATCATCCTTTCAAAAAGTAAATATTGGTACAGAAGATCAACTTGCTATAGATATAATTTTAGACGCTTCATCTATAGAGATTTTTATAAATCAGGGTCAATATGTTATAACTACTCAAGTATTTTCCAATGAAAATTATACTGATTTTAATGTTAAAAATAAAGACGGAATAACTATTAATAATTTTAAAATTAAAAAAATTCTGTAATGAAATCATTTCACCATGTCATCATATTAATTTTATTTTTTAATTCAGCTTGTTCTCCTGATGAAAAGGTAATTCCTGAAAATCCAACGCAAGTTGAAAGCATTAAAGAAATTTTTGAATTCAATTTTGATGAAAATTTTGGAAATACTATTTCTGAAAAAAATACAGGTGCTAATTATAATATTATTGGAAACGGTATTAATTGGATGAACGGTGTTTCTGGTAGTGCTATTTTCTTTGATGGTTTATCAAATGAACTAGTAGGTACTCTACCATCATCAAATTTGCCTACTAATAAATTAGCTTTTTCATTATGGGTTTCTCCAAAAAGTTATCCTATAGGAACTGCTGCAATTATAACTTTAACGGCTAAAGACTCAGAAAATGGTGTTACAGTTGGTTTAAATAAATATGGGCAAATTGTTGTTCAATACTTTATAAACGGAGTTTTTTCAGAGGTAATTACAACAGACGTTTTACCACGTGATAAATGGAATCATTTAGTAGTTGGTATAAACCCATCAAAACAAAATTTAAAAATTTATTTAAATAATCTAGTAATTAAAAACACAAGTGTTGCTAGTGGTAATATTTCTTGGGCTACAAACAGTGTTCCTGTTAGTATTGGTAAAAATACACAAAATCAAACTTCTGGATTGTATAATATAGATTATTACTCAGGAGCAATCGATGAAATAAAAATTTTAGAAGGTGAATTATCTCAAGAAGTTGTAGATAATATAAATAGTGCTTACTCTCCACCAACTGAAGTACAGTATGAAAACAATATAGATTATTCAAACGATAATAATCGTCCAAAATATCATGCAATCCCAGATTATGGTTGGGCAAATGAATCTTATGGTTTAGTTTATTATGGAGGTAAATACCATATGTTTTTTCAAAAAAATGATGTCTTTTTAGGGATTTCTCAACAAAATTGGGGGCATTTTACTAGTGTAGATTTAGTAGATTGGTATGAAGAGAATGCGGTATTATGGCCTACAGAAGGATGGGATAATTTTGGTATTTGGTCTGGAGATGCTGTAATTCTTAACGATGGTACTCCTGCAGTTATTTACACTGGTGTTAATGGTGTAAAAGCAGGTATTGGCACAGCTATTTCTAATGATAATTATCAAACATTAATTAAAAATACTTCAAACCCCGTTATTCCTGCAGCTCCATCAGATGTTAATATGGATTTTAGGGACCCTTATGTTTGGAAAAAAAATAATGAATACCACATGATAATAGGTAGTGGTATTTCTTCTAAAGGTGGTAATGTAGTTTATTACAAGAGTACAGATTTTAACAATTGGGATTATCAAGGTATAGCATTTCAAGGGAACAAGAATAAAGGTCAAGGAGAATTTTGGGAAATGCCTGTTTTACATGAATTTCCAAACGGAAAAGAGATGTTATTGTTACAAAAAACTCCAGATGCTACACCTGCAATTACAACTTATTGGATTGGTCAATTCGAAAATGGTGTTTTTACTCCTGATTTTGAAGAGCCTAAAAAGTTAGAAGTTGTAAATGGATTTTTATCACCTGCTGTAGCTAAAGATATGGATGGAAATGTTACTGCTATTGGTATTATACCAGATGAAGTCAAAGCAAAATTCCAAATGGATCAAGGATGGGCAAATTTATTTAGTATACCACAAGTTTGGGAATTAGATAATAACAATGATATTTTAATAAAACCCCATCCAAACCTAAAGATGATTAGAGGAGATAAAACCTCATTTTCAGGGTTAGAAATTAAAGAAAGTAATTCAAATTATTTAAACGGCTATAATGGGCGTCATTTTGAAATGGAAGCATCTATAAACATTGGTAATGCTAATGAAATAGGTATAATATTAGGAAAATCACCAAATGGTGAAGAAGAGTATAGAGTGTATTATGATGTTTCAGCTCAACAATGGGTAGTTGATGCATCTAAATCTTCTTTGAGTGATTTAGTAAGAAAAGATATTAGAAGAGGTAGTTATAACATAGCTGCAAATTCTACAATTAATTTAAGAATTTTTGTTGATGGATCTGTTTTAGAGGTTTTTATTGACGATAAATCACATTTTACAGGTCGCTTTTTCCCAACCATGAGCAATGCAAACAATGTTGATTTATTTGTAAAAGGTGGCGAAGCATCTGCTGATATATCAATATATGAATTAAATAATTAAACATGAGCAAATTAATAAATATAAAAATGAATCAATTAAACAATCAATTATTATAAACAAATGAAAAAAAACTATTTTATTATTATGTTTTTTTGTTTTGCAACAGCATTTGCACAACAAAAGTCCATTTCTGGAAAAGTTACTTCAGAAGATGGTGAGCCTATACCTGGAGTTAATATTGTGGTTTCTTTATCCCAAAAAGGAACAACAACAGACTTTAATGGAGAGTATCAAATAAAAGTAAATGTAGGTGAAGAGATACTTGTTTCTTATTTAGGTTATCAAGATTTAAAACAAACTATAGGAAATGAGGATGTATATAATTTTGTTTTAAAAGAATCTGCAACTAATCTCGATGAAATTATAATTACAGGGTATTCAACTGAAAAAAAGAAAGATATTACTGGGGCAATTACAGTAGTAGAAGTAGAAGAGTTAAATTCAGTAGCTACGCCAAATGTTGTTTCAAAATTACAATCTAGAGTTCCGGGTTTAAGTTTAACTTCTTCTGGTGTTCCTGGTGGTAATGATACTCAAATTTCTATTCGTGGTCTTACATCTGTGTTTGGGGGTACTGGACCTTTGTGGGTAATTGATGGTGTGCAAACCAATTCTCCAGCAGGTTTAAATCCAAATGATATCGAAAGTATTCAAGTATTAAAAGATGCAGCATCCGCTGGTATTTATGGTACAGAAGCTGCAAGAGGTGTAATAATTGTAACTACCAAACAAGCTAAAAGTGGTACCAAAAAAATAACATTAGATTCTCGTTTAACTTTAAATACCATGAGAGAGGATTTTAGCGTTTTAGGCGCTCAAGATTGGTTAGATGTTAGGTATAGAGCTAATGGTGGGGTTCCTGTAGTTGCTGGTAATATCGTATATACACCAGGTACTCAATTACCAACTTTCTTAGATGCTAATAATAATTTAAGGGTTTCTAATACAAACTGGGTTGATGAAATTACAAGAAACTCTATTTCTACAACAACAGATTTCGGTTATTCTTATGCAACAGATAAGTGGAAAATATTTTCTGGTTTAGGTTATGCTAAAGATGAAGGTATAATTAAAAACACCTATTATGAAAGAATCAATTTTAGAATAAATTCAAGTATTAAACTCTTTAAAGAGAGAGTTACCTTAGGTCAAAATTTAACAATTGCAAATTTTAATGAAGTAAAATCAAATTCAATGGAAGATGCTTTATTGCAAAATCCATTAATTCCAGTTTATGCTGAAGATGGCACTTATGGTGGGCCTACAGGAGCTGGATTACAAGATAAATGGAA
>NZ_CBFHZT010000052.1:0-18663 GCF_965660385.1 Polaribacter sp.
TTTTATGTAGGAGATATAAAAAAACATTTTATATTTGCATCCGCTAAGGCAATGGTACCTTAGCTCAGTTGGTAGAGCAAAGGACTGAAAATCCTTGTGTCCCTGGTTCGATTCCTGGAGGTACCACAAAACAACCCTATAAACGCAACGTTTATAGGGTTTTTTGGTTTTTGTGGGGACCACACAAGGCAATTATAGTTTTAATTCAATGTTTTTTTAATACTTATCTAAAAAAGCCCAAGGCCTTTTAAAGTCTTTTTTTTACTGTAACAGCAGCCATTCTTTTTAACTATGCGCTACAATAGCAATTTAGCTAACAACTTTATTATTGTTTCAATTGTGTTCGTGAATCTCAAGAGTTTTCAACTATAGCAATTTCTTCTTCTGTTAAACCATATAATTTATAAACCATTTGGTCTATTTCTTTTTCTAAAATGGTAGTATCTGCATTTGGGTTTTCTTTTTTTAGTGTTAGGATTTTATCAACAAAAGTAATTAATGGTTTTTGGAACTCTTCTTTTAGTTTTTTTACCGGAAATAGTCTAAATACTTTTACCCCAATATCTACACCTACTCCTCTTTTTTTTCCATTTACATTAAACCAATATTCACCTAATTTCGAGTTCATAATTCCTAGTAAATATTTTAAACTATAATTTTCATTTTTTTGCCAAATTACAGAAAACGAGAAACCAACATAAAACTGATTTTCATCATAAGTAAATTGAGGTGATTTAAACATACCTGCACAAAGCAGTTTTGGAATATCAAAAGGGTTAAGTTTTGAACTTCTATCTCTATGCAAACCATAAGGTGCATTTGATGAAGTAATAAAAGGTCTTACATTATCTAAATGTTTTTTTAATTTTGGATATTTATTTTCTTGTATTTCTACTCTAATTTTTTTATCAGAAAATATTAAGTATTCATCATTAAAATCTATGCTGTATTTTAAAACATTGTTTGAGTTTAAATAGGGTTTTAATAGCTTTAATTCATCTTCACTTAATTGTAAACTTTCAATTTCATCTTTATTGATGACAAAAACACCTTCTCCAATATTGAATTTTTCTGATAATTCTTCGGTTAATTTACTTTTGGCAACCTTATCTGAAGCTTCTACCACACCTTGTGAAACATCAAATAATTCTCCTAAATCTATACACCCTTTAAATAAAGCATTAGAACTAACATCTAAATTTATAGAATTGGTTTCGACAACTTCTTTATTGTGATGTACATTAATTTCCTGTTCACTAATATTTTTATTGAAATTTTTAGTATCAATGGTAATTAATTTTACATCATACTCTTCACTTTCTAAATTGTTTAAGTACGAATGAATCATATGTTTCCCTGAAACCTCTTCAAAAATTGGATAATCATCAAAATAAACTATTTCTACTAAAGTTTTTTCATTAAACACCCTATTAATCAATTTTTTAGAACCATCACTTTTAACCCAATATGAGTTTGTAATATAAGATATGTAACCCTTTTTTTGGGCAATATTAAATGCTTGGTGCAAAAAGAAAAACCATAAATCCATTTTACCTTGAAGATGTTTTTGCCATTTAGGGCTTTTACGGATTGGCGCAAAAATATCTTTTGCATCTCGTTCTTTAATATAAGGCGGATTCCCAATCACAGCATCAAACCCAATATAAGCACCATCTTCTGCTAATACTTCTGGAAACTCAAAACGCCACTCAAAAGCATTTTTATAAATAGCATTGTTTACAATTTCTTCTTTTTCTAAAAAGGCTTTATCTGCTTTTACTTTTAATTTTTTAAGTGCATCTTTTTCTGCTTTCTTAATTTTTTCACCAAAGCTTTTTAAGTTGTTTTGGCGTTCTTGCTCGTTAATTAAATCGCCTTGAATTTTTTGAAATTTACCAATAAATTTACTGTCTAGCGTACTTTTAAAGTTGTTTTTAACCTCATCTATAATTTGTAAAACTTCACGTTTACGCTCTTTGCTATTGGTTTCTTTGTATTCTGCTACTGCGTTTTTATAATCTTCTAAAGAATATTTAATAGTTTCTTTATTCTTTTTGTTTCTAAATGCATCTTTTAAATCGTCATCTAAATTAAAACGGCTTATTAAAGAGTTTCCACATTTTATATTAATATCTATATTAGGCAGTGTTTGTAGTTGTGGTTTTTGGGTGCTGGTTTTTGGTTGCTGATAATAGGCGTTTTTTAGTAGTTCTATCCATAAACGGAGTCTACATATTTTTACAGAATTTGGGTTGATGTCTACCCCAAACAAACAGTTTTCTATTAGGGTTTGTTTTTCGTGAAATAAGGTATGTTGTGTTCTTACGCTTTCTTTGTCTGTTGGGTTATATTCAAACAACAAACCTTTATCATCTATTACATATAACTCGTCATTTACAATTTCTATATCGCATCTTAAAGGAACCCCTTTTGCATCAATTAAAATACGAAGTTCGTTTTTTATTACAATTAATTCATTTAATGCACTTACTAAAAAGTGCCCAGACCCTACTGCTGGGTCACAAATTTTTATACTGTTTACAATATTGTTTAAGCGCTTTAAATCATTGGCTTTAAAAAATCTACCACAATAAGATTGCAAATCTTCAAAAGTTTCAATTTGGTCGTTTTCTTGCGCTGCAAATTTTTGAATTACTGTTCTTCTAATGGTTTCTCTACACATATACATGGTTATGTATGCAGGTGTGTAAAAAGAGCCTTCTTTGTAACCGTTTATTTTCTCGAAAATTAAACCTAATACAGAAGCATTTATTAACGATTTGGTTTCTTGTGCGTCTTCTATACCTTCAGAACCATCTGTTGCAAAATCGTAGGCATCTAAAAATTTAAATAGGTATGCTAAAGTAGATAGTTTTCCTTTTTGCTTTTTACCATTGGCATCTTTTAAAACTGTGCCACTGTAAATTACAATATCATCATTATTTAAAGAAGATATTTCAAAAGCTTCATTCTCTAAGGTGTTTCTTTCAAATAAAGAACTGTTTAAATAAGGTATGTTTTGATATTTGTCTTTGTATTTAGGGTGCCTTTCATCTATAGGTTTTGCTAATGCAGAGAAAAATAAATCGTTCAATTCATCAAACCCATTAATAAAGCTTGCATTTAAGAATTTATATTTTTCATCTTTTTGATGATAGGTTACTAATTGAGATTCTAATAATTTTAAGAATAAGATTCTATTTACCCAAGTTAAACATAACTCTAAACCTGCATTAAAAGCCTTGTCTTTTCCGTTAGCAATGCTTTTTATATTTGGTAAATAATCTCTGTCTTCTAATATTACAATGGTATTTTCTAATAAAGATGCGTAGTCTCTGTCTTTTTCTGTTTTTCTACTTATTATTTTTTTGCCTTTGTCTTTTATTTCTTCTAAACCAATTATGTGTAATAACTCGTTGTAGAATGCTTTATTTAGCTGATTACTGTCATTACCAAAAGTGTGTCCTAAAAGATGTACATCAGAAAATATTTTGTACAATGTGTTTAAGTGGCTATCTTTTAAATTATTGAAGTTAATTTTAGAAAAATCTAAATAAACAAAAGGAATATCTTGTTGAACCTCTGCAATGTATTTCTTGGCAATTTCGTTATAGAATAATTCATTTTTAGAAGTGTCTTTTAAGCCATCTCTAAAACGTTCATATTCTTTAATTAATGCTTTGTTTTTAAAAAAGTAATTGTAAAAATCTTCTCCTTTAAATAGATACCATTCATAACCATTGGTAGCAATTAGGTGCTTAATATTGTTATTGCCATTATCTAAACGTTCTCTTAAATAATATAATAACAACTCTTGCAATGCTTTTCTATTAAGGTTGTCTGGTTTTAAAAATTCTGCTTTATTACTTGGCTTTTTTGCTTCAATAATTACACCTACATCAGACTTTGCATTATTGTCTAAATAAATGGCAAGATCTATTCTTTCTTTTGTATTTATATAATTATTGGCATAGAAAGTGTCTTTAAAAAATGAAATGAAATGCGCTTTTGTATGCTCTTCACTTTCTCCATTATCATCACTCAATTTAATTGCATCAATACACTTTACCAATTGATTTGTAAAATACGTAACCTCTTTACGTAAGGGTTTGTGCTTTCTGTAGGCAGGGTTTAAAGCTTTTCTGGTATTAATTTTATTCATTTAAAAGGCGATTTTTCATAGTAGTTTATAAAAATATAATTTTAAATGTAGATAAAGCGCTTTTTATTGTTGATTTTTAATTTGGTAATGCTATTTTTCTAGTAACCTGAGTTCTACTTAAAAAATGCTGTTTCGTAATTCGTTGGGTTTATTAGGATTTAAAACGAATGTCATTTGGACTAAAAATGAAGAAATATTAGCCTAAAGACCTCTTTGAGTTTTAATTACTTTATACCATTTACCATATGCATTGTTACCTAAGCATTTTATAGTAAGCTTTTATAAAGCGCCCTTTATGGTTTGTAACCTAAAATTATTTGTGATTCTGTAATAGTTAAGCACGCTAACGCATAGCGATAAAAAACAATACGCTAACCTAAAGCATTACAATTCAAAAAAGGCACATTAGTAACTACTTTACAAAACTTACCGTACTTTATTGACAAAGTAAGGTTTGTTTTACAACACGCGACCTTACCTATTTTGATAAAGTTGTAGTAAAGTTGACTGGAAATACTAGTATTATTGTGTAGATATACTACAATAGTTTAGCAAATAATGTAGTATATTTTTATGTAGTGTGTTTAACGCATAAATATGAGCACAAAACAACATGAAATAAAGGTATAAAAAAATTCTAAAAAACAAGTGATAAATTTACAGATTTCTTGACACTGAAAGAACCTATTTAAGATTTTACAGTGTATTTTTTTAACTACTCTAAACGTAATTTTTCAGCTGCATAAGGTTTTGATGCTTTTTGTATCAGATAAAAATTTCTTAACAAATGTTGTATGCGTTTAAAGTGTTTACAATTACTCTCAAAAATAAACGTCATTACTAATACCTACTATTTAAAAGTGCTGTAAAATACAATTAAAAGTGTTTTGTACACTAAATAAATAAAAATACAATACGTTACAAATAAATATGTAATCGATTGCATTTTTTACTATATTGCCAAACTTATTGATTTTTAATCATTATCGACATAATTACCAATAGATTAAAAAAAAATAAAAACCAAACATTAACTTTTTTAAGTATGAATTCAACAATAGCCTTACGCCCTGCACTATTTATTTTCTTTATTTTTTTAAGTGCTACGCTAAAATCACAAGACACCAATTTTACCATGACTCAAATTGGCGCAAATAATTTTTTAAACACTCCTTGGGATTTACATTATGGCCCAGAAGGTTTTCTATGGGTTACAGAAAGAGCCAAGGGCGTTGTTGTAAGAGTGCATCCAGAAACCGCAGTAAAAGATGAATTATTAAAAATTTCTGATGTTTACGCAAATGGAGGTCAAGAAGGCTTATTAGGTATGGCACTACATAAAGACATCCTTTCTGGAAAACCTTATGTATATGTTTCATACACCTATTTTACGTCTGGCAAAAGAGCGCAAAAATTAGTGCGTTACACGTATCAAAATAATGGAGATAACAATGCTTTAACAACCCCTTTAACAATCATTTCAAATTTACCTGCAAGCAATGATCATAATTCTGGGAGACTTATTTTTGGAGCTGATGAGAAACTTTATTACACCATTGGCGATCAAGGTGTAAAAAACTGCAACACTAATTTAGCTCAGTTTTTACCAACACAACAAGAAATAGACAACCAAAATTGGTCTAAATATCCTGGTAAAATTTTAAGACTTAATTTAGATGGTTCAATACCTGATGACAACCCTATTATTGATGGTGTAAAAAGTCATATTTTTACTTACGGTCATCGAAATCCACAAGGCATAATCTTTGGGTCAAATGGTGTATTATATTCCGATGAACATGGCCCTAGCTCAGATGATGAAGTAAATATTTTAAAACCTGGTAAAAATTACGGATGGCCATTTGTTGTTGGTGTTATAGATAATTTAGTTTATGATAATGATGGTTGCCATGACAAAGAAACTTCATTTAACAAAGCCAATTATCAAGATCCATTAATGTCTTTATTTTTACCAAATACAACCCAACCTTCTGGTTGTAACAATTCTTGGATGTGTCGTCCTAATATTGCACCCTCAAGTCTTGGTATTTATGAAAGTGATGAAATCGCTGAATGGAAAAACTCACTTTTATTAACCAGTTTAAAAAAAGGAAGAATTTATAGATTAAAATTAAATAGTGATGGTACTGCTGTAGAAAGTGATGCAACACAACACTTTTACACACAAAATAGGTATAGAGATATTGTTACAGACCCAGATGGAAAGTCTTTTTACATCATAACAGATGGTTCTGGAAAAACAGCAGATGCTTCTGGAATGAACGTGGTTACTACCATGAAAAATCCTGGAACCATATTAAAATTTACCTATGATAATGCTCTTGCTGTAAAAGATTCTAATCTTGAAGCGTTTTTTAAAATTTGGCCTAACCCAGCTACAGATGAATTTAATATTGAATTCAATTCAGATAAAGATATTCATGGTGAATTGGTTAATTCTTTAGGGCAGGTAGTGCAAAGAATTCATAAATTTAAATCTGGCATTAACAAATTAAAAGTAGGCAACTACCCAAAAGGAGTGTACTTTTTAAAATTGGTAACCAATACCCATTCTTTTCAGAAAAGAATTGTTTTAAAATAAGAAAAAGATTTCAGGAAATATCGCATATCTTCTTACCTTAAAAACCTTTTTTTAATGCAGCTATACTGTTGAATAAGTTCAACCCTATAGTGTTATCCTTAATAATATGAATTGAACTTAAATTCCAGAGGCTATCCGTAAAGCTGTAATCGATTACAAAATCGACCGTTGTTCAAAAATATTGCAAGTCTATTATATATTATACAATTTAGTACCCTAAAATTTAGATATATCTTATTATAGGTATTACTTAATTTAATTATAAACAAATAAATTTAATTTACTTAATTATGAAAAAACAAATTACATTTTTAATGCTAACATTGTTTTTTGCTTTCAGTACACTGCAAGCACAAGAAAATGTTCTCTACATTAATCAAGATGGTGTAGAAGTACCACCAGGCTCTGGAGCCTCAACACCTGGCGACGATCCTGTGATAAGGATGCTAGATGCTGATGCCAATTTTACAGTGTCTTACGTAGAAATAGGTCAAGATTTTGTTGTAACAAAAGTTGGCGAAAACAATACAGGAGCTAATTCAGTTGGTAATCCAATAGATTTTACTGGTTTTGATTTAGTTATTGTATCAGATTCTATGGCTTCCAATAATGGAGTTTTTCAAGATGGAAATCCATTACATATTGATGAATTAACAGTACCTGTTATTTATTCTAAAACATTTGCTTTTAGAGGTGGAGATGCTGTTGATGTTGCAAGAAATGGAGCTCAGGTTACACAAACCCAAAATTTATCAGTAACTGCTGTAAACACTTCTAGCGATATGTTTAGTGGTATTGATTTTGGAGGCGGATCAGAAATTCCATTATTTAGAACTACTTCAAATGACAAGGGTGAAGAAGGTTACAAAGCAATAGACGTTTTAAACGGTTTAGAAAATTCTTCAGCTGGAACTTTATTAGCTTCAGTAGAACAAGTTACTACAGGAGAAGAAGATAAAGCAGCTGTAATCAATTACATACCTTCTGGAACAACTCTTGGAACTGCTAGCGAGGTTAGTACACAAGATATTGTTATTTTTGGATTTAGTTATGGAGCTACTGTTAAACAAGATGGTGGAAATGTTACTTCTGAGTATTTAACTATTTGGAGAAATGCAGCGTATATGTTAACAGGTCAAACTGTTCCTACAACACTATACACAAACCCTGTATACGATAAGTATGAAGTAACAACGGAAACAACTAGATATGATTTTACTGATGGATCAATCATTCCAAACCCTGTTGATGGTTATGTAATTCAAGGATCTCCTGAAGCAGATGCTCAACCACAAACTGATAGATTTTTAAGTGCAGATGGTGTTTTACAATACAGACATGCAGCTGGTGATAACTTTCATAGCAGTACCTATGGCTTAAACATGAAAGCTGGTGCTAGAGTTTTTGTAAAGCCTGCTGGTACAGGTATTGTAAAAATTCCATTATCTCAATATTCAAGTTTAGGCTTAGAAGTAAAAATGCCTAATAACAACAACAAAGCTTATATAAAAGTTAATGGTGTTGCAACTTCTGCTCCATCAAAAACTACATATCAAGAAACATTAAATGCTACTGCTGCAGCTGGTAGTGATTTACAAGAGTTTATTACCATAGAATACTTTCCAAACGGAGGTGGTCAAAACTTAGAGTTAATGGCAGATGCAACTAATGGAGGTAGTGATATTTACTTACCTTACATAGATGTAGAATACCCAATGTTAAAAAGAAAACCAACCAAGGTTTTATATGTAAACCAAGTTGGTGTTGGACAAGGTGAAGGTGCTTCTGCTCCAGGAGAGGACCCAGTAATTGAAATGTTAATGGCAGATGAAATGTTTGAAGTAACTTATGCAGAAACACCACAAGATGGATCAACACTTCCAGATCTTTCTGGTTTTGATATGGTTATTGCACAAGAAACTATAAGCTCTGGTGCTGCAATGTTTCAACCAGATGGGGTTTTAGGAATCAATAATGTTTCTATACCTATTATATACAATAAATCTTGGGCTTTTAGAAATGGTAAGGCTGTAACTGATGCTGATGCTGCTGTTACTGGTACTCAAAACTTATCGGTTACTGTAGACGCTGCTAACCAAACACACCCATTATTTAGTGGTATTGATTTTTCTGCTAGCAATGATGTTAGAATCTTTAAATCTGCAACTGCTAATGATGATGGTAGTGCTGGTGGAAACAAAGCTATAGACGTATTAAATGGATTAAACATTTCTAATGCAAACGCTGGTACATTAGCAACTGTTCCAGAGGTAACAGATGCATCACAATCAATTTTAATAAACCACATTCCTGCTGGTACACAATTAGGTGAAGCTGCTACAGATGTTTTAGGAGTTGATGCTATTACTTTTGCATTTAGCTATGGAGCTCAAATTTTTGGTGATGGTGCTAATATTAGTCCAGAAGCTTTAACTATTTGGAGAAATGCAGCTTATATACTTGCTGGTTTAGATGTACCAACAACATTAGTAGAGAATCCTGCATTCTTTTTACCTAAAAAAATATTGTATGTAAACCAAATTGGTGTAGGATCAGGAGCTGGTGCTTCTGCTCCAGGTCAAGACCCTGTAATTAAAATGTTAATGGCAGATGATAAGTTTGCTGTAACTTACTTAGAAACTCCTTCTGATGGTTCTGCTGTAGATCTTACTGGTTATGATCTTGTTATTGCACAAGAAACAATTAGTTCTGGTGCTGCAATGTTTCAACCAGGTGGAGTATTAGGTGTAAAAGATGTTACTGTACCTATTATTTACAACAAATCTTGGGCATTTAGAAATGGTAAAGCTGTAACAGATGCTGATGCTGCTGTAACTGGTACTCAAAATTTATCTATAACTGCAACAAATACTTCACACCCATTATTTAGTGGTATTGATTTTTCTAATGGAGATGATATTAGAATTTTTAAATCTGCAACTGCTAATGACGATGGTAGTACTGGAGGTAACAAAGCTATAGATGTTTTAAATGATTTAGAATTTTCAAGTACATCAGCTGGTTCAGTTGCTACAGTTCCTGAAATTACAGATGCTGACAAAGCAATGTTAGTAAACTATATGCCTGCAGGGACTCAATTAGGTGAAGATGCTGCAGATGTATTACAAGTAAACGCAATTGGTTTAGCATTTAGTTATGGTGCTCAAATTTTAGGAGATGGCGCTAACATTAGCCCAGAAGCTTTAACTATTTGGAGAAATGCAGCTTATATGCTTGCTTACGGACCATCTGAAGTTCCAACTACTTTAGTAGAAAACCCAGCATTCTTTTTAGCTAAAGACGTGTTATATGTTACTAAAGCAGGTTTCACTCCTGCAGCAGATGCTTCTGCTTCAACAGATGACCCAATTATTAGAATGTTAACGGATGATGAAAACTTTAATGTTACTGTTGTTGAAACTGATGGAGCTGGAACTGGTGTAGATTTTACAGGTTATGATTTAGCAATAGCACAAGAAACTTTTGGTTCTGGTGATGATATATGGAAAGCTACTGGACCTTTTGGAATTCAAAACATTACAATTCCTGTTATTTATAACAAAACTTGGGCTTTAAGAAATGGAAAAGGAATTTCTTCAGCTGCAGCTGCTGTGGTGCTTTCAACAGAAGTATCTGTTACTATAGACCCTGCCAATCAAACAAATTCTTTATTTAATGGAATTGATTTTTCAGGTTCTAATGATATAAGATTATATGCTGGGCAATCAGATAATAATGGTGCTGTTGGAACCAATGCAATAGATGTATTACAAGATCTTGAAATTAGTACTGCAGGAACAAACTTAGCAACTGTTTCAGATTTAACTACATCTCCAGATACTTCAATCATTATAAATGATATACCATCTGGAACTCAAATTGGAACTGTAGCTACAGATGTGTTACAAGCTCCAATAGTTGCATTTGCTTTTAATTATGGTGCAATCATTAGAAATGATGGAGCAAACATATCTCCTGAGGCATTAACGATTTGGAGAAATGCAGCTTACAAACTTACTGGTATACCTGTACCAACTACTTTAGTTGAAAACAATGACTTTACCTTAAGTGTAGATAAAGTAAATGAATTTTCTGAGGTTACTTCAAATGTAAGATCTTATGGAAAAACAGTATTTATTTCTAATGTATCTTCTAAAACTGAAGTTAAAGTTTACAGTATAACTGGAGCTTTAGTAAAGTCTATGAATATAGATCAAGATACTCAGTTTGAATTAAAAACTGGTCTTTACATTGCTACTGTAAAAACATTCGAAGGTACTAAAGCAGTAAAATTCGTAACAAATTAATAAGAGTAATCTTATAAATTATAAAGAGGTATATGCAAGCATATACCTCTTTTTTTGTATAATATAATTGCAGCTAAGTTGAGAAAAACTTTGCTTTCAAAAGAAAAAATAAGGAAGAAACAAAAAATCACAAGAATCGAAATCCTTGTGATTTTTTTATTCTAAAGTAGAATGGTTACGATGTAACTCCACCAAGTACGGTATCGAGTTGCATTTCTTTAAGAACATTATCTTGAATAGGTTGTGTCAACTCATTTATTTTGTCAACACCCCAAGTTATTCCCACAACCGTACGAGTTGGACGCTTGCCAAATGGCATTTCTGCCAATTTTAAATAAGCATCAACCACCCATTGTGGGTCTGGTGCATCTTCACTTTGTAACATTTGAGCAAAATTTTCGCCCATTGCATTAGGAACACCTGCTAATTCACCATAAGTATCAAGAACTTCATTATGTGCAGGCATCTGACCAGAAGCCAATAATCCAGTTCCAAAAGGTCCTGGCTCAACCATTACCACATCTACACCAAAAGGCGAAACCTCATATCTTAAAGCTTGCGAGTAACCTTCTAAAGCGTGTTTAGTAGCTGTATAAGTACCAAAAAATGGTGGTGACATTCTACCAACCAAAGAAGACGTATTAATAATTAAACCTTTGCCTGATTTTCTCATACTAGGTAAAACGGCTTGCATTGTTCTAATTGCACCAAAATAATTAGTTTCCATTTGAAAACGAGCCTGTTCTAAACTATAAGCCTCTGTAATACCAATGTACATAATACCAGCATTGTTGATTAATATGTCAATATTCCCAGCTTCTTTAAGAATATTAGCCATTGCTTTTTTTACAGAATCATCGTTAGTAACATCCATATCAACAACTTTTATGTGGTCTGAATATCCTTCCAATTCTGCCTTTTTTTCTGAGTTTTTTCCTTCTGGATTTCGCATCGTTGCGAACACCTTATTGCCTTTATCTGCAAAATCTTTGACAGCTTTTAAACCAAAACCACTACTACTTCCTGTTATTATTATGTTTTTCATTATTGAAATATTTAAAATTTTAATTAAACGATTGATACATTAAATGCTAGATAATTTAGTACGGTAGATACAATCCACAAAAGACAAAACACAATAGATACATTACGCCCGTTTTTGGATACTCTAGGGTGATGCCCTAAGAATGGAATCCCTGCTTGATTAGCATCAACCAAAAGAAATAATCCAGACATTACCAAAAACATCAGGTGAATAATATGTCGTTCAGGTAAAGACAAACCCATTGCATAAATAGCAGCTACAGACATAGCAATGAACGCTAAAGCACCTTGTCTTTGAATAAACAGCAGGATAAAAATGTAATCATTAGCGGCAGTCTTTTTGGCTTCTGGAGCGGCAGCAATAGCAGCATCTAGCATACTTAACTGCTCATTTTCATTGATAGACTTCTGTTTGTTTGGCAAGCCAGGGGCAAATAAGGGCAACACTAAATTAACTATCCAACGCACCCAAATGGGCTTAATAACCTCTATAGCGTGCACAACTGCAGGGACTAAACATAGAGCTAACCCTAAAATTGAAATTGTTTCTTTACTCATTTTCTTTCTTTTTTAGTTATTAAAATCCAAACATTCCGTTATTATGTGCTAATCCTTCAGTTGGAATTTCTTGAATAACGTCCCAGTGCTCTACAATTTTCCCATTTTCTAAACGAAGTAAATCGTAGAAAACAGAGTGCATGCCCTTGTGCGTTCCTTCTGAAATAGAAAGGACAAAATTACCTTCACCTAAAACTTTGTGCTGTTTGGTAAACACCCATTGTTCATTAGGAAGTGCATTCATAAAGCCTTCTAATCCATCAGCAGCTTTTGGATTGTGTTGCTTGTAATTGGGGTCAAAATTTGCCATTACTGCTGCACCTGCTTCTTCTTGCGTTCCATTTATAAGAATATCAAATAATGCTTTTACTTGGGTTTTATTAGCTTCGGTTTTGTCTAAATCTGCTGCTGTTTTTTCTCCATCTGTTAACGTTCTTCCAGAAGCATTTGGCGGAGTTTGTGGCATCATAGCATCCCAATGCTCGGCTACTTTTCCATTTTCATCAACACGTATAATATCAAAAGCTACCATTTGATCTGCACCAAATGGTTTGGCATTATGCCATATATTATGCATAAACACATAGTTGCCATCTTGAAAAAATCGAACGTTTTCAGCATACGTTCCATGTTCTTTTAAAACAGGTAATAAACCTATAAAGGGTTCAAGTCCTGTTGGAACAAATGGATTATGCTGAATATAATCTGAATTTGCATATTTACGCATTGTTTCAGCGTCTTGTTTAGCTACTGCACCTAAGAAGGTTCCTACAATTTCTTTGTTGTTCATTGTTTTTGTTTTTGGTTGATTATTCGTACTTGTTGAATTTGTTTTTGATGTGTTGCATGAAATAAGAATGCCTGCTAACACTAATACCGAAAATACTTTTTTCATTGATTTCATTTTATGTTAATATTTATTACTTGTAATTCACAAGCAAAACTACAACAATACTTTTAAAATGCAAGTATTTTTCATATTTAATTTCATTTTGCAAGTAAAAAATATATTTTACTATCTTTGTAACTATCAAATGATATAAAAGAAAATGGAAATAAATTTTAGATGCAATTGCCCTTTTACTTCGGCTTTAGATATTATCGGCGATAAATGGATGTTGGTTATAGTGAAGCAAATGCTCATAGAGAACAAACAAACTTTTAAAGACTTTACCGAAAGTGATGAGAGTATCGCAACGAATATATTGACCACAAAATTGAAGCAATTGGAAGAGTTTGGAATTATTATTAAAACCAAGCTTCCGAATAATAAAAAGTCAAATATTTATCTTTTAACAAAGAAAGGATTGGCATTGACACCAATAATTATTGAGTTAGGAATTTGGAGCGATACTCACTTAAGGGATTTGAATCCAAATATCGCAAATGGAATAGGAATGGAATTATTGAGAACTAACAAAGCGGAATTTGAAAGAGGTATTAACCAAAAATACAGAGAGAAACTGGCTACAATAAATTATATAAAAAATAGCGACTTTACTTCTTAACTCAAATATTGTGAATACATTAAAGATTGACAATAATCCGAAAATTTATTGCTAAAAATCCGCTAATTTTCACAAACAAGACCGATATCACTAAGTAAACTCACCAACCTGAATTTTGATTGTTATTTTATAAGTAAATTACAAGAGTCAAGGTATTGTAATATATATCTTAAGGAGGACTCTAAATTTTGGCAATAAAAAGTTTAGATTTTTCAACTACATAATGTTTTGTTCGAAATGGCAACAAGTTAATTTTCAAACAAATAAACCTCTTTGGCCAGAGAAGTTAAATCGAACTCACGTTTTTAACTCTATTTTGAGAAGAGTAAAAATCTCAATAAATTAAAATTACAACTTAAATATCTCTTCTAAAAGAAGCCATTTTTCTCCTTCTTTTGCCATAGGTAATTTTTGTTGATAATTCCACATCAACTTTTCCCATTCTTGTACTTTAGGGTTGTCTGCATCTAACCTTGCTTTTTTATCAAAAGAAAAGGTTTCATTCACTTCAATTATCATAAAAAGCCTATTCCCTAGATTATAAATATTCATCTTTTCTATACCAGATTCTTTAATGCTTTCTAAAATTTCTGGCCATACGTTTTTGTGATGTTCTTTATATTCATTTATAAGAATAGGATCATCTTTTAAATCACAAGTCAAACAATACTTTTTTGTAATCATACTAAAAACTATGCTGTTTTCTTGGTTACTTTATAAGCATAAACACCATATAAACCTACAATTAGTAAACATAACATTGGTAAAATAAATGAAAAATGGATTTCTGCAATAGAACCCGTAATTACATCCCCAAAAACTTCTTCTCCATTAATCGTATCGCCAAAATCCATAATTGCTGCTTGTATTTTAGGTAAAAATGCACCACCAACAATTGCCATAATTAAACCAGATGAGGCCAATTTTGCTTCTTCACCCATATCTTTTAATGCTAAACCATAAATTGTTGGAAACATTATAGACATAAAAACAGATACTAAAACCAAACAAAGTAAACTTGTAATACCAGTAGTTAATATCACACCCAAACAAAGTAACGCTGCTGCAATTGAAAAAACGGTTAACATTTTTGCTGGATTGATTTTTCGCATTAATGCAGTACCTATAAACCTTGTTGTTACAAAAAGTATCATGGCACCAATATTCCAAAATGTACCATCAATTGGGTTTTCTTTATCAATATTTATATATTCTACTAACTGAAAAATAGCAGTCCAACACATAATTTGAGCACCAACATAAAACGTTTGAGCAATAACACCAAACACATACGTTTTACTTTTAAAGATTCTTTGTAACGATTCTTTAATTGTTAAATGTTTACCCATTGCCATTTTAGGAATGTTGGTTTTCCAAATAATTACAAAAACTAAGGCCACAAAAAGCCCCACTGCAATGTAGGGCGTACTAATTACATCTAAATCGTGTACTTTTATTTCTGCTGCTTTTTCTTTACCTAAAGCAATAATTTCTGCACTATTTTCATAATCGGAAGAAAGTATTCTATCAAGAACCACGAACTTAGCAATCATCATACCTGTAAGAGAACCAATAGGATTAAAAGATTGTGCTAAATTTAATCTTTGTGTAGCAGTTGAAGGGTCTCCCATTGATAAAATTAATGGATTTGAAGTGGTTTCAAGAAAACCTAAACCGCAAGTAATTACAAATAATGAAACTAAAAAATACGTATAACTCCCCTCTAATGCAGCTGGATAAAATAATACTGCACCTAAAGCATATAATGCTAAACCCACTAAAATACCTGATTTGTAAGAAAATCTTCTTATAAACAAAGCTGCAGGAATTGCCATAACACCATATCCAAAGTAAAAAGCAAACTGAACATTATAGGCTTCTTTATTAGATAAAATCATTACTTTTTTAAAGGCTGCAACCATAGGATTTGTTAAATCGTTTGCAAAACCCCATAAAGCAAAAATGGATGTAGCAGCAATAAATGGAACCAATAATTCCTTTGGAACTACAGGTACTTTTTTAAATTTATTCATTTAGTTTCGTTAATTATTTATTGGGTTGATTTATTCTGTTAATAAAGATCTATCTAAATTTACATAGCCACCATCTATCAGAATATGTTGTCCTGTGGTATGTGATGATTTATTAGAAATAGTAAACAAACAAGAATCTGCGATTTCCTGTGGTGTAGTCATTCTATTTTCTAACGGAATTTTATTTACAATTTCTTTTAATTTTTCTTCGCCATTTTCTAGTGTTTTAATCCAATTATCGTAAGCGGGCGTCCAACTTTCTGCAATAATTAAAGCATTTACTCGAATACCTTCTTTTATTAAATCGACTGCCCATTCTCGCGTTAATGCCAATACACCTCCTTTTGAAGCTGCATAGCCTGATGTACCTCCTTGACCTGTTAGCGCTACTTTAGAGCCAATATTTAAAATATTTCCTTTTGATTTTATAATATAGGGTAAACAGTATTTTGTCATGGCAAAATAACTGATTAGATTTAGCTTTAATGACCATACAAAATCATCAATTGAAGCATCTAAACCTGCTCCATCATTAACCCCTACATTGTTTATTAAGACGTCAATTCGTCCATATTTTTCAACAATACTTTTTACGGCAGCTTCAATTTGTTTGGTATCGGTAACATCTGTTTTTACAAAAAGTGCATCAATTCCTTTTTCTTGCAACTCTTTTTCATAGCCATATCCACGATCATTTCTACAAACAATTACAGGAATTGCGCCTTCGTTAGCCAAAGATTGTACAATGGTTTCACCAATACTTCCTTTAATGCCAGCTGCACCAGTAACCACAACTATTTTATCTTTTAATTGTAAATCCATAATTATAGCTTATAAAATTTTATTGCATTAGCACCCATCATATTTTTTTGTTCGTCTTCGCTAAGATTTTTAATAAAATTGGTTGTTAAACTTTTTACTTTTTCGTAATTCCCAGCAACCAAACAAACAGGCCAATCAGAACCGTACATTAAACGTTCTGATCCGAAAGCCTCCAAAACTAAATTCATATAAGGTTCTATTTGTTCTGGTGTCCAAGTATTATAATCTGCTTCTGTAATCATTCCTGAAAGTTTACAATATACATTTTTGCATTTTGCAATTTCTTTCATTAAAGTTGCCCAACCCTCAAAAAAACCGTCTTTTATATAAGGTTTTGCAATATGATCTATTACAAATTTTTGATTTGGAAATTTCTTTACAAACTCTAAAGTGGCACCTAATTGATGCGGAAAAATCAATATATCATAGGTATAATTATATTTTTTTAAAGCGGATATTCCTCTTAAAAAATTTGGTCGCAATAAAAAATTATGGTCAGCTTCACCTTGCACAACATGTCTAAAACCTTTTATTTTTTTTTTGATGTGAGTATTTCTCTAAAGTAGCATCAACATCTTTGCTTCTTAAATCTACCCAACCTACAATACCTTTTATAAAATCAAAATCATTTGATAATTCCAATAAAAAATCAGTTTCTAAAAGCGTTTGATTTGCTTGTACAGCTACACAACCATCAATACCATTTTCTTGATAGACTTTTTGTAATTGACTTGGCAAAAAATCTTTTCTGATGACGGCCATTTCATCATCTATCCAAGCATGTTTTGTAGGTTCGTATTTCCAAAAATGTTGATGACTATCTATAATCATTTTCCTGAATATGCTACTACTTTTTGTTTTGAAACTCCTAAACCTTCGATACCTAACTCCATAACATCACCAGGTTTTAAATACAATGGTGGTGTTAAGCCTAAACCAACTCCAAAAGGTGTTCCTGTTGAAATTACATCTCCAGGTAATAACGTCATATATTGACTGATATAACTTATAGATTCTTCGATATTAAAAATAAAATCTGATGTAGAACTATCTTGCATCATTTTGCCATTTAACTTTAACCAAAGGTGTAAATTATTCGGGTCTTTAATTTCATCTTTAGATGCTAAAAATGGTCCTAAAGGCGCAAACGTATCACAGCCTTTTCCTTTACACCATTGTCCTTCTTTTTCTATTTGAAAAGCACGTTCGCTGACATCATTATGTAAAACATAACCAGCAATATGGCTAGCTACTTCTTCTTTAGAAATATAAGATGTTTTTTTACCAATTACTACTGCCAACTCAACTTCCCAATCTGTTTTTGTACTTCCTTTAGGAATCACAACATCATCATTAGGACCAACAATTGCTGTTGTAGATTTAAAAAACAATACAGGTTCATTTGGTATTTTCATTCCTGCTTCAGCAGCATGTTTTGCATAATTTAAGCCAATACAAACAATTTTTGATGGTCTACAAATTGGGGATCCCAATCTTACATCATCAGCAATTATATCGCATTTTGATTGATTGATTTCTAACCAAGCTTTTAATCTTTCAATACCATCATTTTGAAAAAACTGTTCTGTATAATCTTCTCCAAAATTAGATACATCTATTTTAGTTC